>NZ_LMUY01000009.1:0-1078 GCF_009765685.1 Acidisphaera sp. L21 | reverse complement strand
ATCCATTCAATAGTGTCCAACAGATGCTCACGCGGGTCGGGCTCCTCCATCGGCTGCGTAGTCCACCATACGTTGTGTCGCAGCACATCGCTGGGTAGCCGGGTCAGATGCGGTGTTTCGGAACGAAGCGTCTTCCAGCTCTTATCCATCCGCCACCCGAGTGCGGGCGCCCAGGCGAACCCGGCCTCCACCATGATCACGCGCAAGGCCGGAACCCGTTCGAACACCCCCTCCACGATCATGCTGGTCAGCCCAGCCTGGCAGCTTTGCGCATGGCCGGTCATTTCCTCGATGTAATGGCTGGGCCAGCCGGTGCTACTGATCGGCGAACCACCGTAGCCGAACGCATGGACCGACACGGGCAGCCCGGCCGCCGCCGCTGCCTCGTAGATGCGGTGATAGCGCCGGTTGCCCAGCGGGTCCGCGGTGCGCGACAGTAGCAGCACCTGGACGTAGTCCTTGTGCCCGGCCCAGTGCTCGATCTCCGCCACCGCAAGCTCGGGAAACTCGTAAGGCACCACGATAGAGGCCTTCAGCCTGCTGTCGGCTGCCAGCCACACTTCCTCCTGCCAGTGGTTGACGGCCCGGCACAGTGCCGCACTCAAATCGGGATTCGACACGCCCTGTCCGCTGGTGAGTGGGTTCAAGATCCCAAGCACCACGTTATTGGCGTCCAGATGCTGCGTGCCCAGGAATGACGGACTGCTGCCCTGGCGGCCACCTTCTGGCGGGTATGCATCCCGGCGCGAGGCGTGGGGCTGGCTTTTGGGGTATGCCGGTCCTTTCTCCATGCCCTGCCGCCGCATGATGCCAAATTCCGCCACATGGTCACGCCAGCGCTGGGCCAGCCAGGGATCGTAGTCCCGCGGGCCGCGTTGCTGCGGATGAATGTCGCAGTCGGCGATACCAAGCCGGCCTGCGGCCGCGGTGCCGGGGGTCGGGCGGGTTTGCACATTCATGCCACGAACTCCATGAGACGAGCATAGGTTGCCCTCGGATTGTCCACCATCATCTTGCGAGCGAGGCTCGGCGGCAGGCCGGGTGGAATAGGATCCTGCCCCTCAAACTGGGCGTGGGG
>NZ_LMUY01000146.1:311-937 GCF_009765685.1 Acidisphaera sp. L21 | reverse complement strand
ATCCGACACTGCGGGTATTAAAGGTCAGGCTAAAAACGCTCTAAGTGTTCTGAGGCCCTGCTCTAGGCGGATGGTCGCCTGAAGTCCTAAGTGACGCACAGTGGCATCAGGAGAGCCCTGCGAGTGACGTATATCCCCTGATCGTGTAGGCCCATAAGATGCTCGTAGGGGGACTCCAAGTAGGAGTGAGAGTTGCTCCGCTAACATACGAATTGTCACCGAACGCCTAGTGCAGACATTGAGAACGCCGGGTAGCACGGTGCTTCCTGTCAGAGGAACTGCGAGCGTGTGCATGCCCGTCTGAAGGTGGGCTACAACATCGCTTACATGCACGAAGTCTCGGGTTTGCCCGCCATCGCCGTGCAGTGTAATCGGCTTCCCGGCGCCAATCAGGCGAGCGAAGATCGAAATTACCCCGCCGTAGGGAGAGCTGGGATCCTGCCGCGGCCCATAAACGTTGAAAAATCGAAATCCCATTGCCGGCACATTATGAACGAGTGTGGCAACCCTGGCATGAAGTTCACTGCCAAGCTTGTCGACGCCATAGGCAGTCTGTGGGGCTGGCACTAAGTCTTCATGAGCAGCGCTAACGCCCACATCCCCGTAGATAGCGGCTGAGGAGGCAT
>NZ_LMUY01000146.1:0-301 GCF_009765685.1 Acidisphaera sp. L21 | reverse complement strand
AATAGCCAATCCGACCGGATCCCAACAATGTTCCGCGACCAAACAAATAGTCTTACTCTGTCATAAGATTAGGCGTTGTGTTTGGTGCTGGCAGCATGGGCAGCGCAGGATTTTACGAGAGATTGCCCTTGCGATGGCAATACGGACAGAAGTGATTGAGGTTGGGATGTGGCGCTCAGGTCGGATTGGGGATTCGCGGGGTCGATAACCGTCGGATAAGGAGGTTCTTCGATGAGAAGGGCGCTCCAATGCCTTGAAGGGGGGAATCGATCCCCTTTCGGAGATCAGGAATCCATAAGCA
>NZ_LMUY01000026.1:57482-76972 GCF_009765685.1 Acidisphaera sp. L21 | reverse complement strand
AGAACACGGCATGCGCAATGCTGAAAATTCCGGCATAGCCAACCAGCACGTTCAGGCTGACTGCCAGGATGCCGAAAATTGCCGACAACGTCGCCAGGTTCAGCAGATAGGCGGTCATCGTGCGACTGCCCGGCCCAGTAGACCGCTCGGCCGGAATAGGATGAAGCCAAACAGCAGCACGAACCCGGCCGCCTCACTCCATTGCGTGTCCAGCACCGTCACCACCAGGCTCTCCGTCACGCCCAGCAGCACCCCGGCGATCACCGCCCCGCGCAAGCTGCCGATGCCGCCCACGATGGTGGCCGCCAGACTAATCAGCATGACATGCGGCCCAACCGACGGCTGCAGCCCCGTGGTCGCCGCGCTCAATACCGCACCCGGCACCGCCAGGGCGGACCCAATGGCGAACGCCAGCGCCGATAACTGGCGTGAGGACAATCCGAACGCGCGCAGCAACTCCGGATTCTCCGACAGCGCGCGCAGCCCGATCCCCGCGCGCGACCGGCCGAGGAATACGCCGGTCAGCACCAGGATGACCGCCGTCACGCCGATCACCACCCAGAACACCGGCGCAATATACAGCCCCGGCAGCACCGGCACCGCCCGCGTCAGTGCCGAACTGTAGCTGACGAAGCTTCGGCCGAACGCCACCTCCAGAATGCTCTGCACCACCACGACCACGCCGAACGCAGCGACGAACACGGTGAAGAACGATGCCTCGTGCCGCAGGATGGGGCGGTAGACGAAGTAATCCATGAACAGGCCGAACGCCACCGCCACCACCAGCGCCGCCAGGCATGCCAGCGGCCAGGGCAGGCCCCAATCCGTGCCCTCGATGAACGCATACCCGGCGAGCGCGAACGTCGCCCCATGCGCCACGTGAAAAATCCGCGTGGCGCCGAAGATAAGGGCGAATCCCGCCGCTGTCAGTGCATAGATCAGGCCCGTTTGAATACCCGACGCCAGCAACTGAACCAGCAACATGCCGGGTTAGCCGATCTTCTCGAAGGATCCGCCTTTCATCCGGTTGACCTGGATCGGGAAGGAGATGTCGCAATTGTCATCGAAGCTGCCGTCGCCGCCCGCCAGCGGAAATTTACGGACGCGTAGCAATTCCGCCCGCAACGCTTCGCCATCGACCGGCTTGCCCGCCTTCTCCAGCGACTGCACCAGCAACCCGAACAGCCACACCGCATTGTAGTAGTTCTGGTGATAGGTGCTCGGGTCGCCGTTATATTTAGCCCGCCAGTCCTTCACGAACCGCGCGGTCACCGGGTCACTGGCGCTCCAGTCGCTCACCTGCGCGGTAAACACCAGCCCCTCCGCCTCCGCCAAACCACGCACCGAGGGAATGGTCGCCGCGGAATAGGTCATCATCTGCTGCGACAACCCGTTGTCGCGCAGTTGCTTGATGATCTGCGATTGCTGTGCGCCGTAGCTGGCGAAGTAGATCACGTCCGCATTGGCATCGCGGATCTTGGCTGCGATCGGGCCGAATTGCTGGGCGGTTGGCGCGATGCTGTAGCTACCGGCCAGCGTGGCGCCGATGGTGGGCAGCACCGTGTTCATTTGCTTCAGCACCGCGTTGCCCAACGGGTCATCCACGTAGACCAGCGCCACCCGCTTGAAGCTCTGGCCCTTCATCCAGGGCAGCAGCGCCGCGATTTCCTTATCGATCAGCGGGATGACGTTCCAGAACAGCGGCGCCAGCCCCGACAGATCCGGCCCAACCCCGCCGCCATTCACCATGACGACCTTGTTGCGCTGCCCGATGGGCGCCGCGGCCTTCGACACGCCGGTGAACCCAACCAGCGTGTATATCGCATGGTCCACATTCGCCAGCTTCGTCATGCCGGTGGCGCCACCCTGCGGCGTGCTCTGGCTATCCTCGGCCCGCAATTCCACCGGCTTGCCGAGCGTCTTGTCTTCCGCGATATGCGTCAGCGCCATCTGCGCCCCGGCGGTGAAGATCGTGCCGTATTCGGCATTCGGCCCCGCCATCGGAAACAACGTGCCGATGATGTAACTGCCCTCGGCACGCGCCGGGCGGCCGAACGTGGTTTCGGCGGCGACGAACGCGGCGGAGGCAGCGAGCAAGGTGCGGCGTTGAATCATAATCGGATCGGTCCCCTGGTCCGGCGCATCTCAACCGCGCGCCGTGATTTCGTTGGAACCGAGCCGACCACCTGGGACACGAGAAATCAACCCCGCCCCAATCCGTGGCCGCCGCGTTGCGGAAGGTCTAGGCCCGCAGCAACCGCGGCATCGGGGCCACCCGGTCGCTACCCGGAAACACTTTCAGCATCGCAGCCCCATCCAGGCCGAGATGCGCCGACAACAGGCCCTTGGCCACAGATCGCAGATCGGCCGTCGGCTGCAGATCGCGATCCTCGAACAGATTATGCTGCGCCAGGCCGGGCCAATTCGCTTGCACCCGCCCACCGGCGATTGAGCCGCCAGCGATGAAGGCCGCCGTGCCGGTGCCGTGGTCGGTGCCCAATGTGCCATCCGCCCGTACCGTGCGACCGAACTCGGTGATCACCACCACCACGGTCTGCTTCCACGCATCCCCCAGCCCCGCCTTCAGCGCAACCAGCCCGCTATCCAGCTCTGCCAATGCGGAGGCAATGCGCGCCGGTTGGCCGGTATGGGTGTCCCACCCCTCCAGCTCCAACGCCGCCAACCGAGGACCATCCGGCGCCCGCATCAGCTTGGCTGCGGCGGCACACAGCGACCCGAACGCTTCGTGGTCGTGGTCGCCGCCCGCCAGCACCTTGTCGGAAAAGCCGCGTTGGCGCATCGCGTCCTTCAACGCCGGGCCAGTAATCGGGTCAGCCTGGTTCAGCGCCACGATGCGGGTGTAGAGATCGGCATCCAGCGGGTCGAAACTGGGCGGCGCCCAGGTCGCCACGTTCGTCGCACCGCGCAGCAGCAATGGCACCGTCACATCCACGGCAATGGCCGAGGTATGCGCAGTGGCGGGGGCTTGCTGCAGCAGGGCCAGGGCGCGGTTCAGCCAGCCGCTGTCCATTCGCTCCTCGGCGCCGCTCTCCATGTAGTCCTGCGCCTCGAAATGGCTGCGGCTGCGGTAACTGCCGGCCACGGCATGCACGGGCAGCAATTCGCCCGCCTTGTAGATCTGGTGCATCCCACTCAGCGACGGATGCAGCCCGTAGAAGCCGCCCAGATCCAGCATCCCGCCCGGCTTACCCACCGGCGGCGGCAGCAATTCCGGCCGCCATTGCGTTAGATAACGGTCGCCATACGGCACCACGGCGGACAGGCCATCCATCGCCCCGCGCAGGATGATGACGGCAAACCGCTTGTCGGTTGGCGCCGCGGCAAGGGCCAGGGAGGCGCGACCCATCACCAGCGCACTGGACAGGCCCAGCAACGCAGAGCGGCGCGACAGCGTCGGCAAATGCATCATCGCCGCATGAACTCCGGGGACGCCATTAACATCGTCATCGCCCCTCGGCGTGATCCGGCGAACTTGATCGCCTGCAGCGTCTCCGCGCGGAGGAATGGGCCGAGGCAGGCATCCGCCACCTCCGCCGGGTCCGGGTCGGGGTGGCGGCCGGCGATCTTGTTCGCCAATTCCGCCCGGCGCAGCAGCGCCTCTGGCCCGGCCCAGCTTTCCGCCCGGTCAGCCCAGCCATTCGGCAGCGGCGGGGTCCAGAGTGGCTGGCCCAGCCCGTCCATCAACTCCGCCGCCAGCGTCGTGGTGACCGGTTCGGCCTCCACCGCACGGGCGCAGGCGATGACGTATTCCTGCGGCGTGCGCAGCTTGGTCAACCGCGTCCAGCAATCCGGCAGATCCACCAACGCGACGGACGCCGCAGCCAAATCGCCGTGGGTGTCGCGCAGCACGCCGGCAATCGTCGCCACCGCGCCCGCCGGCGGGTCGTCGGCCACGAAATGCCGCACCAGCTTGGTTGCCAGGAATTGGTGACAGGCGGGTTGGTCGGCGAAATACGTCAGCGCCTCGACACCGCCCTCCTCACCTTCCGGAAACACCTTGCCCATGACCGTCTTGTGCCCGGGCTCGTGCAGCGCCGGGCTGAAGACGAAGCCCGGGTGCTGATCGCCGAAATTCACCGTCCAACCGGTCAGAATACGCGCCATACTGGTCACATCGGCCTGGGTGTAGCCCGACGCGGGGCTCAGCACGTGCAGTTCCAGACACTCGCGGGCCAGGTTTTCGTTCAGCCCCTTACCGCTTTGCAGCCCCACCGGGCTGTTCGGGCCGATGGAGCCCCAGTTGTCCAGATACATCAGCATGGCCGGGTGCTGCATCACCGCAAGCACCATGTCGCTGAACTTGCCGGTCACGTGCGGGCGAATAGCCTCCCGAATGAACGCGCCGGTGACGGGCAGGCATTCCAGCCGGTTGAGGCTGACGGCGAAATGGTTGGTCCAGAACCAGACCAGCCGCTCGCGGAACGGTGCCGAACTCATCAATGCATTATTGCATTGCTGGATCTTCTCCTGCGCCAGGATGCTGTTCACCCGCGATGGCTGGCCCGGCGGCAAGGGCTGCTGCGAGTCCAGGCGCCAAGCGGTCAGGCATTCGGTCGTGCTCAGCGCACCGGGGAATTCCGAGGGGTCGGGGCGGGTGATCTGCCCCTTCAGCCAGGCTGCGGGATCGGCCGGCAGCGGCTCGTTGCCGCGGCGCCCTAGGCCGAACCGTATCAGCGCCTGCGCTTGTAGCGCGTCCATCTATCCGCCTGTCCCTGTCATCATCTTGCCGCACAAATGGTGTCGCGCAGCAGGATTTCGAGCCGAGACTACCGCATTGTAACGCGTTACAGAACCCGCGAGAGGAAATCCTGGGTCCGCCGCTGCTGCGGGGCAGCCAGAACCTGGCGCGGCGCGCCCCGCTCCACCACCATGCCGGCGTCCATAAAGGTCAGCTCGTCCCCGACCTCCCGCGCGAAAGCCAGCTCGTGCGTCACCACCACCATCGTCATGCCGGAGCGCGCGAGGTCCTTCATCACCGCCAGCACCTCACCCACCAATTCCGGGTCCAGGGCGGAGGTCGGTTCGTCAAACAGCATCAATTGGGGGTCCATCGCCAACGCCCGGGCGATCGCTACGCGTTGCTGCTCCCCGCCTGAGAGCTGGGCGGGAAACATGGCGTGCTTGGCGGCCAGGCCCACCCGTTCCAGCAGCTCCACGCCTCGGGCACGGGCATCGGCTTGGCGGACGCGCTTCACCTGGATCGGTGCCTCCATGATGTTGGCGAGGGCCGTCATGTGCGGGAACAGGTTGAACTGCTGGAACACCATGCCGACGCGCTGCCGCATGCGGGAAATCTGCCGCTCTGGCAGTTCGTACATCAGGCCGTTCTTCTCCCGGTAGCCGACCAACTCCCCCGCGACCCAGATCTGCCCGGCGTCGATGCGCTCCAGATGGTTAATGCAGGACAGCAGCGTGCTCTTGCCCGATCCGGACGGCCCGATGATGCACATCACGCTGCCCGCCGCCACGTCCAGATCGATCCCGCGCAACACCTCTCGCCCGGCGTAACTCTTCGATAGGCCGCGGATCTTGACCATCTCGGTTCCCGGGCTGGTCATCGCGCGCGATACCGGCGTTCCAGGAAATGCTGCCCGACCGACAACACCGACACGATGATGAGGTACCAGAGCGACGCCACGATCAGCAGCGGTATCGTCTCGTAGGTGCGCGCGTAGATCAGCTGCGCGGTGTACAGCAGTTCCGCCAGGGCGATCACGCTCACCAGCGAGGTGCTTTTCACCATCGAGATCACTTCGTTGCCGACCGGCGGGATGATCACCCGCATCGCCTGCGGAAACACGATACGGCGGAAAATCGTCAGCGGCTGCATACCCAGCGCCATCGCCGCCCGCGCCTGCCCCTTCGGAACCGAGGCGATCCCGCCGCGGATCACCTCTGCCGTGTAGGCTGCCTGCGCCAGACCCAGCCCGGCCAGGGCGGCGAACATGGGCGTGATCAGCGAGTTGGTGCTGGCGCTGAACAGCGTCGGGCCGAACGGCAGCTTCAGCGCAATCACTGGATATAGCGCGCCGAAATTGTACCAGAAGATCAGTTGCACCAGCGCCGGCACGCTGCGGAAGAACCAGATATAGGCCCAACTGACGGTCGACAGCAGCTTGTTGGGTGACAGCCGCATCATCGCCAGCAGGGTGCCTAGCACCAGGCCGATCGCCATCGCGATCAGCGTCAGTTCCAGTGTGCGGCCCAGGCCCACCAGGATTTGCGGGTCCAGCATGTATTCCGCGACCACCGGCCACTGGAATGCCGGGTTGGTGGCAACGCTGGCCAGCACTGCCAACGCCACCAGGGCCACCACGGCACTCGCCACCCAGATCCAGGGATGGCGCAACGGCACGACGCGGTGCGCCGCATGGTCAACCCCGGCGGATAGCGCCGCGTGGGGCATTACTTCGGCGTGCCGGTCGGGTTCAGCGGCGCCGTCTTGATGGCGTTGTCCGACAGGCCCCATTTGGCGACGATTTTGCCGTAGGTGCCATTGTCGATCAGCGTCTGGATCGCCGCCTGCAAGGGAACCGCCAGGTCCGAGCCCTTCGTCAACGCCGGGCCGATATAGCTGGGGTCGGTATAGGCCCCAACGACCTTGGTCCGCCCCTTGGACTGCGCCACGAAGTAGCTGATCGCGGTGGACCCGAGCCAGACCATGTCTGCCCGGCGGCTCATCACCGCCTCGGCCGCGCCGTTGCCGTCGTTGAAGGCAAGCGCATTGATCGGCTTCCTGCCGGCGGCCTCGCATTTCGGGTTCTGCTCGCCCGCGAACACCATCTCACGCGAGCCGCGGGTGGTGCCGACCGTCAGGCCGCACAGATCTTCCAGACCGTTGATCTTAATCGTGGAATCCGACAGGGCGGCGAACAGCTCGTTGCCCGTCAGCGTGCCGATCATGTCGACCACCTTCTCCCGCGCGTCGGACAGGCCCATCTGGCCCGTCGCGCCGTCGAACCGCTTGGCCTGCAGCCCCGGGATCAACGTGTCGAAGGTGGTCGGGCGGATGTCCAGGTCCAGCCCCAGCAACTGGGTGGCACCACGCATGATGTCGATTTCCCAGCCGGCCACTTCGCCCTGCGCGTTCCGGAAATCGTCGGGCGGAGAGCCGAGCGCCACCGCGAGGGTGAATGTCTTCGCCCCAGCCGGCAGCTTCTTCACCAAATCCGGGTTCGGCGTCTGCGTCGGGATTACATCGGTCTGCGCCCAGGCTGGCACCGAGGCGAGCAATCCCGCCGCTACGATCGACCACCTCGACGCACGGCGGACACCCTGTATCATCTGTATTCCCTGGTAAGAGGTCGTTACGCCCGGCGACGGTGGCTGTTGAACGCCGGGCGCTTCAAACCCAGGCTGCTCCGCAACGTCCCATCGCCTTCGTATTCCGTGTGGAACAGTCCACGCCGCTGCAATTCCGGGACCAGCCACTCGAACGCCTCGATCGCCGGGTCCGGCAGGAAGGCAGGCATCAGGTTGAACCCGTCGCAACCGCGGGAGGTGAACCAATCTTCCATCAGATCGGCTACATCCGCAGGGGTACCGACGACGGTGTTGTGGCCCGAGGCTCCGGCCCGGTTCTGATACAGCTTGCGAATGGTCATCCCCGGCTCCAGCGCCAGACGCGCCAGCTTCTCGTGCCCGCTTTTGACCGCGTTGTGCGACTGCAGCGGCGGCGGCAGCGGACCGTCCGGGTCCAACTGGGTCAAATCGCCGAACGTCTCGACCAGCATCGGCAGGCCCAGTTCGGGCGGCACCCGGCTCTGCAAGTCCTCGTAGCGATCCTGCGCTTCCTGCCGGGTGCGGCCCATGATCGGCAGGATGCCAGGCATCACCAGCATTGAGTCCGGATCACGCCCCGCGCTCTCCCCGTGTGCCTTCACGCTGGCGTAGAAGGCGACGGCGTCCTCTTTGCTCTGCTGCGCGGTGTAGATCAGGTCGGCGATGCGGGCGCCAAGCTCCTGCCCGGGGCCGGATGACCCGGCCTGTGCGATCACCGGGTAGCCCTGGATGGGGCGGCCGGTGTTCAGCGGGCCTTTCACGGTGAAGCTCTCGCCCTTGTGGTTCAGCGTGTGCAGCTTTGCCGGGTCGAAATACTGGCCGCCCACCTGGTCGCGGATGAAGGCGTCGTCTTCCCAGCTATCCCAAAGGCCAAACACTACGTCGACGAACTCTTCCGCCCGGCGATAGCGCAACCCGTGCTCCATATGCGCGTCGCGGCCGAAATTGAACGCCTCCTGCTCGCTCCACGAGGTGACGACGTTCCAGCCGACCCGGCCCTCGCTGATGTAGTCCAGCGAGGCGAATTTGCGGGCGACGTGATACGGATCGTTATAAGTGGTGGACGCGCTGGCGATATATCCCATCCGCTCCGTCACCGCGGACAGGGCGCCGATCACGGTCAGCGGCTCCCACACATCGATGCGCGCGTTGTAGCTCAGTTCGGTATCGTCGCGGGCGGAGTGGCGGACGGCGATGCCGTCGGCCCAGAACATGAAGTGGATGCACGCCCGCTCCGCCGCCTGGGCCATGCGCTTCCAGACGCGAATGTCCATGGCGGCGTTGGTCAGCGCGCCGGGCATTCGCCACCCGGCAGCATGCGCGCCATTGGCGACGATATTCAGGCCCAGCTTCATCTGCCGCTGCAAAACTTACTGCTCCTTAATGTTGCACCGCACCATCCACGAAGCCGGCAGGGGTCGTCAAACTGACTTTTTCACCCAACGACTGACATGGGGCGGCAAACCTAGATTTTCTCGCAGCGTCGCGCCCGTGTATTCGGTACGGAACAGTCCACGACGATGCAGCTCCGGCAGCACTAACTCCACGAAATCGTCGATGCCGCCGGGCAGATGCGTGGGCGTTATGTTGAACCCGTCGGCCGCGCCGGCATTCATCCACTCTTCCATGATGTCGACGATCTGCGCCGGGGTGCCGATGGCGCGGAAACCCTCACCGACGGCGTATTCGGCATACATCTGCCGGATGGTCCAACCTTCCTGCTTCGAACGCTCCCACCAGCCATAGGCCAGGCTGCGCATCTTGGCGTTCACCGGCTCCGGCACCGGGCCATCGAAATCATAGGCGGACAGGTCGCCCATCAACCCGTAGATCCGGGCATAGCCGGCCAGCGGGTCGATCAGCGCCTGCAATTGGTCCAGCTTGGCCCGCGCCTCCGTCGCCGTCCGGCCGACGATGGGCACCAGAGCGGGCATGATCTTCAGCAGATCCGGGTCGCGGTGGTATTTCGGCATTCGCGCCTTCACCGACGCATAATACTCTTGCGCCTGCTCCAGCCCGTTGATCGAGGCATAGACCACGTCGGCGTCCGCCGCCGCGATTTCCTGCCCCGCCGGGTTGGCCCCGGCCTGCACCAGCAACGGCCGGCCCTGCGGCGACGGCCGGGCACTCAGCGGGCCGCGGACGGCGAAATGCTGGCCCTTGTGGTGCAGCGTATGCAGCTTGGCCGGGTCGTAGAACTGGCCGGTTGCCTTGTCGTGCACGAAGGCATCCGGCTCCCAGCTATCCCACAGCCCGGTGACGACATCGACGAACTCGCGTGCGCGTTCGTAGCGGGTCTCGTAATCCAGGTGCTTCTCGCGGCTGAAGTTCCAGGCCTCCTGCTCGGACCAGGACGTCACCACGTTCCACCCGGCCCGGCCGCCGCTGATATTGTCCAGCGAGGCGAATTTGCGGGCGATATGATACGGCTCGTTATAGGTGGTCGAAGCGGTGCTCACGAGGCCGATATGCTTGGTCATGGGCGCCAGCGCCGACAGC
Organism: Acidisphaera sp. L21; assembly: GCF_009765685.1. Lineage (GTDB taxonomy): Bacteria > Pseudomonadota > Alphaproteobacteria > Acetobacterales > Acetobacteraceae > LMUY01. Next base: position 67,171 of record NZ_LMUY01000026.1, on the reverse strand, counting down.
AGGGTTAGCGGCTCCAACTCCACGTTGCGGTTGGAATGGCTCAGCGAGCCCGGCGGCGTATCGTTCGCCCGAACACCTAGCCCATCGGCAAAGAACACCATGTCGAACTTCGCCCGCTCCGCCTGCTGGGCGCAGTACAGGAAGTGACTGAACTCGGACGACCCGTTCGCCGGCACATCCGGATGGCGCCAGGCGGCGTCGTGATAGCCCAGATACCGCATGGACAGGCCGAGCTTCATCTGGCGCTTGGTCAACGATGGGGTCTCCTGTCATGCCGATCCGTCGGCCCATTCCCTATGGGACGGGGCGGCAGAGCGCAAACGCCAGAGGGTTGGCATGCGTCGATTCTGTGCTAATTCGCCCGCAGGCTCCATAGCTCAGCGGATAGAGCGATCGCCTTCTAAGCGATGGGTCCCTGGTTCGAGTCCAGGTGGGGCCGCCAAGCCGTCAATGGGTCCAGTTTTCCGTTCGGCCGAAGCGGAAATTGTCGGCGTAGACCTTCGGCTTCTGCTTGACGATCGCGGGCGGAATTTCCACGTCATAGGCGATCGCGTTGGCCTCGGCATAGGCGATGGCCTGCTCACGCGTCTCGAACTTCAGCTTCACCTGGCCCCGCGTGTCCCCCCGGCCCCACCAGCCCATCAGCGGATCGTTCACTTCGGGCAGGGTGGCGTTGAATTCCAGCATCCAGGTTTCCGTGCCGGCGGTGCCGGACTGCATGGCGGTCTTGGGACGCTGAAAGATCCGCGCGCGCATCATACTCTCCTAGGGTGCCGACGAGGCGGCTGTAGCCCGGTATTGTTCACCGGGCGGTTTACGGCCCCGGCCCGCCAGGGTCAACGCAAGGCGCCGTTCAGGCCTGCCAGCCGTCTGGCAGTTCGTCACCGGGAATGGCTACCGGTGCCCCTGCCTTCGCCAAAACCCGCCCAAGGTCGCCCTCCGCCGCCCGCATCGCCCGGTCCACCAAATAGCCGCGCGCCTTCAGCGTCGCGACCTTCTCCGCCGCAGCCTGCACCAGGAACTGGTTGACCGACATGGCATCCTGTAACGCCAGTGTCTTCACATCCTCCATCAAGGAGGGGGGAATCCGAAGGGCGAAGTTGCTGATGGTCGCCATGATAGCCTTCTTACAATGTCACCCGGCCGGCAGACCGGGATGTCGAGACTAGCAGCCCCGCCAGGGTCGGCCGGCCGGTAGTCCCGAAGGTTGAACGACACGAGCGCGTCCGCCTGGCCGTTGATCGCGGCTTCTGCGAACGACTCGCTTCAAGACTGCCTCATCCTCAAAGACGATGGCGACGCTCGCCAGCGGCAGGATCACCTTCGCCTCGATCGCCAGCAGCAGGATACGAGACGCGCCGATCGTGCTACGCAGCCCGCTGAAAAGCACGTCGCAATCCAGAACGAGCCTCATATCGCAGATGATATCACTTTGCGTGAAGGGCACAACGCTGGTTTACGGCCCGAATCACCCAGGAGCCTGCCCATGAAGATGACCCTCGAAATCGCCTCTGCCATCGTCGACGCCGCGCTGAAGGCCGGGCGGGAGCATAAGTTCATGCCGCTGACCGTCGCGGTGCTGGATGCCGGCGGCCATCTGGTGGCGTTCAAACGGGAAGACAAATCCGGCATCATGCGGTTCGACATTGCGTTCGGCAAAGCCTGGGGCGCGTTGGGCATGGGCTTCGGCTCGCGCGAGTTGTTCAACCGCACCAACGCCAACCCAACCTTCATGGCAGCCCTGTCCACCGTCAGCGGTGGCCGGTTGGTGCCGGTGCCTAGCGGCGTGCTGATCCTGGGCGAGGGCGACGTGATTGGCGCAGTCGGCATCTCCGGCGATAATTCCGACAATGACGAGATCTGCGCCCTGGCCGGCGTCGCCGCGGTTGGATTGGAAGCCAAACCCGGCCTGTAACCCCAAACCTGGCCTGTAACCCCAACCTGGCCTGTAACCTCAACCTGGCCTGTAACCGTTGACTCTGCCGGCGCGGGCGCTATAAGGCCTGCCTCCGGCGTCAGGGAAACCTGCTGCCCGGTTGCTAATGGCGGTGTGCCATCGGTGGCCGAGTGTTCCATAGGATTTCGATCGATGTTCGCAGTCATCCGCACCGGCGGAAAGCAGTACCGTGTTACCCCTGAGCTGGTGCTGAAGGTCGAGAAGCTGGATGCCGAGCCCGGCTCGACCATCACGTTCACCGACGTTCTGGCCGTTGGCGGCGGCGAGGGTGGCATGACGATCGGCTCCCCCGTGGTGCCCGGTGCGTCCGTAACCGCCACCGTCGTGGCGCAGGACCGTCTGGCCAAGATCATCATCTTCAAGAAGCGCCGCCGGCAGAACAGCCGCCGCAAGAACGGCCATCGCCAGCACGTCACCGTGCTGCGCATTGCCGACATCATCGCGGCCTGAGCGGTAGGAGACTGAAACATGGCACATAAGAAGGCAGGTGGTTCGTCCCGCAACGGGCGCGATACCGCAGGTCGACGCCTCGGCGTGAAGAAGTTCGGCGGCGAGGCTGTGATCGCCGGCAACATCATCATCCGCCAGCGTGGCACCAAGGTGAAGCCGGGATTGAATGTCGGCCTCGGCAAGGACCACACCATTTTCGCACTCATCGATGGGAGCGTGAAGTTCGCGACCCGCGGCGAGGGCCGAGTGCACGTCTCCGTTGAAGCATTGCCGGTCGCGGCCGAATAATTCGCCGCCGCCCAATGCTACGCGTGCACGGGGGTCGGCGATGAGCCGGCCCTCGTTTCGTTTGGACCCACCCCATGAAGTTCCTCGACCAGGCCAAAATCTATATCCGCTCCGGTGATGGCGGCGACGGCGTGATTGCATTCCGCCGCGAGCGTTTCATCGAGTTCGGCGGTCCGGATGGCGGCACTGGCGGCAAGGGCGGGGACGTGCTGTTCGAAGCCGTCCAGAACCTCAACACCCTCATCGACTTCCGCTACACCCAGCACTTCCGCGCCCGAAAGGGCGGCAACGGATCCGGGTCGGACCGCACCGGCGCCGGGTCGGATGACGTGCTGATCCGCGTGCCCGTCGGCACCCAGATCATGGACGAGACGAACGAGATCGTCCTCGCCGACCTGGACGAGCCCGGCAAGCGCATCGTGCTGTGCAAGGGCGGCGATGGCGGCCACGGCAACGCCCACTTCAAATCCAGCACCAACCGCGCGCCCCGCCGCGCCGACAAGGGCTGGCCCGGTGAGGAACGCTGGATCTGGCTGCGGCTGAAGCTGATCGCCGATGTGGGCCTGATTGGCCTTCCCAACGCCGGCAAATCCACCTTCCTCTCGGTCGTATCCGCCGCCCGGCCGAAGATCGCCGACTACCCGTTCACCACCCTGCACCCGCAACTCGGCGTCGTGCGCCTGTCGCATTCGGAAGAGTTGGTGATCGCCGACATCCCCGGGCTGATCGAGGGCGCGCATGAAGGCGCCGGGCTCGGCACCCGCTTCCTCGGCCATGTCGAGCGTTGCGCCGTGCTGCTGCATCTGGTCGATGGCGCCGCGGGCAACGTGGTCGACGCCTGGCGCACCGTGCGAGAGGAACTGACTGAATATGGCGGTGGCCTGGCTGACAAGCCTGAGCTGATCGTGCTGAACAAATGCGATGCGATGAGCCCGAGGGAGGCGACGTCCCGCCGCGCCGCCCTTGCCCGCGCCTCCGGCCAGCCGGTGATGCTGATGTCCGGCGTCACTGGCCAGGGCGTGCAGGAACAGCTTCGCCGCTTGATGGACACCGTCCAATCGGAACGGGCGACGGCGTGATAACGCCAGACCTCGCCACCGCGAAATTGCTGGTCGTCAAGATCGGCAGCGCGTTGGTGGTGGATGGCGCCGCGCCCCGCACCGCTTGGCTGGCCGGCGTAGCCGCCGACGTCGCCGCCGCCCGGGCGCGTGGGACAGCCGTCATTCTGGTCTCCTCCGGCGCCATCGCGCTGGCCCGGCCGACCCTGGGCTTCACCCAGCCCCGCCTGAGGCTGGAAGAAAAGCAGGCCGCCGCCGCCGTCGGCCAGATCCAACTGGCCCAGGCCTGGGCGGGCGCGCTTTCCGGACAGGGGCTCACCGCCGCGCAGATGCTACTGACGCTGGAAGATACCGAGGACCGGCGCCGCTACCTCAACGCCCGCGCCACGCTCACCACCCTGCTGAGCCTGAACTGCGTGCCCGTCATCAACGAGAATGACAGTATCGCAACGGCTGAAATCCGCTTCGGCGATAATGACCGCCTGGCTGCGCGCGTGGCGGAGATGGTCAGCGCCGACCGGCTGCTGCTGCTGTCTGATATCGACGGGCTTTACACAGCCGACCCCCGCAGCAACCCGGCGGCCCAGCACCTCCCCGTCGTCGCGCAGCTGACGCCGGAGATCGAGGCAATGGGCGGCGATCCCCCGCCCGGCTACTCGTCCGGCGGGATGCGGACGAAGTTGGTGGCGGCGCGCATCGCCACGCAGGCGGGCTGCGCCATGGCGATCGCGCTGGGCAGCGTGGCGAACCCGATCCAGGCGGTAGCCGATGGCGCGCGCTGCACCTGGTTCCTGCCGGCACCCGAAGGTCGCTCCGCCCGCAAGCGCTGGATCGCCGGTAGCCTGGCGCCGCTCGGCACCCTCACCGTCGACCCGGGCGCGGCGCGGGCTTTGTCCGCTGGCCGTTCCCTGCTGCCAGCGGGCGTGCGCGCCGTGGCGGGCGGCTTTGATCGTGGCGACCCGATCGAGGTCCGAGACACCGACGGCATCGAACTGGCGCGCGGCCTGTCCGCCTACTCCGCCGACGATATGCGCCGCATCGCCGGGCATCGGTCGGAGGAGATCGAAACCCTGCTCGGCTGGCGCGGCCGGGACGAGGCGATCCATCGGGACGATCTGGTTCTGCTGGCCACGGCCTAGCTATGTCCGCCGGGCGGGGCTGCGTGGCTTGCATTCCAGGATCGTCCGACCTCACCTAAGCTGCGGCCCATTAACTGCCTTTCACAATCCGGATCCACCATGACCGCCGATACCGACCGCGCCTCCCAATGGTTGCACTCCGCCGGTGCCACTGCCCGCGCGGCCTCTGCCACCATGGCGCGCTCGCCAGCCGGTGCCCGGAATGCGGCATTGCTGGCCGCGGCCGCGGCGTTGCGGGCGAATGCCACGGCCATACTCGGCGCCAACGAACAGGATCTGATCGCGAGCAAAGCCACCGCCGCGTTCCGCGACCGTCTGACGCTGACGCCCGACCGGGTTGAGGCGATGGCGGTTGGGCTGGAGGAGATCGCCGCCCTGCCCGACCCGTTAGCCCGTACTCTGGCCGAATGGAGCCGCCCAAACGGTCTGCAGTTCCGTCGCATTGCCACTCCGATCGGCGTCATCGGCATGATCTACGAAAGCCGCCCGAATGTCGGCGCCGACGCCGCCGGGCTGTGCCTGAAATCCGGCAACGCGGTGCTGCTGCGCGGCGGGTCCGAAAGCCTGCACAGTGCACGCGCCATCCACGCCGCGATGACCGCCGGGCTGGCGGCTGCCGGCCTGCCGGAAGCTGCCGTGCAGATCGCGCCCGAGGCCGATCGCGCCTACGTCGCCGCCATGCTCGCCGGCTCCGGCCTGGTCGATCTCATCATCCCCCGTGGCGGCAAATCCCTGGTGGAGCGTGTGCAGCGGGAGGCTCGCATTCCCGTGCTGGCACATGCCGAGGGCCTCAACCACCTCTTCGTCCACGCCGCCGCCGATGCATCGATGGCGTGCTCCCTGCTGGTGAACAGCAAGCTGCGCCGACCCGGCGTCTGCGGCGCCACCGAAACCCTTCTGGTCGACTCGGCCGCCCCACCCAGCCTGCTGCCGCAGCTCATCCAAGCCGTCACTGCCTTCGGCTGCGCCATCCGCGCCGATGCCCGCACCCGCGCCATCCTCCCCGAGCTGCCTGCCGCCGACCCCAGCGATTTCGACACCGAATGGCAGGACGCGATCCTGAACGTCGCGATGGTGGACGGCATCGACGGCGCACTGAGCCACATCGCCCGCCACGGCAGCGAGCACACCGACGCCATCGTCACCGCCGACGCGGCAGTCGCCGAGACATTCCTGGCCGGCGTTTCGTCCGCCGTCGCGCTATGGAACGCCTCCACCCAATTCTGCGACGGCGGGGAGTTCGGCTTCGGCGCGGAAATCGGCATCGCCACCGGGCGCATGCACGCCCGCGGCCCGATCGGGTTGGAACAATTGACCTCGTTTCGCTACGTCGTCACCGGCACGGGGCAGGTCCGGCCCTGATCCACCGCACCGTGGTCGACCCGGTTCCCCGCTTCGGCCATCGGCAGCGACTGCGCGTTGGCCTGCTCGGTGGCTCGTTCAACCCCGCCCATGCCGGGCACCGCCACGTCGCCGAACTGGCATTGCGACGCCTGCAGCTGGACCAGGTGTGGCTGCTGGTATCGCCAGGCAATCCGCTGAAACGCGCCGCCGGCATGGCGAGTCTGGCCGAGCGCCTCGCTTCCGCCGCCGGAATCGCCGATGGCCGCCGCATCCTGGCCACCGCGATCGAGAGCCAGTTGGGTACTCGCTACACCGCCGACACGCTGGCCGCCCTGCGGCTGCGGTTCCCCCGGATCCATTTCGTGTGGCTCATGGGGGCCGATATCCTGTGCGAATTACCGCGCTGGCGCCGCTGGGTGGGGGTTACGCACACGATACCGTTCGCAGTGCTGCCCCGCCCTGGCTATAACCACCGCGCGCTGGCTGGCCAGGCCGCACGACGGTTGCGGCCAGCCTGGCACCCGGCACGGGAAGCACCGATGCTGGCCGAAACCACCGCGCCGGCATGGACCTTCCTGCCAGCGCAACAAAATGCCATATCGGCGACGGCACTGCGCGCGGCATACTCCGGCGCAGCACCACGCATTGCGGGAGCAGGAAGATAGCCAGAAAACCAACAGCCGCCGACCCCGGTACGAAGCCGCCTGCCAAGCGCAAGCTGCCGAAGCCGGCCACGACGCTGAAGGAGGCGGCGAAGGCGCCGGGCACGCCCCGCAAGAAAGCCGCCGCCGCCGGTCCGAAGCCCCGGGCCGCCCGCAAGAAAACCGAGCCATCGGTGCTGGACCGGGTCCAGGCGATCATCGTCGAGAGCTTGGAGGCCGACAAGGCCGAGAACGTGACGGTGCTGGACCTGGCCGGCCGCGCCGCCTTCACCGACCGCATGGTGATCGCGACTGGCCTCGCCGATCGTCAGATCAGCGCCATGGCCACCCATTTGCAGGAAAAACTACGCGAGGCGGGGGTCGGACGTGTGCCGGTGGAGGGCGCTGGCGGATCGGACTGGGTGCTGATCGACGCCGGCGACATCGTCGTCCACCTGTTCAAGCCCGAGGCGCGGGAACTATATGCGCTGGAAAAGATGTGGGGGTCCGACCTCGACGACCCGCGGACCGACGAGGACGAAGCCGAACCGGCCGCGTAGGCCGGCGCTACGGACCGTTATGCAATGGCGGTGCGTGGTGCACCGGCTTGCGGTGCGCGGTCGGCCGTGGGTGGCGGGGACGCAGATCCACCTGCGGCGCCGGCTGCGTATCGGCGTAGGCATGGCCCTTCCAAACCCAGCGATCGTTCTTGCCCACCAACAGGTCATGCATCCCGCCATGCTGCCCGGCCTCCACCACCACATTGCCGCTGACGGCATCCAATACCTTGGCCCACCCGGCCTTGGTCGGCAGGTAGATGGAGGTCGAGCACCCGGCCGACCCGCAGGACCTTTGCGACTGCACCTGCACGAACAGCGCCGGCCCGGTGCCGGCCGCACCCAGCGGCTGGCTGCCCAGCAGCAGCAGCGAACCGGCATCGCCATCATTCAGATCGGCCGCCGCGACCCGGCGCGCCGTTGCGTCCAGGGGAGTGCCGGGTTGGGCGGCCAGCCTCACCGGCCCGATAGGCACTGGCGATGCAGCGGCGCAAAGCAGCCAGGCAGCGCACAGCAGCAGGGGGCGACGGATCACGTGTTGGCTCCTCCTCTTTACGGCATCGCTATGTCCCGAACCTCCGCGCCGGTGCAACTGCGATGCGGCTGATCGCGGTTGGCAAGCTGCGCGCCGGGCCGGAAGCGGACCTGTTCGCACGATACAACGCACGACTGCGGCCGCCGTTGGATGTGACCGAAGTGCCCGAGGGCCGCGGTGCCCCGGCAGAGGTGAAGCGCCGCGAATCGGAGGCTCTGCTGGCTGCCCTGCCCGCCACTGCGTTTGCCGTGGCACTGGATGGCGGCGGCGCCTCCCCGGACAGCCCTGGATTGGCCGCCCTGCTGGAACGCTGGCTCGGTTCTTCGCGCCCCGTTTGTTTTCTGATCGGCGGTGCGGAGGGATTCGACGCCCCCATCATCGCCCGCGCCGACGCGACCTTGTCGCTAGGCCCGATGACCTGGCCGCACATGCTGGTGCGCCCGCTATTGGCGGAGCAATTGTTCCGCGCCCGCGCCATCGCCACCGGCCACCCGTATCACCGGGCCGGACGGCCAAGTTGATGACAACCAAGACTTTTCGTTCGTCCCGCCGTATGGGACAGAGCCGGGTAACGATCCGACCCAGCCGAGGGACCATGCCATGACCAACGCCCCGCCCCGCCCCGTCATGCTGATGATCCTGGATGGCTGGGGCTGGAGCGAGACGCGGGATGACAACGCGGTCTGCCAGGCCCGCACGCCAAATTTCGACCGCCTTTGGGAAGCAGGACCCCGCGCCTTCCTGCGCACCTCTGGCGAGGATGTCGGCCTGCCAGATGGGCAAATGGGCAACTCGGAGGTCGGACACCTGAATATCGGTGCCGGCCGGGTGGTGATGCAGGAACTGCCCCGCATCGGCCGTGCCATCGCCGATGGCTCGCTTGGCAAGACGGAGGCGGTCCGCACCCTGGTCGACACGCTGAAGCGCACCGGCGGCGCCTGCCACCTGATCGGGCTCATGTCACCCGGCGGCGTTCATGCCCACCAGGACCACGCCATCGCCCTGGCCAAGATCGTGACGGCCGAGGGCATTCCCGTCCGCCTGCACGTCTTCACCGACGGCCGCGACACACCGCCTCGCTCCGCCGCCCAATACGTGGCCACGGTTGAGGCCGGCCTGCCCGACGGCGCCACCATTGCCACCCTCAGCGGCCGGTATTTCGCCATGGACCGCGACAATCGGTGGGACCGCGTGAGCCGCGCCTTCGCAGTCATCACCAAGGCAGACGGCGCCCACTTCCCGACCGCCGCTGCCGCGATCCAGGCCGCCTATGCCGCAGATACGACCGACGAGTTCGTGCCCCCTGCTGCAATCGGCGACTACGCCGGCATGGCCGATGGCGACGGGATCCTGTCGTTCAACTTCCGCGCCGACCGGATTCGCGAATTGCTGATGGCCCTGCTGGACCCGGCCTTCACCGGCTTCGACCGATCGCCCCCGAAACTCGCTATCGCCGTCGGCATGACCCGCTACAGCGACGACCTGGCCCCGCTGATGACGACGATTTTCGCCCCTAATTCCATGGGCAATATCCTCGGCGAAACCGTCAGTGCCGCCGGCAGGCGTCAACTCCGGATGGCAGAGACGGAGAAATATCCCCACGTCACATACTTCCTGAATGGCGGGCGGGAGGACCCGTTCCCAGGCGAGGAACGCATCATGGTGCCCTCTCCGAAGGTCGCCACCTACGATCTGCAACCGGAAATGAGCGCCCCCGAAC
>NZ_LMUY01000026.1:41858-57472 GCF_009765685.1 Acidisphaera sp. L21 | reverse complement strand
CCGGCGCGCCGTCGAGGCCATAGGCACCGGCCGGTTCGACATGGTGGTGCTGAATTTCGCCAATCCCGACATGGTCGGCCACACCGGTAAGCTGGCGGCCGCGATTGCGGCGGTGGAGGCGGTGGACACGGGACTGGGCGCCATTGCCGATGCCATCGCCGCCCAGGGTGGCGCCCTGCTGGTCACTGCCGACCACGGAAATTGCGAACGGATGCGCGACCCTGTTACCGGCGCGCCCCACACTGCCCATACCACCAACCGCGTGCCCCTGCTGCTGGCCGGCGCTGGCGGTGCGACCCTTCGGGACGGGCGCTTGGGCGATTTGGCGCCTACGATGTTGGCCCTGATCGGCTTGCCACAGCCGGCGGAGATGACCGGGCATTCTTTGCTCGTAAAGTAATCTCACTCGCGTAGACCTGCTCAAAGCCTAGGCGTCCGCTTGCTCTAATCGACATCAAACTCTGTCGAGCACGCTGCACCTGCCCAAGGCAGTTGCTATAATCGGCTAATGGGCAGTGAAATTTACCAGGTTGTCGTAATTGGCGCAGGCCCCGCAGGAGCCCGGTGCGCGGAACGCCTGGCCAACGGAGGCGCGGCGGTCACTCTCGTCGGCGGTGAAGCAGCGCATCCCTATAACCGGGTGGCCCTCAGCCAATACCTGGCCGGCGACCTGGACGCCCACGCGCTCATCACCCATCACCCCCATGCCCTGGACGAGCACCAGATCGCCTGGCGGCCGGGCACGATTGTGACGGCGCTGGATCGGCATGCCAAACGCGTCATGCTCGGGTCTGGTGAGTTTATCCCGTACGACCGTCTGGTCCTCGCCACCGGTGCGCAACCCGTTCGCCTGCCCTTCCCGGGCGCCGATCGGCCCAGTGTGCTCATGTACCGCACACTGGAAGACGTGGACCAGATGATCGCCCATGCCGCTATTGGCGGTGACGCGGTCGTCATCGGCGGCGGCTTATTGGGGCTGGAGGCCGCAGCCGGCTTGGCCAAGCGGGGCATGCGGGTCACCGTGCTGCATGCCGTAGGCCGCCTGATGGAACGGCAGTTGGACGATGGCGCGGCCGCGCTGCTGCAACGTCGCCTCGCCGGCCAGGGCATCGCGACCATCACCAACGCGAAAACCGTGGCGATTGAGGAAGATGCCGTGCTGCTGGCCGACGGCACCCGCGTTCCCGCCCGCATCGTCGTCATGGCCGTCGGCATCCGCCCGCACACCGAACTCGCCCGCTCCGCCGGCCTGCCCGTCAATCGCGGCATCCTGGTGGACGATGCCATGCGCACCGACGATCCGTCGATCTGGGCGATCGGTGAGTGCGCCGAGCACGCCGGGCAATGCGTCGGCCTGGTCGCCCCCTCCTTCGCGCAGGCGGAGGTAGCCGCCGCCGCCATCCTCGGCCGCGATGCCCGCTACGTCCCCGTCTCTGCCGACGCCACCGCGCTTAAAGTAGCCGGCGCAGGCGTGTGGTCCGCCGGGGAGATCGAGGGCGGGGACCCTATCGTGCTGGACGATGCCGAGGCTGGCCAATATCGCCGGCTGCTGATGCGGGACGACCGCTTGGTGGGCGCCGTGCTCTACGGAGAAACCGGGGACGCCCCATGGTACTTGGCCATCATCAAGGACGGCCGCCCGATCGGCGCCGCCCGCTCAACCCTTCCCTTTGGACCAGCTTTTCAGCCTGCAGAGTGGGCCGCATGACCGATCAGCCGTTTTCGACCGAGCAACAGGAATATCTCAAGGGCTTCATGGCCGGGGTGGAAGCCAAGAACGGCCCACTTACCGGGGGCAGCGGCGCCTCGCCCGACCCAACCGACCTGCAACGGGCCGCCCAGGACCGCACCCTGGCCAGCGGCGGCAAACTAGTGCCGGAAGAAGACGCCAAGCGGAAGAAGAACCCGCTCGACCGCTTCGGCGAAATCAGCGCGCTGGCGGGGGAGAACAAATTCCCCAAAGGCACCGACGTCTTTCTGACGAAGTATCACGGCCTGTTCTTCGTCGCCCCGGCGCAGAACAGCTTCATGTGCCGGCTGCGCATGCCCGGCGGCATCCTGAACACCCTGCAATTCCGCGGCCTGGCCGACATGGCGGAGGAAATGGGCGGCGGCTACACCGACGTCACCACCCGCGCCAACCTGCAGATCCGCGAGATCGCCGCCAATTTCGCGCCGGAAATCCTCACCCGCTTGGCCGATCTCGGCCTCACCTCCCGCGGCTCGGGCGCCGACAACGTGCGCAACGTCACCGGCAGCCCCACCGCGGGGATCGACCCGCAGGAGCTGATCGACACCCGCGCCGATGCCCGGCGCATCCACCACCACATCCTGAACCACCGCGAACTGTATGGCCTGCCGCGCAAGTTCAACATCGCCTTCGACGGCTGCGGCGTGGTTCCAGTGCTGGAAGATACCAACGACGTCGCCTTCACCGCCGTGCAGGTGCAGGACGGCTTCGGTGTGCCCGGCGGCGTCTACTACACGCTCGCCCTGGGCGGCATCACCGGGCACAAGGATTTCGCACGCAACACCGGCATCGTCGTCGCACCCGGCGACACAACGCCCGTGTGCGACGCCATCCTGCGCGTGTTCATCGCCAATGGCGACCGGACCAACCGGCTGAAGGCCCGGCTGAAATACGTGCTGGACGATTGGGGCTTCGACAAATTCCTCGCCGCGGTGGAGGAGGAGACAGGCCGCCCCTTCACCCGCCTGCCGCCCGAGGCCTTGCTGCCCACCCCCGCACAATCCCGCAGCGCCCATATCGGCGTGCACCCGCAGCGCCAGTTCGGCCTGTCCTATGTCGGCGTGGTGGTTCCCGTCGGCCGCATCACGGTGGAGCGGATGCGCGGCCTGGCCGACATCGCCGACCGCTTTGGGTCCGGCACCATCCGGCTGACCGTTTGGCAGAACCTGCTAATCTCCGACATTCCCAACCAAAGCATCCCCGAGGCGCTGGCCGCCATCGAGGCGCTCGGGCTGGGCCATTCTGCCGGCCCGCTGCGCACCGGGCTGGTCGCCTGCACCGGCAATGCGGGCTGCAAATTTGCCGCCTCCAACACCAAGGGCCACGCCGCCGGGTTGGTGGAGTGGCTGGAGGAACGGATCGAGGTGGATGCCCCGATCAACATCCACCTGACCGGCTGCCACAATTCCTGCGCTCAGCACTATATCGCCGATATCGGCCTGCTTGGCGCCAAGGTGGAGCGGGGGGAGGACATGGTGGAAGGCTACGACCTGCATGTCGGCGGCGGTGCCGGCCCCAACCAAGCCATCGGCCGCCTCATCCGCCCCGCGGTCGCGGCCGAGGACGTGCCGCCCCTGGTGCTGGCCCTGCTTGAAACCTGGAAGACGGAACGCACCCCGGACCAAAGCTTCCAAGCCTGGTCCGCCACGAAATCCGACGATGCGCTCACCGCTTTGGTGGGAACCGCCGCATGAACGCGATGAACCCGGCCACGACTCCGGTCATCCCCGAGAACGCTCCGTTCAGCGCCGCCCAACGCGCCTGGCTCAACGGCTTTCTGGCTGGGTTATACGGCGGCACCACAGACGGCGGTGCCGGCATGTCGACCGCCAGTTCGGTGGCGGAAGAAGAGGACTTCCCCTGGCACGACCCAGCGCTGGAAATGGACGAGCGTCTCGCCCTGGCCGAGGGCAAGCCGTTCGAGCGCAAGCTGATGGCCGCCATGGCGCAGCTGGATTGCGGCCAATGCGGGTATCTTTGCCAGAGCTATGCCGAAGCGCTCGCCAGCGGCAAGGAAACCTCCGCCTCGCTCTGCGTGCCCGGCGCCAAGCCGACAAGCAAAAAGGTGAAGGAGCTGCTGGCCGATCGCCCGGCCGATTCCATCGCCATCGCGCCTCCCGCCGAATCGATCGCCCCCACCGTGCCCACCGGCATGCCCGTGCGCGTGCTGGCTGCCGATCGGCTGACGGGCGAGGGCTCCGCCAAAGACGTGCGCCATGTGGTGATCGACCTGTCGCCGTCCGGTATGACCTACCTACCCGGCGACTCCATCGGCATCACCGCGCCAAACGACCCCGAATTGGTCGAAGCTTGCCTGCAAAAACTGCGCGCCGCGGGCGATGAATTGCTGCCCTGCCCGGACGGCACCATGCGCACCGCACGCGACGCGCTCGCCTGGCAATTGGACATCGCGCGTCCGCTGGACCGCACGCTGGACCTGCTCGCCATGTCCGCCACCGACGAGAAGGAAGCGATCGCCATCCGCCACCTGGCCGATGGCGATGATGGCGCCGAACCGGCCGACGCGGATCTACTGGATCTGCTGATCGCCTTTCCCTCTGCTCGCCCGCGGCTGTTCGACCTGGCAAAATCGCTGCCGTCGCTGAAGCCGCGGCTGTACTCCATCGCCTCCTCCATCGCGGCGGAGCCGGGGCAGGTACATCTCTGCGTTAGCGTGGTGAAGGCGATGCGGCGCGGCCGGTTGCGGCACGGCATCGCGTCCTCGTTCCTGGCGCACCGGGCCGCCGTGCATGGCCAGATCCTCGCCAACATCCAGCTCAGCCATTTTCGCCTGCCGTCCGAGCCATCGACCCCGGTCATCATGGTCGGTCCCGGCACCGGCATCGCCCCGTTCCGCGCCTTCTTGCAGGAGCGCGCGACCCACAAGCACACCGGAAAGACCTGGCTGTTCTTCGGCGACCAGCACGAGAAGACCGACTTCCTCTTCGCCGACGAGCTGAAGGGTTGGCTGGCGGATGGCACCCTGTCCCGCCTGGACACCGCCTGGTCCCGCGACCAGGCGAAGAAAATCTACGTGCAGGACCGCATGCGCGAGGGCGCTTCCGACCTGTGGCGTTGGCTGCAGGACGGCGCCCATTTCTACGTCTGCGGCGACGCGATGCGCATGGCGAAGGACGTCGACGCCGCCTTGCGCGACATCGCCCGCAGCCAGGGCGGTTTGGACGAATCGCAGGCAAAGGACTGGATCGCGGCCCTTGCCCGGCAAGGTCGCTATTTGCGGGACGTGTATTGACGGACGCCCCGGCGGTCCGCACCACCTGCCCATATTGTGGCGTCGGCTGCGGCGTGCTCGCCCGGCCGACTGGGCCGGAGTTTGCGGAGATCGCCGGGGATCCGGTGCACCCCGCCAATTTTGGTCGCCTCTGCGTCAAGGGCACCGCCCTCGGCGAAACCCTGTCGCTGCAAAACCGCCTGCTCTATCCCGAAATCGCCGGCGCCCGTGCCTCCTGGGATGACGCGCTGGGCCTCGTCGCAGCGAAATTCCGCGACACTATCGCCGAACACGGGCCAGACAGCGTGGCGCTCTACGTCTCCGGCCAGTTGCTGACGGAGGATTATTACGCCGCCAACAAGCTGGCCAAAGGTTTTCTCGGCACAGCGAATATCGACAGCAACTCGCGCCTTTGCATGTCCTCCGCCGTCGCTGGGCATCGCCGCGCTTTCGGCGAAGACATCGTGCCCACGGTCTACGAAGACCTGGAACTCGCCGACCTACTGGTGCTCGTCGGCAGCAATACCGCGTGGTGCCACCCCGTCCTGTTCCAGCGCATCGCCGCCGCCCGCGCCACCCGCCCCACCATGCGCGTCGTCGTCATTGACCCGCGCCGCACTGCGACGTGCGAGGGCGCGGACATGCACCTCGCCATCGCCCCCGGCACGGACGTCGCGCTGTTCGCCGGCCTATTGCGCTACCTCCACCGCAGCGGCCGGGCCGACCGTACCTACGCCGCCCATTTGGAGGACGTGGACGATGCCCTCGCGGCCGGCAGAACCGTGGCCGACGTCGCCGCCATCTGCGGGTTGCGCCAGTCGGAAATCACCAAGTTCTACGAACTGTTCGCGTCGACCGCCAAAACAGTGACGATGTTCAGCCAGGGCGTGAACCAGTCCTCCGCCGGCGTGGACAAGGTGAACGCCATCATCAACGTCCATTTGCTGACCGGGCGCATCGGCAAGCCCGGCGCCGGGCCGTTCAGCATCACCGGGCAGCCCAACGCGATGGGCGGACGCGAGGTGGGCGCGCTGTCCAACCTGCTCGCCGCGCATCTGGAATTCGGACGGGCCAGCGACCTGGCGCTGCTGCGAGATTTCTGGTCCGCCCCGAACCTGGCAACCAATCCCGGGCTCAAGGCCGTCTCGCTGTTCGAAGCCGTCGCCGCGGGGAAGGTTCGCGCGCTCTGGGTCATCGGCACCAACCCTGCGGTCTCCCTGCCGAATGGCGACATGGCGCGGGCGGCGCTGGCGAAGGCGGAGTTCCTGGCGATATCGGACTGCGCCAACACCGACAGCGGCATGTCTGCCCATGTCCGCCTGCCCGCCCAGGCCTGGGGCGAGAAGGACGGCACCGTCACCAACAGCGAGCGTGTGATTAGCCGCCAGCGGTCCTTCCTCTCTCCGCCTGGGGAAGCGCGGCCGGATTGGTGGATCATCGCGCAGGTCGCAGCCCGGTTGGGGCATGGCGCCGCCTTCGCCTGGCGCAACGCCGCCGAGATTTTTCGCGAGCACGCCACGCTTTCCGGCACGCAGAATGACGGGAGCCGCCTGTTCGACATCAGCGCCCTGGCCCGGCTCAACGACGCGGAATACGAGGCGATGAAGCCCGCCCGCTGGCCCCGCCCGGCCAAGAGCATCGCCCTGTCTCGCCTCTTTGGCCGCGGTGGCTTCCCAACCCCCAGCGGCCGTGCCCGCATGGTGCCGACGCCATATCGCGCGCCCGCAAACCCTGTCTCGGTCGAGTGGCCGTTGGTGCTCATCACCGGCCGACTACGCGACCAGTGGCACACCATGACGCGCACCGGCAAAACCGCCCGCCTGTTCCGCCATATCCCCGAACCCGTCCTGGCCATCCATCCGGATGACATGCCTGCAATGGAAGACGGCGACCTGGCCGTCGTCGAAAGCCCCTGGGGCAGCGGTACCTTGCGCGTCCGGCATGATCGCGGCCTGCGTCGGGGTACCGTCTTCGCCCCGATGCATTGGACCGCAGAATTCTGCGCCGGCGGGCGGGTGAACAGCGCCGTCAACCCCGCGGTCGACCCCCTCAGCGGCCAGCCGGAATTCAAGCACACCCCCGTGCAAGTGCGCCCCGCCGCCATGGACTGGCACGGCTTCGCCCTGACCCGGCGGCTGCTCGGGTCAAAGGCGGCGGAGTGGTGTGCCGTCATCCCGCTGGAGGGCCAGGTCTGGCGCCACGAACTCGCCGGCCACGGCGACGCGGCGGATGCGCATGCGGCAACGGTCGCCTCCCTCGGCGGCCCGGATGGCTGGATGTCGCTGCGGGACCCGGCGGCGGGGATCTTCCGCGCTGCCCAAGTGCAGGACGGGCGGCTGGCAGCCTGCGTGTTCACCGGCCGCAACCACCTGCTCCCCGCCCGGGACTGGTTGATGGAGCTGTTCGCGCACGAATCGATTGAAATTGCGGACCGCCGCGCCCTGCTGGCCGGCCGCCGGGCCGATGGCGCGGCTCCCGAGCCATCGATCTGCGTCTGCATGGGCGTCGGCGCCGGCGCAATCCGCGCCGCCATTGCCGCCGGGTGCGACAGCGTCGCCGCCGTGGGCAAGGCAACGACGGCCGGCACGAATTGTGGTTCGTGCCGGCCGGAAATCGGCGCGATCCTGACGGAGATGCGGGTGAAAGAACCGGCCTGACGCAACGGCCGGCACTTACTCGTCCTCGTCGCCCTCGGCGTCGAGCTCGGGGTAATGGCGGAAAATGCCATTCTCACTGAACGGCACGCGTCGGTCCGACGCCACATACGCCGCCACCGCGGGCAAATCGCGCACCATGCGATGCACTTGCGCCGTCTGCGGAAAATCCCGCTCGAACCGCCGCATTGCGTTCGGGAATGCGTAGCGCAGGCCTTCGACAAGCTGGAACACCGACACATCCGCGGTGCTCAGCGCGTCGCCGACCAGATGAACGGTTCCCGTCGGATTGCGCAGGATCGCCCGCTCCAGCCAGCGGAAATATTTCGGGATCCGTTCCACCACAAAGCCCTTGGCCCGGCGCAACGCCTCCGGCTTCTGGTCCTCGTAAAACAGCCCGTTCCCCAGCGGGTGATGCGTGTCATGCGCCTCCGCCACGAAATCGGTGATCGTCAGCTGGATCTGGTGGCACCAGACTGCTTCCGCCTCGCCCTCCGGCGTCAACCCCAGCTTCGGGCCAAGATATTGAAGGATGCCAGCGGCCTGCGCGACCATCACGGTCCCGTCGACCAGGAACGGCGGCGCGAAGGCCGGCGTCGCCCCCTCCCCCATCTTGCGGATCATCGCTGGCACGCCCTCTTCGCGCGCCACGTCGCGGTAGGGGGTCCTGGTGGCCTCCAGCGCGAGGCGAACGAACTCGCCCCGCCCCTGGATCGCCGGCCAATAGTAGAGATCGTAACCCAAGGCGGGTTAGATGTAGTGCTCAGCCAACGGCGCGAAGCCGTTGAAGCGCTGGCTGGCGTAGGTGGTGACGTAGGCGCCGGTTGACATCAGGTTCACCGTCTCCCCCATCTCGAGGCTCAGCGGAAGCTGATAGTTGCTCCGTTCGTACATGATGTCCGCACCATCGCAGGTCGGCCCGGCAATGCAAACCGGCCCGGTGGCGTCGCCATCATGCTGCGTCTCGATCCGATACTTGATCGATTCACCCTCCGTCTCCGCCAAGCCACCGAAACGGCCGATGTCCAGGTAGACCCACCGTGTCGGGTCGCCGGGAATGCGGCGGCTGACCAGCACCACTTCGGCATGCACGACGCCGGCATTGCCGACCATGGATCGACCCGGCTCGATCAGGATCTCCGGCAGATCGTTGCCGAAATGCTCGGTCATCGCGTGCATGATAGCGTTGGCGAACTTGTCCACCGTCGGCACTTCCTCGCGGTAGCGCACCGGGAAGCCGCCCCCCAGATTGACCATGCGGATGTTCACGCCTGCATCGCGCAGATCGGTGAACAGCATGCCAACCTGTCCGATTGCGACCTCGTAGGCGGCCGTGTCCATCTGCTGGCTGCCAACGTGGAACGACAGGCCATATGGGTCGAGGCCCAGCTCGGCCGCGCGGATCATCAGGTCCCGGGCGCTTTGCACCGTGGTGCCGAACTTGCGCGACAGCGGCCAGTCCGCGCCCTTGTTCTCCACCAGAAGCCGGCAATAGACGCGGCTACCCGGCGCATGCTTGGCAAGCTTCTCCAATTCTTCCTGGGAATCGAAGGCGAACATCGTCACACCGGCAGCATAGGCGCCCTGAATGGCCGAAATCTTCTTGATCGTGTTGCCGAACGAGATCTCGAGCGGCGCCGCACCAGCATCGAGGCACATTCTGACCTCTTCGAACGACGCGGCGTCGAACGAGCTGCCAAGCGACACCAGGCGCTCCAGGATGGGCGCGGCTGGGTTCGCCTTTACGGCGTAGTAGATGCGTGCCAGCGGCAGCGCCTGGTGGATAGCGCGGAAATTGTCTTCCACGCGATCTATGTCGAGCACCAGGCATGGCGTGGCCGGACGAGACTCGGCCAGAAACTGCGCGACCTTGGGTGTCATCGCACGGAATCCTTCCAGATGTGGACGCCCACCTGTTGAGGCGATGGGCGAGAGTTGACGGAACGGTCGAACGAACTAGCGGAGTGAGAGTCGATTGCCAGAACGCTTGACGTCGTTGCGTAACCCTAGGGCCAGAGGCACGTGCGTTGCTGCGTGGACGCGGGACATAGGACCGTCGGGCACGTGGCGCAAGCGGTAAATTCACCAACCGCCAAGAAAATCTAAGCCACGATTAACTTCGTGTAACTACAAGCTCTTGGCGCGATTCACATAGGTTTTAGCCGGCGTCCTCGCGTGCCAATCCCGGCAGGATGCAACCAAAATGCAACATACGATTTGGAGCGACGTGGCGGTCGGAAGAACACGGCCCTGAGGCCACAGCCGGGCATTTCGCCGGGCTCGCATCTTGAGCGCCGCAGAGGGTCATACGCGACGCATCGGCCATGCGATGGCCGGATAGGCACGAAAAGGCGGAGCGGCAGCTACACGCGGCGACGGCGGACGGTGTGATGCTGCATCGTCTGATGAACCAGGGTCACCGAAGCCCCACCATGGGACCGGCGCGACGCAACAACCGACCGGCGGGAATGCGATCCACGACGATGGGCTCGCGGAGCGTCCGTCTCCGGCATGTCGGCCGCCTCGTCTTCCGTCGCCTCGGCGACTTCCAGCGGCTCGTTTGCGGCCGATGCGATGGACACCATGCCGCGGCCACGGCCAAGCAACCCAATCTGGCGGGCAGCACCCTTGGACAGGTCGATAA
Source organism: Acidisphaera sp. L21 (assembly GCF_009765685.1). Taxonomy (GTDB): domain Bacteria; phylum Pseudomonadota; class Alphaproteobacteria; order Acetobacterales; family Acetobacteraceae; genus LMUY01. The sequence continues at coordinate 47,192 of NZ_LMUY01000026.1, read as the reverse complement.
TGGCGCCACGGCCACCCATGCGGTCATTCACCTTCACGACAACAGACTGCCCGGTCTCTGCCATCGTCACCCGCACCAGCGTGCCCAACGGGATGCTGCGGCTGGCAGCCGTGAGACCCTCCTGGTCGAACACTTCACCACTGCTGGTGCGCCGCCCATCGTGCTGACCCCCGTACCACGACGCGACGCCGACCGTTTCTGCCATTGCCGCAGCCGGAAGCAGCGCGGTGAAGGCCAGAGCCGATATCAGCAGTCGGTGGGATAACATGCGTTCAAAGCTCCTGATCGCCAAAATAGCCGCGCCTATGGATAGTCTCTCAAAGGTGGTTGCGAGATCAAGCGGTAACCAATGCGCGATCGGCCGGTATGATGCCAACCCCCAACCAAACATGTGCTTCCGCAACCACACTACAGCCAACAGCACTGCCATAGTTTACGATTTCTTATCGCACACATCATCGAACAATACTTGCCGGGTATTGTCCGTGCTAAGTTACTTCAAGAGTTCACTCGCAGCGCTGATCGCCCGCGGGCCTAATCGTGAAGACGAGCGCCGCGCCGCCGTGCGAGTCTCTTCCACGCCACACAGGGTGTGTCTCCACCGCCATGCTCACGGAAAAGTTGATCACGCCACTGTGACGGACCGCGCACAGAACGATCCGATTTGTCGTCAAATTGGGAGGCTGGGCCAAATCCCGCTGCGTATTGGACGGGGACATCCCCGCGTGCTACGGGCCGCGCGCCATGTCCGAACACCGCCCGCCGGGCCGCATGCCGCTTGTCGCCGTGTTGAACGGGCCGAACATGAACATGCTCGGCCTGCGCAAGGCTGCGCGTGCTGGCGCCGACACGATGGATGATGTCGAACAACTCTGCGTCGACACCGCCGAAGCCTTGGACCTGGCAATCGATTTCCGCCAGTCCAACCACGAGGGCGAACTGATTTCCTGGATCCAGGAGTTTCGCACCCGCGCGGACGGGATCATCATCAACCCGGCTGGCTACACCACCACCTCAGTCGCCCTCATGGACGCGCTTGCCGCCTGCGAACTGCCGGTCGTCGAGGTCCACATCACCAATATCCACCAGCTCGAGGAGTTTCGGCAGCGCTCGTTGGTGTCGCGCGTGGCAGAGGGCGTCATTTGCGGCCTCGGCATTCGCGGCTACGCACTGGCACTGACTGCAATGTCCGATTTGCTGCTGGACCGCCGGGAGGCACAATGAGCCGTTTGCCCATCGACACCGCGGAAATCCGCGCCTTGGCCGAAATCCTCGCCGATACCGGTCTCACCGAGATCGAGATCTCGGACGGGGATAGCCGCATCCGCGTCGCCCGCAAGCCAGCCGCCATCGCGACGCAACCGATGGCACCCATGATCGCCGCCGCCATCGCCCCCGCGCCCGCTATGGTCGCGGCCGCCCCGGTGGAAATCGCCGATCACCCCGGCGCCATCAACAGCCCCATGGTCGGCGTCGCATATCTCTCCGCCGAACCCGGCACCCCGCCTTTCGTCACCCCTGGCCAAGCCGTCGCCGCCGGCCAGACGCTGATGCTGATCGAGGCGATGAAGACCTTCAACCAGATCAAGGCGCCTCGCGCGGGCACTGTGACCCGCATCCTCGTCACTTCGGGCCAGCCGGTGGAGTACGGCGAGGTGCTGATGGTGCTGGAATAGTGTTCGGCAAACTCCTGATCGCCAATCGCGGCGAAATCGCCCTTCGCATCCAGCGCGCCTGCCGTGAACTCGGCATTCCCACCGTCGCCGTGCATTCCACCGCGGACGCGCAGGCGATGCATGTCCGCCTGGCCGACGAAAGCGTCTGCATCGGTCCGCCCTCGGCCAAGGACAGCTACCTCAACGTCGCCGCCATCCTCACAGCCGCCAGCATCACCGGCGCGGACGCGATTCACCCGGGCTACGGTTTCCTGTCGGAAAACGCCGGGTTCGCGGAGATGGTGGAGGATCATGGCCTCACCTTCATCGGCCCGTCCGCCGCGCATATCCGGATGATGGGCGACAAGATCACCGCCAAGGCCGCCATGGCGTCCCTCGGCGTCCCGCTGGTGCCTGGCAGCCCTGGTGCCGTTGCCGACCTGACGGAAGCCGCCGCCGTCTCCGAGACCATCGGCTATCCGGTGCTGATCAAGGCCGCTGCCGGTGGTGGCGGCCGTGGCATGAAGGTTGCCCACACCGCCGACGAACTGAGCGAGGCCTGGCGCGTCGCCCGAGCCGAGGCACGCGCCGCGTTCGGCAATGACGCGGTCTATATCGAGAAATACCTCGACAAGCCCCGCCACATCGAGCTGCAGGTGCTGGCCGACGCGTTCGGCAACGTCGTGCATCTGGGGGAGCGTGATTGCTCCCTACAACGACGCCACCAGAAATTGCTGGAGGAGGCGGGCTCCCCAGCCCTCACCGGGGCGGAACGAGACGCGCTGGGCGCCACGGTGTGCGCCGGGCTTACCAAACTCGGCTATCGCAATGCCGGCACGCTGGAATTCCTATACCAGGACGGCCAGTTCGCCTTTATCGAGATGAACACGCGCCTGCAAGTCGAACACCCGGTGACGGAGATGATCACCGGAATCGACATCGTGCGCGAACAGATCCGCATCGCCGCCGGCCAGCCCCTCGGCTATACCCAGGCGGAGGTGAAATTCTCCGGCCACGCCATCGAGGTGCGGGTCACGGCCGAAGATCCGGAGACATTTGCGCCGTCGCCGGGCCGCGTGGACGTATTCCACGCCCCGGGCGGCCTGGGAGTGCGCGTCGATTCCGCGCTGTATGCGGGCTACGTCGTGCCGCCGCACTACGACAGCATGGTCGCAAAGCTGATCGTCCATGGGACGGACCGCCCCACCGCCATAGCCCGCTTGCGCCGTGCGTTGGAAGAATTCGCGGTGGTTGGCATCAAGACCACCATTCCCCTGCACCAACGCATCGCCGCCGACCCGGCGTTCAATGCCGGGGACTACGACATCCATTGGCTGGAACGCTTCGTCGCCGGCGAGTAGGACGCCAGCCTCCCACTCCCACCGCGGGAGGGAGGCCGGCTATGTCCTATTCAGGCGCCGATCGGCGGCACGCCTTGCGGGTCCAGCCGGTAACCACCGCCCTCCGTCACCAGCAGGCGGGAGTTGCTGGGGTCCGGCTCGATCTTCTGGCGCAGTCGGTAGATATGCGTCTCCAGGGTGTGGGTCGTCACCGCTGCATTGTAGCCCCACACTTCGTTCAGCAGCACCTGCCGGGCGACCGGCTTGGTGCCTGCGCGATACAGAAACTTCAGGATCGCGGCTTCTTTCTCCGTCAGCCGGATGCGGCGGTTCTTCACCGGCTCTTGCAGCAACTTGGCGGACGGCCGGAAGGTGTAGGGCCCGATCGTGAAGACCGCGTCCTCGCTATTTTCGAAGATGCGCAACTGCGCCCGCAGCCGGGCCAGCAACTCGTTCAGCCGGAACGGCTTGGCAATATAGTCGTTGGCGCCGGAATCGAGCCCTCGCACCACATCCGCCTCGTCATCCGACCCGGTCAGCATGATGATGGGCATACGCATGCCCTGGCGGCGCAGACTAGCGCACAGATCCCGCCCATCGCCGTCAGGCAGCCCGACATCCAGGATCACGGCGTCGAAGCGGGAGTCCCGCGCCGTCACCTTGTTTTCAGCCTCACCGATCGAGCCGGCCTCCTCCGCGGCGAATTCCCCGTCGAGCTGCAGTTGCTCGACCAGGGTCTCCCGCAGGGTGAGGTCATCGTCTACGATCAGGATAGGGCGCTCGCCCGCCATCAGCGACTTCCTTCATTCAGTTCGTCCTGCGCCTCAGCGGCGAAGGCGGTAAGAGCAAGCCACCGCACCCAATTTGATCACACATTCTGGTGTGCCCAACAACTCGTGACACGGGACGGTCGGGCATGACAACGCGGCGACACGGCCGACTCGACTTGCCCAATGACCAATCCGGCCACACATTTCCGTGATCTTGCTCGTTGTGCAAGAGTGGAGCATCCCATATCGCCGGAGCACCCGGACGAAGGTGCCGCTGGCGCGCCAGTTCCCCGCCTTGAATACCGCCCTCACCCCTGTTCTGGGATCCCGGCCCGCTGACCATGCCTGATCATTCGCCGTCTGCTCCAATCTCCCTCATGCGCCTTCAGTCGGTGGAGGCTGCCATGGCCGCGCTGCGCCGGGGCATGCCCGTAATTCTGGCTGGGAAGCACCCGCTGGCATTGCTCGCGGTTGAAACCGCCGATGCAGACAGCATGGCTGCCTTGGCTCGGCTGGCACCCGGCACGCAACCCGTCCTGCTCCTATCAGCCGCGCGGGCTGTCGCCCTCCTACCCCAAGTCGACGCAGACAGACCGGTGGCCGTAGACGCGGCCGGCATGGGTCTCGCCGAACTGCAGGCGCTGGCCGACCCGACCCATCCCCCTGCCCACGCCCATATTGCGTTGGCCGACATCCCGCAGGACGCCGCTGCGGCCCTGGCGCTTGCGGTCCTGGCCCGGTTGCTGCCCGCCCTGCTCGTCGCATCCGCACCCGGCCGCACCGGTGTCGTTCCCGCCGACGTGTTGGACCACGCCACGCTCAGCGCCGGCGCGCTGGTGCGCGTCAGCGAGGCGGTGGTGCCGCTGGAGGACGTGACCGACGCCCGCGTTGTGTCTTACCGCACCCCCGGTTCCGGCATGGAGCAGTATGCCATCCTGGTCGGCCGGCCGGAAAACGCGGTGGCGCCGCTGATCCGCGTGCATTCCGAGTGCTTCACCGGCGATATGCTGGGCAGCCTGCGTTGCGACTGCGGCGCCCAGCTCCGCGGCGCCATCCGCCGCATGGCCGCCGAGGGGGCCGGCGCGCTGCTATACCTGGCGCAGGAGGGCCGCGGAATCGGCCTGTCCAACAAGCTGCGGGCCTACACCCTGCAGGATCGTGGCCTGGATACGCTGGACGCCAACCGCGCCCTAGGCTTCGCCGCCGACGAGCGCGATTTTCTCACCGCTGCCGCAATGCTGCATGACTTAGGCCTGAACCGCGTCCGCGTGCTAACGAACAACCCCGACAAGCTGCAGTCTCTCGCGAAGCACGGGATTGAGGTCGTGGGCCGCGAAAGCCTGCTGTTTGCCGCCAACGGGGTGAACGACAAATACTTGGAAACAAAGGCCAGCCGGTTCGGCCATCTCGCCCGATAGCGCCCGCGTCGGCGCGGCACGGTGCTTGCTGAACCTTGGGGACCTCGCCAGAAGGCGCCAACCATGATCGACACCGCTCTCTCGTCGCAGCCGTTGCCAATCGCCCCGCCCCGCCTCACTGTTTTCGACACCGGGTCTGAATGTGCGCCCC
>NZ_LMUY01000026.1:0-41805 GCF_009765685.1 Acidisphaera sp. L21 | reverse complement strand
GGTGGTCGGCATGATTTACCGCCAGGCCACGGGCGAGACGATCCCGACGACGGCATCGGTTCTCGGCTCCATGATCACCGGCGCAGCCTTCGGCGGCCCGCTCGGCGTCGTTGGCACCATCGGCATGAGCTTCCTGCAGGAAGTCCTGATGCTGAAGCCGGATACCACCCGTGCCGCAGTGCCGGAGGGAATGGACGTGACCGGCAGCGAGGCCGCTATGCGATCTGTGACACCCGGCAGCATCACCGACCCGAAGGCCTACACCACGCTTGCCACGGTCAACCCCGATTTCCTGGGCGGTGCCGCCGGTGCGACGCAGTTCGCGAGCGCGGATTGCCCGTCCTCACCAGATGATACGGCGCAGGCTGCCGCGAGGCCCGTTCAGATGGCGTTGAACGCCTATGCCGGCACGATGATGGGCAACGGCTGATGCAGGCCGTGGTGCTGGGCGACGGGTTCCTCCGCATCGGGCCGCAGCAATGGCGCTGCTGCCTGGGTGCGGCGGGCATGCGCCTGCACAAACAGGAGGGCGATAGCGCCAGCCCGATCGGCCTGCTGCCGCTGCGACGGGTGCTCTACCGGGCCGATCGTGGCCCAGCGCCCGAAACCGCTGCCCCCGTCGAGCCGATCGGCCGCAACGATGGCTGGTGCGATGACCCGACCGACCGCGCCTATAACCGCCCCGTTCGGCTGCCCCATTCGGCGCGGTACGAGGAGTTGTGGCGCGATGACGGCCTGTACGACATCGTCGGCATACTCGGCTGGAACGACGACCCGGTGCAGCGCAACAACGGCTCCGCCATCTTCCTGCACATCGCCCGCCCAGACTACGCGCCGACCGAGGGCTGCGTCGCACTTGCCCTTCGCGACCTACGCGAGGTACTAGCCGCCGGGCTTAGCGCCGTCCAGATCGGCCCGGTGCAAGCTGGGGCTTCCCAAGCTGGGGCTCGCGGCTGAGCCCCTTCACTGCCAGCGCGGCCAGATAAGCCTCCCAGCGCGTGTCGTGCTCCTGGCCGAGCTGCATCAAATACTCCCAGGTGTAGATACCGGTGTCGTGCCCGTCGTCGAAATGGATGCGAATGGCGTAGTGGCCAATCGGGTCCAACGATGCGATGCCCACATTCTGCTTGCCCGGCACCGTCACCCGGTCGGCCGGAGCATGGCCCTGGACCTCCGCGCTCGGGCTTTCCACCCGCAGGTATTCCGCCGGGTAGCTGAATTGCACGCCGCCCTCGAAATCCACCTCCAGCCGCCGCGATGCGCGACGAACACGAATTTCGATGGGCGCCGCCGTCATTCCAGCTGCCGCGCTTCGTCGGGCAGCATAATCGGGATGCCATCGCGCACCGGGTAGGCCACGCCAGCGGATCGGCTGATCAGCTCGCCCGCCGCGCGGTCATAGATCAATGGCCCCTTCGTGATCGGGCAGACAAGGATCTCCAGCAGCTTCGGGTCGACTTCGGTGGTCGTGGGCGCGGCATCAGACAAGGCGTGTCCTCCGGACGATCAACTCAGCTTACGGCCACCGGCATCGCCCTCACGGCCATGGGCGCCCATCTGCAATAGGGCGACCAATGTGTCCGCCCGGGCCGCCGGGTCTGCCGCCTCCAGCAAGGCCTGCTTCTCCATCGGGCCGAACGGGCAGACCATGCACAGCGTGACGACCAGATCGTCATCGTCCATGCCCTCGATCGCCTGCCAGTTCGCATCGAACCCGTTGCTGGCGAAATACCCCCGCAGTGCCGCCAGCAGAACCCCCCGCTGGGGCAACCCTGCTCCTGGCGGATCCAAATCTACCACGAACCGGCTGAAATCCGCCGATACCCGGCGATAGCCTCGGCGCCCGACCAGTTCGGATCGAACATCGAACCGGATCATCCCAGTGAGCGCGATCAGATACCGGCCATCGTCGGTCTCGCTGAACGACGAGAGCCGGCCAAGGCAACCGACGCCGAATAGGCCGGGCCCCGACTCGCCGCCGGGCTGGGCTTCGTCTGCCTGGATCATCCCGAACACGCGCTGGTCGGCCAGCGCATCTTCCACCATCGCCTTGTATCGCGGCTCAAAAATGTTCAACGGCAGCTTCCCATGGGGCAGCAACAGCGCACCGGTGAGCGGGAAGACCGGGAACTCGGTCGGTAGCTCATACAGCGTTGGCTGCGCCCCCTCCATTGTCAGCTAAACAACAATGCCGAGAGTTTCCGCCGCGACGTGACGGTCGCCGGTTCGGCGTTGCCCCATGCCTCGAAAAACTTCAGCAGTTGCAACCGGGCGGCACTCTCGTTCCAGGTGCGGTCCTGGCGAATGATCTCCAGCAGGGCGGCCGCCGCCTCGGCGCGCTTGCCGACCGCGTTCAGCGCCGTCGCCAATTCGTAGCGCGCCTCGTGATTAGCTGGGTCCGCGGCGACCTGTTTTTCGAGCGTAGCCAGTTCGCCAGCGGCATTGGCACCCTCCTCCGCCAGCACCAGGGCGCTGCGGGCGCCACTGACGGCAGCATGCTCGGCAATCTTCGCCGGCACCTGGGCCAGCGTCTCAGCTGCCTGCTCCGGCTGGCCCAGGGCCAGCAGAGTGCGCACTAGGCCGCCCCACGCCTCCGGATTCTCAGGCTCCTCCGCCAGCACGGCGCTGAACAGTTCCGCAGCCTCCTCCAGCCGGTCCTCGTCCAGGGCGGTCTTCGCCTCGGCCAGCATCTCCGCCGCTGGCATGGCCCCGCCGGCCAGCTTCAGCAACTGCTCGACGAAGCGCTTGACCTCGCTCTCCGGCTGGGCGCCCTGGAAGATGTCCGCGATCTGCCCCTGCCAGAATGCCGCCACGGTTGGGATGGACTGCATCGGCAGCCCCATGCGGGATAGCTGTTCGACGAGCGCCCGGCTCTTGTCGACATCGACCTTCACCAGCTTCACCCGGCCACCTGCCGCCGTGACGACCTTCTCCAACGTCGGGGTGAGTTGCTTACACGGGCCGCACCAGGTGGCCCAGAAATCCACCAGCACAGGTATGGTGCGCGATGCTTCGATAACTTCCCGGACGAAGCTGGTCTGATCGGCATCGACGATATAGGCCGCCGCCCCACCCTTGCCGGGCTGCTGCCCGATGATCGTATCCATCGTCTGACTACCCCTCTGCGCGCGTGCCCCGCTGCGCCTGTGTTAAATGTAGTTGCCCAGAGCGGCCGCAAGCAGGCGCCTGCATGCTGCGCGAAGAACTCTGGCTAGCCCCTAACATGACCGTTCCTCATTTCGCACGCTTGCAATCCCCTGCAAACCCGCTTAGACGCTGCCGCGGAGCGCGGGCGTAGCTCAGGGGTAGAGCACAACCTTGCCAAGGTTGGGGTCGAGGGTTCGAATCCCTTCGCCCGCTCCAGTTTACCTCAGTAATTCCAGTGCGTTATGGCAAGGCTGCCGCAAGGCTGCCTTTTCTCGCGTGGGGCGGGACCTCGGCCATGCGCTGGCCACCAGATTGCCGAGGTCTTCATGTCGTCGTTTGCGCCGATGGCTGGGCAAGACAGACTGCTATGCAAATTTTCCATGGCTTGAAGTTGGCCCTGGCCCCGTCATTCGGATGCCGTCGGCGTCGCTGATGGTCGAGTGCTACGCGGTGTCCAAGCAATCCGACCTCGACGCCATGATGACACGCACTGCCGCACCTTACGATTACAGCCCACTTCAATAACCGCATGGCCCAATGGTGCCGCCAATCGTGGATGCGGAACCCTTTGATGCCGACTATCAGGCCAGCGGTCCGATGGGCCGAGGTAATTCGAGAAGCACGAGGCCTACATCTGGTTAGGATGGCGGACGGCGGGGTGACACTTGGCTGCAAAGGTGCAGCCACCCCGTCTGCCACTTTGCCAGGTAATTGCACACGGCTGGTCATCGTTAGCCGGCGTCCGCCGGCACGTGTAGCGTCGGCAGCCGATCCGCGGTGAGTGGGGCGAGTTCAGCCGATGTCGCGTCGTTACCAACACGACCCAGGGTCTCTGCATCGCATTGAACGCCGCAGATTGCCGCGCTTCTTGCCAGCATACTGCCGGGACTACGACAAGGGCGATTGGCCAAGCCCGCGCATATCGACCCACCGACGAGCGATGACAGCTCTGGATCTCCGAAATCGTGACTGGCGAAACTGGCTTAACATTTACCTCGGCCTTAGCAGCGACGTTACAAACGAGCCATGGTGATCATGTCCAATTGCCGCAGGCCCCTTGGGGCTGAACGCCGAAACCACGGCCCTTAAATGCAGATCTCCGCGATCGGAGCAATGATGTGTGTCGCAACTGACGTGAAGGGAAATGTCACGAAAGATACATCGCGTCGGCCACTTGTTGATATTGGGTGCTGCTAGCCTGCGATGGTCATGAGGGAGCCTCCAGATGGTGCAGCGTAGACAGAGATGGGCTCTGAGGGGCAAGCACGTTGCGGTGCTAGCTGCCATCTCGGCAGTGCCTCTAGTTGTAGCCCTTCCGGCCCGATCAGCATCCCTTACGTTGACCGAGACAGGATCCACGCTGATATATCCGCTGTTCCAGGCTTGGGCGAGCAGCTACACGAATGTTGCACCCGACTTGCATTTGACCCTTGGATCCACTGGATCGGGCGAAGGCATTGATGATGCGATTGGGAACAAGATCAATCTGGGCACATCAGACGCGTATATGAGTGACCAGCAGAAGCACGATCACCCCTTCATTCTCAATATTCCCCTTGTCATCTCGGCGCAGACCATCGACATGAATTTGCCGGACCTGCACGAGAAGGCTGTGAGGCTGAGCGGGCCAGTCCTTGCAGGTATCTATTCCGGTCATATTCATGATTGGGACGATCCTACGATTGCTGCGCTGAATCCCGGCGTGTCCCTCCCCCACAAATCCATCGTGCCTATTCGTCGTCAGGACGCCTCCGGCGACACGTTCGTCTTCACGCAATTCCTGTCTTTCTCGACGCCGTCTTGGGAAGACGGCATCAATTATGGCACTGCTGTCGACTGGCCCTCCGTTCCGGAGATGAAAACAGCGACTGGCAATGACGGTATGGTCAAGCTGCTAGCGGCTACCCCTTATTCGGTTGGCTATCTTGGCGGGAGCTTCCAGGCCGACGCAGCCAAGGCCGGGCTACAGATCGCGCCGCTGCAGAACGCAGATGGCCAGTTCGTGCTGCCAACGGACGAAAGCGTCACGAACGCCGCTGCCCTGCTGACCCCGCGAACACCTCCGGATGAGCGTCTAACCCTGGTATTCGCGCAGGGCGCCCGATCCTACCCGCTGATCAACTACGAATACGCGGTCGTCTCTGCCAAACAACCAAATGCGGAAACGGCGGCGGCGCTACGCGATCTGCTGCTTTGGTGTGTCAACACAGCCGGCGGCAGCACCGCCAGCTTCCTAGCGCCACTGCATTTCATCAGCTTGCCGACAAGCATCCGCGCGCTGAGCGAGTCGCAGATCGCCGCCATCCATTAGCAGCGGCAACGGGAACAACGCCGAAGTCATAGGAGTAGGATATGTCTGACGAAGCCGTTCAAGCGTTGACGCGCGGTCGCACACCGCAAGATTACATCGACGAACGGCCAATCTGGCCGGATGGAACGCCGCTGCCATCGACTCCGATGACGTCAATGCAGTGGCGCATCTGGACACTGGCGGCCGCGGGAAAGTTCTTCGAAGGCTTCGTGGTGTTCATGACTGGCGTGGCACTACCGCTGATTTCGCGTGATTTCCAGATCACACCGGGCGAAGGTGGCTTTGTCAGTTCGGCGACGCTTTTTGGCATCCTCGTCGGCGCGGTGGCGCTCGGTGGATTATCCGACCGGTTTGGGCGTAAATCGATGTTCATCGCCGAGATGATCATCTTCTGCGCATTTCTCGCCCTGTTGGTGGTCTGCCAGAACGTCACCTCGCTGGTGATCTGCCTGTTCGGCCTTGGGATGGCGCTCGGCTGCGATTATCCAACGGCTCACATGATAATCTCGGAGAGCATTCCCAGCCTCAGCCGCGGCAAGCTCGTTTTGGGCGCCTTCGCACTACAGGCGTGCGGCGCCTTGGTGGGGACGCTTGTCGGCTACGCAGTCTTGGTGCTTGTACCAGACCTGACCGCATGGAGGTGGATGTTTGCGACAGCGCTGCTGCCTGCGCTCGTCGTGACAGTCTATCGGTTCTTCATCACGGAAAGTGCCAATTGGCTGTATGCGCGCGGGCGTCTGAAAGAGGCCGAGGTCGCTGCTGGCCGGCTGCTGGTGCGGACGCCGAGCTATCCAGGGGTGGTGACCTTCTCGGAACAGGATGTGCTCGCCGCAGCGCAAGGTCATGGTGGCGGCTCATTCATCGCACTGTTCCGACCGCGCTATATTCGCGCCACGATCCTCGCATCAGTGCCTTGGTTCCTGCAAGACTTGAGCACGTATGGAATAGGCATCTTCACACCGACGATTCTGGCCTCGGCCTTGGGCAGTACTGCCGACCACGTGCGCAGCGTCAGCGATCTCATCGCCAACGATATCTTGGCGACGAAAGGGGCAGCGCTGGTCACTGTGCTGCTCATTGTCGGCATTGCCTTTGCTGTCGTTCTCGCTGATCGCCTAGGAAGGATCCGTCTGCAGATTGGTGGTTTTCTGGGATGCGCTGTTGGGCTGCTACTTGCTTCGCTGTCGACAGATTTCCCCGACCTCAAGATCTTCCTGATCTTCGCTGGCTTCATGCTGTTCAATTTCATGACAAACATAGGCCCGAATGCGCAAACTTACCTGCTGGCTGGGGAGGTGTTTCCGACCGCCATCCGGGGAAGCGGTGCCGGGTTCGCGGCGGCGTTCGCAAAAATTGGCGCGGTGGCGACAGCGTTCCTATTCCCGGTCCTGCTGGTGGCGATCGGCACGCGCTGGCTGCTGTACAGCCTGATTGCGACCTCACTCCTAGGTGCCATTGTCACATGGCTTTGCCGGATCGAGACGACAGGAGTGAACCTGGACACGTTAGGTTAGCCTTTCAGCAGGCTTGGTTCGCTTGAGGAGAGCAGATCGCTCGTCGGGCAATCGAATGTTGGGTCAAGGCCTGCTCTCCAACATCGCCGAAAGTTAATGTATAGCGTGGGACTTTATCTGCCGCTTTGGTCATCCAAGGGTCACGAGAGCTTTACACCGTTAGTCTCGGAAGCCGAGTAGAACGCCGCCGTCTCCAACGAGTGACGGTATGACCCACTACTACTCTGTTCCAGGCTACGATTTACACGCGCTGTTAAGGCCCCACTGCTTTCGCCGATCTGCCCCGCATCCGGCCGAGGACGGCCTCGGCTCTACGCCACCCGTAGAGCCCCTGGAAAGACAAGCGGCCGGGCAAAAAGTCCGAGGGAAGATGGAAATTCTTATCACTCGAGGCATTACGGCAACACGCAGTAGGGCTGCGTCGGGTTCAAAGTAATTGCCGGCGGCGCTATGCCCCGCCGCAAATGGAGGCGGGCACCTGCCAAGTTGGCCGCTATATACAAATGTCGGGATCTGGCAGATAACGCGGGGTCAGGCGACCTCTGGTGAAACCCGATGGGCTATGAGATCGAGAGGAAGTTTCTCCTCCTGAATGAAGGCTGGCGGCCCGCTGTGATAGCCGTCGATACTTTCCGCGACGGCCTGCTGCTGCGATCCAGGTCTGGCAAGGTCCGCGTGCGCCAACGTCTGCAGAAGGCGTGGATTACCGTCAAAGGGGCGCGGCACGGTATTCGGCGGCCGGAATTCGAGTACGAAATTCCCATAAGCGATGCCGTGGAGATGATTGAGACCTTGTGCGGGCCGGCGATCCAGAAAACCCGGCACACTGTGATATACGCCGATTTGGCTTGGTCGGTCGACATCCATCATGGCGTGTTGGCTGGGATCGAGTTTGCCGAAGTCGAATTGGCCGACCCGAGACAATGCGTTGAGTTTCCGGAATGGATCGGCGAGGAAATCACCCATGACGTCCGCTTCCGCAAAGAAACCTTGCTGCGGCGCTGCGTCGAGGAGGCGGCCCTTCCAATGTCATAGGCGTAATATGCGGCATCCTGGGCAGCCCCTAGTGCCCAATTCAGGTTAGCGTCGTCCAGCAACACGGGGAGCGACATGCCGTTCGAGTATCCAAGGCACGACGGCAACCTGCGGCTCCTGAAATCCCGGGGTCATTGGATTGTGGAATTTAGAGGCGTCAGGCGTGGCCGTTGGAAAACTGCGGACGAAGCGGCCGTGGCAATCTCGTCCCGGTCCTCCGGGTTGCAGAAACTGGATCTGCATGAAGAAGATGTATCGGCCGACCTGCTAGATTGGCGCCCCCTGTCAGACTGCCTGTAGGCAATTGCTCTCACCGAACGGTTCTGAAGAAGGTTGCAGTTCGAAGACAGTTTGAGTTGCGATAACCAAGATTAATATTCTCGGGTAGCATTGACCCTATAGTGCCTCGATTCGTGCGAGGATTGCGGTGTCCAAGGTGCCCATAAAGTCCGCAAAAAAAGGCAATCAGCAATATGCGGCGCTGCCGGTGCGGCACCTTGCTTCTGGCGAGCCGGAAGTCTTGTTGCTGACGTCACGGGGAACCAAGCGCTGGGTTGTGCCGAAAGGGTGGCCAATGCTTGGTCGCTCTCCGGCAGAGACGGCCGCCACGGAGGCTTATGAGGAGGCGGGGATCAAAGGCCGCATCATCGGCCCTACGCCCATCGGCCGATACTATTACGACAAACAGTTGGTCGGCGGTGGTGTGCGCACCATTACCGTGGACCTCTTCCTGTTGGAGGTCGTGCGTCAGCTTGCCACCTGGCCGGAGCAGGCCGAGCGTGAGACCCATTGGTTTAAGCCGAAGCAAGCTGAGGCATTGGTTGCGGAGCCTGACCTGGCCACCATTCTCGGCAACCTCATGACGCTCTTGGTAAAAGCGGGGCTGGCACCCTCCCAGCCCCTGGTCGCATAGCAAAGGCCGCGACGGCTCAGGGGCTTGTCATGGTCGCCTTGGCTATGTCACGGCGTCGGCGCTCAGCAGATCCGTCGCTTCGGACGGCTGCAGGCGATCCAAGCGAAGTTGCTACCTTCTCATAGCTCCGGGCACTGCCGGTTACGTCAGCCGTTCAGCACGGGTTCGTGCGATTGCCGCACGACGTAGGTGTAAAAACGCACCGTGCCGTCCGGCTGCTTCTCGCGATACACGCCCTGAATTTCCGTACTAAGGCCAGGGAACGTGTTCTCCGCTCGTTCGAACGCCTGCAAATAGTCGATCATCGGGGCCGATTGCCGGCCGATGCGCTCGCCGGGGATAACGGTCGCAATGCCGGGGGGATACACCAGCATCAGGGTCGCCGCGATTCGCCCACGCGTTTCTCCGATCGGCACATAATCGACCTTGTTGCGGGTCAACATCCGGGCGGCGTCTTGCGGCGTCATGACCAATTCCGGCAGATGCTCGGCTTGGAATTGCTGGCGCTGCATCCGGCTGACATCCGCTTCCCGGTAAAACCGATGCATCTCCCCGCAAAGGTCGCGCAGCCCAACCCCATGGTAGCGTTCCGGGCGCTTGCGGACGAAGCCTGGGATGACGTCCTGTAAAGGCGCATTTTCATCGTGGAGCCGTTTGAAGGTCACTAGCCACGCCAGCAACGTGCCGGCCTTGCTGCTCTCCACCCCAGGCGTGAGCAGAAAAAGGATGCTGTGCAGGTCGTTCTTTTCCGGAACGATGCGGTTTTCCCGCAGGTATTCGGCCAGCAGGACGGCGGGAACACCGTGGTCCTCGTACTCGCCCGTCACCCGGTCGAAGCCCGGCATCAGCAAGGTCAGCTTGTTCGGGTCCGTCATGGCGTAGCCCGGCGCCACCTGGGTGAAGCCGTGCCAGGTTTCGCCGGGTGCCAGCATCCAATGCGCCGGGTTGCTGGCGAGTTCGTCGGTGGGCACGTCCTCCCATAGGGTGCGGATGGGAGCTGTGTCGTTCGGGCCCTGCCACTGGACGGAGTGCGGCACGAAGGGATCGGGGAACCAGCGGCGCGCCGGGTCGGCCTCCTGCGCCTCATACTCGCGGCGGATGAGCCGCAGCTTCTTCCGCATTTCGATGCCCAGGCGGATGGTGTCGTCCCACAATACCTCGCCGGAACGGCCCTTCATCATGTGTGCACCCACGTCCAGCGAGGCGAAGATTGGGTAGAAGGGCGAGGTGCTGGAGTGGACCAGGAAGCTCTCGTTGAACTGGCGGGCGTGGACCCGGCGGTCCTGCCCCTTGATGTGGCCGTCGCGGACATGGATCTGCGACGCCTGGGAGAAGCTGGCGAGCTGCTTGTGGGTGGATTGGGTGGCCATGATGCCGGGTTGGTCGCCCCGCAAGGGCGGCAGCCCCATGGCGAACCGCCCCTTGAATAGGGGGTGGAACTTCATGAACCCGGCCCAAGCCTCGTCGAACAAGATGTAGTCGCAGAGCTTACCGAGGCGCTCGAGAATGAAATTGGCATCGTTGATCGTGCCGTCATAGGTGCATTGCTCGATAACAGCGACGCGGAACGGGCGCGGGCGCTGCCATGCCTCCGGATCGTCCACCAGCGGGTTGGCGCGGATCGCCTCGCGGATACGGGTTTCGTCCAGGCTGGCGTAGTCAATCGGGCCGATCATGCCATAGGCATTCCGGTCGGTCGGCAGGTAGATAGGCGTGCCGCCGCCCAGCAGCAGCGCGCCATGATGCGCCGCCTTGTGGTTGTTGCGGTCGAACAGCACCAGGTCACCCTCCGCCACCAGCGCGCCGAGCACGATCTTGTTGGAGGCAGAGGTGCCGTTAAGCACGAAATACGTGCGCTCGGCCCCGAAGATCTTGGCCGCGGCCTTCTGCGCTGCCAAAGCGGGTCCCTCATGGGTGAGCAGATCCCCCATCTCGACGACTGAATTGTCGAGGTCGTCGCGGAAAATGGCAGTGCCCAGATGCTCGGTGAAGATGCGGCCAATGGCGCTGCGGCTATAGAAGATGCCGCCATTATGGCCCGGGCAGGTCCAAAGCTGGTTGCCCTGCTCGGCATAGTCCAGCAAAGCGCCGAAAAACGGCGTCTTCAATGTGGCGGCATAGTTCCGCAGCCGGCTGATCAGGTTGCGGGCGATGAACTCCGGCGTCTCCTCCGACAGGAAGATTGTCCCATCCGTGTGGTTCAGCACTTCGACCGGGATGTCCTCCAGCCGCTTGCGCCGCAGCATGAGCATGACGGGCATTTCAAGACCTCGCTTGCGCACCAACGAGATCAACCCGGCGGGCTTGCTGAGCAGGCCGCGCTTGCCCCAGTCGACGACCATGCAGCCAATCGCCGCGTCGGTCTGTATCGCCAACTCGGCATCCTCGGTGCTGCGGGCAACGAGGACGGTGTAGCCCAGGCGCTCCGTCTCATCGACGATCTGCTTCAAGCGCAACCAATCCATATCGGCCGGATTGAAAGACGGCGCGCAGATCAGGAATTTGAAACGTCGCTCGTATTCCATGCTTGGCTCGATCTCTGTGTTCGAGCCGCCATATAGCAAACTTGCGCCTACGTCAGCTTCTACACCGTAACGGTCCCCGCCACCGCTGAGGCATGGCACACAAGGCGGGCTGCATGACAATTCTGCGCCATTGCTGGCAGCTTGGGTTTAGAGCCTTGACATATCGGCCGGCGGCCCCGCGCCCTCATGATCTCTCGCGGAGCGCTCCACGGCGATGATCCCTGCCGCGGCAGCTGCGCCTCCATACGTCGTGGCCGCCATCTGAAGCAGCCGCACGCCCCTCTCTTCAACCAGGTAGAGCCTGTGGACACCATTGTAGATCTCCAGGACCCTTGCATACGGCCCCCATCGACGTTCCCGTCGAGGTATCAATTGCACACCCGCTTCGGCGAGAAGTCCCGCTGCCTGCAACTCCCTCCTCTTGCTGGCACGGACATTTCGCCAGCCGAGTTGTGTGGCGAGCTCGACTGCCCGCTCTGCATCTTGGGTCGTCGCAAAGATGTGTTGAAACACCCCGAACTTGCCCCATCCCATCCAACACTCACGCGACGCCAGCCGGACGCCCAGCAGGCGGCCGCCGGCTCCCACCTCGATCAGCCGAGGCAGACCGCAATCACCCAAATCTGATCTTCGCACGACGCGCGGCTCCAGCAGCCTGGGCCGCCAACCGACTTCGGGACCAAGGATCCTCGTTCTGCCAGATATGTCCTGGCTTTGCCAAACCCTGCGCCTTCCTGCCGCCGGTCAACGGCAAGCCATCCCAGCCACCAGCATGGCGTCCCTGGCGCTGATCATGCGCTGCCATATGTAAAACAAGTAGATATGATTCTTGCGAGCTTCGATGGTGCAGACACACAGTAAAAAACGCTGTTCGGACGATGCGTCTAGGCGGCTCGTCAATACGACTTTTCCGACAAGATCGGTGCTTTCGATATGCACCTCATGGGCAGGGTTAACGGGCTTGGTCGGAATGATTTGAGGTTGGTACTGCGCAAGAAAGCGCTTCAGTTCCTTCCACATAGACGAAAATGGGCAGCACGGATTGTATGAGCGGATATCAGGCCTCGAATAGTTCGCATTGCAGCGCTATGGCGAACGGCCACTCCGCCCCCGTTAGGGCCGCGTGTTCGCCACCCGGTCAGGAGGACCCTCATGGGGCGGGCAAGATGGGATGAAGCGACCGTCGATCAGCCAGGATTCTGATTGCTGCCAGGCATTGCACACGGTGATCGTGCTTTTGCCGAACACGCGGCTAATCGGCGCCAGTGGACCGGCATCTGTATACGTCCCGGGAGGAAGGCCAAACAGGCTGGTCTCGGCGGGGGACAAGTAGAATTCCATTGCTTCGCCTGGCCGACGCGCTGACGCCCAGGTGCGAGATCGCGCGCTAACAGCCATCTGCGCGTCCTGTTGGCTGAGGGCAGCAGGTGTCAGGGCAGCCGGGTAGAACGCGAGAGCCAACCCAGCCGGGGCCCACCACCACCCCCTCGCCGATAGGAACGGCGTCATCGATCGCACTGCAAGTGCCAATAGCAGCGCGAGTGCTAGTGGGGCCAACGTCACCTCGCCCGCCACCACGGCGGCAAGTGTGGCCGCGGTCAAGCCAGACGCAAGAGCGGCCATGTCACGTGGGCGAATGGCTGCCACACCCATGTTCCAGGGAACAACTGCAAAGCCGACGGCAAACAAGATCAAAGCGCCAGGCTGAGCAAACAGGATGGGCCAAGTCGCAACCGCATGGTCCAAGAGCCCATGCGCGAGCACTAAAGCCCCGAGCAGACTGGGCAGAACCAGCCACAGTGCCGCCTGGTAACCCGGCCAACCAATCAGCAACAGTCCGACCACCACTCCCACGGCCAACCCGGCCCCCGCCACGCTGCTACCCGCAGCAATCGTCAGCACGACGCCGCACCAAGCCACCGGGGCCTTGCCGACGAAGAACCACAATGCCGTCATGGCCGCGACGGTCGGCAATACACCTGCCGCAGCCGTCGGCCCGTCGATCGCGCCCGTCACCGCCAAGATGAACGCGAAGGGCGCCAGCGCCAAACTCCCCGCCAGAGCAGGCCGGCCCGGCATCGCAAACCAGGCTGCCAGAACGGCGCCGCCCAATGCGCCCAGCCAAAGCACCAACAGCGCACTCACCAACCCAGTTGTTTGGGCTGCCATGGCAGTGAGCCCATAGAGTACAAGCAACAAACCCCGGACTGGATAGGCCATCAGCGCAGGCAGCGCGCTGGCCCAGTCCCCGACCCGCAAGTCCCCGAACAGCACGTATTCGCCCTCGTGCCAATTCCCCGTGCCCAAGCGCGCGGCAAACATCGCCAGACAGGTAAACGCTGCAACGCCGGGCAGCAGCGGCGTTTGCGTCGCGAGGCGCCAGGTCGCGCCAAGCCAATCAATCCCGTCCTTCTCCACGGCCGACGGCAAACTGGTCTCAAACTGCTGAACGCCTCGGGGCTTCAAACGCAATGCCGGTTGTTCCACCAGGTGCCACGACAGGAATGCAATCGCGAAAGTAACAATGGTTGGGAGCACAAGGGAATCCCCATACTCCAGCGCGAGTTGCTGAATTGGAAACGCGTATAGATAGGCACCATACGAAAGGTCGCCGTAACGCAGGGCGTCCCGCAGCCCTGGTGTCGATGCCTCGCCGAACGCGATGATCGTGTAGGACAGCGTGAACCAGCGCAGCGGCACGCTATAGCTCCCGATTGCGACCGGTAGGGCGAACGTCGCAACGCACATCAGGACTGCGATATCCAACCGCAACAGCGCTGGCACGCGCACCCGCACCTGACGCCAGATTGCGCCAGCCATAAAGAACGGCACTTCCACCAGCACGTATTTTGGATCAGCGCTGTAGATCAGGCTGTATCCGGTCGGGTGATAGGCGAACATGTAAAGGCCGCCGCCACCGCAAACCACCGCGACAACCAGCAGCACCGCACCGCGGAGCCGGCCCGGCGCCAAGCAGATCAGCGGGACGGCAAGATAGCACAGCACCTCCGGCAACAGGCTCCAAAGCGAGCCGTTGACCGCACCACCTAGGAGACGGTGGGTAAACACACCAGGCAGATAGAGTTTCAAGTAGAAGGCGATGTTCAGAAGGAATTGCCAGGTGCCATGATGGCGGAAATAGCGCCCCAAGGGGAGCGCGGTGTCAGCCGCGCCAATCACGGCGATGCAGAACACGACGCAGACCGCCAGCCCCGGCAATATCCGCAACGCACGTTTGGCCAGAAAATGATTGAGCCGCTGGTCTCGAAGCCAGCTGTCATAGATCAAGTAGCCGCTCACACAGAAAAATAAGTCTAAACCAATCTGTGCCACAGGACGCGACCAGAGGATTGGAGTTGCGAGGCCACGCATGTCCTCACCGTGCCCGTAGATCACGAGCAGCGCAGCAATAAGGCGGATGGCCCCGAAGTTGTTTTCACGCCCCGTGACTGGGGCAGGTCGGAACATCATCGAGCGGCCCTATACGTTGACACTGTTTTGGCCCCGTCGTAAGTACGAACTCATCAAACAACCCCTGATGAGATCACAATTTTAGCCACGAGCGGCCGAATTATCGCTTCGCGGCTTACCGCAGTTGCGCAAGCTCTAGCCCGGGTGTCGCAGCCGCTGCAAATCGTCTGGCTGGTCATGCTCACCATCGCGATGGCGGCACGTTACGGGGCGGTTTACATCCATAGACCGCTCGGCCCGGGGAACACGCAGCCGGCGAACGGTTGGTTCGGTTGGGCAGACCAGGCGGCCTATTACCTCAGCACGCGCGGTTGGGCGATGTGGGACCTTTCCCCGTCGCAGCACCTCTACCCGGCGGGATACGCGCTCATGGTGGCGCCATTCTATCGGCTTTTCCCGGCGGAGCCGTTTGCCCTGCCGGATCTACTGTTGTGGATCGCCGCGATGTGGCTGTTCGCGGCACTCGGTGCCCGGCTGCTCGGGCGTGTTCCAGGCGCGTTGGCGCTGGCTGCGACCGTGTTCGCGCTGGCGGAGGTCGCGGACACCCGCGTGCTCTACACGTGGGAAATACCGTGGACGAGCACGCCAGCTGCCACCCTCACCTTTGCGGCGCTGCTTCTGGCCATGCGCCAGTTGGAAGCACCGTCACGCTGGCGGAGCGTCGCATCAGCCGGGTGCGCCGGGCTGGTATTCCTCGTCCGGCCGACCGACGCCCTGGTGGTGATGCCGATCACTGGCTTGATGTTGCTCGCCTCCGTCCTGCCGCATCGCCGCGGCATGGTAGGTATGCTGGCTGGTATCGCGGCGGGATTCTCGGTCGGCCCGCTGCTGCTGGTTACCACACACCTGCTCACACAAGGCCTGACGCTAGGCCACTATCTGACTCTTTCGCGGCTGATCGGCTTCGAGCCGCTGCTACTTCCGTTGCGCTGGGTTACGCTGGTGCTTGGCCCGCAGCCCCTCTACCCGGAAGGTGAAGGCATCGCGATTGTTTACCCGTACGTGCTTCCAGGGTTGGGGGGGATCTTGGTCGCCATCATTGCGGATCGTGGCAGACGGTTCGCCCATGCGGCGGTAGGGGGGGGCGCGGTCGCCATGCTGTGTCTCTACTTATGCTACAGGGATCTGCAGGTGCTGGGTTTATTCACGATCGGCAATCAGCACTATTTCAAATGGACGCTGCCAATCTTCGCGCTGTATGCGGTGGTTCTCCCCCTGGTGACCCTCCAGCGCCGCTGCTGGGCCGTGGCAGGGGTTGCCATCGCCACGATCGTACTATTGAGCCTGTGGCGCCCGGTCATTTTACCCGGCACCTTGCATGCCAGCGTGCTGCCCGATGGCAGCGGCCTGTCCCTGCCCGATGGGCTGCCCGACGTGACCGATCGGCTCGACGTCCGCGCGCCGGAGGATTTCATGACGATTTACTATGGCAACCATACCATCGACGGATCAGACCGGCCGCTCATGGCGGGGGTGGACTTCAAGGCTGTGGCGATTCACGGCGGGATGTCGGTCATTCCGCTCCGGCCAATTCGCGGGCCCACGACGCTCCATCTGGCGGCGCCCTGGCGGCTCAACCCGGCGTCCACCGTTCGCAGCCTGCGCCAAGGGATCGTTTTCGGCCTACCCTGCGCCCTGCGCCCTGCCCAGCGAGCATGCCGGCAGGTGGATACCGTCGAGTGATGACACGGAATCGTGCGGCGGCGCGAAGCCTTCCGGTGCCTGGTTCGTTGCAGGGCGAGCGTTCTC
Organism: Acidisphaera sp. L21; assembly: GCF_009765685.1. GTDB lineage: Bacteria > Pseudomonadota > Alphaproteobacteria > Acetobacterales > Acetobacteraceae > LMUY01. The sequence goes on along the minus strand of NZ_LMUY01000026.1, from coordinate 25,140 downwards.
AAGCATCGCTATCTGCCTCAAGCCATGACCAAGGGTTATGACGCCACCTTGCTCGCCGCGCTGCGCCGCGCTATCTGCCTCCCCCTTCAGAACTCGAAAACGGGCATAGCTATGCGGGCATGACACCCTTTCACTCTGCAGCCGAAGCCCAAGGCTTGGGCGCCCCAATCGTACGGCTGTTTATCACCGCGCTGGGTCGGCTACCGGACCTGCCTGGGCTCGACACCTTAGTCGCTGCCCGGCGTGCTGGAACCGGCTTGCTCGGCCTCGCCGAAGCCATCGTGGCGCAGCCCGAGTTCCTATCCCGCCACGGGCCAGACGGCCCTCCTGACGAGGACTATCTCCGAGCCCTGTTCTGGGCCGTGGATGGCACCGACCCGGACGAGGCAGATAGGGCCTTGTTGGCGCCGCCTGCCACGCGCGCCACCATACTACTGGCGGTCAGCCAGTCGCGCCGGGCGCAGGGCGGCATCGCCCTGGACGAAGCCCTGTTCCCCGATGGCCTGCCCCCGGACGACGACGTAGCGTATCAGATGTGGCTGGAGATGACGGCTTTGTCGGCATCTAGCCAGGCCAAGCTCGGTCGCCACGCCGCCAGCCTGAGTCCCATACGCTTGTCGGCGATCCTAGTGGTGCCCCCTGTCCGTCCAGACCTAGTGGTCGAGACAATCGAGTCCTTGAGCGCTCAGCTATGGCCGCACTGGGATTGCGTGTTGGCCTGCCCACCCGGCTTGCCACCGCATGTGCTGGCCACCCTGCGGACGATCGTGCAACGAGTGCCCGGCGTGTCCTTGCTGGACACCGCAGGCCCCAGCACCGCCGCACACGCCAACGAGGTCGCTGCCAATGCCACGGGACAGATGCTGTGCTGGCTGGAGGCTGGCGACCAGTTACACCCGCATGCCTTCTACGAAGCCGCAATCCTGCTCGCCGACGGCGCCGCTCCACGCCTGATCTACACCGACGAAGACCGCATTGACGGCGACGCCGTCCGCTCTACGCCGTGGTTCAAGCCGGACTGGAGCCCGGACCTCGCGCTCGCTGGCGACACAGTTGGGCAATTGGCGCTGTTCGACCGCTCTGCGGCGCTGGCCGACCCGTTCCGCGCCATCGACGCACCTTTCGAGCGATATGGGATGGCCTTGCGCCTGGCCCATGGTGCTCCGATCGACGCTATCCGCCACATTCCCACCGTGCTGTTCCATCGCAGTCGACAACACGGTCGTCCGCCCCGCTTCCCGGAGGCCCGCGCAGTGCCGTCGATGCCGGCGCTGGAGGGGGTCGTGCGCCGGCATCTTGCCGACCATCAGCCAGCCCTAACACTTGGCGTGCGTCTGCACGGCCCGGCGCCTTGGCCAGCGCTAGAGGCCTCCCTGCAAGACCCGATGCCGCGCGTGACCGCGATTATCCCCCTGCGTAACCGGGCCGACCTGCTGGAACGCTGCCTCGAGGGGCTACTGCATGGCACGGACTATCCCGATATTGAGGTCGTGCTGCTGGACAACGACAGCGACGATGGCGAGACGTTGCAGCTCCTGGTCCGCGTCCAGCACGATCCGCGGGTGCGGGTGCTGCAGGCTCCAGGGCCGTTCAACTGGTCTGCTCTGAACAATCAGGGCGCTGCCGAGGCGACCGGCGACATCCTGCTGTTGTTGAACAACGATATAGAGGTGACGGAGCCGGGCTGGCTCCGCGCGCTCGTCGGGCACGTGATGCGTCCGGAGATCGGCGTGGTGGGCGCGCGGCTACTGTTTCCAGATGGCAACCTGCAGCATGGCGGCGTGCTTCTTGGCCCGAAGGGGAAGGCGGTGCACGCGCTGACTTGGGCCGATGGCGCAGATCCCGGCTATGCCGGCCAGGTGGCCACCCAGCGGGATCTATCGGCCGTGACGGGCGCATGCCTCGCCATCCGCCGGGACGTGTTCGGCCAGGTTGGCGGTCTGCAAGCCAAGACGCTGCATGTCGGCTGGGGCGACGTCGACCTGTGCTTGCGCGTGCGCGAGGCGGGTTATCGCGTGCTGTGGGTGCCCGCCGCCACGCTGGTCCATCACGAGATGGCAACCCGTGGTCGCGACATCACGCCGCAGCAACAGGCCAGGCACGAGACCGAGCGCGCCGTGCTACGCCGCCGCTGGCCCGGCGAGACTGATCAAGACCCCTTCCTTAACCCCAATCTCGACGCACGTGAGCGAATGGTGTTGGCCTGCCCGCCCCGACGCAGCCCACCGTGGTTAGCGGCCCAGGACCAGACGGACACTGCAGCATGACCGACCAGTTCCGACCCGTGCGCCCAAGTGAGACGCATGCCTACACCGGCGAGCGCCTCTCCACAGGGCATAGCCTGGAAACCGAGATCGAGCACTTTCACCGCTACTACCTGGCGCGGACCATGGCGACCGGCTTGGACGTGCTCGATATCTCCTCCGGCGAAGGCTATGGCAGCGCCATGCTGGCGCAGGTGGCGCGAAGCGTTACCGGCGTGGACATCGACCCGGCCGCGGTCTCCCACGCCACCGCCTCCCATGCGGCCGAGAACCTGCAGTATCGCCACGGCAGCGCAACCGCCCTGCCGCTGGACGACGCAAGCGTCGACCTGGTCGTATCGTTCGAGACACTGGAACACTTTGCCGAGCACGACGCCTTCTTTGCCGATGCGCGGCGCGTGTTACGCCCGGGCGGCCGCCTAATCATCAGCACCCCCGAGCGGGACGTCTATTCGGGCGCCGGGTCGGAGCCGAACCCGTTCCACGTCAAGGAGCTCAATCGGGTAGAGTTTGCCGACCTCATTGCGCGGCACTTTGCCCACCACGTGCTATTGGGCCAACGAGCGATCGTGGGCTCCGTGCTGTTGAGCGATAAGCCGGACGGGCCGCCGCTGGTCTTCGAGCGGCTGGACGCCGACCGAATTGGGGTCAGCCGCGGGTTGTCGCAGCCGCGCTATTATATCGCGATCTGCGCCAATGCGCCGTTGATCGATATGACCGATAGCGTGTTTATCGAGACCGGGGACATCACCGGGATGACCAGCGCGATCCCGTGGCTGAAGCAGGAAATCGAAGAGCGTATCGCGATCCAAGAGCGCGAGCGGACCGATCAAGCCGCCGAGCGGATCGCCATCGAAGAGCGGGCACGGACGAGCCACGCGGTCGCCATGGCCGCAGCCACCGCCCAATTCGAAACACAATTCTACGAGCAGACGGCCGAGGCGCAACGCGAAGCAATTCAGTTAAAGGTCGAACGGGACGAGGCCCGCGGCCGCGTGAGCTCCCTTATGGGACTGTGGCCCCGTGCCGAGTTGCAGCGGCTGCGGCTCGGCCTGGCAGAGGCCCGCTCCGCGCACGCCCACGCCATCGCAGAACGAGATGCGCTGGCGGTGTTGACGGGCACTATGGCGTGGCGAGTGGCGCAGGCGATCCGCCACTTCGCCAGCCGCAAGCCCCGCGCGGCCGGACTGGCCATACGCGCGGTCGCTGCGCTGCGCCTGCTGCGGGGCGGCCGGCTGAAGGCCAGGCTGGCCCTGCGGCGTCAGCGCGCGGCGGACATGGCGACCCTTGCCGGCCATCCATTGCTGGACCACCCTTGGTATTCCGCCCGCTATCTGGCCGATCAACCAGGCACCGATCCCGTCGCTCACTACGTGTGGGTGGGCGCTGCAATGGGGCACGACCCGCACCCACTTTTTGACACACGCTGGTACGCGGCTTGTCATCCAGCGCTGGGCGAGGTCAATCCGTTCGCCGACTATCTGACCAGAGGTATGGCGGCAAACGAGGATCCACACCCGATCTTCGACGCCCAGTACTACTGCGCACAAGCACCGGAAGCATCCGGCCAGGCTCTGCTGCACTACGGACGCCGTGCCGCGGGAGATTTGCGCTGCCCGGCGAGGTTTTTCGATGTCGCCGGTTACCAGGCTGACAACTCGGACAACGGTGCCCGCAGTTTGGACCCGGTCACGCATTACCTTTACAGCGGCGCGGCCCAGGGACGCGATCCGCACGCCTTGTTCGACACGGTTTGGTATCGCGACACCCACCTTGGCGGCGACACCGCCACGAATCCGCTAGCGCATTGGCTACGAGAAGGCGCTGCCGCCGGGCTCGCGCCGCACCCGCTATTTCCTGACGCCATACCAGACGACACGGCGCTTACGTTGCCCCAGGCTGGCGATACGCCGGAGGTCAGCATCATTATTCCCGTCTATGGCCGCGTGCTGGACACATTGCGCTGCTTGTATGCGCTTGCCCGCCGCAGTGGCGATGTGCGCTACGAGGTGATCGTAGCCGACGACCGGCCCAGCGCCCCGATCGCCCCAATGCTCGCCTGGATCAGCGGCCTGCGTATGCAGGTCAATCCGGTGAACCTCGGCTTTCTGGGAAACTGCAACACCGCCTGCCGCTTGGCCCGCGGGCGCCACCTCATCTTCCTCAACAACGACACGGTGGTGCAAGAAGACTGGCTTCGTCCGCTGATCCGGCTCGCGGACTCCGATCCGGCCATCGGGATGGTCGGATGCAAACTGCTGAACCGCGACGGCACGATACAGGAAGCCGGCGGCGCCATGCTTGACGATGGCTGGGGCCGCCCTTTCGGCGCCGGGCAGGATCCTGCGAAGCCTGAGTTCAACTATGTGCGGGAAGTTGACGTCGTCATTGGCGCCGCCTTCTTGGTGCCGCGCGAGATGTTCCGCGCCGCGGGTGGCTTCGACACGCGCTATGCCCCGGCCTATTATGAGGAGTTCGACCTCGCATTCACCTTACGTGAACGCGGGTTGAAGGTGATGTATCAGCCTGCCAGCGCCGTCGTGCATCTCGACGGCAGTAGTTACGGCAAGGCACAACGCGACACCCAGTCCTTGCGCAATCACGCAAAATTCTGTCGCAAGTGGCAATCGGCGCTTGGCAAGCAGTCGCCGCGAGGGACCCATCCCTTTCTGACGCGGGAGCGTGGCAACAGGCCCACTCTGCTCATGATGGAAGATCAGGTTCCACAGCCGGATCGCAATGCCGGGTCCGTTGCCACGGCGCTCTACGTAGAGTTGATCGCGAGCCTCGGCGTCCGGGTGATCTACTTCCCGCACGATGGCCAATCACCCGCCCCCTACACTGCGCGGCTGCAGCAGGCAGGGGTCGAGGTGCTGCACAGCCCGGTGAATTTGTCGGACTGGCTGATGGAAAACGGGCCCCACCTGGATTACGTCTGGGCGACGCGGCCCTATGTGTCCGGTCACCGGATGGACGAGTTGCTGCACCACACTGGCGCGCCCATTCTCTATCTGACGCATGACCTGCACAGCCAACGTGAGCGCCGCCGCTTTGAGTTGGACAGCGATCCTGTCGCGCTGGAAGAGGCCATTCGCGTGGAAGCGATCGAGCGTTCCATCTTCGCCAAGGTCGACCGCATATTGTCGTTTAGCGAAGACGAGGCACGCGCCATTAGCACGATGCAGCCTACTGCGAGCGTGACTGTGCTGCCGCTGTTTTTCTACGAGGATGATGCTGTCCGCACCGACCCGGGTGGCTTCGCTGGGCGGGAATCCCTGCTGTTCGTCGGCGGCTTCAATCACCTGCCGAACATCGACGCCGCACTGTGGCTGGTGCAAGAGATCATGCCCGCGTTGTGGCGGACGCATCCGAATGCATCAGTCACCATTGTGGGGTCGCAGCCGCCGCCAGAACTGCTGGCGTTGGTGGAACCCCGCGTGATTGTGGCTGGCTATGCGGCAGATTTGGAGCCGCTCTATGCCAAGGCGCGGATATCGGTAAACCCGTTACGCTACGGCTCTGGCGTTAAGGGTAAGATCGTCGCGAGCCTCGCTGCCGGGTTGCCTGTCGTGACCACCACCATCGGCAACGAGGGGATTTACCTGCAAGACGGCGCGGAGGTTCTGATCGGCGACACGGCAGAGGCGATCGCCGCCCACCTAGCCACCCTGCTGGACGACGACGCGCGTTGCCAGGCGGTCGCCGCCGCCGGTGCCGCAGTGGCTGCCGCGCGGTTCAGCCGTGCGATCGCGCTAGCACGGGTGAGCGAAGTGCTTGGCTTGGCGCAACCAGCGTGACCTGGCCTGCCAACACCGACTTCCGGCTGCTGCAGGCGGAGCGTGACCTCACGCGTGCGGAGCGCCAAGCAGGATTGGCGCAGCGCCGCACCGCCGACGCCAAAGCGGATGTGGTACGCGCGCAGACTGCCCTGGCGCAGGAGCGCACCCGGTCTGCACAACTCCAGGCCGCGCTGAACCAGGTCTATGCCAGCAGGTCGTGGCGTTTGAGCCGGCCAGTGCGTGTTATCAGCCGCATACTGACAGCTGTCCGTGGAGGCCAGTCGCCGCTGCCGCCCGCTATCCCGGAGGCGTGCCACGACGAAGTCGCAGCCCGCCCGGCTCAACCGGCGTTGCCGAGGCGCGAGGCGGCGATCTTGCAACGGCTGCGTCGTCAGGCGGACTAACCGGCCGTGCACCTCGTCATCGACTTGCAAGGCGCCCAGAGCGACAGCCGAAACCGCGGCATCGGACGCTACAGCCGCGCGCTGGCCATGGCACTCGCCGCCCAGCCGCGCGAACACGCTGTAAGCCTGCTGCTGAATGGCGGCTTCAGCGACGCGACGGAGGCATTACGTGATGCCTTCGCCCCGTTGCTACCATCAAGTGCCATCCACGTCTGGCATGGACCGGGCCGGCAGACCGCGTGGAAGACGGCCGACCATCCGCGCCGCCGCGCCGCGGAGCATATACGCGCAGCAGTGTTAGCCGGCCTGCAGCCCGATCTGCTACTGGTCGCCAGCACCTTCGAGGGCTATGGCGACGACGCCGTGACCATGCTGCCGGCAGGAATGATGCCGCCACCCACCGTTGGCGTCTGCTACGACCTCATCCCGCTGTCGCGACCAGACCTCTACCTCAGCAGCCCGCTGCAGCAGGGTTGGTACTTTCCTCGCCTGCAAGCCATGTCGCACTACGACGCGCTGCTGTGCATCAGCCAGTCCGGCGCCGCCGAGGTCCGGGATCAGCTGAAGATGCCGGATGCATCGGTGACAAACATCCAGGCGGGTGTCGGCCTTGGATTCCGACCCGCCACGCCCGGCGACTCGTCGCAGGAGCGCGTGCTCGGCCGCTACCGGCTGAAGCCAGGTTACATTCTGTGCGTTGGCGCGGCAGAGGAACGCAAGAACCTGCGCGGGCTGATAAACGCCTATGCGACGCTGCCCGAGCCGATGCGACGCCGCCACCCGCTGGTGCTGACCTGCTGGAACGATAGCCATCAGTTGCCTCTGCTGCGGGGGATGATAGCGCAGAGCGGACTGACGGAGGCCGAGGTTCGGCTACTCACCGAATTCGTGCCCGATGCTGACCTACCATCCCTGTATCGCGGGTGCGCAGTCGCCGTGTGCCCGTCCTTCCACGAAGGCTTCGGTTTGTCGGTGGCCGAGGCGATGGCATGCGGTGTGCCATCGCTATGCAGCAACGCGAGCAGCCTGCCGGAGGTGATGGACCACCCCGCCGCCCTGTTCAACCCAGCGGACCCGGCAGCCATCGCGGCCGCAATGCGTGCCGTGCTCGAGAATCCAAACCTGGCCCTGGAACTCGCAAGATATGGATTGGCACGGGCCGCCCGTTTTACGTGGCCACTCACCGCATCCCGCACCTGGGACGCATTGGAGGCCGCTTCCAACCTAAAGTCCCCCGCCCGGCTTGCGCGCAAGCCTTTGCTTGGCATAGTTTCGCCGGTCAAAGGGGCCGAGGACGACCTGCGCCGATTGCTACCCGGCCTGGCACGTTGGTACGAGGTCGTCTTGCTGACCGACGACGCCCAACCAGACGACGTCGCGTTGCGCGCGTGCTTTGCCAGGCGGCCAACCGCCAGCCTCGTGGACAGAACTCCCGACCGGCTGCTCTACCGTGCCGGCGATGACAGTTCCTATGCCGCGCTCACGTTGCAACTGTTGGACTCCTATCCCGGTGTCGTGCTGGCCGGCGCGAACCCTGTTGCAGAGGTGCTGGCGCGGGGCTCGGCCACCGTCGTCGACGCGCTGCAGGCCACGGTGCTAGACGAGTATGGTTGGCTCGCGGCAACCGCTCTGCGTGAAGATATCGAGGCCGCGGCACGCTTCCCACTGGACGGTGTGCTAGCCGCTCGCGCCCTGGCCGCCGTGGCTGACCCAACCGCCAGCCCCGAAGCGATCCACGCCGCACTTGAAGTCGCCTATACGTCACCGCGTGCCGGGATCGAAAATTGCCTGGCCGCCCTAGCCGGCGATGAAGCCACCGCCTTGCCCGAGGTCGCAGTTGCCTTGGCGGCCACATTCCGCCGCCCGGCGGCGCGCAGACTCATGCTGGACGTGTCCACCATTGCTGAGTTCGATGCCGGTACGGGCATCCAGCGCGTGGTGCGGGAAATGACGCGGCAACTCGGCCGCATGCCGGACCTGACGGCCCGGGTGGAGCCAGTCCATTTGGGCGAGACCGTCACGCTCGCTCGCCCATTCGGTCGCCGCCTGTTCGGCCTGCCGTCGCTGGACGAGCCTGCCATCCTCGCTTTGCCGGCGCCTGGCGACGTGTTCATCGGGCTGGATCTCCACATCCACGACGTCAGCGGATTGGCCAATGCCATTCAAGCCATGCGGGCCGCAGGTGCACGCACGACGGTGGTGATCTACGATCTGCTTCCGATACAGATGCCCGCGTGCTTCCCCGCTCCCGTGCAGGTGATGTACCCGAAATGGCTCACCATGATCAGTCAGTTGGCGGACGGGTTGTTATGCATCTCCCGCGCCGTTGCCGACGACCTATTGGCTTGGTTGGACCGCACCCAACCCGCCCGTACTAGGCCGCTGGGAGTAGCGTGGTTTCACTTAGGCGCCGATTTCCGCCAGGTCGGTCCGATGGCTGCCCTACCCGTTCACGCAGCCCTCGCGGCCGCCGCTGCACGCCCCACTGCGTTGGTGGTCGGAACGCTGGAGCCGCGTAAGGGCCATGGCGATATCCTGACCGCCTTCGATCTGCTGTGGGCGGAGGGTTTGGATGTCGGCCTTACCTTCGTCGGCCGCACTGGCTGGCTGATGCAGGCGCTGGAAGACCGTATCCTCAAACATCCCCAGCTCAACAACCGCCTGCACTGGCTGCGCGATGCCGATGACGCCATGGTGTCCGCGCTTTATAACGCTGGCGGCGCCCTGCTGAACGCCTCGGAGGGTGAGGGCTTCGGCCTTCCCCTTGTGGAAGGGGCGCGTGCCGGCCTGCCCGTTATCACGCGGGATCTCCCGATCTTCCGCGAGGTGTGCGGCGACCATGCACTTTACTTCTCGGGTGGCGCCGAACCGATGGCATCAACTTTGCGACGCTGGCTATACTTGCGGCGAGAGGGTCGGCTGCCGGACCCGGCGAAGATCACCCTCATATCCTGGCACGAGAGCAGTCGCCGCCTAGCCGAGATCGTGTTGGCGGATGACTGGTATGCGACCTGGTCCCCAAAGGAAGCCCAATGAGCACGCCCGACGAAACTGCCGCCTCAACCGCCGTTTGGGACCAGCGCTACGAAGGCGGCGAACATGTGGGCTCCCGCGAAAATATCGAGGGCGACCCGGTAGACTACACCCAGCACAAATTCCTCTACCGCCACGCTATTGCGGAGCCGACCACCGGCTCGCCGGACGGCTGGATCATCGACGCCATTGGCGAGAAATACCTGACGCCGCCACCAGCCAAAATGCTGTCGATCGGGTGCGGAATGGCCTTTATCGAGGAGCATCTAGCGCGCGCCGGGTTCGCCGGGCACATCTTGGCCTACGAAATGTCCCGCTCGGCGATCACCGCCGCCAAGGAGCGAGTCGCAGGCCAGCCCTATGCCGACCGGCTGGAACTACGCTCCGGGGACGTGCTGACGGAAGACCTGCAAACGGCGGGATTCGACGTGGTATTCGTGCAGGCAGCCATCCACCACTTCTTCGATATTGAGGCGATGTTCCAGCTGATGCACCGCGTGCTGAAGCCAGACGGCCTGTTGATCTACGATGAGTATATCGGCCCCGATCACCATATCTACGACGACCATGTCGTCGCGGTCATGGACCGCATCAACGCCTGCCTGTCGCCCGCTTATCGGTGGGACCATCTGGCCAAGCACGAGCGGCAGGGCGTTCCGAAGCCAGACTTGCAATGGATGCTGCAACACGATCCGTCGGAGGGTGTGCACGCATCGCAAATCCTGCCGCTGACCCATCGCTATTTCGATGTGATCGACCGCCGCGACTACGGCGGTAGCATCATGCGGCCCTTCTTTACCGGCATCTTGCCCAATTTCGACTGGACTGATCCAAAGGACCAGACCGTTGGCCGTTTAGTGGTCCTGATGGAGCGGCTGCTCGTGGAAAAAGGTGCCGTCCCGAGTTACCAAACGGCGGTCGTCGCCCGGCGTCGCGCAACGATACTGCCCCCGCTGTCCGAGGCCGAGGCCGCGCGCATCAACTATGCCGATTGGACACCACCGGCACCGCAAGTCCTTCAACCGGCGCCGCCTCCGCCGTTTGGTTTGCTGACGCGCCTGATCGGCAGCTTGGTTCGGCGTGTACGAGGGTAATTTATCGAGCCGGCTCTCTGCCCGGGAAGCAACGTTGCGGCGCGTGCGCGGGGAGCGAGATGAGCTACGTCGGGCGCTAGACCATGCCAGCACGGCATCCCGGCACGACCGCATGAGTATTCTGGCCGGCCGCTACCCTTTGCTCGCGCGTTTTGCTTTCGCTGCCTTGCGCCGCCTGTCGTGGTGGCGAACTCGACTACGCTTCCACCGGCAAGCCATTCGCCTGCGCGATGACCCCAAGGTGCAGATCGTACGCCCATTCCTCGACACGGAATGGTACGCTGCCAAGTTGCCCGGTCTCGGCAGCACAGATCCGCTGCTGCATTGGCTGGACTACGGCTGTAAGGCTGGCCTGGCCCCGAACCCCTTTTTTGACCCGGCTTGGTACAGTCGCACCTATGCGCTGCCGTCCGATCAGAACCCGCTGCTGCATTACGTGAGCACCGGGGCAGCTCTGCGTTACAATCCTTCGCCGGCCTTCTCCACGGGCTACTATCTGGACCATTATAGCGACGTGCGGGAGCATGGCACGAACCCGCTTGCGCATTACCTCGCGCATGGCCGACGAGAGGGCCGCTCGCCCGCACCGCCCTCACCCGCCGCGCTACCGGCGAGTATCGCCGACATCGCCGAGTTTGCCGCGCCGCGCGGCGGACAGGAGGTGGCGCTGTTCGTGACCCACTGCCCGGATGGTCACCTCGGTGCGCATGTTAGGCCTTACCTAGCAGCGTTGTCGGCGGAGGGGGTCTTCACAACCCTGGTGGTCGCCACCGACCACCCCTTTACGCCGGAGCCCTGGCTCGCTCCGCTGCTGGACGGGCTGTATGTGCGTCAAAACACCGGGTGGGATTTCGCGGCGTGGAGTCATGTTCTACAGCTTAACCCACACTTCTTCGGTGCTCGGCTCCTGTTCTGGCTAAACGACAGCGTGCTCGGGCCGGTCGATGCCAACGCTTTCCACTCGGTGCTCAGCCGCGTCCGGACGAGCACTGCCGCCATGGTGGGATTGACCGGCAGCCGATCACGTGGCGACCATATCCAGAGCTACTTCTTGGCCTTCTCACCGGCGGCTCTTCGCGCAGCCGCCTTCACGCGCTTCGTCGCAAGCGTCCAGTGCCTTCCTTTGAAGGACGACGTGATCAACGCCTATGAAGTGACCTTCGCAGCCACTCTCCGGATGGCGGGGCTCACGACCGAGGTGCTGTTTCCAAGTGCAGATGGGCGCGAGGACGACAACCGCACGATGACTGATTGGCAGGAATTGCTGGACGAAGGCTTCCCGTTCCTGAAGCGCGCCGTCATCGCGTCTCAGCCAGAGTGGGAGCAGGCGCTCGCCGCGAAGGGCTACAACCGGCCTCTCGCCGAACCGCCAAGCCCCTCGCCTAGCGCTCTGACTACGCCACAAGTGCAGCCGTTTTTGGCCTTCATTGGCCCATTCAACTACGGCAACGGGCTAGGCGTCGCCTCGCGCGGATATATGCGCGCACTGGCACAAACCGGGCTTTCAACGATTAGTCTGCCCATCGAGCGTCCATTCCATGTTCACGCCCGTATCGCACCGGCACTGGCTACGACCCCGGTAGGACGACGGCCGGACGTGGCCTTGGTGCACCTCAATGCCGAAGCCTGGGAATCCCTGCTGAGCCCAGGACAAGCGGCACTGGTCGCGGCGGCCCGGCACCGGGTGGGGCTATTCGTCTGGGAATCCGGCATGCTGCCGCCAGAGTTTGCCAAGAGGACGCGACAGCTTGACGCCGTCTGGGTGCCAAGCCGCTATTGCGCAAACGCCTTCCGCCAGGTGTCGGAAGCACCAGTGCACGTGCTTCCTTACGTCGTGCCCGTTCGGCCCGCCCAAGGAGACCCGGCACGCATTGCCGCATTGCGGGCCGAACTCGGCCTCTCCCCGGGCACGCGCACGGTGCTGTTCAGTTTCGACGCGTCCAGTTTCCTAGAGCGCAAGAACCCGCATGCGCTGGTGCGAGCCTTCGGTCGGGCTGGGCTTGCTGCCGACGGCTGGGCGCTGATCCTGAAGACGAAGCACCTGGCGCCCGCTGCCTCCCTGCGTGCCCTGGTGAAGGCCACGCCGGGCACACTGCTCGTGGACCGCGCAGCACCGGCCGATGAGGCGGCAGCCCTGCTGGATCTTGCCGATGTCTACGCCTCTCCCCACGCGTCCGAGGGATTTGGCCTGACGGTCGCGGAGGCGATGGGCTGCGGCAAGCCAGTGATTGCGACAGATTTCGGTGGCACGACGGACCTGTTGGACGCGAGTTGCGGCTTTCCGGTGAGCTACACGACCTGGCAGTTGGATCATGACCTCGGGCCCTACGCCGTTGGGACCGAGTGGGCGCACATAGACGAAGCCGCGCTCGCCCTTACCCTGCGCGAAGTGGCGGCCCTGTCGCAGGGCGCGCTTGCAGCGGTCGGTGAGGCCGCGCGGGCCCGCGTCGCGACAACCTTGTCGCCGGCAGCGGTCGGGGCACGAATCCAGGCGCTACTACAGGACGTGCTCGCCGAATGAGCGCGCACACAACTCCCTACGATGAGGCGGCATGGTATGGGATGAAGGTTCCTGCTGCATTGTCGGTCGAGCGGCCAGATCTGGACGTCGTGTATGCCGGCCGCCCGGCGTTCGACCCGACACGACTGCTCGCGGAGGATTACGTTGGCGGCCCGCTTGCCGTGCGTGGCCGGGCGATGCCGCTGCTGGAGGGTCTGTTGCAGGCCCCCCCCTACCGCCTTCTGCTGCACGCCCTGCTGGCCGGGCTGGAGATCGGCAGTATCGATGTCGATTGGCCGAAAACGCCCGGCATCCCGGTACTGGCCGAGTTATTGCCGATACTGCCCCGGCTGCGACCCGGCTGCGATGCGGTGCCCGGGCGCACGCATGGCACAGCCGAGTTGCGACGCCGCTTCCCCAATCCGCCGCCGGTCACAGTGCTGCATCAAAATCCTGCACTGGACCTGACCTTCACCGACTGGCCCGCCGACTGCCTGCAGGCCATCAGCTACACCGCCGGACTAGACACCGCTTGGCGGCTCGCCCGCACCGAATACCTGGTGCTGCTTGCTCCCGGCATGCAACCACAGGGGCCGGGTTGGCTACGCGCGCTGATGACGCTGGCGGGGGAGGATGGCACCGGGCTTGCCGGCATCACGCCGGATGCGCTCGTGCAGCACGAAACCCTGGTGCTCCCTTTCTACGCTGTCGCCACGCGCTACTCTCTGATGGCAGAAATGGGCGGCATCGACCCACGCTATGGCTGCGATATGGCTGTGGCGGATCTCTGTCTGCGCCTACGCCAACTCGGTCTACGGATCGCCGGCACCCCCCACGCCGCCGTCACCGGGCCGCGGCGACCCAGCCCGTCAAGTGCGGACTTGGCGCGGCTGCGGTTAACTTGGCCGGCGATATTGCGGGCCGATGCAACAGCTGCTCTGTCTTAGGATGCCCCGCGTAACCCGGCGACAGCTTTTCGCCGGCGGGGCCGTTACCAGCCTCGCACTTACCGCGCCTAATTGTCTTCCACCGACTCCGCGGTCGCATCCGTGCGACCGCTCATCCTTATGGCCGAACAGATGATCGAACCAGAAGGGCTCGACACGAGGCAACCGCGGCTCTCTTGGCGCTGCCTGCCCGTCGATGAAAAGCTTACGGGCGCACGGCAGACCGCATCACCGTCGCTGGATCGCAGGCGGAGTTGCTCGCCGGGCACGATCTGCTTTGGGACAGTGGCCAGGTTGTTTCCGGCACCGGACGTCATTCTCAACACGGTAGCGCCTTGAACTACGTCTTATCTCAAAACCGACGCGAAACCGACTGGAAGCGATTGCAATGAACGGCCTGAAGACGGTTGCGGCGGGGAGCGACGGCCTGCCTCCAGCGCAACGACGTTGGGTCATGGGATGCGCGTTGCTCGGCATCGTGCTGACTGGGCTCGACGCCGCTATCGCCAACATCGCCCTGCCGACCATTGCGCATGCACTGGTCGCCACGGATGCAGCGACGATCTGGGTCGTCAATAGCTACAATCTTGCTGTCACGGTTCTATTGCTGCCCGCGGCCGCCTTGGGCGAATCGATGGGCCTCAAGCGGATCTACGGGTTCGGACTAACGCTGTTCACGGTTGCCTCGCTTGGCTGCGCTTTGTCGTCAAGCCTGGACATGCTGGTGGCGGCGCGCGCGCTGCAGGGTATCGGCGGCGCTTGCATGGCAGCCCTTGGCGGGGCATTGGTCCGCGGCATCTATCCCCGCAAGATGCTGGGCCAAGGCTTTGCCCTTATCGCGCTGGCGGTGGCGATCTCCGCTGCCCTCGGCCCAACCATAGCCGCGCTCATCCTGGCCGTCGCACCCTGGCCCTGGCTGTTCCTGGTGAACGTGCCGCTTGGCTTGATTGCCGTGCCGCTGTTCCTGGTCAAAACACCTGCAAGCCCTCGGCGACCCCGCCCCCTCGATCCGATTGGTGCGGTGTTGAGCGCGGCCGCGCTCGGCCTAATAGTGACCGGAGTAGACGGCCTGGGCGGCACCGGCATCAATGTGGCGATCGGTGAACTGGCCGCCGGGTTGCTGTGCGGCGCTCTGCTGGTGTGGCAGCAATTCCGCCGGCCGGCGCCGATGCTGCCGCTTGATCTGCTTCGGATCCCACTATTTGCGCTGTCGGTCTGCACATCGATCTGCTCGTACGCTGCCCAAATCTTAGCGTATCTGTCGCTACCATTCCTGTTCGAGACGGTTATGCACCGAACGACGGTTGCCACTGGCCTGCTGGTCACACCATGGCCACTGCTGGTGGCCTTTGCTGCCCCGGTTGCCGGGCGATTGTCGGCACGCTATCCCGCCGCAATCCTGGGCAGTATCGGCATGACCCTACTGGCAATCGGCCTGTTCCTGTTGGCCACCATGCCCGCCCACCCTGCGGACTGGAACATTGCCTGGCGGATGGGGATCTGCGGCATCGGCTTCGGCTTCTATCAAACGCCCAATAACCTCACCCTGATGACGGCCGGTCCGCCTGAGCGCACGGGTGCTGCGAGTGGTATGCAGGCGGTGGCGCGTACCGTTGGGTGGTCCATGGGCTCCGCCATGGTCGCGCTGATCTTCGGCGTGCAAGGCGGATCGGGCGCAATAACCTGCTTATGGGTCGGGATGGTGTTTGCTGCAGTTGGTGCGATCATCAGTGTCTCGCGGACACGGGTATAGCCCATGCCCCGAGCCAGCACCTGGCGTCACCCGCTCCGGTTCCCTTAGCCCTCGGCCGATCGAACGCCCTTCAAGAAATTTGTCACGCGAGACGCGAGAACCTCGGCCTGCGTTGCAAGGTGATTGACCGAGGATAAAACCTCTGCGGCCGCTCCCCGCGTCTCATCGGCCGCATTGCTCACATTGACGATGTATCTTCCGACCACATCGGTACTCGTGGAGGTCAGATCGACAGTCCGGGCGATTTCGGCTGTTACGAATTCTTGCCGGGCGATCGCGGCAGGGACATCGACGGCCCCCCTCTGCAAATCATCCACGATTGCGCCGATGTCGCGGATAGCCGTTACTGTTTCCTGAATCGCCGATCTAATCCCACTGATCTGCGCCTTGATGTCACTGGTCGCGCGGGCCGTCTGCTGGGCTAAGTCTCGTATCTCGGCCGCGACGATCGCGAAACCGCATCCGGCTTCCCCGGCGTGGGCTGCCTCGATAGACGCATTCAGCGCCAAAAGCTTGGTCCGGGCCGCGACGTTCCCGATCGCATCAACGATCATCCCTATGTTTTCGGCACCGTCCGCCAGAACTTCGACGACGTGATCGGCCCGTAATGCCACGTCGGCGACCCGGGCGGTGCTACTCATCGAACGACCCATCTGCTCATTCACCGCCCGGACAGATTCGGCAAGGTCGTGCGCGGCTTCCGCAATCATACGAACGCTATTGCTTGCCATGTGGGCGGCAGATGTCACCGTGGCCGCTTGCTGATCGGCTTCGAGAGTGGCCGCTGCCATCGTGAGCGCCGCAGTCTCAAGCTCGGCACCAGCCGATGACAGGGAGGTCGATAGATCGCCCGTTCCTTGTTTAAGCTCTTCTATCATCGTGGCGATTGCAAGCTCTCGCTGCTTTAGATCGGTGATGTCTTGCGCAAACCCGGCAACCTCCCCGCCAACTAGACGACGCTTGGTAACGCTCATCCATTGACCATCCGGGTAGAGCCGCTCGAACGATGCACTGTCATCCTTGAAGTGTCGGTTGACGCGCCTCTCAACCTCATCCTCCACCGCTTCGGCAGGAAACGTCCTGGATACAGCCTCACGCATGAGATCGGCATACTGCACGGGCGAGTTCAGCTTTTCGAACGCGTGCTTATGCAGCTCCCGGTAACTCGTATTGCAGGCGAGTAGCTCGCCAGCGGCCGAAAAGACCGCGAAATTAGAGGGTGTCGCCTCTATACTCTCTAGCAACAGGCGCCGTGCCCCGTCGGTGGTGACAAGCGCATGTGCTGCCGCTAACAGCCGCCTCCGCCCGGACAGCCACAGAAAGGCGAATAGGACTGAAGCACCTCCAAGCGCAATCGCAAGCACCTCCATGGTCCATGGGGAAATACACAGGAGCTCGACGCTATGATAAAGGCGCGCGATACCATCAAGCATCGTCGTCAACCGACTTGAACAGCGCAGCCCCCATTTGCATCGGTCTTGCCGCAGGCTCTTACCTGCCGAACAGTTAAACTGTTTACCCACTAAAGGTTTACATTGTTCAAACGAGGATATTGACGGCAGTTGCCACCGGCCGCGAGTTTCCGGCCGATGAACGGACACTTGGTGGATCTAGGGCATTGCCCACACGAGACCTATACCGCATGTGGTCTGCTGTTCAGTGTTCACACTGGGGCGGATGACTCCGCCGAAGCGAACACCGCGCTTCATAAGACTGTGATGTAGAAGCTTGAGGAGAATGGAGGCGAAGTCCCGTATGGTCTGAAGGGCTAGACGCGGCCGCACCGGCTTCAGGTCAGCGCCATTCAATCCGGTGGAGCAACTTTACGGTAATTGTTGAAACATCATGAACCCAACGCTCGACAGATCGTTGGGGTCATCAACAGCACGCTCGATGCACGGCGTGATGAGGGAGTAAATAAATTATGCGTACATTGTTGATTATCGCTACCATTGGCATTCTGGCCACTTCGTCGATAGCACCATCGTCCGCCCAGACGACGCCCACAGCAAATGCGACGTCCCAGGGAACGTCAACGACGACGGGCGGGAGTCAAGGCGTGCCTAGCGCACCGTCTACAGGCCAGCTTTCCACGACTAGCACTACAGGTGGCGCGGGCATGGCACCCTCAGCCGCTCCTACAACGGCGATGACGGGTACCACGGGTATGTCCACCGCCCAGCCTGGCGCCACGAGCGCCGCGTCCAAGTAGTTCGACAGAACAGTCTTCGAGGCCGCACTGTTCTTCTGCAAGCGACCGCCGACGATCCGGCGGTCGCTTGCTCACTTCGTCGTTCGCTGTCGACTATTGCGCTGCGCCAATCCGATGTCGCGCTTCAAGCCGCGCGAGTTTCTGAAGCCCGAACCACTTGACCTAGGCGCTCTTGGCGCTGAATTGGTTGACTAGCTCCGCGAAATTACTCGCGAAACTAAGACCGGCTTCGTCCATGCGCGATGACTACTCTTGCGGACGTGACTTTATAACTAAAGCTCCTGTCCGGATCACAAATTTGGGAAAGGTCGCGCATTCGACCTCCCTAGACCGTTCGGGATCCTGCCGTCACATCGGGTCATCCGCTTGGTATCGCGTCCCACCACAGCGCGGGATATTAAATGCTTCTTCGATGACGGGTCTAGCTCACGACCCCAAGCACCGGGCCAACATGGGTTCGGCCAGTTTCCCGTGCCACGGTCTCTAGCGCGAGTTGGCCGGCATTGGCCAAGTGTCGAACTCGCACTGGGATGGACTTGGCCGCTGGCGTCTTGCTGCCCTCGGCATAATGTCCCAGCGGCAGTAATGCGTTCGCCTCTGGATAATACGCTCCCAGGCAACCGGCGGGGATGTCGTAGGGCGTCAAACGGAGGCCATTCACTTGCCGCTTGAACCCATCGCCGGCCACGGTCTCAAGTCCGATGATCTCGCCCTCAACAAAACCAAGCCGGTCGATATCGCCCTGGTTCATGAACAGCACCATTCGCGTACCTTCGATCCCGCGGAACCGGTCGCTGTAGCCGTAGACAGTGGTGTTGAATTGGTCGTTGCTTCGCAGGGTCATCAGTCGCAACACACCTGGATCTGTCTCCGGCGCATCTATGTCCTCCTCCAGCGCCTTTGGCATGATGAAATTGGCCTTGCCAGACGTGGTCTTCCATACTCGCCTGCGCGCCGGCAGATCGCGATGGAAGCCGCCGGGTTCCCACATTCGGGTCTCGTAATCGCGGAAGATCTCGGGGTAGGTTTCCGCAATGGATTGGCGGATCAGTCGATAGTCGTCATTCCAGGCTTTCCAAGGCACATTGGGATTCGGCTTTAGCGCTACACTGGCCAAACGCGTGATGAAGTCGATCTCGCTGATCAGATGCTTGGACGCCGGCGCCCGAACCCCGCGCGAGCCATGGATGCAGGCGCTACTATCCTCCATCGAGGTCGCTTGCGGCCCTGTCGCTTGCTGGTCGACTTCAATGCGGCCTTTGACCGGCAGAATGTAGCTGATTTCACCGTGTACTAAATGGCTGCGGTTCAGCTTGGTTGCCACATTCACCGTCAGCCGGATCCGCCGCCACGCTGGTTCCATCCGGTCACGATCCGGAATGGCACGGACGAAATTTCCGCCGAGCATGATAAAGGCGCGAACCTTGTCCTCCAAAATTGCTTCGCACGCCTCGACGGTATTGTACCCCGCGTCCCGCGGTGGCTCGAAACGGTATTGCTGCGCCAGCTTGTCCATCGGGATCAGTTCCGGCTTTTCGGTAATCCCGACAGTCCGCTGGCCCTGCACGTTAGAATGCCCACGCACCGGTGAGATACCAGCGCCGGGCCGTCCAATATTACCGCGTAGGAGCAGTAGATTGACAAGCATCTGGACTGTTTCGACGCCGGCTCTGTGTTGCGTCAGTCCCATCCCATAGATGCCCATGGCAGCCTTCGCCTGGGCGTATGTAGTTGCCGTCGCTTCCAACGCTTGCCGGGTCAATCCAGAATGTCGCTCAAGTTCCACCCAGTCTTGTGCCCGTAACCAGGTGATGAGTTCGGCAAAACCATGCGTGTGCAGCCGGATGAAGGCGTGGTCCAGCACCTGGCCGCCCGACGCATCGTCCATTGCGACGACTGCCTTGCAGATCCCCGTCAAGGCGGCGAGGTCACCGCCTGCCCTGACCTGATTGTACTGCAAACTGATGCGGGTTTGCTTCCCGCTCAGCATTTCCAGGGGGGATTGCGGGTTCGTGAAACGCTCCAACCCACGCTCCCGCAATGGGTTATAGGTGATGATCGGAACACCGCGTTTGCTCGCCTCTTCCAGCGGATGCAACATACGCGGGCTGTTGCTGCCAGGGTTTTGTCCGAAGAACAGGATGCAGTCGGTTTCAGCGAAATCGTCCAGGGTGACTGTGCCCACCGGCACCCCGATGCTTTCGGGAAGGGCCACGGACGTGGTTTCGTGGCACATGTTGGAACTGTCGGGCAGGTTGTTGTTACCGTAGAGCCGGGCAAACAGGGCATAAAGGTAACTAGCCTCGTTGGACGACCGGCCCGAACTGTAGAACACCACACTCTTCTTGTCTTCGATCGCCTGCATCTCTGCGCCGATCTCGGCGAATGCGCTTTCCCAGGAAACTGGCAGGTATTTATCCGTCGCTGCGTCGTAGCGCATTGGATGGGTCAGTCGGCCGGCTTGTTCCAGATGATAATCGTCCCAATCGAGCATGTCTGTCACAGTATGCTGCGCGAAAAAGGCTGGGGTGCATCGATGAGTCGTGATTTCCCACGCTGTTGCCTTGGCTCCATTTTCGCAGAACTCGAATGGCAGCGGACTCTCCGGCTTCGGCCACGCGCAGCTGACGCATTGAAAGCCGTCAACTTTGTTCTGCCGGCTCAGCGTCAAGGCGCCACTGGCCAGCACGCCTTCCCGACGCAAGATGTTGCCAAGCGAGCGCGCCGATCCCCAGCCGCCAGATGGACCGGCATACGGCGTGAAGGTCGGTTTACGGCTCATGTGAAATTCCCAGCGATGCAACTCAACGGAAACTCGCGGAGCCACTGCGGGTTCGTTCTCGTGTTGAACTCGGAATGTCATACCCATGGTAAGCCTGGCTTACTTGCTGAAGCCACCTTCGGCGATCCATCGATTTGTCAACCAGCGGGCTCTCCCCGTCTTGATCGATGCGGCCGGGGCCGTGGAGCTGCAGTTGGAGCAAGTGGCGATAGCCGCCCGAACTGCGCCGCATGCCTGCCTAGTGGTCGCGGCCGGCGCGGGCTATTTGGCGCGAACGCTTTTGAGCAACCGCAACCGGCGATACCATCGCCGATGAAGCTGGAACCAGGGCCAGCATGCACGCGTCTATTTTGGCCAATTTACAAGGATGCCGTGCGATACCTTCTGAATGGCGCCATTGGTCGAACTCAGCCTTAGGTCCTCATCGACTTGGTCTACTCCCTGCATGGGGACTGAATATGCATGGTCCAGGCGAGTTCCCCTTTTCGGCGTTGCGTTGTATGCAGTGGAATGCTCCACCAGCTGCTGCAGCGACCCGGCTTCACGCCGGTGTTCGGCATACAGCGTAGCTATGGCCTGGATCGGGTCTTGGATGTGGGCTGGCAAAATGGGCGTTGAGGACGATGGACCCTGTGTGTCGGACATGCTGGAGCTCTCCTGGGACGAGCCTGAGCAACTCATCTTAAAGCAACTGACGCTGTCCTGGACTGCCTTGGCGGCTCTCAGCTCTTCACGAGCATTGCCTGCGAGGTCGCCAGTTCGATCACGCGCTCCGGTCGCGCCACTAGGAACTCAACGAACGCCGCCTTGACCCCGTGCAGATATGAGTAGTCATGCGACAAGATGATCCCGCCAGGAAGCATGCGCGGGTAGAAGTAATCGAGACAGGCCTGTGTGCTCGACTGCAGGTCGACGTCGAGGTGAACAAAGGAATATGTCGCCTCGGGGCAGTCTTGCGTCGATTGCGGGAAGAACCCCGGGTAGAAGCTGACATTATGCCGATCTGCCAGGAACGCACGGACCGAGGGGAGCGCCGCTGCATACAGGCCTGTCCGCAGCCTGGCCTTTTCCGAGCTACCCGGCTCCGGCAGCCCCTCGAACGTATCAAAGAGGCGTAGGTCGGTATTGCGGCTCGCAATGCTGATGATCTTGGCCGAGCAGCCTTGATAGACGCCAACCTCTGCCATGGCGCCCGGCATGGCGGACTGCGCACGCGCTATGGAAAACAGGGTGTAGGCCTCATTTCCGCTCAGCAAAGACTCGCGGCCGCGCCTCGTCATCTTGATGGCATCGAGCACCCCAGCATCTTTATGGCCGCTGAGGATGGCGAGTTCGAGCCGCGACATAATCCCCAAGGTTAGCCCCCTCAGCATCCGGCTGGAGGCCATGAGGCGGTGAAGCCATATTGCGCCGAAGCCAGCGCCTGCCCGGGCGACATCAAGCTGCGATGAATCCAGCGCGCCAGCATGGTGGTTTTGAATGGCCGGGACCTCCGTTGCGCCACGGTGGGATCCGCCGGACGGTGATCGAACGCGTGCCCAATGTCTTTGTTCCACGGATTCCAAGGCAGTCACGATTATAGATTATTATTGCTGGAACCTTCACGTTTACGTCACGTTTCGTGCCTTAATCGGCAATCACGACGAGCAGACCGGTGCTTTTTCTGCTAGTGACGTGTGTTTCCGCAGCAAAATGCATTTGCTGCGGGGGCAGCCACTCACGGCTGAAGCCTACGGAGTTCATGATGCGTATTCGAGCAGGCTTCACCATCGCCTATGACTGCCCACAACCAGTGCCGATGACGTTGGCGTTAAGCCTGCACTCGAAGCACAACGCCGACCTTCTGACGTCCCAGACGATCACCTTCGACCCACCGATCGCGGCCAAGCCTTATACGGACATCTTTGGCAATCAGTGTCACCAGATCCTTGCCCCGGCGGGCCACCTGGTCATGTCAGCGGACTTCGAAATCCTCGTGTCGGGCCGGGCGGACATCGTGGAGCCAACGGCCAGTCAGTTTCCCGTTGACGAGTTACCGCCTGAGGCGCTCACCTTTTTGCTCGGCAGTCGGTTTTGCGAGACCGATCGCCTCTCCAACATCGCTTGGGGTTTGTTTGGCGGGGTTACGCCGGGCTGGAAGCGTGTGCAGGCCATTTGCGAATTCGTGCACAACCATATCGAGTTTGGCTATGCATACGCTCGGCCGGACAAGACCGCCCTTGATGCCTATAACGAGAAAAGAGGGGTTTGCCGAGACTTCACTCATCTGGCAGTGGCCTTCTGCCGATGCATGAACATTCCAGCGCGCTATTGTGCCGGGTATCTCGGCGACATAGGAGTGCCGAAGCCAAATGCGCCGATGGACTTCCTGGGCTATCTCGAAGTTTATCTGGACGGCCCAAATGGTGGGCATTGGTATGCGTTCGATCCCAGGAACAATATCCCGCGGATCGGCCGCCTTTTGATGGCGTATGGCCGGGACGCCGCGGATGTGGCGATTTCAACAATCTACGGCGCGGCCTTCCTAGCCAAGTTCGAGGTCGTTACCGATGAGATTCCGGACTGATCGCCTAGGCTCTACAACGAGGCACTGCGGCTCGGCGCCCACGGCTTTGCGATGTGGACGTTGCGATTTGGCAAATGGAGCCGAGGCCCCCCTGCAGCGACGTTGACGTTAATCGCTCGTGAAACAGGGTTGGAGATCCGATCTCCCCTGTGCCTGCTGAGCAACACCCGAGTAGCGGGTTCTCCCAACCCAAACTTCGGTCGTGGGACCACGTTCGAACTGCGCAGCGGGGCTTGAAGCCCCGCGAAAGTTTGCACCAGCAGCCAATGCGCTGCTTACCATCCTTGCGACACGGCCTCACACTTTGCTCCGGAGCCCACTATGCCAGATATTACACCCCGCCTGCGCGAAGGCCTGCCGCATCCCCGCGGGGCGACGTCGGATGGCGACGGCGTCAACTTCTCTCTGTTTTCCGCAAATGCGACCAAAGTCGAGCTTTGCCTGTTCGACGCGGACGGCAAAACCGAGTTGGAACGCATCGAGTTGCCGGAATATACCGACCAGTTCTTCCATGGCTGGGTTGGCGGTATCGGACCGGGCCAAGTTTATGGCTACCGGGTTCACGGTCCGTACGAACCTGAGAAGGGCCACCGCTTCAACCCCAACAAGCTGCTGTTGGACCCATATGCGCGGGCCCACACCGGTGAGTTGGAGTGGAACCCGGCGATCTTCGGCTACCAGATGGAGAGTGGCGACGACACGACGTTCGACGAGCGAGACAGTGCCCCATTCATGCCGAAATGCGTCGTTGTCGATCCGGGCTTCGACTGGAAGGGCGAACCCAATCGCAATCCGGTGCCTTGGGACCACACCATCCTCTATGAGACGCACGTCAAAGGATTCACCAAAAAGCATCCGGCCGTGCCAGAGCATCTGCGCGGCACTTATCTCGGCCTGGGGCAAAAAGCCGTGGTCGACTACATCAAGTCGCTTGGCGTGACCTCGGTCGAACTACTGCCGATCCATAGCTTCGTCCAGGACAGCCAGTTGCTCGAAAAGGGCCTGGCGAACTACTGGGGTTACAACACAATCGGCTTCTTCGCGCCGACGCCGCGCTACGCTTACGAACCGGAGCAGACGCTGCGCGAGTTCAAGGAGATGGTGTCAGCGCTCCATGACGGTGGGCTCGAAGTCATTCTGGACGTCGTCTACAACCACACCGCCGAGGGCAACGAGCTTGGCCCAACCCTCAGCTTCAAGGGCATCGACAACGCCAGCTATTACAGGCTGCTGCCGGATAAGCCGCGCTTCTACATCAACGACACCGGCACGGGTAATACCGTCAACCTAAGTCACCCTCGCGTCATCCAGATGGTGACGGATAGCCTGCGCTACTGGGTGTCGGAAACACATGTGGATGGCTTTCGCTTCGACCTCGGCACAATACTGGCGCGGGAGCCGTCTGGTTTTGACGAGCAGAGCGGGTTCCTGAAGGCTTGCGGGCAGGATCCGCTCCTCAATTCGATCAAACTCATTGCCGAGCCATGGGATTGCGGTCCCGGTGGCTATCAGGTGGGGCAGTTCCCGCCGGGTTGGGCAGAGTGGAACGACAAGTTCCGTGATACGGTTCGCGACTTCTGGAAGGGTGAAGCGGCTGCGACCGCGTTGGTCGAACGCCTATGCGCATCATCGGCGATGTTCAACCACCAGGGCCGCCGCCCCTGGGCATGCGTGAACTTCATAACTGCGCATGATGGGTTCACCGCGAACGACATCGTCACCTATAATGAGAAGCACAACGAGGCGAATGGCGAGGATGGAAAGGACGGCAGTTCCGACAATCGCTCTTGGAACATGGGTGTCGAG
>NZ_LMUY01000093.1:128363-130019 GCF_009765685.1 Acidisphaera sp. L21 | reverse complement strand
CCTCGCAGCAACCGTCAGCTACTGGTTATGAGTCCGAACCCTAGTTCACTGCCATGCCGGTATTTCGCGCTCTACCGCCTCGATCGCACTGTTAATCGCCCAGGCCATGCCGCAACTCCCCTCGCCAGATGTTATTGCCACAGTTCACGATATTCGCGAGAGGGCCTGGCCGAACCAGCGTCTTATCGAACTGGGTGATACCCGGCTCCGGCGCGGCGGATCGCTGGTGAAGGGGCCCATGCGCTCTACAGTTTTCAGTTGGAGCATCGCTCAAATCTCGTCGAGTTCATTGGAAACGCCGGCCTTGGGCGCGAGGTTGCTGCAGGGCCAGCAGGCTGCTGGAAAAAAGGCTTCCTGATGGATATTGGAGCACTGCCTTGGTAAGGAAGTGTTCGAGGTCAACGATTACAGCCTGTGATTGCTCTGGATTTGGCGACCTTGCTGAGGTTCAGGCGGCGGGAGCCAACAGCTTGGGCAGACGGATCAAGTTGTATGCGGTGGTGGCGAGGTCGAAGCACCAAGCGACGCGGTCTCGACCGCGATGCTTTATCTGTCAGAACCCGGCTGATGACTTCACCCAGCCGAACACCTCCTCGATCCGTTTGCGGATGCGTTGGCTGACAGCGTAGCCGGAATGGCGTTCGGTGCGTCCATCCACGCCCGAACGTCGCACGACGCCGGTCTTGCTGAGCCGACGATCTGTAGCGATGTGCGGCGTCACCTGGCGCTGTCGCAGGGCCTGCACGAAGCCCGACACGTCGTAACCCTTGTCGGCCCCCAAAGTGATCCGTCGCCGCCGGGCCAGTCGGTCAACCAGCACCAGGGCGGCGTCCCGCTCGGCCGTGCCGGTGGCATGCGTCAGGCAACTCTGCGCCACCAGGCCGCTCCTGTTCTCCATCAGCACATGCCCGGCATAAGCCAGGATGCTGGCCTGCCCGTTGGACTTGCGAGCCAGTCGGGCGTCCGGGTCGGTGGTGCTGCGGTGCGTCTCGTTGCTGCGCTTCTGCCCGCGCCAGTTTTGCTCGGCATTGCGGCCCGGCGAAGGGCTAGCTGCGCCGCCGGGCGGTGTGGGTGGATCGCCGTTCTCGGTTTCCGGCTTGGGCTGGAACGACTTGTGGGATGCCCATGCCTGGATCAGCGTACCGTCGACCGAGAAATGCTCGTCCGACATCAGCGCCCGTATCCGCGGCTGCACCACCACGGCCGCCAGCAACCGCTGGGCCACGTCGCCGTCCAGCAACCGGTCGCGGTTCTTGCTGAACGTGGTCGCGTCCCAGAGCGGCGCGTCCATCGCCACGCCGACAAACCAGCGGAACAGCAGATTATAACCAATCTGCTCCATCAATTGCCGCTCGGATCGGACCGAGTAGAACGCCTGCAGCAATAGCGCCCGCAGCAGCTTCTCCGGCGCGATACCGGGCCGACCGACGCGCGCATAGAGCCGGTCGAACTCCGGCGAGAGCACCTCCAACGCCTCATCCACCACCGCTCGGATCAGCCGCAGCGGATGATCCGCAGGCACGCGCGCCTCACAACTCACGTAGCTGAACAACAACGCCGTCTGCTCGTCCGAACCGCGCATCAACCCGCTCCCCCCGTCAATTGGAGCGAATCACATCAGCCGTGCTCCCAGCCAGAGTTTTTCAGCAGCCCTAG
>NZ_LMUY01000093.1:128052-128353 GCF_009765685.1 Acidisphaera sp. L21 | reverse complement strand
AGGCAGGCCGCCGACCTCATGCGGAGTGCATAACACCCTCTAAGTAGACCGCTATACCTCATCATAAAGGTCAAGCCGCGTTGTTTGCGAGGCGGTGATAAGGCTACGATGCCGTTTCTGGCAGACCGAGTTGGACGAATTTGATTGGAGCGTCGCGTGATTTCCAGCTAAGCTAATTAGACGCCGGGTTAGCACAGTGGTAGTGCAGCGGTTTTGTAAACCGAAGGTCGCGGGTTCAAATCCTGCACCCGGCATCGCGATAGGTAAGAGATTAGAGGCTGTGACTGCACATTAGGACTAA
>NZ_LMUY01000093.1:125429-128042 GCF_009765685.1 Acidisphaera sp. L21 | reverse complement strand
ACACCTAGCAACTGCGATGGCAACCTCGTCGGCTAGGGCGTTGAACGCGCCCCGGTCCCGTCCTGCTAATGCCTCTACTGCATGCTTATCCTGAACGGCCTGGATTGGATCGCCTACACAGGGGTTTCCGGTATGCAGACTACCACCATACTATCTGCCAGCTTTGCCAATTGGCATGAACCGCCCAACGGCCGCCGATGGACCAAACATCTAGCTGATCGACCAGGCGTTCTGCGCAAACAATCCGCCGCCGCTTGGCCCGCGAAGAATGTGACCCATTGGTCAAGATAGACTGCACTGACACGGAAAGCACCGCTATGCCTCTGTTAGTGGAATACGAGCAGGATCATGCTCAACCTGGAAACCTTCCCAGCCGTTTCCACGTTTTACCGTCGCTTCCGTAGGAGAGACGGTTCGGGTAGTATCCGCCGTATTGCGGTTGTCAGCTGCAATGTAACGCCGATCGCGCCTAGTATTGGACTGCTTGAACGGAACTGCAATTGTTTGAGAATTGTCGCATGCAGCGCAGTTCAGCGGAGAGTTCCCCGGTAAGGTGCTGACTGCGTGTATGATCCGACGATTTTTTGAGGTGGAACAAATGACGATGCTGGATTTCGATTGCGGCGACCATCCTTTCAAAAAAGCTTGGGTCTCCAAAAAATGGCTGCGCGGAGGCCTAATCATTACTAACTCACGGCATCTATTCGGGGTCGCTTCACTGCTGCGCCAAGTCGTCGGTTACGCTGCAAGGTTACTCTGTGGCTGATATCATCTGCAACCGCTACCTTGTGACGGGGGGAGCGGGGTTCATTGGCTCTCATCTATGTAACGCCCTGTTAGCGGCCGGACATCAGGTGATCGTTCTTGATGACCTTTCGACAGGATGCCGTTCAAATTTGGATAGCCGAGTGACTTTCTACCACGGCAGCATCACCAACCCAGCGATCATCCGACAAGCGGCGGCCTCGGTGGATGGAATATTCCACCTTGCTGCCATTCTTACTGTGTCATAAACTTCTTGCCCGATTTGGAGAGGGTTTGTCAGGGTTGGGATTCTTACTCGTAGGGGGCGGGTTGTGGGTCTCGGATCCGAAGTACACAGCAGCGAATCACGGTTGGCGGGCTATGTCGAGGCAATTACGTCGGTGCTTGGGCACGCCGATCGCGTGGTTCCGTTCCAATCGTATTGCGCGGGGCTGCTGCTGCCAGGCGATCGCAAAAGCGTCGAACCGATGGCCGCGCGCGTTCAGCCCGCGCGTGTGCAGGCGGCGCATCAGTCGATGCATCACTTCGTGGCGAAGTCGGAGTGGTCTGACGACGCGGTGCTCGCCGCAGTGCGCGCCCGTGTCATGCCCATGATCGCACAGCGCGCCCGATCCGTGCGCTGATCATCGACGACACCGGCATTCCAAAGAAAGGCAAGCACTCCGTCGGTGTGGCGCGGCAGTATTGTGGGCAACTCGGCAAACAGGACAACTGCCAGGTTGCGGTGAGCCTGTCGGCGGCTAATGATCATGCAAGCCTACCGATCGCCTATCGCCTCTATCTACCGCATGAATGGTGTGACAATTCGGCTCGACGAGCGCAGGCAGGCATTCCTGACGATATTGTTTTCCAGACCAAGCCGCAGATCGCTCTGG
Organism: Acidisphaera sp. L21; assembly: GCF_009765685.1. Taxonomy (GTDB): domain Bacteria; phylum Pseudomonadota; class Alphaproteobacteria; order Acetobacterales; family Acetobacteraceae; genus LMUY01. Next base: position 126,402 of record NZ_LMUY01000093.1, on the reverse strand, counting down.
ATCAACTGCGCACCGCCGTCGCCGCCGGGATCGATGCCGCGTTCGTATTGGCCGACGCGGGTTATGGCAACGATACGGATTTCCGTGATGGCATTACCGAGATCGGGCTGCCCTACGCTGTCGGCATCCAGTCCACCACCACCCTGTGGCCGCCCGGCATGGAAGCGTTACCCGCCAAACAATGGAGTGGGCGCGGCCGCCCAACGTCGGCGATCCGTCGTGATGCCGAGCATAAGCCGGTCTCGGCCAAGCAGTTGGCACTGGACTTGCCCCAGAAAGCCTGGCGGCGGGTCACCTGGCGCGAAGGGACAAATGCCAAGCTCACCTCACGCTTCGCCGCCGTGCGCGTCCGCCCAGCGCATCGCGATTATGAACGGTCCACACCGCATCTTGAGGAATGGTGCCTGATCGAATGGCCATTGGACGAGATCGAGCCGACCAAGTATTTCATGTCCACCCTGCCTGCCACCATCAGCCGCCGTGCCTTGGTAGGTGCCACCAAGCTGCGCTGGCGGATCGAGCGCGACTACCAAGACCTCAAGCAGGAACTTGGGCTGGGGCATTACGAAGGACGAGGCTGGCGTGGCTTTCATCATCACGCCACGCTGTGCATCGCTGCTTATGGATTCCTGATCTCCGAAAGGGGATCGATTCCCCCCTCCAGGCATTGGAGCGCCCTTCTCATCGAAGAACCTCCCTTATCCGACGGTTATCGACCCCGCGGATCCCCCAATCCGACCTGAGCGCCACATCCCAAACTCAATCACTTCTGTCCGTATTGCCATCGCAAAGGCAATCTCTCGTAAAATCCTGTGCTGCCCATGCTGCCAGCACCAAACGCAACGCCTAACCTTATGACACAGTAAGACTAGGGCGGAATTCCATCAATCTGGTTCGTAACCGGCTGCGGTAAAATAGTTGGCGCAGTCCTGTGGCGTGAACTGTGGCAGCGCATCGCGGATCACGTCCCATA
>NZ_LMUY01000093.1:119637-125419 GCF_009765685.1 Acidisphaera sp. L21 | reverse complement strand
ATCCGACCTGAGCGCCACATCCCAAACTCAATCACTTCTGTCCGGATTGCCATCGCAAAGGCAATCTCTCGTAAAATCCTGCGCTGCCCATACTGCCAGCACCAAACACAACGCCTAGTCTTATGACACAGTAAGATTAGAGGGCTGCTGAAAAAGGCTTACTGATGGATACTAGAGCACCCCCTTGGTAAGGGAGTGGTCGAGAGTGCGAATTTTTTCGCATCGCGCTGTAATCTATTGGTTTATAAGGGAATATTGTAGCCTAATTCGGCGCCGTGCAGATCACTGTGCCAACTTCCTCCCAAATTTCCGATCTGCTAGCATGCGCCTAGCCCCAAACCTGCCGCGGCTCCTTCGGAGTCAGGCCAAGAAAGGCAGCGGCCTCCGGTGCCAGTTGGTAGGGCGCATTCTTCACATAGCGCTTCGCGCTTTTCTTTTCATCCCAGTCGAACCGCCGTACAACGTCGTCCATTTTTCCCGTCAGTAGCAAGTGCCAAGTGGCCGCCGTGTGCCTGAGCGTGTGGAGCGTCACCTTGGACCAATCCTTATGTCCACATTCCTTGGCAAGCTCCTTAAGGATGGGATTCACGGCGGCGCCGAGCGCGCCTGCGCTCGCGTAGGGTTCGCCGTTCGGCTGCCGGAATACCGGGCCGACGATGCCTCCCGCCTCGGCTTGGATCGAACGCAGGATCTCGATTGTCCTTGGTCTGGGGTCGCTGATCGTGCGATCTCTCACGGTCCGATTGCCGCTCTTGACCGCCCGAAATTAAATGATGCCGCGCTCGATATCGACGCAATCCCATTCCAGGTTATGGAAGTCGCCGCGACGCGCCCCCTCACCGACACGGTACGTTTTAATGTCGACTGTTCATAACCGGTTCTCAATATGCTGTCTGCTATTCCCGCCACCAGGGGCCACGTGACTTTCGCGCAAAGGCGATTTGCTCCTATAAGTTTCGGCCATTTATTCGCGTGTGCCAGGTGGCTGCGGTGGGCTTGCTCGCCTTCACCCAACCTTCGTGAGCCTCTCCATAAGTTGCCTTCAACGGCTTGCCATTACCCTGCCATCCCGCCTTTATGTGCTCCAAGCGGTCTGCCAGCACGACTTGCGCGAGAGAAAAATCGGTTTACCAGGTGCTTTCCCGTAAGTAGATGCCCAGGTACGTTCCGCGGATGTGCCACCGCCTTCCGCGCAGTACGAGATGAGGCCCGTATTCGCGGGGCTTCTTCTTGACTCCGATTCTTTTGAAGGATTTAGGCTCTTACTTTTCCGGCCCTTAGCTGTCGGCTGGGTTTTGAATGCTGCACTGGGTTTTGATTTGCTGAGTCTGTTGCGTTGGTCAGACATAATTGGTCCCCTATATTGGAAACTACCCAAGAAGGGCGGCCAGAAACTCGCTACCTTCCCGAGCATAGATGACCGGGTAGAAGTCGTTCCTGGCAAGAGAAAATCTATAACTTAAATTCCTGACCAAAAAAACTCTAAAACTCTGACCGAGTAAGCGATAAATTGGCAAGGGTTCTTTATGGAATGACAAGGATTCCGTCAAAGTATCGAAGGAATTCTTGTCTAGCAGAAAGGAATTCTGTGTGTGATTGTAAAGTAATATTCTAGTAAATCCAGTCTGTCGAAACCTTGGTTTTGATCGCGCATTTTATTTCTAAATTACAATTTGATGGCTGCGAGAATCTATATCGTTTGTTTTTAGTGGCATTCCCTACTAGATATTATCAGAAATATAGAGCAATTTCTGCCAAAAGGACTTGCACCTTACATCTTTCGTAGCGTGTTGGCTCCTTTTGCCTGGCGAAATAGATACCTTCCGCGACGGGATAGTCTCCTGATCAACGGCAATCACTTTCATTCTAGGCCCAAACAATAACCGCCGGTCACGCACATGCCTCTACAATCAAAAGTGCGTGATTAATGCTTTGCATTTCAGACACCTCGGTTCCGGTAACGATTGGCTTCCACATTATGCTCGTCCCAATTGAGCCCTTCATGGAGAGCGAGGAAAATTCCAAGTCAGATCTGCATTCGGCGATGTCGGTCTGAAAGGAGCTTGCCTGGAGCAATAGGTCCGATTTGCTTGCATCGCGCGCGGGCGATGGTTTCAAAAGATATTATGCTTTTCCGATTTCCAGTGCTCACCGTTCGCTTCCCGATCCCCCTTGCCAGTTGGACGGGTGATCTACAAAGGAAAGCTTCAGAGCTTCTAAACGTTGGGGAAATGGAATTGGGCGACGCTCCATTGGGGGTAAAACGTGGAGCCGTCCGGCCGCATTGTTGATGTATTCGGCCTAGTACGTAGTTGTCCAGCGATGGCATGCGTTCCATGATGTCAACAATGCAAAAATCCCTGTGGCAAGGATCGTAATCCTACGGATAAGCGGCCCAGCAATGGACATGTCTTGGCCTTCCGAATGGTGTGGACCGGAGCCCGGCTTGGCATGATCTCGGACTCTGCCATGCCTACGACCTGTCAGTCAGAGATGGTCGCGGAGAGCGGGGGAGGTTAGCGACACAGTGTCGATTACTCCCGCCGCCCGGCACTACGACTACTAGCTTTTTCTTAGTTTCGCTGTCTTGCTGCCTCGCGTTCCCCAGAACGCGAGGATCTCCGGCACCATGCCATCCGGAGCCAAGTGCGAATAGCGGTCTGCCATATCGAGAGACTCCCAAGCCCCATCGTCCTTCAGCTTCTTCAGGTTTCGGTGCACGGCATAGTGCCACGATGCCCAGCTATGGCGGATCGCATGGAGGAACACGCGCCGCGTGATCCCAGCTTCGGCCGCTACCTTCTGGAACGCCCGGTTGAGCTGCGCGCCGGAAATACGGATGTCGGGATGCCACAGCTCACCATCTACCCGCCTGAAGCCGGGGCCGCTCAGATGAGCTCCAGGCAGCGCCGACAGGGCCGCGGCAGCGCGCGGCACGAGCTCGATGATGCGGTCCTTCACGTCGCCGGGGCGAGACTTGACGTCCCGCAGCGTGACCCGGCCGTACTTGAGCTGGACATATTTTCCAGTCCAGGCTGAGGGTTTCGCCGCGTCGCAGCCCGGCGCAGAACATGAATTCGAAGATCGGTTTCAGATGCGATGGCGAAGCAGCGACGATTGCGGTGGCTTCGTCCGGGGTCAGCCACTCCTTCCTGCGCTTACCCTGACGGATTGTCTCGAAGACCGGCAGGCTGCACCATCCGCGGACCGCCGCATGGCGGAGAACGGCCCTGACGGGCGATACAACCTCGCGGAGCCTTGTCGAGCCCGATGACCCGGGCCGGAGCAGCGCCTCACAGGCGCCGTCAAGCAGGACCTGGCCGACCTGATCGCACCCGATGTTCTGCTTCCCAACTGACTTCAGGAAACCCAGGAAGCGGTTTAGCCGACGTTTGGTGTCATCGGACTGCTGGCGCTTCAGGTAACTGAGCACGGCCTCGGCGAACGACTTCGTGGGCTTTACGCCATGCAGTTCTTCGCGGTAGGCGGTTGCCTCGCGCGCGACACGCTTCTCTTCGGCGAGGTCCCGGCTGTCTGTGCTAGTGCTCTCTCGTGTCAACGCCGGTCGAAAACTGAGCCACCGATGGTGTGGGTCACCGGTTGAAAACTGAGCCACGCTGGCGGCGTGTTATTGGGGTTCGGCCTTGGCCTTTGGCACGACGCCGCCCTTCCTCTTGTCGCGCAACCGGTAGCTGTCTCCGCCGATCTGCACGACGGTCGCGTGGTGCATCAGCCTGTCGAGCATCGCGGCCGTCAGCACGGCGTCGCCCGCCAGGGCCTGGTCCCAACTGCCAAACGTCAGGTTCGACGTCAGCACGATCGACCCGCGCTCGTAGCGCTTGGCGACAACCTGGAACAGCAGGTTCGCCTGGTCGCGTGACAGCGGCAGGTAGCCGATCTCGTCGATGATCAGCAGCCGATACATCGACACCGCCCGATGCAGCGCCTCCTTCAAACGCCCCTGGCGCTGCGCCACTTCCAGCAGCAGCACCAGGTCGGCCGCGGTGACGAACCTCGTCTTGATCCCTGCTTGCGTCGCCAGGTAGCCCAGGCTGATCGCGAGATGATCTCCTACCGATTGCCAAGTGCTTTTTGCCGGTCAGGCGAGGCTTTCAGCGCGGTGCTTGCGACGGGCATTCCTGATCTCGGCGGGGATGCTGAACTGCTCTGCGACGATGGCCCTGCCTTCGGCGACGCTGATTGGCTTGCCAGCTTGGTCACGCAATTCGTAGGCTTCGCCGGTACGCAGGACCTTGCCGATCCGGTTCACGATCCGGGTCGCTACCGCACACAAGGCCTGTTTGTGGTGGTGGCCTTTGCGGACCATCAATCGCCAATAGACCTCAGCCAGTCCCGGATCGATCCGGCGTGCAGCATCGGCGGCCAGGTAGAGTGCGCGCTTGATGCGATTGTTGCCGGACTGGGTGATGCTCTGGCCAGGTTGGTCAGCACCGCCCGACGAGTTGGTGCGTGGAAACAAACCGCAGAAGCCGCGGAGCTGGTGCAATCCTGCAAAACGGCGGGCCTCATGCAACACGCCGAGCACGAGAGGCGCCAGGGCGTTGCCGATCCCTGGAATAGTGCGGAGGGCGTCAGATGGATGAAGTTTGCCGTAGAGCGTTTCGATCTCGCGGCCGAGCTTGCCAAGTTGGCTTTCCAACAAGCGCATTCGATCGATCTCGACCGCGACTTCCAATTGCAGGAGTTCGAAGTTTACTGCAGCTCCATGGAGGCGTTGCGTCTCGAGCGCGGCAGCTTTGAGGCCGTCCACCAGTTTGTCGGCAAAAGGACCGGTATGGGGATGGTTACCATTGGCGTGCTTGGCAACGAAGCCGAGCAACGTCGTGCGCCGCGCTTTGATGACGTCGGCAGGATTGAACATGTCGTGCAGGATCGCCAGCGCCAGATTCGTGCGGAAATCAGGCAATACGGCCTCGATCGCGGGGGATGCCCATCGCACCAAGTCGATCAGCCTTCGCTTGATGGTGGTGACCTCCTCTTCGAGGCGCTCACGCTGACGGGTCAGACGTTGAAGGGCATGGCGATCGGCGTTGGGCACGTAGACCGGATCGACCGGCACACCGCCGAACAACGGGATTGCGCCGAGCACGTAAGCATCCGCTGCGTCGGTCTTGGTGTGCTCGCTGAGATAGCGGCGCAATGCGCGAACCCGTTGTCCCTTCACCCGGATGGCTTTGATCCCTGCCTGCTCGAGCCAGCGGGCAACGGGGAACCAGGACATGCCGGTCGGCTCCATCACGGCAGTGATGGTGCTGCCCGCCGGCAGCCCCTCGCGAAATTTAGCTACCAAGCCGGCGAGGCTGTCGGACGTCAGGCGGAAGCGGATCGACTTTGCTTGTGGGCGTCCGTCGTCGAAGATGCGGGCAACGTGATCGCCGCGGATGGCGAGGTCGATGCCGATGGTTCGCTGACCCATGAAGTTCTCCTGCGTGGTGCGGGCGAAGTCCTGGGTGACGCAGCCATGTGCTTGATTCGTAGCCGGTCATGCCGCCACAATCTCTTTACTCTCGCCTGCCCAGGCCGGGTCCGAGGCTCTTCGTCACGTCGTCGAGACGCTGGGGAGCTCTCAGTGCTGGAGACGCCCACGGCCCCGCTGCCCGGCGAGAGGATAGCGACGGTCCGGCACCGACGCACTGGTGCCGGACCCGAGCCGCGATCACTTCGTCTGGTCACGGTAGCCATGCTCCACCCGTCTTCCCCTCGGCCTTGGATCCGGCACCGCTATCGATACATGCGTCTTTCCCACGCCTGACGGACCCAA
>NZ_LMUY01000093.1:109542-119627 GCF_009765685.1 Acidisphaera sp. L21 | reverse complement strand
GTCTGGTCACGGTAGCCATGCTCCACCCGTCTTCCCCTCGGCCTCGGATCCGGCACCGCTATTGATACATGTGTTTTGCCACCGCCCGGTCCGCCAATCAGCAACAGGTTGGCGCCTTTGTCGATCCAGCTGTCGCCGGCGCAGAGCGCCAGCACATGGGCCTTGGAGACCATCGGCACGGCGTTGAAGTCGAAGCTGTCGAGCGTCTTTCCAGGCAGCAATTGCGCCTCGACCAGATGGCGCGCGAGGCGACGGCGGTCACGTTCGCCGATCTCGTGCTCGGCCAAGGTGGCCAGGAAGCGTGCTGCAGGCCAGCCTTCCTTGTCTGAGCGTGCCGCCAAACTCGGCCAGTCTTGCTTGATTGCGGGTAGACGGAGGTCGTTGAGCATCAATGTGAGTCTGTGAGTCGGGCCGCGTCGATGCTCTCGGTCATGCGGCTTCTCCGCCGACCTGGGCGATGTTGCCGCCGAGCAGGGCCTCATAGGCGATCAGCGGCGTCAGATGGACGACGACTTCCGGCAATGCCGCCGGGTCCGGCGCAAAGTGTTTGCGCAGCGTGGCGAGGTCAGGGAGTTGGGCTGCCGACAGATCAGCCATAAGTACTGTCGCCAGCTCGGCCTCGCAGCCGCGCTCGTGGGCCAAGACCAGAAGATCGACCATGAGGCGGCATGCCGAGCGTTCCGGTAGCTTCTCGAGCAGCCGGTCGAATGTCAGGCGATAGGCGTCACGGGGGAACAACTGGTTACGGTAGACCAAGTTGAGCAACGCCATGGGTTTACGCCGCAAAGCATGGATAACGTGGCGATAATCGACGACATGGGCGTGCTTGCCCCCAGTCGGAGCCCGGCCGCGCGTCAGGGTCATCAGCAACGTCGCGCCGACGAACAGATCGAGCCGGTCATCGTGCAGCCGGACCCGCAGGCGATGGCCGATGAGCCTGGACGGAACCGTGTAGAAGACCTTCCGCAGCGTGAAGCCGCCGGACGAGGTGACGGTAACGAGGGTCTCCTCGTAATCGCAGGTCCGCTGGCCTGGCAGACGCTGCAAAGCCGGCCGTTCGGCTTCGCTGCGTTTGGAGTGGTGGGCGTTCTTACGGCTGACGATCTCATCGATAAAGCGGCGATAGCTGGGGAGGTTGTCGAAGTTTCTGATGCCGCGCATGAGCAGGGCGTCCTCGATTGCCTTCCGGAGATGGCCGTGAGCGCTCTCGATGGCGCCATTCTCGTGCGCGACGCCGCGGTTGTTGCGAGCGGGCTGCATCCCGTAATGGAGACACAATGCGTCATACCGCCGGGTCAGGTCCTCGCGCGTGTCATGGTCCAGATTGCGGAACGCGGCCGACAGGCTGTCGCTGCGATGCTCAAGCGGAGCGCCGCCGAGAGCCCAGAGGGCATTTTGCAACCCTTCGGCCAGCGCGACGTAACTTTCGCCGCCCAGGATGACACGAGCATGTTCGAATCCGGAGTAAGCCAGCCGGAAATTGTAGAGCCGATGATCGAGCTGGATCCCTGCCACGGTGACCCTCAGGTCGGCCATGTCGGTGAAATCCGATAGCCCCATGCGCCCGGGTTCCTGGATTTGGCGGAAGATCACCTCCTGGTCGGCACCATGAACCGCCCGCCAGGAGCGGATACGGCGCTCCAAGGTGCGGCGTGCGCCGGCAGATAAATCCGGATGGCGGCGTTGCATCTCCTCAAAGATTGCCACCGCGCGCAGGGCGGGAGCCGCCATCAGCATCGGCACAACCTCGGTGTCGAAGAAATCAACGAGCGGATGGGGGCGGCGACGGCTACCGGACTCCCATCAACAGCTGAGTTGCGTCAAACTGCCATTGCCTGAACCGGAGCAGACACGTGCAGACGAGCCCTCGCTTGGTCGCGCTGGACCATTTACGCGGCTTCGTCGTCGTGCTGGTCGTGCTACACCACGCCGTGCTGGCCTACTGCCACTTCGGGCACACCGACCGTTACCACTATGTCCTGTCCACCGCGCCGGTGGTGGATGCGCAGCGATGGACCGGCTTCGACGCGCTGGTGATGCTGAACGACGGCTTTTTCATGCCGCTGCTGTTCCTACTGTCCGGCCTCTTCGTGTGGCGCGGCCTTCGAAACCGCGGTGCTTGGGGCTACTTCGGCAGGCGCGCGCTGCGGCTCGGACTGCCCTTCGTCACCGCAGCGTTCACCGTAGTGCCACTGGCCTACTATCCATCCTGGCTCCAAGCTGGTGGTGTACCTGGCTTCGCGCGCTTCTGGGTCGAGATGGTCACCACCGGTCCTTGGCCGAGCGGGCCGCCGTGGTTCCTCGGCGTGCTGCTAGGGTTCAACACCACAGTGGCGCTAGCGTATGCCGCGATGCGGCGTCGGCTGCCGAACGTAGTTGAAGGTGCCACACTTGCGCCGCCTCGCTCTTTCGGGCTGTTCCTAATGAGCTTGGCACTGGCGTACCTGCCTCTGCTCTTCGTATTGGCCCGTCACGCTGGTTCAGCCTCGGCCCGCTCGCGGTGCAGGCAAGCCGCATCGGCCTCTACGGCGCGAGCTTCGCCGCTGGCGTTGTGCTCGGCGCGATGGGGCTGGACGGAGATGCGGCGGCGCTGCAGCGGCGGTGGCCCACCTGGGCGCTGCTCGCCATTGTAGCCGGCGCGGTGATGGTCGGGACGCAAGCAGCCCGGCTGCGCTACGGCCTCACGCTGGTAAGCTGGGCGTGGCTGGGCGCTTACGGCCTGACGCTGACCGTGTTCTGCGCCACCGCGTGCATTGCGATGCCAGCCGTTTTCCTGCGCTTCGCCGGGCGGCGCAGCCGGTTGTTGGACAGCTTGGCGGCGAGCAGCTTTGTCATCTACCTCCTGCACTACCCCGTTGTGACCTGGGTGCAGTTCGGGTTGCTGCATGCACCCGTGGGCGCGGTCGGCAAGGCGGGCGTGACCTTCACGGCGGCCTGCTGCTGAGCTGGGCGCTCGCCGCCCTGCCCTGGCACGCGGTGGGCGACGTTCCGCGCGTCGCGGTGCTGCTGCAGCGTCGCCGTCCATGATTCCAGATGGTGACGCGCTCCTGGCGTGGGACGCGATCCGGGACGGCACGGCGTCGGCTAGCCTGGGCCGGACGGTCCGGTTGCGCGGGTGGCTGGCCAGGCTGGAGTTCGCGGGACGCCACCTGCTGACGATGGAACCGCCCTGTTGCATGGGCTGCCAGCCCGGTATGGGCGGCGCTGTGCTTGTAGACGGCGCGGCGCTGCCGAGCGGCTGCGTTGTCGAGCTGGAAGGAGCTCTCGGCAGGACAGGGTCTACCTGGACGCTACGGTCGGCCCGGCGCGTCGACGCCGGGTTCGGACGCCGGAGGCTCTTGGCAGCCGCACCGTTGCTGTGCCTGGCTGCCGCGGCACCCCTGACAGATACGGCCGTGGTGCTCACGGACGCGGTAACGGTGGACACACATTCCCACGCGGGCGGCCTGCTGCGCGTCCGCGCGGATGGCCCGTTTACGCCCGTAGCCTCGCCCATGCGGGAAGGAGGTCTGGCGGTAGCCTGCCTCGCCGTGGTCACCGATGCCCCCACCCACCGCCTGGCAGCCGATCACCGCATCCACACCTTCCGGGAGCCTGCCCCTGGCGAGCTCTACAACTACGCGCAACGTGCCTTCGCACGGCTGCACGCGTTGGTCGCAGACCAGGGCATGCGGGTCATCACCGACGCGGCCGGACTGCACTTGGCCCGAGCAGACCGTCCGTGCGCCGTGGTCGCCTCCGAAGGGGCCGACTTCTTGGAAGGTCAGCTGGACCGGGTCGACGAGGCGTATCACCGCTGGACGTTGCGTCACCTACAGCTGACACACTACCGGGTAAATGAACTCGGCGACATCCAGACCGAGGAGCCCGTGCATAATGGCCTGACTGACTTTGGCGCAGCCGTGGTCGGCCGCTGCAATGCTCTCGGCATCGTGGTGGACGTGGCCCACGGCACCCTGGAGCTGGTCCGCCGCGCGGCGGCGGTAACGAGCAAGCCGCTTATGTTGTCGCACACATCGCTCACCACCCGGCCCCGCCCTTTCACGCGGCTGGTCACGCCCGAGCATGCCCGGCTGGTTGCCGGCACGGGAGGGGTGATCGGCATCTGGCCGGTGCGGTCGATCTTCCCCGACATGGACGCTCTGGCGGCCGGGATGGCGCGGATGGCCGCGGTGGTCGGAACCGATCATGTCGGCCTCGGCACCGACAGCATGGGGCTGGTCGGGCCAGCGACCTTCGAAAGCTATGCTGAGCTGCCGGGCTTGGTTCGTGCCCTCTTCGCGGCCGGTTTCGCATCGGACGACGTCCGTAAGGTTTTGGGCGGCAACTACGCCCGGGTGTTCGCGGCGACGATGCCGGCCTGAATGGTGTTAGATGGCCCTTATCTGCGAGCCACTCCAGGCAGCAGTTGCTCCGGCCGAAATTGCTATCCCTGCACCCGACACAAAGCAGTCATTACCCTTTCTACAATCGTTTGACCGGCAGACATCATGTGCTGCAGCATCTCAGCATCGATGTTGCTTCGGAGACCCTGTCATCATGACGAACGGACTCAAAGGTCGGCAGAAGTGGAAGTTAGCCTTCTAGCGACCAAGCATGCGCGTTCTGGCGTTCTGGCAGGTCTCCCGCCGCCGATGCCGCCTGGGTGCGACCTTCTAGAGCCGACGGAACTGGGACACGGCGTGGCACTTCTGCACGGCGTCCTGCGGCAGCAAGTAGCTGTCGAACCGGAGGTAGTTGGCTGAGCGTTCGGGCCAGACGTCGCCCGAGCGGAGCTTGTCATGCAGTGTAGCCAGCAGGCCGTCTCGCAGAGGCGTCAATCCGGCTCGTTCTCCTCCATCACCAGACGACGCCACTCCTTGCGGAACGGCATGGGCGCATCCACCGGCATGTCGCGCTTGCCGGACCGGGGTCACGCCATAGAACGGGCCGGATAGCACGGTTCGTGGCACGGATCGGGAACATGCTTGATGCTGACCGGTCGAGTGCGTGAGGACGCAGGTGTTGTTGGAACTGCTCACGAGGGCCGCAGAGCAGTCTGCGGCCCTCGCCATTTCTACCGCGGCAAGTCGTCGCCTGTCCTCGGCTCCTTGATCGGTTGCTTGTTGTTCGCGGCCCGGAACTGCGCCGACATCTCGTAGGCGGCTCGGCGGGTGCGCATGATCGAGCCGAGCGGACGGTGCGCGGCCAAGCAGTGCCACGGGCTGAAGGCAAGTCCGTCGTCCATGGCCGCGACCCGCGCCGCGCTCCAGGTGTCCTGCGGCGGCACGCTGATGCGAGCGACCGCGACATAGGGGCTTTTGTCCTCGGGCCAGGCAACGGAGGCGTCCTCTACCGGCATCGCGTCGAGGTCCGTGCAAAGCTGGACGCGCACCTCCCATTCGCCACCGGTCCTGCCAAAGAACGCCACGACCGCCTCGCGCAGGCCATTGGGCTTGCCGTTCACGTCGAGCGGAGCGTCAGTCAGCGCAGTCAACTCCGGCGACACGGGCGCCACCGCGACCTTGGCGATGTAGGGACCATACAGCAGGGGCACCTGGGAGTAGAAAGTTTCGCCAAGGATGTGGGTCTCGGGCTGGCCGCCCATGCTGGTGAGGGTGGGGCTCTTGCCGCCCAACGCCTCCACGACGGACTCTGCGGCGCGCATCGTGGCGAAGGCGGCCTTCTTCAGGCCCTCGGCCGTGTCGGTTGTTGCCGCCAGCAGCTTGAGGCTGGACAGGAATTTCGCGGCGTTCGGCGCGTTGAAGGCGGGGCCGTTCACCAGCACGAGGTCCTGGGTGACATCGCCCTCCGTGCCCGGCAAGCGTCGCCGGGGACACCGATGATCTTGACGGCCATGCCGCGGGGCGCCGAGACGCTGTCGTCCAGGATGTCGCTCGGCGTTGTCGAAAGGCGCATAGCCACGGGGTAGGAACCCGGGCCGCGCGAACAGGCCCTGGGCCAGGGCGGGCGGCAGGCCGTCCAGCACGCGCAGCTCGCCTCGAAGCAGGCCGTGGCTCTTGGCATGGACGCTACGCTGGGCGTGGCCGGAGTGGCCGAAGGTCGTACTGCTGATCTTGAACATGGTTTCGACCAGGGCGGTGTTGGTCGTGCCCTCATCCTGCTCCAGCTGTTCGACGGAGGGTTCGTAGCGCACCGGGGAGACGGGCGAAACAATTTGGGGCATGAATAGGCTCCGGAATGGGGTGACGGCAGGGACGCTGACCGCGTCGTGGTGCGGCGGAGGGCGCACTGCCTAGCCCGCCCTCCGCACTGCGTCAGGTCTTGCCGGTCACGCCTGCAGCTCGCCAGAGATGCGCTTGGTGATGGCGACGTGTTCCTTGAAGGTGGCCAGCGCCAGAGTGGCGAGATGCTGCCCCTGCTTCTCCGCCATCTCAGCCGTGCCCGCAGGGGAGTTCTTCAGGTATGCCGTGGCGAGGTCGCGCAGGAACTCGTGGTTCTCATACTGCGCCATGATGTAGGCTCGGTCGAAGGCGGCTCCGTTCGGGGCAGCCTTGATCTTATCGAGCGTGGCTTGCGCCTTCGCGTCCATCGGGGGCACGGGTGTGCCGAGCTCCTTGAGCACTGTGGTGACGGCGACGGCCTCCGTATGCTCGAACCCGGCGAACTCCTTGGCCATCGGATTGGTAGCCCGCTCCATGGCAATCTGGCTCGTTACCCGCGACAGCTCGGCAGGCCCGATGACGCCCATGGCGAATTGCTTGGCGGTGCGTACGCCGGACACGTCCGGCATCGGCATCGCTGCCGGGTCACGGCTGGCTTGTGGCTGAGCCTGGGCCAAGGCCTGGGCGATAGGCGCTACCGCCAGCGCGGCGGCGCCGGTCAGAATGGAACGTCGGCTGTTGAACATCTCGCATCTCCTGCTCAGACTTGCCCGGCTTTGGCGGCAGTGCTCGCCGGTCCACAAGTCTGCTTGCAGGCGCCTAGAGCGTTCGCATGCACCGTAGTTTCTCGGGCTGGCCTGGGTTTGGACGGGGAAGCACTTAATCTGGACGGCTAGGCGGCGCGCCGTAGATGTCACCCATTTTTCGGGCGGTCACATGATGGATGCTGGGTTCCGCTGCCGCGGACCCGGCTGTTTATTCAGGCTCGCGCTCGTCGTGGCTGCCAAGCGCACGGTAGGCTATGGGATCGGCCTTGTAGGCATTGCGGAATGCGCGAGAGAAGGGCGTCGGGCCTGCATAGCCGATGCTCTGCGCGATGACCTTGAGCGGCAGGTCCGTGGTCGTGAGCAGACGCGCAGCGATGCGCAGACGAACCTTTTGCACGAAGTCGATCGGCCCTTGCTGGAACGCCCGTGCAAAGTGCTCGGCAAACGAGGCACGGCTCATCCCGGCCAGGGACGCCAGACTCTCGACGGTGTGGGGCATCGCAGGGTCCTCAATGACAGCCAGGATGGCGCGTGCCAGGCGGGGGTGCTGCAAGGCCGTGAACAGCGGCGAGCCGATGTCATCGCGCAAAAGATGCCGGCGCAGCAACGTGATCAGGCACTGCTTCATCAGCACTTCCGTCATTGCCTGCGTGCCAAGGCCCGGGCTGGCAATCTCAGTAAGCAAGAGGTCGAAGGCATAGCGCACAGTGCTGCTGGCCGAGAAGTCCTCGACCATTGGATCGCGCAGGAGGTCGAACAGGCCGAGGGCGCCGCCGTAGGAGGCCGAGATAGCGCCGCACACCATCAGGGTGTCGCAGCTGCCGTCCCCGGCAGTGAAGCCGACAAGGCCGTCGCCGAGCAGCGTGCAGCGGTCCGCGGCGTGGGCCAGGTGGGCAACCGCCCCGGCCTCGCCGGCGACGTGCGGCTGGCGCGCGGGCACGATGAGCACGCTTTGCGGGGCGAACGCCAGCCACGGGCCGTTGCCCACGCGCAAGGCCCCAGACCCCTTGAGGACATAGTGGACCGTGACCGCCTCGAAAGAAGGGAAAGCCAGGCGCCACCCCTGCTGGATCGCGCAGACGGAAAAGGCGTGCAGCCGGACAGCAAGGGCTGTCAGAAGCCGGTCGAGGGTGTCCACTGCCACTTCGCCATCCTTGTCTGCTTTGCCGTCCAGGGGTCCGCGGTTTGGCGCCCATCGATGGAAAAACGAGCTTGCATGCGCTCTCGCCCTGATCGCCAATGGAGCAAATGCCGAGTTAGGTCTTCCTCTCCATTGAAGCCTGGGCACGATTTCTTCGTACGATGCCGGCGACGGTGTTCTTGCTCAGCCCGACTTCGCGCCCGACCAGTTGGTAGCTGCGTCCCTGGGCTATGAGGGCCAGCACCTTGGGCGCCAGTCGGTCCGACTTCGGCCGTTGCCCGGGCTGGCGGCCCAGCCGCTTGCCGCGCTCCTTGGCGGCCGCAATGCCGGAGCGGATGCGCTCCACGGTCAGCTCGCGCTCGAACTCGGCGATGCCGGCCAGGAGCGTCGCCATCATGCGCCCGTGCGGGGTGGACAGGTCGAACGCCATGCCGTTCAGCGCCACCAGCGACACGCGCCGGGCTTCCAGCTCCTTGAGCGTCGCCAGCAGGTCCGCCGTGCTGCGCCCCCAGCGCGACAGCTCCGTCACCAGCACCGCGTCGATCTCGCGCCGCTGCGCCAGCAGCAGCACTTTCCGGCGCTCGGCCCGGTCCAGCTTCACCCCGGACGCGGTTTCCTTGTAGGTGCCGACCACCCGGTAGCCGGCGCGCTCGGCAAAGGCGGCGAGATCGCGCTCCTGCCGCGCGCAGGACTGGTCCGCCGTGGACACCCGGCAGTAGAGCGCGGCGCACGGCGATGACGGCCCACCCTGTCCCAGTTGAACTCTCCCCGCCTGACGGCCTGCAAGCCCCTGTTCCTGCAAGGGCCTGGGTCGTAGCAGGCAGACTATACCCTAACTGGGACATCCCGTTATGCCAAGACGACGCGCGCTCACCGAAGCGCAACTGGAGACCCTGTTCGCTCTGCCAACCGCCGAGGCCGACCTCATCCGCCACTGGACCCTGGACGGGGCGGACCTGGCCGCGGTGGACCGGCGCCGCGGCGCCTCCAATCAGCTCGGCTATGCCCTCCAGCTTTGTGCCTTCCGCTATCCCGGCCGGCTGCTGCGGCCTGGCGAGGCCATCCCTGATGCAGCGATGCACTTCGTTGCCGAGCAAGTCCATGTCGGCGCTGATGCACTTGCCGCCTATGCCGCCCGGCGGCAGACCCGGCAGGAGCAGCTCAACGGCCTGCGCGAAGCGTTCGGCTTCCGCATGTACGCGCCCGGGTACGGCCGCGAGATGCTGGCTTGGCTGCTGCCGGTGGCGCTGGCCACCACGAACGCCTTGGCGATCACCGCGGCGCTGATGGACGAGTTGCGTCGGCGCCGGATTGTCGCCCCAGGCCCGAGCGCGGTCGAGCGCCTGGTTGCAGCAAGCCTGGTCGTCGCCGAGCGACACGTCGCGGGCCAGCTCACCCGCAGCCTGTCTCTCGCCCAAACCGAGGCGTTGGACGCGCTGCTTACGGCCAAAGAGGGCACACCCCTAAGCGTGCTCAGCTAGGCACGACAGCCGCCGGGTGCGCCCGGTCACAAGGCCCTTGCCCGCATTGTGGAACAGCTGACCCGCCTGCGCGCCGTCGGCCTCGATCCCGCTTGCGCCGAGAGCGTGCATCCGGAGCGGCAGCGCAAGCTGGCCCGCGAGGGCGGACGCTACACCGCCCAGCACCTGCGGGCGTGGTCGCAGCTCCGCCGCCGAGCCACCCTGGTTGCGACCGTGCTGGATACCACGGACCGCCTGACCGACGACGGCGTGGGACTGTTCGACCGCGCAGTCGGCCGCATGTTCCGCCGGGCCGAAGCCCGCGAGGAGGACACCCTTATGCGCGACGCCCGGGCCATCAACGACAAGGTGCGTCTTGCTGGCCCGGCTCGGCGGCGCCCTGATCGCGGCCAAGCAAGGCGACGCCGACCTGGATGGGGCCGTCGCGGCTTCAGTCGGCTGGAAGCGGATGGCCGCGAGCGTCGCTGAGGCCGAGCGCCTGGCCCGCCCGGGTAAGGCGGACCTGCCTGCCCTGGCCGCGCGGGCGTGGCCCGTGCTGCACCGGCTCGGCCCCGTGTTCCTTGACGCCTTCCAGCTTCGCGCCGTGCCCGCC
>NZ_LMUY01000093.1:95213-109503 GCF_009765685.1 Acidisphaera sp. L21 | reverse complement strand
CAGCTTTCTTCGCCCGGCTTGGCGCGACGCGGTGCTGGACAGCGGCAGCAAGGGCCATGCCGAGCAGCGCCGCATCTGGGAAGCAGCCACCCTGCTCGCGCTGCGCGACCGGCTGCGCGCCGGCGACATCTGGGTGGCGGGCAGCCGGCAGTGGCGCGCCGTCGAGGACCAGCTTATCCCGCCCGCCCTGTTCGCCGCCATGCGCGAGGCCGGGCTACTGCCGGTCGCCGTGCCCACGACCGCGGAAGATTACCTGGCCGGGCGCCCCGCCCTGCTGGAGCGGCGCCTGTCAGAAGTCAATGCGAAGGCTGCGGCGGACACGCTGGAGGACGTCAGGGTTAGCGGCGGCGAGATGAAGATCACGCCGCTCAAGGCGATCACCCCGGAGGCGGCGGTGGATGCGGCCGAACGGCTCTACGCCATGCTGCCCAACACCCGCATCACCGCCGTGCTGGACGACGTGCATCGCTGGACCGGGTTCGCCGACGCCTTCACCCACCTGCACACCGGGATGCCGGCCACGAAGCTGCGTGTCGTGCTTACCGCCGTGCTCGCCGACGCCACCAATATGGGCCTGACCCGCATGGCCGACGCCTGCTCAGTGGCGA
This sequence comes from Acidisphaera sp. L21, assembly GCF_009765685.1. Classification (GTDB taxonomy): domain Bacteria; phylum Pseudomonadota; class Alphaproteobacteria; order Acetobacterales; family Acetobacteraceae; genus LMUY01. The sequence goes on along the minus strand of NZ_LMUY01000093.1, from coordinate 108,895 downwards.
GCTACCGCGAACTGGCCTGGAACGCCGGCTGGCATCTGCGCGAGGACACCTATCGCCCGGGCCTGGCCATCATCGCCAACGCCCTGCAACGGCACCCGCTCGCCGCCCTGTTCGGGGCCGCCGACGTGTCCAGTTCCGACGGCCAAGCGTTCCTGACCGCAGGGCGCGGCGAGGCACTGGGCGCCCACAACGCCCGGCATGGGCACGGGCGCGAAGCGGCTGCGCTGTTCTACACCCACGTCTCGTCCCGGCATGCCCCGTTCCACACGGCGTCGATCCCGCCCTCGGGCGAGGCGGCCTACGTCATCGACGGGCTGCTCTACCATGAGGCTGACCTCGCCATCTCCGTCCATCATACGGACGGCGGCGGGGTGAGCGACCACGTATTTGCCCTGGCGCACCTCCTGGGGTTCCGCTTCGCCCCGCGCATTCCCAACCTCGCCGACCGCAAGCTCTACGCCTTTGGCTCGGCCTCAACGTGGCCGGCGCTCGCGCCGTTCATCGCAGGCAAGCCCGACGACAAGCTGGTCGCGGCGCAGTGGGACGACGTGCTGCGGATGGCAGCCTCGGTGCGGACGGGCACGGTCAGCGCCTCGCCGCTGCTCAAGCGGCTCGGCGCTTATCCGCGGCAGAACGGACTGGCCTTGGCGCTGCGGGAGATCGGGCGCATCGAACGGACGCTGCACGCCCTGGACTGGCTGGAACGGCCTGGACTGCGCCGGCAGGCGACGGCGGAGTTAAACAAGGGCGAAAGCCGCAACGCCCTTGCCCGTGCCGTGTGCTTCCATCGCCTCGGGCGGCTGCACGACCGCACGGCCCTGGCCCAGCAGCACCGGGCCAGCGGCCTCGCCCTGGTCACGGCCGCCATCGCTCTGTGGAACACCGTCTATCTCGGCCGCGCGCTGGATGCCGCGCGGCGCCGCGGAGACCTGATTCCGGACGCGCTGCTCACCCACTTTGCCCCACTCGGCTGGCAGCATCTCAACCTCACCGGCGACTATCTCTGGGGTGCCGACGCAAGCCTTGGCCCGGACGGGTTCAGGCCACTGCGGGGCACAGCCGCCAGACTGCCTACGGCCGCCGCTGCGTGACCGTGTTCCCAGTCCGTGCTGCCAACCGTGCTATCCCGCCCGTTCTATGGCGTGACCCCGTGACGGCTTCCAGGCAAAGGAGTAAGCTCCAATATGCATGAGGCCGAAATCGCCAGGCTCGAAGCCGAGATTGGCGCCCTACAGGATCAGGAAGAACGCTACATCAGGATTGAGCAGATGCAGACGAACATCGAGAAAATGCGGGCCGATATGAAGCAGTCCAATCGGACCTTCACCATCCAGGCCATCACGGCTGCCGTCGCCTTACTATCCTTCGGGCTCGCCGCCGGCACCGCCATCGGGCACTTCTGGAGCAAATGACCGGGGAGACCTCACGCCATCTGCTCATTCTGGGCGGCGGGCTTCTCACCGGCTGGCTTATGGCGGCGACGATCTATCTACTCGCTCACACGCCAGCCGCCTGCCACTAGACGGCGCGCTGCCCTACCCTGGCCCGAGTTTGGCCGGGTAGCCCATTTCAACCAGGCGCTTCACGATCGCCTCTTCGACGAGCCTCTGCATCGGGAGTCCAGTCTCGAAGGCGGCAAGCTTGAGTAGTTGTAGCCGCTCGACATCATCGACGGCCGTGCTCGCTTTCAGGGCGTGGTCCTGCTCGGATTGGATGATCGCAGGCTGGCGCTCCTGCTCACATTACGTGGCTTCATGGTCGGTGTTCGACATCATCGGTGCGTGCTCACGTGCCATGACACCGGCCCGGGTCACAGCGGCAGCCCGGCGGCGAGCATCTCATCGGTCAGCTCGCGGGTGTGCGTCGCGTCCAGCTCGCCCCGTAGTAGGCGCCTGATCTCGGCGGGCTTGGCGTTGAACTGCTCGGACAGGATGCGACGTTGTAGCCGTGCCGCGTCAACTTGGGCTCCAGTTCGTCAAGCTGACGCGACAGAACTGCCTCCACGACTTCGGCCGTGACCGGCTTCTCTCCCACCCTGAACCCTTCCTCGAACGCCGAGTCAGGTGCTGCTCAATCTGCAAGGGGGTGAGCAGGCGCGTGGCCAGCAGTTCGGCCGCGATATCGGCGAGCATGTCGCCGGGCTTGATGCCTTCGGCGGCGCAAGCCTGGAGCGGCCAGGCGATGTACTCGCGCTGCTGTCCGGCGATGCCGTCGAAGCTGAACGGGCTGGTGCGGTAGCCGATCTCCTCCATGGTGGGCCGGCGCAGGTCGTTGCGGAGCTTGGGATGGCCTGCCAGCACGACGGACAGCTTGCCGCCGCCGTCCGCGATTACCTCCATCAGCCGCTTCAACCCGGTCAGCGTCTTCGGGTGCAGGTTGTGGGTTTCATCTACGAACAAGGCGACCGGCTTGCGCCGGCGCCGGAACAGGGCACGCAACTCGCGCTCGCGCTTCTCACCCTGCTTGGGGATCTTCACGTCGCCTTCCAGCACGAGATCGTAGAACAGGGCGTCGATAAGGGTGACGATGGTGCTGCGTTTCTGGTCCACCGCCAGCGACTTGGACACCAGTACCTTGCCTTCCCGGGCTGTGGATCGGTTCCGAGTTTGACCCCTTTCGGCGTCCAAGGCTGACCTCTCCCTCTCTGCCAATTTCGGCAATCTCTCAGTAGCTTACACGCTAATCAGCGGGGTCAAGATTGGACGCTTAATGGGGGTCAAATGCCATGCTTATCCACATTCTCCCGGCCGATATTGGTGATTACGAGGTCGAACGGGTCCCGACGGGTCGCCGCCACCAGAGTCTTGCCCTCATCAAAGTTAGTGGCCCGGAATACCTCGTAGCCAGCTCTTCCAGATACAGGCTGTAGAACTCCAAGATTTCCGGCACGTGCTCGACAAACAGGATGCGACGATTGGTCATGTGGCCGTGTTCGACTTCGTGAGCCACCGATGCTACGCTGTTCGGGTTCGAAGACCAGAGAGCTTCAACCCACGTGGCCGCCGTCGGTAGGCACGAATTCCATCACGCTAGCCTTCGCGCCAAACGCTGCAGACGGGGTCGCATACGCAGGAATGCTACGTAAGCCCGCTCCAAGACCGCCAGCACGAGACGGTTGCGCGCCATGAGCCCGAACGGCCGCAGCATTGGGACTGCCCGCCACATTGCGGCGAATGCCGCCGCTCCGGACAGCAAGTTCCCGTCCTCTCGCGCATGAAACCTAGCCAACAGCATCGCCCGGTCGATTGGGCAGTCTGTCGCCGCGGTGCGAGAGACATCGGTGAACTGGATGACGCGGCGACGGTCCAGCCGCCGCATCAGCGCGATCTCCCGCTGACACAAAGGGCAATCGCCATCAAACCAGACAAGGAGATCGGTCATGACGCTGCAGATGGGCTCGACTTGGCCCATGTCAGCGGCGCGGGTTAGCGAAAGGTCGGCGTATTCCGCCGGGGTCATCGATGCTGCGTTGGCAGGGCCGACCTGTGATGCCGCCGACCCTCGCTTTAGCGTGCCTTCAAACGACTTCCCGGCCGCAGCTTGCACTTTGCTGCCGTTGCGGGTGTCTCGAACTGAAACGTGGCATGCGCAATTTGAAATGCTCGTGCATCTCCTCTTTCGAGCCGCCGCCCGATAACGAGATCATCGGACCGGTCGCCCCGCGCGGCGGTCCCAACGGCCTGCTGCTGCGCCATGGCAAGCTGGTCGCAAGCTGGGGCGATACGCGCCAGGTCGACATGACGTTCAGCGTCGCCAAGAGCTACCTGTCGATCCTCGCCGGCATCGCGGTGGCCGATGGGTTGATCCCGGACCTGGACGCACCGATTCGCGAGACGGTCGACGATGGCGGCTTCGACAGCGAGCACAACGCGCCGATCACCTGGCGGCAGATGCTGCAATTGACCTCGGAATGGGAGGGCAGCCTATTCGGCAAATCCGAACAGATCGACCGCAACTGCAGCCTGACCAGCGAGGCGGCGGGCCGCCCGGCAGGTGCCAAGGGCGCCGCCCGCCCGCTGCAAACGCCCGGCACATTCTGGGAATATAACGACGTGCGGGTGAACCGCCTGAGCCTCGCGCTCTTGCGCCGATTCGGCCGTGCCCTCCCCCAGGTCTTTGCCGAACGCATCATGCAGCCGCTCGGCGCCTCGTCGGATTGGCGGTGGGAAGGGTACCGCAGCTCCTTCGTCGACGTCGGCGGCAATCAGGTGCAATCCGTTTCCGGCGGCGGCCATTGGGGTGGCGGCGCGTTCATCCACGCGGAAGATCAGGCGCGCATCGGCCTGCTGATGCTGCGTGGCGGAATGTGGGGCGACCAACGCGTGCTGCCGGCGGATGGGTCGCTGCCTCCGTCACCCCTTGCCCGCTGAACCCGCGTTACGGCCTGTTTTGGTGGCTGAACAGCGACGGCACCTACCAACCCGCCGCCCCCCGCAACAATTTCTTCGCCATCGGCGCCGGCGGCAACGTCACCTGGATCGACCCCGAGCACGACCTGGTCGCCGTGCTGCGCTGGATCGACAGCACCAATCTCAACACCTGAATCGAGCAGGTATTGGGCGCGTTGCAACGATGAAAGCTACGTGTAGCAACATGTAGCACGATCGGCAGCGTTGGACTTTACCAGGGATCCGATCCCTGGGGCGGTGTTGGTGTCATGTCCCAACCGCTTGTTTTTACGCCATCGCCCAAGAGGAATGGTCCGCGGTGGACTATGGTAGGGATCGCAGCCCCATTCCTACTGGACTTTGGTAGGAGCGCTGGACTTTACCAGGAAAGCCGCTCAGGTCAGCGTCAACCTGCTGCTTTTATACAGCTTTGGCTCCGTCGGGGAGCGCGAGGGCTTCAGCGTCACCCCGGCGCTGCTCACCTCCACCACCGCACCCGGATACACCGCCATCGCCAGATCGAGGTTTTCTTTGAACTGGCGACGGAAATTGTCGATCCGTGCGAAGCCGTGCCCGAATTGGGCGTCCAGCGCCTTCCACGAGATCGCCCGCGGCGCGTTCAACGAGTGCAGGCGGTAGGCCAGCCAAGTATAGATATCGATCGCCATCGAGTTGTTGGAGATCTGGCGAATCGCGATCTCCTCCACCGGCACCGGATGACGGCGGAGTTCGTCGAAGTAACTTTCCGACAGCCGCGCCGTCTCCAGAAACGGCGCCGACCCGGCGGGCGCTTGATCGTCCACGAACAACGCCTGGTCCAGGATATGCTGGTTCCGCAGCCCCAGCACCCCGCCAGACCGGAACTCGAACGTCATCCGGCAGCGTGCAATCCGGTCCGCCTGGGCCCGCACATCGGTCAGGCTTTTGCCACCGATCGAAATCTGCATCCGCCGCAACCACGCCGTCAGCGTCTTACCCAGCTCAACCTCGCGGGAGCCGGTTTTGATCGCCTGCGTCTGCAAATACAATAGGATAAGCCGTGCGCGAGAGCCGTAGGGAACCCCGACCGCCACCGCCTCCCCGCTTGCCGGAACCCGCAAGCCGGGCTGCACGACCAGCGTCGCCTGGTCGGTCCGCAGCGTCCAACTGGCGTCGTCGGCAAGCCTGCGGTGCGGAAATGACGTGTAGGTCCAACCGGAGAACAGAAAGCTGGTTTCGTTGTCTTCGGACGATAGATAGCCTGAGGCAGCATCGATCACCCGGCGATCCAGCCCGAGTTGCAGTGTTTCTTGTCGGCCAATATCGCTGAGAAGATCGTGTATTCGTGCCATCTGCGCTCCGTTGGGCCAAATGTGCAGTACGGTTAGGATGGTCGCAAGCTGGACTTTGGGAGGGTATTCGAAACCTTTAGAAGTCTTCCTATTAGTTGGTCTGGCAAAGTCCTGTGGGTAACGGGGCTAACCCATTGATCTATGACCGGCGCAGCCAATCGTCCCCTGGTAAAGTCCAGTATTTCGCCTGCAATAGTCCAACGCGGTCTGTGGAGGAATTGGCGGCGAAATTACGATTTACCTCCCAAAGTCCAACGCTTTCCCGCAGCGCTTCCTACCAAAGTCCAACCGAGTCGCGTCCCCTACCAAAGTCCAATGCGGACCGCCCCTGGTAAACTCCAAGCCCCCTACCCTCCTCCGCGGCCCGGCCTAGTCGACCTTTGCCCGCTTCATCAATTCCTCAATCCCCTCCCAGTAGGAGAAGCGATGATCCTCGCAGAACCGGACGAACGGTTCGGCGACGCGTTCGGGGGCGCGGGTGTTGATCGCGACCGTGGGCCCGATCTCCCGCTTGCGGCGATGCAGGGTGCGGCCGCGCGAATCCTCCCGGGTCTTGAACCCCAGCGAGTCGCCGACCGCGTCAACCTTGGCCAATTCTGGCGCTGTCGGTGCGGTATCCGCCGGGCGGATGGCGCGTAGCTTCTCGGCCGTGGTCTTGCGCGCGGCGGAGAAGCCGAATGTGTCGTCGCTCATCTAGGCAAGCTCCGCTTGGGTGGTTTGGGGGGACAGGATGTCGACTAGCTCGTCGGCCAGATGCTGGGCGTTGGCCAGCGCCTCGGGCAGCCCGTTCACGCGTGCCGGGTCAAGCTCGTGCAGCGCCAGGCGGCGGACGAAGATCGCCTTGTAGGCCTGCCGCTCGTTCAGCCGGGTCTGCATCAGCGGCAGCTTGACAGCGACCAGGGCGCCGACGATCTCCTTCTCGATCCTGGTGGAGATGATCGGGCTGGTCCGCGTCAGCAGCACGCGGAACGGGATGACCCGGTCGCCCAACGCCTCCTCCTCCTCATGGATCAGCGCCACCGCCCGGCTGGCTTGGCGGGCGTCGACGCCGCTGGCCTGCAGCGGGATCAGCACCAAATCCGCCTGGGTGATGGCGCGCGACACCAGGCGGCTGGCGGTGCCCTCCAGGTCGACGAAGACGAATTGCTGGTGGGTTCGCTGCTCGCGGATCTGCTTGATGATGGAGCTTTCGGTCGCATCCCCGATGACGGTCAGATCCAACGCCGATTCCCCTCCCCGCCACTCCACGATCGGCCGGTTCGGGTCGGCATCGATGATGGTCACGCTAGCGCCAAGCTGGGCAAGCGTCTGGGCGAGCACGAGGGTGGTCGTGCTTTTGCCGGCGCCGCCTTTGGGATTGGCCACGACGATGACGGGCATTGGGACCTCAGGTTGCGAGTGGTAGCGTGCGGTAGCACGGTCTAGCGGCATGTTGCTACATACCGCTACCCATGGCGGCATCATGCAACATGAAGCGTGCAGATGCGACACACTGCTACACGCCGATAGCACTGTTACAGCTACATGTTGCTACCGCTTTGTAGCAGGTGGTAGCGACCCGGCAGTTGTATAAACCGCCCTCAGCCACCCAAAGCGGGTTTACATTCAATGCGGTCGGGCAGAGTTTTCACCCCGATGACACCCAGCGACCAGACCCCCAGCGACGCGATCCTGGACCCCGAGGCCGCGCCAGACTGGAAGCGCACCCTAGCGGTCATGGTCGGCGCCCAAATCGGCATGAACCTTGGCTTCACCGTACTCAGCCCCGTCATGCCGCTGTATTTGCCCGTGCTGGGCGTGCAAGACCCGGGCGCCATCGACTTGTGGGCGGGCATACTCGCCTCCGTGACATCGTTCATCGCGGCCTTCGTCTCACCGTTCTGGGGCCGCGTCGCCGACCGGCGAGGGCGCAAGCTGATGGTGCTACGGTCCTGCTTCGCCATCTGCGTCTTCATCGGGCTGATGAGCGTGGTGCAGTCGGCCTGGCAGCTTCTGGCGTTGCGCGCGCTAATGGGGGCGTTCGCCGGGTTCAACGCCGCCACCATCACGTTGGTCGCCAGCCAGGTCCCGATGCAGCGGCTGGGCTATTCGCTCGGCTGGCTCAGCACCGGGCAGCTTGTCGGCACCCTGGTCGGCCCGGTGGTGGGCGGGGTGATCGCCGATGTCACCGGCAGTTACCGTGCCCCGTTCCTGGTGACATCGGCCATTTGCCTGGCCTGCGGGCTATTCGTGCTGAAGCTGGTGCAGGAGGGGCACAAGCCAAAGCCCAAATCATCCCGCCCGCTATCGCTGTTCAAAAGCTTCGGCGTCCTGGCCAAGTCGCCCGGCCTGCTGCCGTTATTCGTGGTGCTGCTGTTGGCCCAATTCGGGGTGCAGGCGGTGCAGCCGGTGGTGACGCTGTATGTGGAGCACCTGGCCGGCCAACGGCCGGATCTGGCGACGCTGGGCGGCATTGCGTTCTCCATCACCGGGGTGGGCGACCTGCTGGCGTCGCCGTTCCTCGGCCGGCGCAGCGACACGCTCGGCTATCGGCGAGTGCTGCTGATCTGTTTGGGTGGCGCGGCCTTGACCAGCCTGCCGCAGGCCTTTGTCACCAGCTACTGGGGCTTCGTGGCGGCTCGGTTCGCCTTGGGGCTGTTCGTGGGCGGCATTTTGCCGACCGCCAATGCGCTGGTGGGGCGGCTGGCCGCGTCGGGTGATCGGGGCATGGTGTACGGCATCACCGCCTCGGCCATGTTCCTGGGCGGCTCGCTCGGGCCGCTATCGGGCGGCATCATTGCCGCGACCGCCGGGCTCAGTTGGGTGTTCGTGGTGACGGCGACGCTGCTGCTGGCCAATCTGCTTTGGGTCTACCTCAAAGTGCCTGAAGTGCATTGAGGCGGCGCGGCCCTTGCCACCACGCACGGCCGCGATGAGTGTTCGCGCCGCCATCGAGGAATTCGCAATTTGCCCCAGACATCCGCCTACACCGTTCCCGGCCTGGAGCAGGGGGCGGAAATTCGGGTGGATCGCTGGGGCATTCCGCATCTTCGCGCCAGCAGCCGTCGGGATGTGTTCTTCGTCCAGGGCCTCAACGCCGCACGCGATCGGCTGTGGCAGTTGGATATCTGGCGCAAGCGTGGGCTCGGTCGCATGGCCGCCGATTTCGGCCCCGGCTTCCTCGCGCAGGACCGGGCGGCAAGGCTGTTCCTCTACCGCGGCGACATGGATGCGGAATGGGCCGCCTACGGCACGTCCGAAGCCCGCGCCACCACGGAGGCATTCGTCGCCGGCATCAATGCCTGGATCGGTCTGACGGAGGCCGACCCCAGCCTGCTGCCCCCCGAATTCGCTGCCATGGACACGCGACCGGAGCGGTGGGAGGCAAGCGACGTCGTGCGCATTCGCAGCCATGGCCTGGTGCGCAACGTGCTGTCGGAGGCCGCGCGGGCGCAGATCGTAGCCCGCGCCGGATTCGAGACCGACCTGGTCCGCCGCTCGCTAGAACCAGCCCACACGGCCACGATCCCTGAAGGACTGGACCCGGCCTGCGTGCCGCCAGACGTGCTGGATGTGTTCAAGCTGGCCACCGCCGCGCCCGATTTCAGCCCGGAACGGCTGGGCGCCACCCTGGAAGACGCCTGGCGCTGGACCAAGGTGACCGACACCGGCGACGTCTACCTCCAGGGCTCCAACAATTGGACGATCAGCGGCAGCCGGTCCGCGACCGGTCGTCCGATCCTGGCCAGCGATCCGCACCGCGCGCACGCGTTGCCGTCGCTGCGCAGCATCGTGCATCTGACGGCGCCGGGCATCGACGTCATCGGGGCAGGGGAGCCCGCCTTGCCCGGCATCGCCATCGGCCACAACGGCCACGCCGCCTTCAGCCTGACGATCTTCCCGATGGATCAGGAAGACCTGTTCGTCTACGCCCTGAACCCCGCGAACCCGGCCCAATACCGCTACGGCGACGGGTGGGAAGCGATGACCGACGTCACCGAGACGATCGCGGTACGCGGATGCGCCGACCAAACCGTGCAGCTTGCCTACACGCGGCACGGCCCGGTGGTGAAGGCCGGGGCAGGGGCCGCCTTCGCCGTGCGCACCGTATGGTCGCAGCCGGGCTCGTCCGCGTATTTCGGCTCGCTGGCCTATCTCGGCGTCCGGTCGGTGGAGGAGTTCGGCGCGGCGCTGTCGCATTGGTCCACGCCGTCGGTAAACCAGGTCTATGCCGACGCCACCGGCCACATCGCCTGGTTCGCCGCCGGCCGCAGCCCCGTGCGACCGAACTGGGACGGGCTGATGCCGGTGCCCGGCGATGGGCGCTACGAATGGGACGGGTTCCACGCCTTCGACGCCTTGCCCCGCTCGATCGACCCGGCGCGCGGCTACTTCGCCACCGCCAACGAGATGAACCTGCCGGGGGGCTTTCCCGCCGACGATTTGAAGCTCGGCTTCGAATGGGCTGAGCGGTCGCGCAGCAACCGGATCCACCAGTTACTTGACGCGCAGCCGCAGCACAGCCTGGCAGAGTCCATGGCGCTACAAACCGACGATTACTCGGTCCCAGGGCAGCGGCTGGGCCGATTGATCGCCGGCTTTTCCAGCCCGGCGGCGGCGCTGTTGCAGGCGTGGGACCATCATCTGGCCCGGGACTCCGCGGCCGCGGCCTTGCAGGAGGTCTGGTGGTCGAAACACCTGAAGCCCACCCTGCTGGACCGTGCCAGCCAAGACACGACAGTGCGAAATCTGCTCGTGCCGGGTGACGTGGAAACGCTGTTGGGCCTGCTGGAGGCTGGGTTCGACGGGCACGAAGACCTGCTATCCCGCACCCTGGACGCCGCGTGGGCGGATTGCGCCGCCCGGATGGGGTCGGACCCGGCGGGCTGGGCCTGGGGCCGATTGCACCACGGCGCCTTTCCCCACCCGCTGGCCCGTGTGGCCGACCTGCCCGGCGTAGGGCGGTTGCCCAAGGGTGGCTCCGCATCCACCCCGATGGCGGCGGGTTACCGGATGAGCGACTTCAAGGTCACCCATGGCGCGTCCTTCCGCATGGTCGTGGATGTCGGCAATTGGGATGCGAGCCAGGCCATCAACGCGCCGGGCCAATCCGGCGACCCGCGCAGCCCACACTTCGCGGATCTGGCGCCGCTATGGGCTGCGGGCGAATATGTGCCGCTGCTGTATACCGCCGCCGCGGTGGATGCAGCGACGGAGCACACCATCACGCTGCACCCGGCGAACGCCTAGCCATCCGTCCCGAACAGGCTGCAATCGTCCGTGGCGATGATCCGCCACGGCTTCAGCATGGTGCGGTTATCGACCAGCGGGCAGGCAGAGCCGCGAATCGTGGCCCCGATCGGCAGGCTGGCGACTTTGCCGTACGGGTCGAACACGAGGTATTCGTATTCCTCCGGCCCGGCCCGGCCGCTTCAGTAGTAGAACTGGGCCGATGCGAGTTGCGTGCCGGACAGCGGCTCCAGTGATTCCAGCCCGGATTGGAACAAGGCGAACCGGATCCAATCCCCGGTCGAACCAATCCCGAGGATAACCAGGAGAATGGTCGCAACCCCGAACCCAAGCACGAACCGCTTTAACGCGTGCGAAGCGGCTGCGTCGTCCCATGGACCCGCCGCGACGATGAGGTGGATCAGCGCCGCGCCGATGGCAACGCCCGAAATCCAGTAGACGGGAAATTCGGCGACCCATTCCAGCGCGTCATAGCCCCGAAGCACGGCCGGCACCGCCGCGGTCAACACACCGAGGACCGACACCACGAGCCAGCGCCGCGTGCCCCGGTTACTAGCGTGCTGCGTATCCGAATCCATGTCCCAACGCCGCCGTCATGATGCCATCGGCCGGACTACATGGGTATGATAGGCAAGTCGTTAGCATACGACAGGGAAGGCCGGCTATTCGTCGTCCGCGAGGGGCGGGAAGGTGGTTCGCCGGATGAGCTGCTTGCGGCCTTCGGTCATCCCATCGGCCAGGTCCCGCGCCGCCTGGTCAAGCTGCGGCCAATCGGATGGTTGCCCGGCAGGCGGCTGGGACGCCTCCTTCACTTCCCGGCTCGCAGCCTCCGCCGACGGATCTTTCGCAAGCGCGATATCCAGCGGCGTGGGCTGATAGGGCGGATCGTCTGGAGCCATGTCTTAAAATGATGTCGGATTCACAATGAATGGTCAATAGGATGTTCCGGCCGAGCGAGGACGAACTGCACGGTCGGCACTTGTTATGATATTCGTCTTAAGCACAGCGAACGACCGCTCGCGGAAGACCTAATCGTTTAACTGGATCTACCATCGCTAAAACCTCGACATCCCATAATTTGTGGCGAAGCGGTCTAGAGGCCGATAATAGGCTGAGCTGCTTCAGCCCGCACCAAAGGTCCATAGAATATACTTCAGCCAACTTTAACCTAGCCTTGCCATCTTCGCAGCTTTGGAGATGAAGCTGTGAACCGTGTGATCAGATGGATCTATCCCTTGCTCATGATCATGAATTCATTTGGATTATACATCTTGACTTTTTTGCTTGGACGCATGGAGACGCGAAGCCACTCAAAGATATACCTGCCATCATTATGCTGCTGGCCTTTATGGTGGCACTGACAAAATTATGGAGACAGACGCGTCACAAACCAGTGCAAGAGGGGCCTTAGGCCTGCCACTGTATTCGGTTCGCCAGCAGCAATAGCACCGCTGCCACCATCTTCCCACGCGACGCATGATAGTGTCCACAAAGCCTGTTTGTCGGACGGAATATATTTCCTGGCAAGTTGGTTGATGGTTCAGGTTACCCGGCGTTAGTGACCTCGCCCCATTCTTTTTATTAGCTGTGATATTAAGAATTTAATGAATTTGATCGAAGGTGCCACCCGCCGTTCGGATTTCTCCCCCCTCTGGATCTTACTTGTGCCGCGAGCCTTGACCTTCTGGATCGCCATTGCTGGCGTCATGATTGCAATAGGTATGGTGGCCGCCAAAGCCGAGGGCGCCATTGCTCGAAGCGACGATGACCGGCAAGGGCTGTCATACAACCACTCAAGCTCAATGACAGCGGAGTATGCCGCCTTAAACGATTGCGGCGCAGACTGTAGGATCATTGATCATTTTCACGGGGCATGTGCTGCGATCGCCCGCAATCGTCTCGGTGGCTTCGGCTACGGCATCAAGCCTCACGAAGGACAGGCACAGCACGAAGCCTTTCTTGTCTGTGAGCGAGAGAGTCACGGATGCGGGCTGGTTGTGTCAGGATGCGACTACCGTGGCAATTGAAGTCAATCCTACCGCTCGAACAACGCTCCTCGCGGTTAGAGCCTTACACGTCCGATGCCAACGGGGCGATGACGGCAAGATGAGAGGTCTGTCCTTCGACGCCCAATCCGGGCTTTACCAAATTGGCTGGTGGGATCTTTCGGATGACGATGCCACTGATCTGGTGGGCGGCTGGATCTACCTCCATGCACCCACATCGATAACGTCTGAGCTTGGCGGCCGCGTTCGGAGCTTTGGCAGGTCTCAGATCGGCTCCCTGCCAAAGGGGCTGTTCAATTTCGTCTTCGACTTCAGCCCGGCGGCGAGAAATGTCGAGTGGCGTGGACGGCACTTTGCCGACACGCAAAATCGGACCGGTGGCCTCGTGCCCGCTGATTTGTTACACGAAGGGCCCTAGTCGCGGCGGGCCGAAGACGTGTTTCGCGACTGCATACGGTCGTCCATCTATGCCTTCACGCCTTCGCGACACCGCTAACCGACCTTATCCAACCCTACACCACATCGGTGATCTCTCCCGGGCCGGCCGCGCGCCAGACACCCTTGGCGGCATGGTAGGTGAGATCCTCCACGTTCCAGCTCCCGGTCCCCGGCCGCAAGATCTCGAAAGTGTGTCCGGAAGGGCGACCGAGCCGTGCTGCTTAGAAAGCAAACCATCTACGCAACGATATTAGCTGGAGAAGAGGAACATGGGGAGCACCCAGTCGGTA
>NZ_LMUY01000093.1:94136-95203 GCF_009765685.1 Acidisphaera sp. L21 | reverse complement strand
CCTCATCACGCCTTACGTGAGCGTGGTGTTGGTGAGCCAACGGCTTCGAGGACCTTCAGTTTTCTCGAATGGCAGTAAAGTGCTAGGCGGTCTGCACGGGCGTGTCTGGAGCACCCGTGCGCATCCGATCAGATCTTCATGCTGTCTGGAACCTTGCCGCCGTTTTCTTCCAGCTTCTGCACCACGGCCTTATGGAGAGCGACGTTCTCCTCAGCCGATCCATCAGCTCCGACGTGCACGTTTAGCTCGGTTGCAAGTTGCTTCCGGGCATCAAGGCTAGAGTCTAGATCGAGCAGCTTGAGAAGATCAACGATCGAACTCTGATAGTTCCCGCCACCGACTTTCTGCGACGCCATTTGCGATAGGACTGCGCCGACGTCGACAGACCTTGATCCGGTATCCGGCGTGGTCGTCGGCGAAGGGGAGACGGCTTCCGATACCGTTTCCGGAGCGGCTTTTGATATGGCGTCAACGGTGCTTCCGGCCGCAGGTGCGCCTGCGTGGAAGATCTTGCTCATAATCGAGCTGAAAATACTCATGGGTGTGCCTCGGCCTGTGAGCCACGCTCAACGCGCCGATGTCATCTTCAGCCATTCACCATTGCGACACTCATCGCCCTGCTTTGATCACGTGACGCTCATTCGGCTACGTTGGCCGCCGCTGGCGCCTCTAGCGGCGTCTCACCGATCCCGTCATGCAGCAGGATCTCCCAGGCCGGGCGGCGGTGAATCGCTGCGACCTCGGGCCGCTCCGGCCCATAGATCGTCTCGCAGAGGTGGACTGTCATCGGCTGCCGGGTCGCACTCATGGTGCATCGTCCGCCACAACGGGCCAGCACCAGGGCATCGGCGAGCGTCTGGCCCGGATGGGCCTGACCGTCGCGGAGCAGGGCCTGGATGGGCTGGGGCGAACTCCAGCCGCACTTGCAGCGAAGGTTGAGCACGCGATGTCGCAACGTGTGCATGGAGCACGCTAGGGCGATCGTGCGGTCGAAGGGTGGCGGAGGCGGCATGGAGGGAACGTAGGGGGAACGACCGGTTGGAGTCGAGCCTTGGGATCGCTCGTCG
>NZ_LMUY01000093.1:92786-94126 GCF_009765685.1 Acidisphaera sp. L21 | reverse complement strand
GTAAGCGTCGGCCAAGGACCGCGGCTTTGGCTGACGCGGTCTGACCTGGTGTAGGCTATTGTGTCCAGACCCAGGGGAGCAGGGCGTCGATCTTGTTTATGGGATGATCTGCAATCCGGCCGAGAATGTCCGTCAAATATGCTTCGGGATTGAGGCCGTTCAGTTTTGCCGTAGCGGTGATGGTATAGAGACAGGCAGCTCGCTGACCTCCGGCGTCAGAGCCACAGAACAGGTAATTCTTCCGTCCCAAAACTGGAATGCGCATTGCGCGCTCGGCGGCATTGTTGGTCATCTCGAGGCGACCATCGCCGACATAGCGAACCAGCGCCTCCCATCGCGACAGCGCGTAGCGGATCGCCTTGGCCAAGTCGCTCTTGCCGCTGCCCGAAAGGCGAACTTTGGTTAGCCACATTCTCTGCAGACCAGACTGGCCGGCTTAGGCGGCTTTAGTGTCTTAGACCCTACACCACATCGGTGATCTCGCCTGGGCCGTCCGCGCGCCACACGCCCTTGCCGGCATCGTAGGTGAGATCCTCTACGTTCCAGCTCCCGGTCCCCGGCCGCAAGATCTCGAAAGCGTGTCCGGAAGGGCGACCGAGCCGTGCTACTTAGAAAGCAAACCATCCAAGCAACGATATTAGCTGGAGAAAAGGAATATGGGGAGCACCCAGTCGGTTGCCCACGTCGCGCCGCACGTTTCCCCAATTGACGCTCATATTGGCGGCTTTGTTTGCGAGGCGCGCCGATCTGTCCTTATGCCGGAGGTGGAGTTGGCAAGCCGGCTGAAGGTCTCGGTCACGACCCTGTTGGCTTGGGAGTGCGGAGCCGAACGAATCCCAGCGGACTGCCTACTTGCAATTACCGACCACCTGCCTTGCTCCCTAGATGACCTCTTCAATGGCCTAACCGACGGCGCTAATCAGGATCTCGGAGGCGTGGTCTTCTAGTCTGTATCAGCCGAGGACGGCGCCTTCGTTGCCGCGATATCCAGCAACTCGTAGGCAATCGAGATCAGCCGAATGGCATCGTTTCGGCGGCCCTCGTTCGCTGCGACACCGGCCAGCATGACTGCCCGCTTCACCGTCAGCGGCTGACGACCAAATTCGCGAGCGACTGCATCATGCCAATCTGCCACCGGACGCGCCTTTTAAGGTCTGCAATGCATACGTATGTGGTCGTCTTGAGTTGATGGTCAAGTCTATAGACGCTCGACTGCATCAAGCCAGGACCTCAACCGCCGCCTCGGTGAGCCGGACCCGCCACTGACCGTCACCGTCATCCGGCATGTTATCCTCCTCGATCAACATCGTGCCCTCATCGAGCATTTCCCCAATGACGCC
>NZ_LMUY01000093.1:77122-92776 GCF_009765685.1 Acidisphaera sp. L21 | reverse complement strand
TGGAAGATCTTGCTCATAATCGAGCTGAAAATGCTCATGGGTTTTGTCTCTGACTTGTGTGTCACGACAACGCGCCAACGCCATGTTCGATCAACCGTAACCGTCGCGTAGACAACGGATGTTGGGGTGCCAGTTCTTGGCGTTATTACGATCGCTATAAAGTCCATAATTGATGCCATCAGGCATAAGCCGGCGCCGTCTAATCAGGTAGCAAAAAAGAACAATCCACGTCGTAGGTAGGTGCCGGCCGCCGATAGGAGGTCCAGTCTCATCGCGCCGGCTTTCCGCCTTCTATCCGGGTTATCGGAAATTCCCGTTGCTCTGGTCCAATTGGGTTGCAACCGAGCACCGATAGCCTGCTCAATGCTTCGGTGCCATAGCAATAAAAAAGGTTAAAGGTGCCCGGCCGCCGAAACCTGCACAGGCACCTCGCGCCGGGCTCTCCGCGTGTTGGTAACCCGGGCTATCGGAGATCACCGGGGTGCCGAGGTAGTTCAAACCAGGCGGGTGGGATGATGCCCCAAGAGGGTTAACGAGCCCTTGCCGGCGGCTCCCGCCCCCACTCCAGCCACATAGCCGCCTCTGCCTCGGCAAACGACATACCCTGTGCGACCCGTCGGCCCGCCTGCATCCAAGCGTCCAATTCCGGAACCGACAGCGCCCGGATGATCCCCAGGATCGCCCGGAGCTTCGGATCGCCCGCCACGACCTTGGCGACGAACCTGCCACACCATGACCCCCGAATCATGGTGTGGCATTGATTCAGACCTTCAACCGTTTCGCAAGAGGGGATTACAACTGTAATGCTAGCCCAGACCCCTGAAACGCCGAAGGCCGCCCTAAGGCGGCCCCCGTTCCGGCAGAGCCGGGATAGATCAATTGTGCAAACTGATCTTCCCTTCTCTCCGCGCTTTTTGCAACCCCTTAGGTTAGATACGGGGATGCTTTGCCTGATGGGTGCCGCGCCATGGCCTCGGCTCAACCGAGGACACTCGAACCATGCCCGCCGACCCGCTTTGGATTATTCGCTACGAAACCGCCTGGCGACCTTACGACACCGCCGGCTCGGACTTATCGCACACCGAGCAGGATACGCTGCGAGCCGTCGGGACCTACCGCCCAGGGAAAGGTCAACCGGCACAGCCCTTGTGGGAAGCGGTCTCTGAGATAACGGGCCACGCCCGTTATCCCACCATTGCGGCCCTACGAAATCTCAGGAAGTTGGGTTTGATCCCGGATGCCGAACTGTGACGTCCGACCAATCATGGATTGACCGCTACGAGGCCGCATGGCGCCCCATCAAGGGACCTTATGACCCCGGAGACCTAACTGCCGGCCAGCGCGGTGTGCTGGTGGCGATGCAGACCTACCGCCAGAGGCCGGGAGACCCTGATGTGCCGACCGCTGAGACCGTTGCCGAGATCGTGGGTCGACCGGTCGCGACCATCTATCGGGCATTCAAGAAGCTCGATGAGCTTGGTTATCTGCCTGGGGCCTGGCCATGAGACCCGGCACCAATCCATGGGTTGCCCGCGTCTGGCGCGAATACCACGCCGGCAATTTGACCCGCGCCGCTAAGGACGTGCTGATGAGCTTTCACACCTTCCGCGGCCACGGAGGCGCCTGCTGGCCTTCCCATGAGCCGCTTGCCAGCCGAGCCAGGTGCTGCGTCCGCACCGTCCAGCGGGCCCTGCAGCAGGCTCAACACCTTGGGCTGGCCTCCTGGTCCGAGCGCCGCGTCAAAGCCGGGTGGCGCTGGCTGCGAACGTCCAACTGGTATCGGTTCGCGGTGCCGGCGGAGGCTGTCCAGCCAGGTCAGCGATCAAGATCCCAATCTGAGAACTTGAAGCGTCGCGCCACTACCGGACAGCAAGCCCGAGGAGGAAAGTGAAGGAAGTAAGAGGGCAATCCAGGCAATGATGCTGGAGGCGGCTCGGCTCCCAGATCTGCTAGCCCGACGCAGGGAAAGCTTTCGACTGCCACTCTATCAGCGTTGCCAAAGATAGGAGAGACTTGCTGGCCCTCACTCATTTGGCCGGGCCTTCCCAGCGGACACCTTCCTTCAGTTTTTTGGATTGTGATTGTGCATGACCCGAAATAAGACCCTGCTCGTAGCACTACTGCTGTCCGTCGGTTCGACGCACACCGAGGCGCAAACTCCACCCGGTGAGCTTACAATCAAGCCCTTGCGGACAGTTGCACATCATCCAACCCCCGGCTTAGCGGTTTCTGCACTGGCTATGTGTTGGGCGTAGGTAATCTCATGGAGATGAACGGAATTCGCCTAAAGCATGTTGCTCCAAGTGATAGCAGCGAAATTACCTATCTGCATTTCGCCGGGATATGTCCTGCTCAGGGACAACGCTTGTACCCGTCTGGTAAGGACATGATACAGGCAGTTGAGAACTGGGTCGCTGCCAATCCCCAGAAAATGGGACCAACCGCCTCAGTTAGCAGTAGTCTCAGCTCTTTCGGCAACATGGCCATGTTATTAGATAAAACGGCATCGTTTGATGCGGAGAGGAAGAAACCTGACCGATAAGGCCACCTACGAAGAGACTGAGTAACGTATGACCATCGCGGCTTGCAGGTGGTTTCACGACCGTCCATAAGCCTGTTTAGCGGACGTAGGCCAGAGATGATGCGGCTGGAAGAAGTAATGCATACCCGCCGTTAGCTGCCATGCCTTACTTTGACCTAGGTCCTGAGGGGCCGGCAGCGCCGACGTTGCTTGAAGGGCTTATTGTCAGGCTCTCGTCGGCAGCATTGTCCTCGAAGACTTCTGATGCGGTCCTTCGCGGGTTGTATGACGAACTGACGAGCCAGATGACTGGCTCGTTCAACGCCGCTACTGTGACTGTTTGTCTTTTCCGCAGAGCGCCGCCATCACTGCAAGCAAATTGCTTCCCAGTTTGTGGAAATTAGGCGTGCCGAGAGTCGGACTTTGGAGCGACAGTGCCCGTGGTACAAAAAAGGGATCGTAGTGAGCAATCAGGAGATGTAGCAAATCAATATGATACCTGGCAAACTCCACGGCGAGTGGAACTACACACTATGACCTCAAATCAGAAGGCATCGCTCACTCATTTCCTGACGGAGCCTTAGTCTAAGTAGTGGGCGGGCAAGCCCGCTGCATTGATTACAGCTTCATGCATCACCCGCGTCAGCGTGGACGATGCATCCAAAGACCGGGAGTGACCTGCTCGACTACCGGATAGTTCTCACGCATGGCTTGATTAACTGCTGGACTGCGACGTGTTGTGGCACCGGGGAAGTCATCCTCCGTCAACATGAAAGCGAAGCCGCCGGAGGCGATCATGGTTACCAACGGCCGTTCATCCCACCGCCCCAAAGCTACTAGTTCCGTTACGATAGCGGGTTCGTATATCACCGGTTTGCCCGCGCGCATCAGCACGACCATATCTTCAGAAGCAACTGGCTTGGCGGCTGCCTCGATCTTCAGCACCAGGGTCTCCTGCCTTGCCCGGTCTTCGATGGATGGGTAATCCAGCATAAACCGAACGGGCGAGATCAGCACGGCGGCGCAGAGTGTGGTGATGATAATCGGCGCGGTATGAGTTTTGGCCATTACGTCGGACAGAAGCACTCCGGCGAGCGCCGATCCGATAACCAGCCAGTCTAAAAAGTAATTGAAGCTTCCACCCGACTTAAAAATGGTGGCGAGCATCAACGTCGATAATGCGAGATGCAGTAGCAGCAAGGCTCGCGCCACGGTCACATGGTTTGCGAGGTTTCCTGCGCCGTCACGCCAGGTGACGGCACTCGGAAGCAGGTAGAAACCGGCAAAGACAATCACCAAGGAAAGAGGAAGGCTCGGCGCTTCCGCCACGAGCGCTCGCATGCCACTCGCGAGATCAAACCGGTTAATGTTGTCGCCAATGATATTGTGCAAGAATCCGCCATGCGTGGCCAACTGTAAGCCAACAAGCGGTATCAACCCTGCCAACAGCGCAATACTCGCGGCGCAAACGGCTGAACGCGGACTGCGCAGAATCGCGATTGCAAAAACCGCGAGGCCTGCCGGCAACTCCGTTTGCTTGCAGTACACCGCGGCAACACACAGCAACAACGCAACGGTCGTGGAGCGCCACTTGCCATTCGAGCGGGCGGCGACCAGGATACCAGCAAGGGCCAAGGCAACCGCGAGGGTATCGACCCGCATCAGCATGCCCCAGATACGGAGCGCATGAACGTTATAGGCCAGCAACCCCGCCGCCACTGCGCAAACAAGTCGCAGCCCGCGTTGAGACCCGGTTGGCGTCGCGGCAAGAACCAACCCGGTGACCATGATCGCAATGGTGGCGGCAGACAGGCAAGATACTATCCGGCCCGCGGTCAGCAGATCGGGCGTGAAGACCGCAGCGATATGGGTTGCCAGGTAATAAAGTGGAGGATAGTGGAAAACGATGAAAGGGAGACTCGATCCACTTCTGTACATCGCCGGCCCGGGGATCAAGATCGCCTGTTGCCAAACGATGCCTTCGCCGTAGTCGATTTCGAGTGGGCTCCGGATCGCGGCCAGGCTGTCCATGAGCTCGCCGCCCGTGTGCAAAGCAAGGATGACGAGCAAACCAATTAGCAGCACTGCGGAACCTAGCGACGTCCTGCCTATCCGGCACCGGGGAGCATTCTCAAGCACTGCCGCGTCTGGCAGAATGACTTCACTCACTCCGAGGTCTGGCCCGAATCAACATCTGTTTGCCGAGGGGTTTGACCGGCGAGGCGAGCCAGGCCCGTATGAGCCATGGTGAGACCGGAAACTGGCTCTTGATCGACAATGGCATAAAACGCGGGATGATCTGAAAAACGTCATACCCATTGGCCATCAGAAAATCCGCCAGACTGATATGGGTGAAGATGCTTTTGTGATCGTAGTCGTCGAAGTATTCACGAAAGGCATAGCGGTAGTTCGGCTGGACGATAGTGATACTGCCGCCCAGGGCAAGCTTGCGCCGCAGGGCAGCGAGCACGACGCAGATGTCATCCTTCGTCAAGTGCTCGAATAGATTGCTGGCAAAGGCGAAGTCGACCGTACGATCCGCGATGAAATCCAGTTCGGTGACGGGAGCCACGGCGTATTCCACGCCGGGCTGGAGATATCCAGGAAACGCTGCCCAGGAGTCGACGGCGATGCGCCGGGCAGCGGTCACGGCGTTGATGAAGCTGCCATATCCAGATCCGAGATCCAGCACGCAATCGGTTGGACTGATCAGCGCCTTGAAGTGATAGCGCCAGAGGCTTTCCCACAGCACCTTACGGCGTGGATCATCCTGCAAACGGGAGCCGTGGTAGTCCAGGAGAGGAACGAGTTTGCCATCAATGCCCATTCGACAACATCCCATTCCAGCTCCAGGTGATGCCGACTAGCATGCGCAGCCCGACGCGAAGCGCCCGGGCATTGTTAACATTGCCACCTTTGCTGATGCCGACGCGGGCATGGAATGTGATCGGACATTCGACGATGTCACAACCTTGCGACAGGGCGGCATCCAGAAAGTGAGCGTTGAACTCCAAATTGACAGCTGGCGACAAATGCGGCATTAACCGGCGCAGCGCATCCCGCCGGCACATTTTATACGTTGTGCCAACATCAGTGATCGTGCTGCGTCCGAGATGCTTCGCCTCGAGCAACTTACCCACGAACAGATTGCCGTAATACATAAAGGTACTGAGCTGTGTCCGCCGGGCGCGTAATCGCTCGACTGTCCGGGTGCCGAGCACGATGTCTGCATGAGGCGCATAGGCTAGGAATTTGTCGATATCGTAAGCACGGAAGGTTCGGTCTCCTTCACAGAGCACCACGAGTTCGCTATCACGGGTAAGAGCCTCTTGGAGGCAGCGAAAAACGCAGCGCCCGTAGCCTGATTGCGGCTCGTTTACAACGGTAGCGCCGGCGAGTTCCGCGCGTTGCATCGTTCTATCGACGCTATTGTTACTGACAACGATCACTTCGCTGACCCGCGGGTGGCTGCGGAAATCGCGCACGGCGTCGGCGATGCTGTCTTCGTCGTTGTAAGCAGTCAACACGACTGTCAGCCCACCACTGTCAATCGGGTGGTGGCGAACCTCCAATCGTGGCGAACGCTTGCGGCTGAGCAGCACAAAAAGATCAAGCAGCGCCATACCAAGGCCGAGCATGACGGGCACGCCGCTATACCAGACCAGCAGTTCGTTAAATGCCAAAAGCCTTGGACCACCGCCGAGCAATTGGCGGGGGATCGCCATGGCTACACCGAGCAAGTAAAGGGCGAGGCCCACGCAGATCAGTAGCACCCCATACATTAATAGGCAGGTGCGGCGCCTGGTTCTACCTGCAATCATGCACCGCCCAAACCCAAAATATGACCTTCGGATAGTACAGTCTTGTCACTAATAGATGGTTAAGTCGATGCTGCGGAGTCTACGTGGAGGGCAGCCAAGGGCGATCCTCCGGTCGCAGGGTGGTAGTGCCCGCCTTAGCATCAGTCCACGCTTGAACTAGATCGGGGCGCTCAGACATTACGCGGCGGGTTTGATCTCGGCAAACTGGCGCGGTGGTCCGTGGCACCCATGGTGCAGAGAACGTCCTAGTGGGTCTGATCAGTCGTATCAGTGGCTCGGACAGACTTTGTTGCATGTGTAGACGACCCCTTGGGTGCAAGGGGAGAGCGACAGAGTTTGACGGCGGTGCGACGGCGGTCATGTGTCCGGCCTTTGACGCGGCATGGTGACCGCTGGCCCAGATGGGTTCCGCGAACAAGCCCCAAACATGGATGCGGCATTGGGATGCCTGTGCAACACACGAGGTTCCTTGTTCGTCGGCTCGACCGATCATCATCTCTTGCAGCTCTTCTTGCACCCAGGCACCTGCGAGCTGGTCAGGTAGCCGCGGCAGCCCCGGCCGCCAGCGTGGCGACCTTCTTGCTGCCCCGATACGCTTCCCCGGTCGCCATCATGGCCCACACGATGCGGGCCATCTTATTGGCCAGAGCCACTGCCGCGAGCTTACGCGGCTTGCGCTCCAGCAAAGCCAGCAGCCAGGCTGAGGCGCTCTTGCTCCCCGGCTTGGCGAAACGGATGACTGTCGTTGCCCCCAGCACCAGTAGTTGCCGTAGCCTTTCGTTGCCGGCTCGACTGATGCCGCCAGGCGCTGACGCCCGCCTGTCGAGTGCTCTTTGGGCACAAGGCCGAGCCAAGCCGCAAAGTGCCGCCCGGACTGGAACCGGCCGGGGTCGATTGTGAGCGCCAAGCTCAACGCGCTGACCGGGCCGATGCCAGGCACCTCGGCCAATAGTTTGCTAACCGGGTTGACCTTATGTTGCTGCTTCATCCGGCGCTCCAGCTCCGCAATCTGACCATCGAGTTGAGCCACCTGGGCGCCCAAAAAGGCCAGCATTTGCTTGGCTGCCTCCGGGACAGCTTCTTCTGCCGCCACGGCTTCGAGCAAAGCCGGCAGTTGGCTGATGTTTTTAGCTGCGATCACGCAGAACTCGGCGGCGTGCCCGCGCACGGCGTTGACCAGCTGCGTCCGCTGCCGGACCAGCAGTTCGCGTGCCGAGAGCACGATCGCCTCGGCCTGCTGCTCGGCCAACTTTACCGGCACGCTTGGCATGTCTGGCCGCGCCGCCGCCTCGCTAATCGCTTCGGCGTCGTTGCGGTCGTTTTTGCAGCGCCGGACGAACGGCTTCACGTACTGCGGCGGGATCAACTGCACCTTGTGGCCCATGGCCGCCAGCCTGCGGCCTCAATGGTGTGAGCCGCCGCATGCCTCCAGTGCCACATGCGTTGGCGGCAGCTTGGCGAAGAAGGCTTCCATCTCCGTCCGCCTCATATTGCGGCGAAGGACGGCCTTTTCGTCGTGGTCGACGCCATGCACCGTGAACACGGCCTTGGACGTGTCAGGCCGATGCGCTTAAGATCCATACGGACGGTCCTTCAGGGTTTGGATGTTGACAGTCAAACCTTGGCACGAGATGCCGCAGGGCCGTCCACCCCAACATGGATCGCCGCCGCACCGGTTGGGGTGGTATAATGCTGGGCATGTTGCCTTCAATATCTTGGGGTAGGTCCGTGCCGTTCAAAGCCAATGCCGAGCGTCGTTATCACATCCCAAAGCAGCATCACCGGGTCACGAACTCTGCGGCCTACGACGCGGCCCTACGGCAGCGCGGCAGCCTGACGGTCTGATTCACCGACACGGCGATCGCGACCTGGAAAGCTGAACCGCGGTCGACGCGAGGCGTTCAGCCGCGCTATTCGGCCCTGGCTATTGCGACGGCGCTGACGCTGAGAGCCGTGTTCCGTTTGCCCTTCGGCAGACCGAAGGACTGATCGGTTCCATCATCGCCCTGCTCGGCCTCGACCTCGCGGTCCCAGACCACACGACCTTGAGTCGCCGGACCGAGAGCTTGGACGTGGTCTGCCCTCGGCCAGGCTCCGGTCCCGTGCATCTGCTGGTGGACAGCACGGGACCGAACTCTGCGGCTCCGGCGAATAGCTGCTCGAGAAGCACGGAACGAAGACACGGCGGTCGTGGCGTAAGCTGCACATCGCGTGGATGCCGACACCAGACGGATAGCAGCGGCGGCGCTGACCACCAACGATGTCTGCGATGCCTCTCAGGTCGGCGCTTTGCTCGATCAGGTCGATGGCCCAGTCGCTTCGTTCACTGCCGACGGTGCTTACGATTAAGAGGGCGTTTATGACGAGGTCGGCCCGCGCTACCCTGAGGCGTCCGTCATCAACCCACCACGCTCCAGCACCGTGCCGAGCGACACAGTCGAGACAGCGCCGACGTTACGAGACAGTCACCTGCAGATCATCGCCGAACGCGGCCGAATGGCTTGGCAGAAGGCCGCGGGCTACAATTGGCGAGCCCTGGTCGAAGCCGACATCAGCTGCTTCAAAAGGGTGATCGGGAATGAGCTGTGATTCCGCACCGATCATCGTCGAGCATGGCACTGCGGCCAGAGGAACGAGGGCCTTGTTGTTCATCCGCCCGTAATCGAACTCGGTCACCGGAGCGGCGCTGTTGGACTGCAAGGACGATCCGCTTTTGCTTCCGCCGAGAGACGCGCCAGCGGGAGCAACCCCGGCGCAGCAAACCTTTCCAGATGAGGCCTATCGGTTTCTGAGCATGTCCCATAGGAGGAGAACGGGAAACGGGATCATGATGGCAAAGAAAATCCAGTCGAAAGTCTGATGCGACACATTCATGCTAATGTCTTTCCAATCGGTGACGCTCAACCTACGGATGCCCGACGTCTAAGTTGCTTGCAGACCTTCAAAATCGCTGGGTGGCTAGATGCCGGGCACTTCCTTTGTGGGCGCAGAGGTGACGCCTCATCATGGAAGCCGTTCGGCCCCTGCTGACCGGACAGCCGCGACTTCCAACAATCCGTTGCTGAAGGCAGGGCGGCGCTGGAGTGAGTCGTCGTTTTCGTAGCCGGCACCTACCGCCACGCTACTAACGTGATATCTAAACCGCAGCCGATCCTGGCTGCCGGAGACTTTCATTGCCCTCGATAAGCTTCAAATGTTCGGTTATCCTTGAAGCTTGCAAAGAAGCATTGACGCGCGCCGACAAGCCCCCTCTTCCCGCCAGTGGAGGAGCATGGATCGCAGCTTTGGAAGAGCAGCAGCGTTGGCAAGCCATCAGGCCGGAAGTCCAAAACCTGGAAACGTTGACGAAGATTGCCGCGAAGCACTCCGTGGACCAGGCGGTCACCCTTACAGATGACGACGTGAGGCCCATCCTCTCCCTTCTGTTGGGTTGAGGAACTAACCTTCCGCGGGATGCGGGCTCCCCGTCGGTCGGCGATGGCCCTATACATAATGGTATCGTGGCGAAGGCAGCTTAGGCTTCTTTACGGGCGGAAACTGCAGTGCGGTTCAGTCGACGTCGAGAGCCGTGGCGTAGATTCGTTCGACACCCTGATCATGCCGGGTCGAGCAGACCTGCGCCTGAGAAGAGGCCATGTCGGCGGTGATTCGCTTGAGCGTTGGGATACCGAAAGCTTCCAAGAAAGTGTGCAATCGGTCCTAGGCTTTTGTTGCTTCATGCAGCATCCTGCGTAGTCTAGTGGCGGCAGCTAGCTCAAGCGGATCAAGGATGGCTTGCCCGTGATAGATAAGCAAACAGCAGAAATCGAAGCGGCACGCGGTGGACGACGACCAGGTATAGCGGTGCATCCGTCAGGGACGTGGATTTGAGCTCTCAATAATCAACATAATCGCGTGTTTCAAATTCCACTTCTGGGCTTCTTAGGATTACAACGGCTAGGCCAGAGATCATGGCGATCCCGGCAATCATGAACGTCAGAGTGAGAGATATCATCTTGCCAGAGGCCCTCTGAATTCTTCTTTGTCTAGAATGCTCCGCGTTTATTAATGACCAGTGTCAGTGGAGCCGTTTCGGAAGGCTCAAGATTGAGACGACGCTATTGAGTTCCTTACCAGCGGCAGTGTGGGTATCGGCTTCTCCGATCTGTAAAACCCCACCATGCTTGGCTTCACGCTTCTGGAATTGAGTGGCCTACACCAAAGTCGGCAGAGCAGCGTGACTGTGATCCGCTGCCGCATCAATGTGGAGCGCACACATGCGTCTGGCAGCCGCCCTCACCGCCCTAGCGCTATTCGTCACGCCCGCTCTGGCCCGCGAGCCCGGTCACGGCATTTCAAGCCATGGGTTCTACCAGTCAACCGATGGAAGGATGGTCCATGGGCCAACCCGCACGGCAAGCCCCGCCTACGGCAGGATTAGTGCGACGTGTCGGGATGGCACCCAATCGTATTCTCATCACCATCGGGGGACATGTTCTGGCCATGGCGGCGTGGGTGTTTGGAGGTGACGCTGCGGGGGCTCGGGGTCTTGCGCATAAGTGCACCGAAGTTGCCGTCTCCTTGGTGGGATGTCGTCGCCCTGGTGCTGTCCCTTTCGGGAGGGTGGCTACTGGCGGGTGTCGGCATCCCAGACGTGCTGTATCCTCTCCTGCTCGGAAGTGACGGCGTACCCTTGATGGGCCCAATGGGACGGCCGCTGATGGGCAAGCCCGACCAGTATCAGCTCGCTATGCACGCTCGCTACATGTGGGCGGCGATCCCGGCTATGTGCCTGGTGACGGTTGGTTTCACCCTTCAGATCCGGCATTCGCTTTATGTGATCTGTTGCTCGTTTGGGAAGTCGTCGTCGTGAGCAATGTTGCCTACAGTTCCAGTGACCTAGCTCTGTCGTTACAAACGTCAAAGCACAACCGCCGATACCAGCTGTGGATCCGTGGCGATGGTGCCCAACAGATCGGGTAATCCGCTGACACAGAGCGCGACACCGCCTCAATGGTAACATGCCCGGGTGTCGGAAGTAACCGTTTCACCTTCAGGGATCGGGGATTGAACGAGAGAAGACCTGAGGACACGGGTTCGAGCACCATGAACGTGAATCCATGTCTCTCCCTGATTCGACCTCCGAGTACGAGCCTAACAGCACGGGAATTGCGGGAGAACCGAAATTCGACCGCCGTTGACACTGTGGGTTATGATCCGGAGGCACTACACGATGGGTGGCCTATGTCGACGTTCTTATTTTAACCTTCCGACGCCGAGGACGTGCGCTGGGCAGCAGAGCTCGCGGCAGCTGCGTTTACCGGCGGCGACGGCGAGTTGGCAACCTTCATTTGTTGGCCGTAAAGCCTCACGTCATGCAGGCTGTTATTTCGGGAACAACGGCAGATAAGGCAATTGTATTGGACGACATTTACCGCCCACAAGACCTTGCCGATTCAAACGATATCTATTGTGAAAGTATAGTGATAGACCCAAATCTTGAATCCTTGTTGATGTTGATGTTTCAGGGATTTGCACTGGGCTTCGAGGCGATGTTCAGCCGCCTCTGCCCTATCGAGCGAATTCGGCATATCTACGCGGTCGCAGCGTCTTTAGAGGGTGGACAATTACTTCGCCTCCCCGGACTGACTGCAGTTGGAGACCCAGCGCACCGCTGTGATGGCCATCAACTCTATGGCGGTACGATCCAGGCCTGTAAGCAACGTTGGACGAGTCCTGGACAACATAGCAAGCTCGGCAACCAACAAGTGCCAAAGCGAGCTGTCTCTGGACGCTTCACACGAGCGCTTTCTCAGCTTTGGGGCGAGTGTCAAGACGAGGCTACAGCGCCGCCAAATCTGCATTGGATGAGCCGAACAAGTACTCGGCGTCGACTCCTGGAAAGACCCTAACCTGCCGCTTGGCGCCCCGGTAAGCAAGGGCTGCTGCCGAACTACCGACTTCGAGGTTATGAAAGTTCCACGCTCCGTGTGGCCGGTGCCTGTATAGTGGTAGACTGCAGGCGGTTTGTGTGCCGCAACTGTAACCGCAAAGCTGTCAAACGAAATGTGCAAACCATTGCCTTCAGCTTTCACAACAGCCTCCTTGCGTACCCAGCAGGACAAGAACGCTGAATGTGTTGCGAGGCCGGCAGCGATTTTAGTTCAGCCAATTCTTCATCGGCCAGAATATCCTCGGCAACATCCATCACGGTCGTAATCGGGCGCAGATGTTCCACATCAATGCCGAGTGTCGCCCTGGATCGGCCCCGGCCGCACGATGGCGACTTGCACCACCAGATCGTAGAACGTCGCCGCCTTCAACCGCAGCAGCATCGACATCTGCGCTCGGCTTTTCGATCTGGAATGTGCCCAGCGTATCCGCCTGACGGATCATGGCGTCAGTCTTCGGATCCTCGGCCGGGATGGTGGCGATGTCCAAAGCCTGGCCGCGGTATTCCTCGAGCAGTTCAAAGCTGCGGCGCACGCAACCCAACATGCCGAGCCCGAGGACGTCGACCTCATCCATTTCAGCGCGTCGATGTCGTCCTTGTCCCACTCGATGACCTGACGGTCGGCCATCGCCGCTGGCTCGAGCGGGACCAACTCGTCCAGCCGATCGCGGGTCAGCACGAAGCAGCCAGGATGAGTGCCAAGCTGCCGGGGCAAGCCGATCAGTTGGCGGGCAAGCGCGATGGAAAGCCGCAGCCGGCGGTCACCCAGGTTGAGGTTCAGCTCCTCGGCATGCTCGGCAAGGACGCCTTCATCCGATCAGCCCCAGACCTGTTGGGCTAGCATACCAGTGACGTCCTCGGTCAGCCCCAAGACCTTGCCGACGTCGCGGATGGCACCGCGGGCCCGGAAGCTCATGACGGTCGCGCACAAGGCTGCCCGTTCGCGGCCGTAGCGCTGTAGACCCATTGGATGACTTCTTCCCGGCGCTCGGATTCAAAGTCCACGTCGATGTCGGGCGGCTCGTGAAGGACAGGTTGTCGCGAATTTCGGGCATGGTGGCCTGGCGCAGCGCCGCCTTTTCCTCATCGCTCACGTTCTGCCTCCAGCCGGGTGGAACAATTAGAGAACATAGTGCAGTGCTGTAGCGCAAGCCGATTTGGTGACGACAAGGTTGCATTAATTCACAACCCGCCTTTGTTGGTTGGACGGCGTTCAGAGCGCGCAGCCATCTTCGTCAAGTCGAAGGCCAGCTTGCCGCGGCCGTCGATGGGATGATAACCAACTGCCTCGAACTTCATGCGGTGGAGCATGTCGAGCGGATCGCCGGGATGTGCTGCCATCCAAGTCCGCGCATCGGGCGCAGCCTTGCGGACCAGTTCTAAATAGCGATCGATGTCCCCCTTAGGTTCGAACAATTATACCATCTGTCCTAAACGCGTGAATGTGTTCTATTGTTCGCAACATTCCGGGTGAGAGCTTCGCACGATGTCAAAGATCACAACATTCATCATCAACACAGGTGCGGGTTCCGATAGCAACTGGAGCGATCCTTCAAATTGGACCAATGGGGTGCCGGCTAACGGAGATAACGTAGTTACGGCAACAAGCAATGATTTTGTATTCGAAAACGACGATATATCATCGTTAAGTCTGAACTCCATCACGCTGACAAGCGGCGTGAGTGTATTGACGACCGCCTCAGTTCAACTTTTCATAGATGATGTGATAGCGCAGCCAACGTCGCATACCTCCCCAAACTC
This sequence comes from Acidisphaera sp. L21, assembly GCF_009765685.1. Lineage (GTDB taxonomy): Bacteria > Pseudomonadota > Alphaproteobacteria > Acetobacterales > Acetobacteraceae > LMUY01. The sequence goes on along the minus strand of NZ_LMUY01000093.1, from coordinate 78,741 downwards.
TGTCGCCTCTCTGAACGCTACAGGTGAAAACTCTTTCATCTTTGTAGATGGAATTTCTTCTCAAGGCTCAATACCGCTTGAGTTTGCAGCTAGTGCAAACGGCGCAAGCATTAAGGATCGGGAGAGTGGAGTTGGTGTTGCCTACTCCGCCACGCAGGGTGGAATAGTAATTGTCGGTAATCAGCCATCTTTATTAGACGTGTTCTCACTCTCTAGCGGTGGCACGTTTGTATTTCCATTTGTAACAAATGGATCGCAAATACCAAGTTTTCACATTGATATGTCGATCGTTGGAGATGCAATCGAGCTTCCTGGATCAAGTGTCCAAAATATAAGCTTCTCGAGTAATTCATTTTCTATAACGACTGACGTTCTAACATTAAACTTCCCTGATGTTACTTTCTCAAATGGAGCAGGTGCACCTACTGGTTACAAAGAGTCGAATGAGCCGTCGAATGGACTTGAAACCGTCCAGTTTGTGACATGCTACTGTTCGGGTACAACCATTCGAACTGGCAGCGGTGAGATTTCGATTGAGGATTTGCGGGTCGGCGATCTAATCCAGACTGCGTCAGGCGCGCATCGACCAGTACGTTGGATTGGTCATCGGACAATTAATTGCCGCAATCATCTGAGGCCAGAACAAGTAAATCCTGTTCGCATAGGACGCCACGCTTTCGGCGAAAACAGGCCGTCGCGTGATTTATATGTCTCACCGGGACATTCGATCTGTGTCGATGTGCTTGGTGAGGTGTTGATCCCCGCTGGATTACTTATCAATGGGTCGACTGTCGCTCAAATGGAGGTTGATGAAGTCACCTATTGGCACATCGAACTCGACAGCCACGATATTATCATCGCCAACGGACTACCCGCCGAAAGCTACCTTGATATGGGCAACCGTGACTTCTTTTCTGTAAAGAAGAACATTCCTGGAGATGGCACGAGCGGTTCGAACGTTCCGGATCCTGCGACACTGACACATGCGGATTTCTGCCGACCCTTTGTGAATGGCGGCTCCGTTCTTGACGCAATAAGCATCCAACTCCGCCGGCAAGCCGAAAAGCTCGGCTGGACGCTGGATAGATCAAAGCCTCTCGGAGACTTGCATCTCCTGGTAGATGGCATACGCATTGACCCAGTGACACGCGATCTAACTGCTCGGTTCAGCGTGCCAAAATCCGCCCGCGAGGTATGGCTGGTCTCATGCACAGCGCGCCCGGGTGATGTAGGTGAGGGGCGCGACCTTCGGCAGTTGGGTGTTCGGCTCGCCGGGCTCGCCATTGATGATGGCTTCGAGATGCGGCAGGTCATCGACCTTGATGACCCGCTGATATGCGCGGGTTTCCATCACTTAGAGGGCAGTTGTCGTTGGACGGCCGGTCGTGCTCTGCTGCCAGCAGAACTCTGGGCTCATTGCGAAGCGGACTTCTTCCTGCGTGTGGATTTAGAACGTCCCGCATTGCCGCAGTGGGTGATGCCAGCAGCCCTGAAACTAATATCTTCGAACTTATACTCAACGGGTGTCACGATCGAAGAAAGACGCCAGCGCCTGGGCTAACCGCCATGCCTGATCTTCACCACAGCTGCCGACTGCCAGGTATCCCTCCGTAGGAGGG
>NZ_LMUY01000093.1:76859-77112 GCF_009765685.1 Acidisphaera sp. L21 | reverse complement strand
GCAAATATCCCACTAAACGGGTCAGTTCTCAGCGCAACTCAACACTCTCATCCTCAAAAGCCGAAATCGGCGTGATCCCATCCATGACGAAAGCTGATCATGAAACCGCCAGCTACCGCCAGATGTCACCGCCGCACCGCTTACGTGCCACCAACCCTGGTTCATTCTTGATTTCCCGTGCCGAAGGCTAGGAAGGCACTCAGTTTCGGAAAAGTGCCGACCCCCGAAGTGCTTCACGCCTCGCGCCGGGGTG
>NZ_LMUY01000093.1:72965-76849 GCF_009765685.1 Acidisphaera sp. L21 | reverse complement strand
AGGATAGCCCGTGGTTAGGTGAGGCGGTGAGAAGTGTCCACAAACGCACCTATGGACACAAGTTTGAGGGTGAAACGGCGCCATCGGTCTTGGCTTCGCTGCACAATTGACACTTAGCCATTGTGAGCTTGTCGCACACAATGCACTAGGCGAGGATCGTGCGGCTATTCGTTCAACGCGCTTGAGCCTGGTAGCTTACGGCGCGGTGACGAAGACGAAGTGCTGACCTCAGGATCCAGCCTCCCTCCTCATCCTGACGCCAGGTCCATCGTCGTTTTGCTCGATGAACTCGACGCCAGCAGCCTCCAGGGTGCGTCTCATTCGAGCCAAGCGGTCTGCGCAGCTTTCGCTAGCAGCCCCGGGAATATGTCCGCGCTCCTCAAATTGCCTCACCACATGATCTCCAAAATTGGAGCGGGTGCCTAGATCCATGCGTGGCCAATTGAGCAAGGCGCGAGCGTTCCGACACTGTGCAGGTGTCATTGGCTGCCGGTTCTCCTGAGTCTCGCTCCCGGTGCAGCTCCATTGGTGAACTCAACGCCGGCCGCCTCAAGGACTACGCGAAGGGCACTCTGATAAAAGTCGTTGATCGGACGGTCCGCTCGTTCAAGGTCAATCACAGCTTCCACTGGAATCTCGGTGACCTCCGCTAATTTATCTCGGGACCAGCAGAGTAGAATACGAGCGTCCCACAACTGACCAGGCGACACGGCAAGATCCTTCTATCCCTTTGAGAATTGTAAGCTACACCGTCGCGTATCGATCCGCTCTCTATTGTGGTTTTTCACGTTCTTTGTCGGTGGCGAATTTGACACCATTCTTTGACAAGAAGTCATACAGGCCAGTCGCCAAGTCGGCGGCGGCCCCGACCGGCATAGATAGTCTTGCAACAGCTACTTGCTTCCGTATTCCGGGCGATGAGGAGTTATCATATCGCGATGCCGTCAGCGTGACAGAGACTATGTTGCCGGAAATGGCAAAGTATGGAGAGTTCTGCGCGAAAACTTCCGGTGCCATCAGATTTTCTTCATACACGCCAAGCATTTCTTGATACGTCACCTTGAGTGCTTTGGGTTCTGCCATGTCTCGCTCCAATCCTCGTCACAGGGAGATTGTAGCTGCTTTGCATCGGGAAGGCAGGGTGCCTAATACCATGTGTGGACGACCCCTGGGGTTCAAGGCGGTTGACAAAGAATGATAGGGTCGCGTGCGCTCCTGTGTCCGGCCTGTTGGCGCGGCTTCATGACCGCTGGCCCAGATGGGTTCCGCAAGCGAGTGCTAAAGAAGGCTGCGGCCAGATTGGCGGCTCGTTCCTGATGGTGCCTGGAGTAATGTCTGGTGCAGCATTCTGGTATTCGCTCGTTTGCAGTGGCGCGTTACTTCTGCGTCGCAGCCTAGCGAGTGCGGTAACACGGCACCTCAACCTCGGCGCAGGTGTTGCGCTGATCGGCTTCGGCTTGATCATAGGCCTCGGATGATTCTCGCAGTCGCCGGCTGCCATCGCAACGCCATCAGATGTGAGAACACAGCAGCGAAAAGGTGCCGGAAGGCAAATGAGCGCCAGCCAACCCGAGGTGGCATGCTGGAGGCGCAAAGTTCAAAAGCCCGCGGACCACGTCAACTCGCCGGGGTGAGAAACGGACATGTGTTCGAAACCCTTTCAGGGATGGTCCGTTCGGGCTTACCGGAACGTTCGAGGTATCTTGATTATTGCCAAAGTGTAGAGCGGCGCGACTGACCGCTGGTTCGCGGCACCACCAGCCGCTCGAACGGTGAGTAGCGGCGCGGCCGCGTGCATCGAATAGGCGCGCCGATTTCATTGTCTTGAAGGGCATCTAAGGTGTTTGGCGTTTCGCAATGATCCGAGTGTGCGCCGCCGGGCGCTTGGCGCGCCACACGCCTGTAGTGCCGTCGTAGACGAGATCGGAAGCCTGCCAGGTCTCGATCCAACCTCGGAACTTCACTCTGACGCGGCTACCCTCGACAGAGACAACATGCCCGTCGCCAGCACTGTGAAGATCGTTGTCTGTCCCATCATTAAAGAGGCGAACGATACTGCCTGAGCCCAAGATCGAGGCCAATTCATACATGGTCAGAATGGTAGCAAAAGTCTCCTAAAGGTTTCTAGAGGCCGGACTCTTGTACGTGCGCACGCTCACCGTTCCGTCGGCATGTCGGCGCGCATGGGAAGTCTTGTTGGTTACCCTGGCATTACCGCGTACGAGGTAATCGGGGTGAAGGTCAATTCATCAGAAGGCGGCTACGTCCATTGAGCCTGGAACCGGGACGCAAGCAGGGGCGCTGTGGAACTGCGCCGCATTTCGGGCACCAACAAACCGGATGTTGGCGACGTTCGGTTAAGGCCTCTCTGCAATTCTGCTGCTGCCTGGGGTGCAAGAACCAGGCAGCAGTGATCTCCGAGAGCCTGCATAATCACGCGGAGAGCCGGCGCGGCGGGAGTGATGGAACAGCTTCATGTCCGGTGGCCGGCATTTTCAGCAGAGGCCATTGACATGCCCGACGCTGTTGTATCGTCCCAAACAATATCCACCGGCGCCGGTTACCTATACTGTCGCGGTGAAGCCACGATGCTGGCCAACCTGACCCGCTACTCGGACCAGGCTCGAGGTGCCCACGCGTCGAACACCATCCGAGCGATCCGCGCCGACACCGCCGTGTTCACCGCCTGGTGCTCTGGCGTCAGCCGGACTTCCCTTCCCGCTGATGCCGACACGGTCGCAGCGTTCGTAGACGCCATGGGTGAGGTGAAGGCGCCGGCCACCGTGAGGCGCTACGTCGCCAGCATCTCCCACTTGCACCGGGCGGCGGAGTTGCCCAACCCCGCTGCGACCACTGCCGTCCGACTGGCGCTGAAGCGGCTGCACCGCGCCAAGGGGCGAGCCCAGGTTCAGGCCACACCCCTGCTCCGCAGGTATGTCGATCGCCTGCTGGCCGCGACCGGACACAGCACTCGCGCCTTGCGCAACCGAGCACTGCTGGCAGTGGCATACGATACAATGTGCAGGCGATCGGAACTGATCGCCCTTGAAGTCGGCGACATCACCAAGGACGTGGATGGCAGCGGCACCGCCATAGTCCGGCGATCGAAGACCGACCAGGAGGGTATGGGTGCAACCTGCTACCTCGCTCCCGATACCATGCAGTGTCTCGGTGCCTGGTTGGCCGCAGCTCAGCTATCGGAGGGGGCTCTGTTTCGGTCGGTGGGCAAAGCCGGTGCGATCGGCGGCCCGATCTCCGGCAACGATGTGGCACGGCTGTTCAAGGGCATGGCGCTGGATGCCAGACTGCCGGAGGGCGTGACGGAGCGGATCTCGGGTCATAGCAGCCGGGTTGGTGCCGCGGTGGACATGGTGGCCTCCAACCAGGTGGAGCTGCCGCGATCATGCAGGCCGGCCGGTGGAAGACGCCGGCGATGGTGGGACGCTACAGCCAGCACCTGGAGGCAAAGCGGGGTGCGGCGTCGAAGCTGGCGGCGCTGAAAGATCGGCGGTGAGCAGCGACATCGCACAGTTTGTAGGCTCTCGTTGATTTTCGGATCCAATATTTGAGCCATGAAACAAGTAGCACCCTGTCCAGAAGGCCCACCGCAGGTAGTTCCCAACAGTCATGATGGCAAACCCGTGTGAAAGACTCGGACGGCAACCGGATACTAGACGTGTTCAAGAGGATTGAGGCTTACATGGCGACGCTTCCCCCGTAATCCTGTTTGTCCACGGCACTGCGGCCAGAGGAACGGGGCCTTGTTGTTCATTGGCCCGTAATCGAACTCGGTTATACCAAGAGAATGCCGGACGATCTTCCCGCCACCTCTTCCTCCCAGCTCTCTCCCGAGGAAAGCGAGGCAATTCGTCACGTTACGCGCG
>NZ_LMUY01000093.1:72700-72955 GCF_009765685.1 Acidisphaera sp. L21 | reverse complement strand
GTGGATCCACAATGCGGCGGCTTACTCGCCTGTGGCTCGACGAGGACCTAGACGTTTTCTAGCCATCCCTTAGACACCTGGTGGACGTTCCCCGGATGCAGAACGGACGTTCCATACACCATTGCACCTGTCGTGACCGTGGGAACCAGATCGAAACTTCCTCTTCAGGCTATGAAGCCAGGCTGATATTTTGCGGCGAGACAACGGCAATGAATGGCGTGCGTTTAACTAACGAATTCAGCAATTTTGCTTGCA
>NZ_LMUY01000093.1:72582-72690 GCF_009765685.1 Acidisphaera sp. L21 | reverse complement strand
CTCGAGCGTGATCCGGCAGCTGCCGCCGCCCGCCGTCAGTTGCTAGCTGCCTCCCAGGAAGAGGCACAGTCTCCGGCAAGCGACGTGAAAGCCGTTCAAGAACGACAG
>NZ_LMUY01000093.1:72143-72572 GCF_009765685.1 Acidisphaera sp. L21 | reverse complement strand
AGCGTGACCCGGCGGCTGCCGCCGCCCACCGTCAGTTGCTGGCTACCTCCCGGGAAGAGGCGCAGTCCCCGGCAAGCGACGTGAAAGCCGTTCAAGAACGACAGCCCGATGAGGACCCACCCGAGCAAGCCAACCGAGAGGGTCAGCGAGAAGCCGCGGCGGCTAGCTTGGCTGGCGGGATGATCGCGGCAGAGGGCCGCCCTATCACCGCTGCTGAAGCCGTCGAGAAGGTGCAGGAGGTTCTGGAGGAACTCAAACGGCGTGAGTGAGGCGAACGTCTCGGGAACGGCAGATTCAAACCGAGTCGTTCACGTCTGTTCGCCGTCCGAGTCGCGCTGCGTGACAGCCAACCAGGTGTGATTTGTCCGCCCGCTCCGATATGCCGGGCACACAATCGGGACGAAGTCGGTGGAAAACGTTTGGGATTAC
>NZ_LMUY01000093.1:68698-72133 GCF_009765685.1 Acidisphaera sp. L21 | reverse complement strand
GCTGGCGGGATGATCGCGGCAGAGGGCCGCCCTATCACCGCTGCCGAAGCCGTCGAGAAGGTGCAGGAGGTTCTGGAGGAACTTAAACGGCACGAGTGAGCCACCAAAGCGGCCCCTGGATGCCGTTCGTTTCAATTTAATACCACCCGTCTAGGGTGCCTTGATCTGTGAGAAACAGACTGACCTCTCTTCGAACGCTGAAGCTCATCGTCAGGTGACATCTCGGGTAACAAATCGGGTGACGCAAAGAGGTGACGAACCAGGTAACGCCCGTAATCCCGGCTCGGCTCGTTTGCGATTGCCTTCGCACTTGTTCAGGCTCTCGCGTCGTGGACGGGTAGGCCACTGCCGGGCCTCATTGGCGGCCCTGACCCCCCTAGGATGTTCGCCAGGAATATTCCTTGTCCCAGGTGGCACTGCGGCTATGGTACGGTGTTGTTACGGTACAGCAGGGGACCGCGATGACCGTCAGAATTGGAGATCGGTCTGCAATGCTGCCGGTCTCTTTTCTATCTGCCCCTGATCTGATCAAGCAGGCCGTTGAGTGGCTGGCCGCCTATCTCCGCACGGCGATCGTTGCAATTTATCCGCTCCGACGAACCGATGCCGTCCACGGCGTTAAGATTTTGTTCGACGCAAGGCCGCTCACCATCAACCCTAAATTCTGCGATGATTACGACGCCGGCTACCAGGCAGCACTGTCGGTGAGCCGGAAACGCTCCCTGCGGGATATCCACGTCGCGTTGCAGACCATGCTGCCCGTCGACTCAGAATTCGAATGGGGCGCGTTTGACGCCCTGGCCGACGAAGCCCGCCATCGCGGACGTCCAGACCCAGTTCTTTGATCCCATGGTGTTCAGTGAACACCATTATTACTGACCTCGTGAGCCCCTCTGCAAGTCAGCTTCTAATTGGGCCAATGATTCTTCGATTTTGAGAACCGCATCCTCAAGCTGGACCACCATGAGTGAGAAGCTTTTGGTTTGGAGCAGAGCGTTCCTCAGCTTCCAGGCCGTGTCCGCCAAGTCAGCGAAGGCTGCGAAAGCCTCTTGGTTACTGTGCTCCATCAGCGGCCTCAGGCTCCGTCCAAAGTTTAGCTTAACCATACAGTAGCATGCGTTCTAAAAGGCAATAGCGCTAGATCTACTTCACACTCCCGAGGCTAGCGCGGACTTACGACGACTCGTCTCTGTGCGTCGTCCCCGCTGCACTTTGGCGGAACTTATCCACAGGCTGGACGGTTATCCGGGGGACTCTACTTCCGCTTAAGGAGGGGACTTTGGTTCCGCGACTCGTGGTTATCCAGGGGACTCTACTTCCACAGCTAATAACTAAGTCTAATAGCCTTCCAAATAGCTTGTGGAAGTAGAGTCCCCTCTTGATCGGCAGGACATAGCCAGGGCTAGTGTTTGTTCATGGGTGAGGTTCATCAGCTAATCGTTCAGCATGGTCTGGATGGAGCCCGAGCAAAGGCTGACAGCAAAGGCCAACGACAGGCTATTGATGCTGCTGCCCTGGTTCTTGCGGATGAAGAGTTTCGGCTTGGCATCACCCATGCCGGCTTTGCAATGACCAGCTTACCTCATAAACGCATCGCCGGCCCGCATTGGAAACGAGAAGGTGGAGCTACAAAGCTATTTGTCGAATCAGGCATCGACAGCGCTGGCGACCTGATCGGAGTGCCTTACGGGTCATTCGCCCGGCTGATCCTGCTGTATCTCCAGACCGAAGCCATTCGCACGGGCTCTCCGGAGGTCGAACTCGGTCGGTCGATGAAGAGCTGGATGATCCGAATGAGCCTATCCACAGGCGGACAGACTTATCGCCTTGTCTCTGAACAGGCGCGACGTATTTCGGCCTGTCGGTTAACATTCTTTACCGATCGAGGAGGCGCAGAGCACCGCCATAATGGCGCCTTCGTGCGAGATGCAATATCGCTCACAGGCGTTGCGGACGAAAACCAGCCGTCTCTATGGCAAGACAAGGTGCGGCTAGACGATGGCTTCTGGCAAAGCCTAAAGGCACACCCGGTTCCTGTGCGGGAGGAAGCCATTAAGGCCATCGGCGCCCGCAGTATGGCAATTGATGTCTATATCTGGTTGGCATACCGACTGCACGTGTTGACCAAAAGCACCCCAGTCACCTGGGCGGCCATTCACTCCCAGTTTGGAGCAGGCTTTGAACTGCAGCGGAAAACGAAAGCCTCATGCCTCGAGGCACTGACGTTAGCTATGGCGGTTATCCGGAAGCCAGCGTCGACGTGGGAAAGGGTGGCATTATCATGAACCCCTCGCGGCCAGCAGTTCCCAAGAGCGAAGCTCGCCAGCTCGGAATGGGGTAGGGGACTCTACTTCCGCTTCAACCTGCCTCTGGATCGTGGATGCTTACCAAGGGCAGGAATCTAGCCTTGATAAGCCGGATCCGTCGTGCATCACCCATACCGCCTGTGCGCCTGTAGCCCAGTTGGTTAAAGCGGGCCGCTCATAACGGCTTGGTCGCAGGTTCGAGTCCTGCCGGGCGCATATGCTGTTATCCGACGGCTCCAGCCGCAACGTTCGGGCCCGCACCAGATCTTAGCGGCCTGCTTCCGGTTCCGGCACCGGAAGCACCGGGCGCCACTTGGCGACTAATCTGGTTGAGAGATTGCATTTCCGGCTGATCCTTTGAGGGGCTTGGCGCGTCGCCGGTTTGCCGAAGCCGATCTTCTACCGCCTTGCGCTTGCCGGGAACCGGTTGAGAACCCGAGACGGAGCTTGCCCCAGTTGACGGAGTTGAGCCTGAGCCAGTTGCAGCACTTCCCGTGGATGACGAGCCAGCGGATAAGGATCCACCACTTCCCCCCGGACGATGAGCCGCCAGCCGCAAAGGCCACGCTTGAGATACCCAGCATAAAGACAAGCAGGACAGCAGCGAATTCCGTGATATTGATCATGGCGCTCTCCATCCGTCGAAGATCCGGCAACGCCCCTATTCGCAGGGGCGTTCCGAATACCCCATCGCGCTGCGTGCCGCACAGGCCTCTTTGTCTCCTAATCTCTGCTGACCAATTCGACGGCAGTAACCGGAACTCGCTGCAGAGCCTGTTGTTCAGCCCCCATGCAAGGTGCGGATCGCGTCAACGAAGAGCTTGAGGTTGGATTTGATCAGCGGTTTGAGCACCTTTGGCGCCGGGCTGAGCAAGTTGGCCGCTGGGTCATGGTCCTATTTGTAGCCGCGGGCATCGCTGGTTTTCTGGGTCGGGGACCTTACAGCCATGAAACCGCGAAATCTGAAGGGACCGGCCTCACTGTAGACTTCGAGCCGGTGGGGCGATCGCAGGCAGGTACGCAGGTAACGTTCAACCTGGATAATGCCTCGGTATCTTCAACAATTGATATATTTGTCGGCTCCAACATCGTTGAGCCCATGGGACTTCAACGGATCGAGCCACAGCCG
>NZ_LMUY01000093.1:60786-68688 GCF_009765685.1 Acidisphaera sp. L21 | reverse complement strand
CGTAGATTTCGACTAGGTCTAGAGCGGGGAACGGGTTGGGCTGAGCGGAGGCGCTGGATGCGTTGGACAATGTTACCTGACTGGTGCCGGGTGCACCGAGGCCAGCCAAAACGTTCTGCCGCGTTGGCGGCCCACCACCTTGTCCGAGGCTTGATAGGCCTGTTGAGCCCAACGACGCGTTGGCCGGAGTAAGCACAGGCGGTGGCTGCGGAGCCTGCGGCGCACCCATGCTTGCGAGGGCATTTTGGGTGGTAGCGGGCCCGGCTGCGACAGAGGGCGGCTGGGCTGGCGCGGCTTGGATCGGCGGGGGCGTTGCTAGTGCGTTCTGACCATACCCCCCGCCAGGCGGAACCGGCACGCGAGGCGGCGGAGGTTGATTCGGATCATTCCCACCCTGGGGCTGCGGAGCGCCGATGCTCGGGGGGAAACGTTCATCGGCACGGCCAATCGGCGCATTGGGATTGTATGGCGCCTGCGGCAGTGGCGCGTTCATGTGCACCGTGCCGTCCGGCATCATGTGGCGATTTGCCTCTGCTGCCGTACCCGGCCACCGCCTGATTATCTCGTCTCATAGCTCCTGACCCGATAGAGGCGTGGTTGCTTCGACTTCGCGGATACAGTGCGCCGGCAACTGCCGAAGTAGGGCTTCAAGTTGATAGACGCAGCCGTCGTGCTCCGCCGCCAGAGACGTTATGTCGGTCGGGGCGGCATATGCCCTAGGCTCCGCCGGCACTACCCGAAGCTGCCGTGGAAACGGGACGAGCTTCCGCTCAGATTGCTCGTTGTTCACTGCACACCTGCCTGTCGTCGATGGTCCCCAAAGGTTAACGTGATTGTGCCGAGGCTGGCCAGAACGCTTAAGCATCGGAACTGCTGGCCGTCTCGATGGCACTGCAGACTGGTCGTGCTCTGATGTAGATCACGTCTAAACAAGAACGAACGAGATCATGCAATAACATGTGAGACTATGTGAGCACGACGGCGGTACTCGTTCGATTGCAGATAATTGCACAAAGTTGCCTCTGATTCGGATGACAGGATAGGCATTGTGGATCCACAATGCGGAGGCTTACTCGCCTGAGGCTCGACGAAGACCTGGACGTCTCCTGGCCATCCACTGGACACCTGATGGACGTTCCCTGGAGGTAGAACGGCCGTTCCATACACCAATGCACCTGTCGTGACCGTGCGAACCAGATCGAAACTTCCTCTTCGGGCTATGAGCCCAGACTGATATTTTGCGGCACACAACGACAATGAAGGGCGTGCGTTTAACTAACGAATTCAGCAATTTTGCTGCAATGGTATGTATTATGACGAAGCTTTTCGAGAACTTTCAACCAACAGAGAGCTTGACCTTGCCCTCGAGCGTGATCCGGCAGCTGCCGCCGCCCGCCGTCAGTTGCTGGCTGCCTCCCAGGAAGAGGCACAGTCTCCGGCAAGCGAGGTGAAAGCCGTTCAAGAACGACAGCCCGATGAGGACCCACCCGAGCAAGCCAACCGAGAGGGTCAGCGAGAATCCGCAGCGGCCAGTCTGGCTGGCGGGATGATCGGGGCAGAAGGCCGGCCAGTCACCGCTGCCGAGGCCGTCGAGAAGGTGCAGGAGGTTTTGGAGGAACTTAAACGACGCGAGTAATCGAACGCCTCGGGCACGACAGATTCAAATCGAGTCGTTCGCGTCTGTTTTGCAGGCCGAGTCGCGCTGCGAGGCAGCGACAGGTGACCATGGCCGCGACGCTGGTAGGCCTGCTAGCTGCAGGGGTGGGGGGTGTCACGACCCGCCTCCTCACCCGCGTCTGTTGAACAGAACTCCGCCCCTGCGAGCCTTACTCAGCGTTTCGGAGGGCGAGCAGCCGAACAGCACCCGATAATCTCCGGCGAACCGGCCAAGGTCCCAGAATCCCTGCCCCGTGGCGGCCTCTGTCACGCTGACGTCGCCCCGTTGAAGCGCGGCGAGTACGCGGTGCATTCGCCGCCGCCGTAGATACTGGCCCGCACCCATTCCAAGTAGAGCGTTACTGCTTGCATTCAATGTTCGTAATGAAACGCCGACTTCGTGGCAAACAGCCACTAACGGATAGGCGACGTCAATCCTGTCGGCAATTGAGACGAGAGCATCTACCACCCGTAATTGGCGTTCAAACCCGGTTTTGGTGATTGGCCCTGCCGCTTCTGCTCCCCGGCTGAAAGCGAAAGCTTCCAGCATGAGGCGTAGCAGGCCATGCACAAGGGTTGGCGCATGTTCGTTGCCGCTGATGGCCGCATCAATCCCCGTAGTGAGCTGGTGCTGCGCCACATAGGTTAGGGGCACAATCTCTACGGAATCGCGTGGTCCGGCGAACGGCGTGCCATAGAGCGACACCCAATCCCGCTCAACGTCCTCGATAGGGAAGCATAGGTTCGACCAAGTTGCACCAACTGGACTCTGCGAATGGATCTCCGTTTCCGCTCGACACCATGCCAGCGTGCCCGGCGGCAACATACGTCCATGCATGACGGATGGTGGGTCATCATTGGCCACGAAGGTGAAGAAAGCGAATTTTCCCGTACCGGTGCGATGAGTGACCGCCAATTTGGTCCGTCCCCGGGACGCGATCATTGCGGGTGAAGCTGACCGCCATCGCCAGGCCTTATAGGCGCCTTTGCCTCTTAGTATCATCTGGTGCTGCACGCCTCGTGGCGCCGACGCTCCGAATTGCTCAGGGTCATCCAGCCTAAATGCCTCGCGAAACGCTGGCACCGGTCGCAGCTGAATTCTAGGTTTTTGCTCAACCACGAGCATCTCCGGCAGATATGGTCCGATTCGCAAGCACCTCGCGTAGCAGATTCAGGGTGACCCATGAGGCTCGATTGCCGAAAGTGCATAGCGCGTTGGCTAGCCCCCTCCTAGCGTCATCAGTCAAATGCAATCCTTTGATCGGTATCTTCTATCAGGCAACGGTATATTGAAGGTGTCACGTTCTGTCGCATTTGATGCGCAGTAAAATCAGCATTACTGGGGCACGCGAATGGGAAGCTACAAGCCGCCGATGACCATGCGACCTGCATCACCGATCGATGCCCATGTTGGACAGCGGATCATAGACATCAGGGCTTCGGCTGGAATGTCGAGGTCCGACCTTGCCGATCGGCTTAAGGTGCCGGAAGACGATCTCCGCGCCTGGGAGATGGGGATTGAGCGGGTCCCCCCACCGCATCTCGTAACGATGACGAATGTCTTGGCCTGTCCGCTATCCACCTTCTTTGAAGGGCTAGTTGCAGACGACCATCACGACTTGGGCGTCATCATCGTCTGAAGTGCTTCAGGGGTCGTAGCGGCAAGATCGAAGAGTTCGTATGCTATGGAAATGAGACGTTCAGCATCTGCTTGACGACCCTCTTCTATCGCTTTGCTGGCCAGTGACACCGCTCGAGCGGCGGTCAGAGGTTCTCTTTGGAACTCCCGATCAACCGAAGACGACCATTCTGTCATTTGACGTTTCCGCTATGCCCAGACTTATACGACGTGAATACGATTGTCGCCTGTTCAAGGGCGGACATGGCAATTCCGTTAGGCTGAGATACGGCCAGAATATTAAGAGGCCCCGACAGCTGGGGGTCTAGACGCCACTGCCAGTAAGTCGAACGCCCAGAGAACGGCAGATTCAAAGTCAAGTCGTTCGCGTCTGTCCCCTCTTCCGAGTCGTGCCGCGTGACAGCCGACCAGGGTGGGATTTGTCCGCCCTGCCCCGATATGCCGGACACACAATGGGGACGAAGTCAGTGGAAAACGTCTGGGATTATCCTCGGCCGCCAAGGCTGGAGCCGGTCAGCCGATCGGTGCGTATCGTCTTCGAAGGACGCACAATCGCAGAGACGACGGCAGCATTTCGCGTGCTGGAGACGTCGCATCCACCCGTCTACTACCTTCCTCAGTCAGCCTTCAGCGACTGCGTGCTGGAGCCGGCGTCTGGGGAGAGTTTCTGCGAGTGGAAGGGCGTCGCCCACTACTAGAGCATCCGGGCCGGCGATGCCATCGCTAGTCGGGCCGCGTGGAGCTATCCAAATCCTACACCTGCCTTCGAAGCGATCCGCGACCATCTGGCCGTCTACGCCGGCGCCATGGACGCCTGTTTCGTCGGTGACGAAGCCGTCACGCCTCAGCCTGGTGGCTTCTATGGCGGCTGGGTGACCAACGATCTCAAAGGGCCCTTCAAAGGCGGCCCTGGCAGTATGGGCTGGTAGGTCCACTACAGAGCGGCTATCTGGCAAGATTTCGCTTAAGGCTGACCAGAAGCAAGAGCAGAGAACCGACATGCTATGGGCTGGATAGATCTGCGCCCACTGGATTTTCATTTAGTTCTAATTCTATGATTGCCACATGGCATCTCCCGTTGGCTATGTGGCTTACATTGATGAAGCCGGAGACGACGGCATCAAGTCTGTTGCCCCCATCGACTCAACAGGCGCATCAGAATGGTTTGTATTGGGCGCCTTCGTTGTCCCCATCCACGACGATGCCTTTGTTCAACAATGGCTTGTTGAGGCGATGTCGCGGATCAACTCGCCGCAGAGACGCGATATCCATTTTGCGAAGTTGGACGACCGACGAAAAGAGATTCTCTGCGAGTATCTTTCAACGTTGACTTTTCGGTGGTTTGTCTCGGTTTCGCACAAACCAAACATGCGGGGTTATCGGAATACTCGAGCCGAACTCGTCCATGCGCGGAATTATTTTTATAACTGGATGGCCCGCGTTTTGCTCGAAAAAGTCTCTCGTTATTGCTCGGTTGATTCAAAGACGCGGTATCGCGGAGATCCGCAACGGAAACTTCGGATTGAGTTTTCCACTCGCGGTGGAATGTCTTATGAGCACACTAAGGACTATCTTGCAAAACTCTGGCTCCGAAGCCGAGAGGGCAGAATGGTTCTCACCAAAGATAACCTTTCCTGGGATGTAATTGATATTCAGCAGGTGCATCACGCTTCGCACAGAGAACGTGCCGGCCTACAGCTTGCAGATGTTGTCACTAGTGCATTTTACCGTGGACTAACATCAACAGGTGGTCGGCGAGGAGATACGCGGTTCGCCGAAATCTTGAAGCCGCGGGTAGCTAGCGGATCTGATGGAGTTTTTAGGTTTGGGGTAAAGCTGCAGCCGGATCAATGGGCAGATCGCCTAAGCGGTGATCAAAAGGCAATATTCGAGATGTTCGGTGCACCAATGTAAGCGGCAGGCCCCCGGACCCAGTTGCCACCGGCCGTTGGTAGGCCATCCGTCAGGGATGACCATCGGTTCGGCTGCCTCCAAAACGGAGACTTGAGTTAAACCCGGCGTTGCCTGCCGCAAGAAAGTATATCGGATTCAGCCTGTTGAATCAAATGGTTATGCACGGTAGTTCAGCAACTTCGCTCGTTTGCATTGATAACCTCCGCTATAGATCGGACCCGTTAACAACCCCTGCCGACTAGTGGCGTCTTCTTTCAGGCTAAGAGCCCAGCTTTTTGTGTGTTACCAGCCAATCACTGGTTGATTGCGTTCTGCCCAACGTCGAAGGTCATCTACCTACCTTGATCAAGCGTGGCGCAACTGGCGGGGGCGACTGATGAAGAGTCAGTCCTCGATCATCGACGTCAACTTTGGCGTCACGATACACCGCTAAGGCCAAAGCTAGGCTTGGTTGAAACCGGTATTTGAAACCTTTTAGGGCCTGATGTCTAATAACTGCTTCAACGTCGCCTTCGGCGTGGCGCGATGGTGTAGTTCCACTCGCCATGGAAGTTGGACGGCGTGATATTGAGCGCGGCCATATCGGCATCAGACACTCTGACACCTTTTTCATAGTCGTTTTCATCAAGACGACATTGGACGGTGAGTCCCGTCGTGGTCGTAGTGTTGCCGATCAACTGAACGATCACCTGGTGGGTCACTAAAGGTTTGCCTCGCCAGTTCTGGGTGATGAATGAAAACAGACGATGCTCGATACGATTCCATTTGCTGGTACCGGGTGGTAGATGCGCCACTGTGATGGACAACCTCGTTTGATCTGCAAGTTTTTGCAGCTCGCTTTTCCAGAGGCGAACGCGGGCACCGTTGCTGCCGCCACAGTCGGCCGTGATCAGGATCTGACGGGCCCTTTTGTAACGCGCATGTCCAAGTTCAAACCACCAGCGGCGGATACTTTCAACGGCGAATGCCGCCGTGTCGCTTGTCACACCGAGATTGATCCAGCCGGTGTTAGCGGCAATGTCATACACGCCATAAGGCGATACCTTGCCAAGTTCTGGAATGGCGAAATCATGCACCCGAACCGGCTCGGGATGTCCCCGAGGACGTAATTCACGCCCGTTGTTCTTGAAGTCTCCGACAAGCTCCTTCTTTTTCGTGTCGACCGAGATGGCAGGCTGTCCCGCCGCCTGGAAAGCGTTGACGAGCATATTGATGTGCTCGAATTGCGCATTACGGTCCGGGTGGCTCGTGCCCTCGCTGGTCTTGCGGTTGGCTTGCAGGCTGAAACCCAGGCGACGCAGCAGACGTCCAACCAGTGTCTGGCTGGCGGTGAAGCCCTGTTCCGCCAAGGCCCCGGCAAGGTGTCTCTGACTCTTGCTCACCCATAGTAGGGGTGATTCCGGATCGCCACGGATCGCTGACTCCACCAGCTTGGACAAAGCGTCCAGCAGTCCATGTTCTATGTCCACCTTCTGCTTGCGACCACCACCAGGGCGACGGACCCGATCAGGGGGTGGGGTCTCCCCACGCCGCAATTCAGCCAAGCCACGGCCGATCGTGCTGCGCGCTACCCCAGTGGCAGTGGACACGGCACTCACACCACCCCGTCCAGCAAGACGAGCCTCGGTTGCAGCAAAGAGGCGGCGGGCCCGCTCATTGAGAAACGGGGCGAGCGCCTCAAAGCGCGCTTTGATGGCTGAGGTGTCGATCACATTGTCAGGCTAGTACATCCTGCAGCCCGATTCCTAGTCCCCCGATTCGCTTGTTCTGCCTCAGGCCCTTACAGCCATGAAACCGCAAAATCTGAAGGGACCGGCCTCACTGTAGACTTCGAGCCGGTGGCGCGATCGCAGGCAGGTACGCAGGTAACGTTCAACCTGGATAACGCCTCGGCATCTTCAACAATTGATATTTTGGTCGGCTCCAACATCGTCGAGCCCATGGGACTCCAAAGAGTTGAACCACAACCGCTACAAACTCGGCTTGTGGACGGCGGCATGGTGATGACCATTCCCGTTTCACCGGGGACACGCGATGCCAAGCTGAGGCTCATGCTGCAGCCGATGTCGTTGGGTTCAAATGAACTGGTTGTTCAGCGAGAGGGCTATGCCGCCCAGCGTTGGACGCAGTTCGTACTACCATGAGCGTCCCTATTCGAGCAGCGGTCGCTTATCTGATCCTCTTGCTGGCGGTGCGACTCATTGGGCGACGCATGGCAAGCATGATGGCGCCATTCGACATCGTGGTTCTGTTTCTATTTGGTGGCGCGCTGATGTCGGCGGTGTTGGGGGATGATCATTCCATGGTAGCGGCGGTCAGTGCTGTATTCTCGATTGGCCTGATGCATGTGTGCGTATCTGCCCTGAAGCAGCGGTTCGAGTGGTTTGGCCGGATCGTGGATGGAACGCCTGTCATCGTTTTCGAGAAAGGTGAGTGGCATCAGGATCGGATGCGGACCCTGCGTATGCTTGAAAGTGATGTGATGGCGGCCGTTCGGCAGAAGGGGCTCATGCGGCTAGAACAGGTTCGCTACGCCATCATCGAACGTGACGGCAAGGTGTCGATCATCCCGCAGGATGAGGGTGAGAAATGACCTTTTGCAAGCTGCGTTAGCTGCCTTGTTTCTCGGTCCCTCATCACTCACGCTATGCCGTCTTGGCGTCTATAGAGACGCTTCAACACCATAATTTACG
>NZ_LMUY01000093.1:56994-60776 GCF_009765685.1 Acidisphaera sp. L21 | reverse complement strand
TACAAACTCGGCTTGTGGACGGCGGCATGGTGATGACCATCTCCATTCCGCCAGGCACACGAGACGCCAAGCTGAGGCTCATGCTGCAGCCGATGTCGTTGGGCTCAAATGAACTGGTTGTTCGGCGAGAAGGCTACGCTGCGCAGCGTTGGACGCAGTTCGTGCTACCGTGAGCGTCCTTATTCGAGCAGCGGTCGCCTATCTGATCCTCTTGCTGGCGGTGCGACTCATTGGGCGACGCATGGCAAGCATGATGGCGCCATTCGACATCGTGGTTCTGTTTCTATTTGGTGGCGCGCTGATGTCGGCGGTGTTGGGGGATGATCATTCCATGGTAGCGGCGGTCAGTGCCGTATTCTCGATTGGCCTGATGCATGTGTCCATATCTGCCCTGAAGCAGCGGTTCGAGTGGTTTGGCCGTATCGTGGATGGAACGCCTGTCATCGTTTTCGAGAAAGGTGAGTGGCATCAGGATCGGATGCGGACCCTGCGTATGCTTGAAAGTGATGTGATGGCGGCCGTTCGGCAGAAGGGGCTCATGCGGCTAGAACAGGTTCGCTACGCCATCATCGAACGTGACGGCAAGGTGTCGATCATCCCGCAGGATGGGGGTGAGAAATGACCTTTGCATGCGTATTCCGATGAAACCGCCCGGGCATACCGATCTTAAACCGCCCGGCGTTCCGATCTCAAAGCGCCCACCATTCCAATCTCAAATCGCCCGGACTGGTGTCGTCTCGTAGGCCGTTTTCGTCATGTCACGTGACCGAAGTCTTGGTCAACCCATCGTCGGCAACGTGGTCTGTCTTTCTGTTAGTCGCGGCCATAGCCGCGGGGCGGTTCACATTCGGCCAAGTCGGCGAGGTCGAGATCGACGATAGCCTCGAGCGCCTCGGCCATTCGGCTGGTTCGTAAGCCGTCCGGTAGTGTCTCGAGCCAGTTGGCATAGACCGCCTGGAGATCTAACAACTCGCTGACTGCGTCCCTCCAACGCTGGGGACGGCTGCGGCGATCGGTTGGACGGCTTGGTCGGGTGATCTTCTCGACCATCGCGCTCATTTGTCGAGTGCGATAGCGAGCTTGGCGCTCTGCGTTGCTCAGAGCGCGCTCTCCGTCTGGTTTGCGGCCTCTCGGCATGGTTCGGGTTTCCGTTACGTTACGAATTACAATGACCCCACGGTCTAGTCGCAGCGCTTCAGGCGGGTCATTGTACCACGACCGGCTTACGCCGAGTGCCGCCCTTGAGTTCGATCCGATGCGCGGTGTGCACTAAGCGGTCCAGGATTGCGTCGGCCAGCGTGGGATCGCCTATAATCTCGTACCAGCGATCGACGGGTACCTGGCTGGTGATGATCAGTGAGCCCGCGTTGTAGCGGTCATCGACGATCTCCAGCAGATCGCGGCGCTGCTCCGCGGTAAGCGGCTCTGGGCCCCAGTCGTCTAAAATGAGCAGGTTGACCCGGGCGAGCTGACGGATGAGACGGGCGTAGCGCCCATCGCCACGGGCCAAAGCCAGCGCGCTGAACAGTCGCGGACTGCGCTGGTAAAGAACTGAGAGGTTTTCTCGGCATGCCCGGTCACCCAGCGCACAAGCGATGAAGCTCTTGCCAGTGCCGCACGGCCCGGTAATCAGGCAATGGCGATGTTCGCGCACCCAATCGCAACTGCTTAGGCGCAGGAACAAAGTCCGGTCCAGGCCACGCGGGGTTCGGAAGTCGACATCCTCGATCGTGGCGGTTTGACGCAGCTTGGCCGTACGGGTGCGTGCCTCGAACCGCTTTTGTTGGCGCAACGTGGCCTCTTGATCAACCAGCAGGCCGAGCCATTCGGCGTGCTCGAGAGCGCGGCTCTCGGGATTGACCGCCAGATCACGAAACCCCTTCGCCATTCCCTCCAGGCCAAGTTCATGCAGGCGATCCAATGTCGGGTGGTTCAGCAAGGTCATTCTCCTCAATGAAAGTAGCGGGCGCCGCGGATGTTCTCGTGCAGTAACGGCGTGCCGTCCGCGGCTTGCGGGGGTGCCGATGGGTCGAGCCGGTGCTTTAGGATCGAGGCAATAGACGCGTAGGACAGCGCTCCGAGCTCGACCGCGCGCAGACACGCAGCCTCAACCCGGGCCGCTTCCAGGCCACGGAACAGTCGCAGCAC
The DNA here is from genome assembly GCF_009765685.1 of Acidisphaera sp. L21. Lineage (GTDB taxonomy): Bacteria > Pseudomonadota > Alphaproteobacteria > Acetobacterales > Acetobacteraceae > LMUY01. The sequence continues at coordinate 58,628 of NZ_LMUY01000093.1, read as the reverse complement.
GCCGAGACAGGTGCGGAACCCCTGTTCAGGGTGTGGTCTGCGCGCCATCACGGCGATGACCAGCGCCTCGGTGGCGGGGCCGATGCTGCGGGCGTCGCGCTGCAGTCGCTCCGGTGTCCACTCGGCATAACGCCGGTGCGCGCTCGGCATGTGCTCGGGTTGGGTGCCGTGTCGCGGCCCGCCATATCGCCGGGGATGAGCCGCGACACGCTTGCCGCGGTGGAACACCTCGATCGTGCGCTGCGTGGCACGAGTGTCGACCTGTTCGCGGATCAGCACATGTGGCACCGAGTAGAAGAAGCCCTGCACCTCAACGTGGTAGTCGATGCCGACGCGCGCGAGATGCCACTCGGCATACTCGAAGTCGTCTTGTGGCAGCGCCCGCATTGCCGGCTGCTCGATTGCCTCGAACAATTGGCGGCGGCTCATCCCCAGGCGGCGCATCTCGCGGCTATTGATCCGCTCCACCGCGGCCGCGACAGCAGTGTTGGCTTCGGCCAAAGAGAAGAACGCCACATTGCGCAGGCGGCCGAGGATGTAGGACTGGGCAAATCGCACCCCAGCCTCCACGGCCGCCTTGTCGCGCGGGCGATACGGCCGAGCCGGCAGAATGCCCACCCCATAGTGCGCCGCCATCATGCCGTAGCTGCGGTTCACCTCCGGGTCGTAGAATGAAGCCTTGTGGATGGCGCTCTTGAGATTGTCCGGCACCAGCAAGCGCGGAGCCACCCCCCAGAACCGGAACATGCGTATGTGCGCGCCAATCCAATCCGGCAGCCTTTGGGTCCAGGTAACCTCGGCATAGGTCAGGCTGGATGCGCCGAGTACCGCCACGAAGATCTCCGCTGGGTGCACCTCGCCCGTGACCGGGTCCGTGATAGGAACCTGCTTGCCCGAGTAATCCACAAACGCCTTGTGCCCGGCGACGTGGCTCTGTCGCATCGTCGGCGACAGACGCCGCTCAAACTCGCGGAACAACTGACAGAAGCGACTGTAGGCGTAGCCCGCCGGGTGAACCGCCCGATATTCCTCCCAGAGCACCAGCAGATTGACGCCAGGCCGCTTGAGTTCACCCACCAAGGCGGACCAATCAGGCTCCGCATGGAACCGCGCACCGGCACGAACCCCAGCGTTGACAAACATCTGGGCCATCAGGCTCTCGTCGGTGACGTCTGTCGCCAGAGGCCAGCTGATCCCAGCCGCCGCAGCCCGCCCCAGATACTCCCGTACCGTACTCGGCGCGACACCAATCTCATGCGCGATGCGCCGCGCACTCGCCCCGGCCCCAAAATGCATCGTCAGCAACTGCTTGATACGCCGCATGGACAGCCTCGGTCTCGGCATCCCACCTCTCCATCGATTGCGATGGCGGTAATGGAAGCCAGGTCAGTGCTGACCTGCGAGACAATCAATCCTCCCGAATGCCCTCCGCAACCCGGGTGGGCGCCAGCTTCAGAACGGTGGGCGGTTTGAAATCAGAATGGTGGGCGGTTTCAGATTAAAACGCTGGGCGATTTGAAGTCAGCATGGGTGGGCGGAATGCATTGGAATCCGCACTTTGCAAGCTGCGTTAGCTGCCTTGTTTCTTGGTCGCTCATCACCCACGCCATGCCGTCTGGCGTCGATAAACACGT
>NZ_LMUY01000093.1:56484-56984 GCF_009765685.1 Acidisphaera sp. L21 | reverse complement strand
CACCAGAGCGTTGATGATGCCGCTTAGGTCTTAAGATTATAGCCGTACTCCAGGAAGCGAGTGGCTAGGGCTGCGGGATCAAAGCGGCTCGACCGGCCTGCATCTGTGTGGGCGCGAAAGATGGTGGTGGCAGGTCTTAGAGAGTCACTTACGAGAGTTGAAGCAGATCAAGCGTCTTAGGATCACGTTTGCCGCCGTAAAACTTAGCGACTGCCTGTTCGAATGGCTGTTGTTGCAGAGTTGCAAACAACGTCATGCATGAGCAGAATTTGAGATCGTCGGGGCTACCGAACATCTCGTACGCAGTTTTGTCTTCGGCGCGGTTCACCAGCCTCGTGCATTCAACAAGCCGCAAGCCAAGCACAGGATCGGCAAGGTAAGCACGAGCCTCTTCCAGCCCACCGAGTCCAAAATACTGGGCCGTTGGACTTTGTCCCAGTCCTCGAAGCTGCGGAAAAACAAACCACATCCAGTGGGTGCGTTTCTTTCCAGCCTCAAGT
>NZ_LMUY01000093.1:55788-56474 GCF_009765685.1 Acidisphaera sp. L21 | reverse complement strand
ATCGGCAAGGTAAGCACGAGCCTCTTCCAGCCCACCGAGTCCAAGATACTGGGCCGCTGGACTTTGTCCCAGTCCTCGAAGCTGCGGGAAAACAAACCACATCTAGTGGGTGCGTTTCTTTCCAGCCTCAAGCTCGCGACAGACCTGCTTGTAGACCGGTCCTTGTGCTTCGGTGAAGCGTCTGAGATCGAAGTTGGTCATGTCATCAATAAAGCCGCACCGACGACGTGGTTGCTCCAGCATGAGGGGGCTGACATTCTCAGGTACGGGTAAGCCGCTTCGTAAGCCGCAACCTTAGCGCCAAAAGAGGCGCACTTGCCGGAGTTATGCAACACGCGCTGCGTTCACAGGAATGTTATATAGAGGGTATTGAAGAGCATTTCAGGCAGATTTATGTCGCTGCGTGTCGAGGCCTGAGGGATCGACGCAATGCCGCTCAAGCAGCGGATACCATGTTGCTTTTTGGAGGATGTGGTGATGAGGACTTACGACTTTACTCCCCTGTTTCGTTCCACCGTCGGCTTCGATCGGCTGCTCGATATGATCGACAGCAGCGTTCGGCCTGACTGGCCGCCCTACAATATCGAGAAGACAGGCGAGGACCGGTACCGCATCAGCATGGCAATTGTGGGGTTTGCGCAGTCCGATATTGATCTGGTCCAACAGGGAAATACGCTTGTCATTAC
>NZ_LMUY01000093.1:55218-55778 GCF_009765685.1 Acidisphaera sp. L21 | reverse complement strand
TTTGCGCAGTCCGATATTGATCTGGTCCAACAGGGAAATACGCTCGTCATTACGGGGGGGCAGAAGAAGCCCGAGCCGCAGCAGCAGGAAATACTGCACCAAGGTTTGGCAACTCGGAACTTCAAGCAGACCTTCAATTTGGCTGACCACGTAAAGGTTGCGGCTGCTAATTTGGAGAACGGATTGCTCGTGGTCGACCTCGTTCGAGAGATCCCGGAACAACTTAAGCCTCGCCGGATTGCCGTCGGGACCAACGGACTGAGCCTCAACGGCCAGGATAATAATGCGATACTCACCCAAGAGGGTGTAGCTACTCGGCAGGCAGCCTAAGCTAGCAGTTGCGACAAGCCTCCCGGCAAACACCGGGAGGCGCCTACCGGCTAGGCCTTCATGCTGTCTGGAACTTTGCCGCCGTTTTCTTCCAGCTTCTGCACCACGGCCTTGTGGAGAGCGACGTTCTCCTCAGCGGATCCATCAGCTCCGACGTGCACGTCTAGCTCGGTGGCAAGTTGCTTCCGGGCATCAAGGCTGGAATCCAGATCAAGCAGCTTGAGCAGATC
>NZ_LMUY01000093.1:53800-55208 GCF_009765685.1 Acidisphaera sp. L21 | reverse complement strand
AGCCTCCCGGCGAACACCGGGAGGCGCCTACCGGCTAGGCCTTCGTAGGCACTTTCTCCGGCCGTCTGGTCTGAATAGCCTGCGCTTCCACACGGCTAGGATCCAGTCAGTCGCTTTAAGGCTAAGTCTACTATGTTGTGAGCCCTCTTATAGGTAAGCCGTCCCTGATTGTTCGGGTGTTTATGTGATGCCGGCCTCTGAGAGGTTTTCAAGTTATCCCCAGCCTAAAGTTCAACTTCTCTTAGATTCAATTTCCGCTGGGTTACTCACTGATAAACACAGGGAAACTCGGGCCAATTCAGACCAGGTGGGCGAGTCGTCCAGACCAAACGGGCGGTCGATTTAGACCAAGCGGACGGTCAATTCAGACCAAGCGGGCGGGATATTCAGACCAAGCGGGCGGTCCCTAGATCATTCGGCAGTGAAGCCAAAAATCGAAACGCCAGCCGCGACACGTCGGGGTCACGCCGTTGTGTCGTCGCTGAAAGCCGCTGTAGCCAGCGGTGCTGCGTTTGCCAAGGTGGAGGACGTGACATGAAGCAAGAGCATACAGAGCAGACAGTGAAGCATACCGACGATCAGCAGAATACCGGCAACCACAAGAAGCCGGGCGCGGCAGATGCTGGTGGTGCCGACAAGCTTGGCGGAACTCGCGCCGGTGCTGAAAATGTCGAACCGAAGAAGGCTGGGGCCAAGGCTTGAACACCAAGAAGTTTCTGACTTCTTGGCAGGTTTTCGCTGCGGCGTGTCTGGCAGCAACCGTCCTCATTATGCCCGTTGCGGCACAAACGGCTCTCAAGAGAGGAACAAACAGTAGTTCGCCGTTTGGATCATCAACACCTGTCGCTGACCTGCCTACCTACCAGTCATCTCTTCAAGTTGCGTTGGGAGATCTCCGTGACGCTGCCGGTCGACCTGAAATGGTGAATGCATCTAAAGGCGCCAATGATGAAGAGCTTGCCCACGCTACTGTTGTGCGGGCGCTTCAACAGGCCCTTGGGATCGTGCGTAGCGCGCCGCGAAGCTTCCGAGACGAACAGGTCTACAAAGACGCCGAAAAGGCCGTCCAATATGACACGCAAGAGGTGGAAGGCCAGCACGAGCCAACCTCAATGACCAAGCAACTGCAGGATGCAATCACGGCGATCGAAACCCTAAGCACGAAGATGGCATCCGCCACGCCGAACACCAAATCTCCCGCCAAGGGATAACGGCGACTTCAGCATTTGTGAGCTAGAATTTTGCCGGTTAAGCTCCGAGCGCGTGTGCGCCTGTAGCTCAATTGGTTAGAACGGCCCGCTCATAACGGCTTGGTCGCAGGTTCGAGTCCTGATGCCGGGCGCATGCACACTGGACCTAAGCCAACCCAGTTTGAGGCGGCCTCGCTATCTCACAAAGCCGCCCCGTA
>NZ_LMUY01000093.1:53714-53790 GCF_009765685.1 Acidisphaera sp. L21 | reverse complement strand
GAGCCGGTCAGCCGATCGGTGCGTATCGTCTTCGAAGGACGCACCATCGCAGAGACGATGGCGGCATTCCGCGTGT
>NZ_LMUY01000093.1:50800-53436 GCF_009765685.1 Acidisphaera sp. L21 | reverse complement strand
AAGGGCCCTTCAAAGGCGGCCCTGGCAGTATGGGCTGGTAGGTCAACAAGAGCGACTCGGCGCAGATTTACCCCGTGGGGTTAACCGACCGCAGTGCGCTCACCGAGGCCTCAGTTTACCCCGTGGGGAGAACAGACCACTCGTGTGGGGAGAACCGACCGAATCGGGTTTATCCCGTGGGGAGAACCGGTGAAACTACTAATAGAGTCTACTAGTTACTCTACTAGCTTGGTCGGTTAACCCCACAGTTGACAGCCGAGTTTCGTGCTGAGCAGGGTGTCTCGAGAAAGCTTAACGAGAGCGATGTGAACGATCCAGCCGGACCATCCTCCAACATCCACCAACTTGTATTGCTACACGGAAGAGACCGGGCTCGGACAATGGTTTCCGAGAGACAGCGGTCACTTGTAGATATTGCCGCCGAAGTTATGGCTGACGAAAGCCAGCGGATAGGGATCAGTTACACAGGCTTTTGCCTAACCAGCCTGCCGCATAAGAAGCTACCCGATGACCAAACCTGGGAGAAGAAAGGCCATCGGGTCACGCTTTGGATCGAGCCTGGCCGCATGAAGACCCGCGGTAAGGTCGTGACTTACGGTGTCCCCTACGGCGCCCGCGCCCGGATGATCCTACTCTATCTCCAGACCGAGGCCGTCCGCACTGGCAGCCGAGAGGTGGCACTTGGCCGATCCATGCGGGAATGGATGGAACGCATGGGTCTGGCGATCGGCGGCGAGACGGCGAAAAGCCTACGGGAACAGGCTGCGCGTATATCGGCATGCACCCTGAAGTTCTTCTGGGAAAACGAAGAGCAGGAAGGTTGGGCTCGGGGCGGCATCGTCTCATCAGGTCTGCGGTTCAAGCTACCGGAAGACAACCAAGCGAGCCTTTGGGAAGACCGGGTTGTCCTAGACGAGACGTTTTGGCAGGCCCTGCGCGAACACCCGGTCCCACTACTTGAAGCTGCTATCCGGCAGCTTAAGGACCGGAGTATGTCCCTGGACATCTACGTTTGGCTTGCCTGGCGCTGCCATCAACTGAAAAAGCCAACGCCGATCTCTTGGCCAGCCATTTTCGCTCAGTTTGGCGGCGGCTTTGCAGCCATGAAGCACTTCAAACCCAGCTTCGTAGAAGCGATGAGCGCTGCGCTGGCAGCATATCCGGAAGCTCGAACCGAGATTGATGAGCGAGGCGTCACCCTGCACCCATCGCGACCTCCCGTTGGGCGACTAGCGGTCGGTTAACCCCACGCCCAGCTCGTTGGCCGTTTGCCGAGTTCGCTAATCAGAAAGGGCCGCACCCTGCGATAGGGGCGTTGCTGGTGCCCTCTACCACCGGATCGGCCGTGCGGCAGTTCGATCCGATGACCCAGACGTATGCATCGCCGCGGATATATGGCTGATGGTAGCGCCGCATGCATCACGTCGTTGTGTCGCGGTTCCGATCTCCTCCAACTAGTCTTCCACGTTCATGTCCAGAATGGAGGATTTCACATGAAGCAAGAACATACAGAGCAGACGGTGAACCATACTGACGATCAGCAGAACACTGGCAATCACAAGAAGCCCAGGGCCGCAGATGCAGGCGGTGCTGACAAAGTTGGTGGAACCCGTGCTGGTGCCGAAAATGTCGAGCCAAAGAAGGCTGGGACCAAAGCTTGAAGAGCTTAAGATCTGCAGTCGCTGAGCGAGCCGTAATAGCGGTGTGTTTGGCAACGAGTCTCCTCGCCCTGCCCGTGGCGGCGCAAACGGCTCTCAAGCAAGGAACAAACAGCAGTTCGCCCTTTGGATCATCAACACCTTTGGCCGACCTGCCTGCTTACCAGTCCTCTCTTCAGGCTGCACTGGGAGATCTCCGTGACGCTTCTGGTCGGCCTGAAACGGCAAACGCCCCTAATGGCGCCAATGACGAGGAACTCGCCCATGTCGCCGTCGTACGGGCGCTCCAGCAGGCCCTCGGGATCGTGCGGAGTGCACCGAAGACTTTCCAAGATGAACAGGCTTATAAGAACACTGAGAAGGCCGTTCGCTATGACCTGCAAGAAGTGGAAGGCCAGCACGAGCCGACGTCGATGACCAAACCGCTGCACGACGCAATTGCGGCCGTCGAGGCATTAAGCAAGACGGTGGCATCTGCCACTCCAAGTGCGAAAGCATCCGCCAAGGGGTAGTGCAGCTCAGCGCTTCTATCGGGTAAAGAGCGGTCCGCGTGTGCGCCTGTAGCTCAGTTGGTTAGAGCGGGACGCTCATAACGGCTTGGTCGCAGGTTCGAGTCCTGCCGGGCGCATGCACACTGGACCTAAGCCAACCCAGTTTGGGGCGGCCTCGCTATCTGACGAAGCCGCCCCGTGTTTCAGCGGGCGTAGCCTTGGTTGTAGCTACCTTGCCCTGAACCGGAGAATTGCTGCTGGCGCTGATCGTAGTCACGCTGCTCTTCCTGACGCCGCTCCTGCACCGCCATGTGGTGGCCTACGGCGCAACCGGCGATTGCTCCTAGAACACCGTGATGTACCACATGGCCACCAATACCGCCTACAACGGCGCCTGAGAGGCATCCTACCGCTGCGGCGGGCTGCGATAGCGCCGCTGCTCCTACCAGGGTCAGGCCAGCCAATATGAACATGCTTTTCATGGTGG
>NZ_LMUY01000093.1:50481-50790 GCF_009765685.1 Acidisphaera sp. L21 | reverse complement strand
CGCCGCTCCTGCACCGCCATGTGGTGGCCTACGGCGCAACCGGCAATTGCTCCCAGAACACCGTGATGCACCACATGGCCGCCGACGCCGCCTACAACGGCGCCCGAGAGGCATCCTACCGCTGCGGCCGGCTGAGGTAGCGCCGCTGCTCCTACCAGGGTCAGACCAGCCAATATAAACATGCTTTTCATGGAGACGATCTCCGGTGCCGGACTTGGCATCGGCGATATGGGCTACTGCAAGTCTGGTTCACCCAGGCGCCCAAAATATTCTTTTCGCTCTGCCGGCGATTTCACATCGAGCACGAGA
>NZ_LMUY01000093.1:49340-50471 GCF_009765685.1 Acidisphaera sp. L21 | reverse complement strand
TCCGGTGCCGGACTTGGCATCGGCGATATGGGCTACTGCAAGTCCATTTCACCCTGGCGCCCCAAATATTCTTTTCGCTCTGCCGGCGATTTCACATCGAGCACGAGCTGTCACTTGGATCCACCGCTCAGTCGCAGGCCAATGACACCGGCCACAATGACCATGGCGCTTATGATGCGCCATGTCCCAGCCGATTCTCCCAAAAGGAAGATCCCGATGGCGAAGCTGCCCACTGCACCAATGCCTGTCCAGGCAGCATAGGCGGTGCCAAGGGGGCAGACTCTTGAGCGCGAAGGTCAGCAGGAAGAAACTGATCAACGATGAGACGACAGTGACTGCGCTCCAACCCCAATTGGTCCACCCATTCGCCTGCTTAGCGCTATAGGACCAAACCATCTCCAGTGCGCCAGCAACGACGATCATGAGCCAGGCCACTGCTATTTCTCCTGGCTAGTCTGATCTTCTATTTCAGCAGTGCCGATCTCCAGGTAATGCTTTGCGATCAGTGTAAAGTCGTCTGCCGAGACGAAAACGTCTCGATCGCTTCTACTCGCCGCAGCAGCAATCAGCGCTAACCGACCTACCCGTGCTCTCACCACCTTGCGGTCTTCCTTGTGAGAGGAAAGGTCTGCCGAATCAGCTACCGTTCTCGTGCAGGCCTCTTCAACCAGGTTACCCGGTAACCGCGCATAGCTCACAACATGGCCTCTTGGAATTTCGTCGGGGTGCCGTCGGACATTTTCAGCGTCTTGGGGTCAAGAGCCCCAAAACCATACCTATGCCGAGGGCTGCTAGAAGCGCCGTCAGCGGCTTACCGCGAACGAAGTCTCTTGCCTGCTCGGGCGTCCCGTCTTGTTCGGCAAGCTTCTCTTGCACTTTGTCAGCGTGCTTCGAAATCGAGATGGCTGCCTTGCCGGCAGCGTCTTTCGCTTGACCAGCGATGCGTTCAACAGTGGCAGATATCCCCTCTGTTGCAGACTTCGGATGATTCTCACCGGTTGCAGAGGATGCTGGATTCATACCTGGTGCCGATGCGTCTTTACTGTGGGCCGCAAGGGCAGGCGCAGCGCCGCCTTCGATGTGTTTATCGTCCACAAATCTCTCCTGGTCATGAACAGCGTCTACTGGACG
>NZ_LMUY01000093.1:38481-49330 GCF_009765685.1 Acidisphaera sp. L21 | reverse complement strand
TCTTCCTTGTGAGAGGAAAGGTCTGCCGAATCAGCTACCGTTCTTGTGCAGGCCTCTTCGACCAGATTACCCGGTAACTGCGCATAGCTCACAACATGGCCTCTCGGAAATCATCTGGGGCGCTGTCTGACATCTTCAGCGTCTTGGGGTTAGGAGCCCCAAAACCATACCCACGCCAAGGGCTGCTAGAAGTGCCGTCAGCGGCTTGCCGCGAACGAAGTCCCTTGCCTGCTCGGGTGTCACGTCTTGCTGGGCAAGCTTCTCTTGCGCTTCGTCAGCGTGCGTAGAAATCGAGATGGCCGCCTTGCCAGCAGCATCTCTCGCTTGACCGGCGATTCGGTCGACCGTGGCCGACATCCCGTCTGTCGCAGACTTAGGACGATTCTCGTCGGTTGCAGAGGATGCTGGATTGATGCCCGGTGCCGACGCGTCTTTGCTATGGGCCGCGAGAGCCGGCCCGGCCCCGCCCTTGATGCTTTTCTCGTCCACAAATGTCTCCTTGGTGCGAACAGCCACGGCTAACGACGGGGCGGCTCAAATCGAACCGCCCATTCCAGGCTACTTGGACGCGGCGGTGGGGGCGCCAGGTTGAGCACTGGACGCCCCCGTGGTCCCAGTGGTGGCAGTTGTCGGCGCGGCCGACGGAGCCATTCCGCCACCCGTGGATGTGGTGGAAAGCTGCCCGGTGGCCTTCGGCGTGGGCATACCCTGGCTGCCGCCAGTGGTGGTCGCCGTACCCTGCGACGTGGCATTTGCGGTCGGCGTCGTCTGGGCAAAGGCAGGCAGTGCCGACGAAGCCGCCAGAATAGCGGCGGCGGCGATAATCAGGTTGGTGCGCATGGCATTTCACTCCTTATCACGCCTTGCATGAAGCGTGGTGTTGGTAGACCAAACGGCTTCCGGAACATTTGGTTCTCGATATCTCTTAGGGTGCCGGTAAAGTGCAAGGTGGTCTGCACGGACGCGCCGGGCGCCCGCGCTCCATCGGGCTACGCCTTCATGCTGTCTGGAACCTTGCCGCCGTTTTCTTCCAGCTTCTGTACCACGGCCTTATGGAGAGCGACGTTCTCCTCGGCTGACCCGTCTGCGCCGACATGCACGTTTAGCTCGGTCGCGAGCTCCTTGCGGGCCTCAAGGCTGGAGTCCAGGTCGAGCAGCTTGAGCAAATCAACGATCGAACTCTCGTAATTGCCGCCCCCGCCTTTCTGCGAGGCCAGCTGCGACAGGACCACGCCGACGTCAACAGTCTTTGATCCTGTGTCTGGTGTGGTGGTCGGCGAAGGGGATACGGCTTCTGAGACCGTTTCCGGAGCGGTCTGCGATATGGCGTCGACGATGCTTCCAGCCGCAGGCGCACCTGCGTGGAAGATCTTGCTCATGATCGAGCTGAAAATGCTCATGGGGTTCCTAGACGTGGTTAGCCATGCTGAACGCGCCAGTGCCACTTTGGTCCCTCACCAGCCTGCAATCACGACATTTAGCTCAGATGGGTGGGATCGGCAGCGCCAGCTCGGAGCACGCCCCATGGCATAGATTGGATTGAACCCCTGTGGGCATCACCCGTTGGGGCGCCATAAGGAGACGCAGCCATGGTGAACCCATCTACCCACACGACGGGCAACGATCCCATCGAGGGTGTCGACCCCGGCGGCACACGCCCTACCAAGCCCGGCAACCCTGACAAATCTGGCCCCGCAAAGCCTGAAAATGTCAGCAAGGAGCAGACAGTCGTCAGCGGCAACCAGAACCAGCCCGCGAACGAACGGGCACGCTGACAGCGATGCGATGGAAGGTGACACACCCATGACCCAAGGACCAACAACGATCAATGGCCCGCTGCACACGCCTGAAGCCGACACCGGCGCGCAACGAGTAGTGGCCTATTTTGCAAATCGGCAGCACGCCGAAGCCACGCGGTTCGCGCTCATCGATGCCGGCATTTCGGAAGGCCAGATCAGCGTTTTGGAAGTTAGAGCTGAACGGATCGACTTGGAGCCCACTGATAAATCGCTCATCGGGCAGATCCGCGAAGCCCTACTGCCGGATGATGGTCAAACTGGGAAGAGAGACGCCATCGCCGACAACGATGTTGTGCTGAGGGTGTGGCCGCAGGATGGCGAAGCTGACCGGATCGTTGACATTATCCAGGCCAGCAATCCGCACCATTTCGACCCAGCGTTGGAGCGTTGGCGGAATTCACCTCCGACAACTTGAAGGTTGTTAGCTATTGAGCAGGTCCAAAAATCCGTCGTGTCAGTTAGCGTCTATCAATTGAGGGGTATCGCTGGAACGATATCGTCCAATTAATGTTGGCTCCATTGGGTCGCGACGAACAGCCAATCGCATCTTGGGGGTGAGGCTGGATGTGCGTTCTGGTTGTCGAAGACGAGTTCCTCATCGCCATGTTGGTCGAGGATGCGCTTACCGAATCTGGTCACAGCGTAATGGTTGCTCCAGACGGCCAACGGGCCCTAGACCTTCTTGATGAGCGGCCTGGACACTTTACAGGGCTCGTGACCGACTACCACATGCCCTCGCACTTGTCGGGTGGCGACGTCATCAAGCGAATGCGGGTGTTATATCCAACAATCCCGATGTTGCTGACGACGGCATTAGGCAACGCTACGACGCCGGACTGGCGGCAGGAGATGAGTGTCGAGCTGATGCTGAAGCCCTATGAGGTTGGGCATTTGGTTCAACACTTTCGGCATCTGCTGACCTGACTATAGAGGTCTCTCGCGCGTTCTACGATGTGCACGTGCACGATTGTCGTTGGCAGGTATGGGTAAACCTCGAGCTTTTGCTATAGCGCGCTCTATCCTCGCAAGGGCCTGATCTAGAGTGCTTGCCATCATTCGCGCACGGCTTGCTCGTTCTTCAGCGCTATAGTTGGCCACCATCGCGTTCACGAGCGCTGCTGAGGCGTGCGTTAGCGTCGGGGTGAGCTTGCTCAACTCAAAATTTCCATTGCTTCTTTCGTCAACCGCACCCGCCATGGTCCATCGCCATCTTCCGGCATTCGGTCTTCCTCTATCACCAGAGTGCCGTCATCTAGCATCGTGCTGATGATCTCTGAATGCGGCCCAGCTCCCGGTGTCCAAGCTCCATCTAATGGCATGTCAAGCAGCAGTTCCTGAACGCGTGGTTCGAGGATTTCCCGTGCAATCATGATCAGGTTATTTGAACGGATCCTCTCGGCCTCAAGCTCGCTGCACCTTGTCCAAGCAATTTCTACCATCAACCGGGACTGTGCAATCAAGAAGCGTGCTCGGATGACCTCAGGCGGGAGGTGCGGCACGTTCGATCATCCTTCTACTGCGCGCTAAGAAGTTTGATACCGTGAGCGTCGATTGGTCAAGGATGCCCTAGCGATGTCCAACGTTTGGCCATCTTGATGTATGCACCAATAGAAATGCCGACCACCGGTGAAGTTGTCTCGGACCTCACCGCGCCGGCTTTCGGCATGTTGTTTGAACGGATCCCCGAAGTCGCCGTTGTACCTTCCCCAAGAAGGCTCTTAAATCTGCCTTGGAGACGCTCGAGTGTCTTTACAAATGAGGTGCCAGCTTGCCGAGTTGGAACCGTCCTATCGGAGACCGCCGTGGCAAACGTCATGTATCCGCTTCAACTCCATTACTAACATTTGACAGCTATACATTAGCCGGTGCTGCATAGTAACTTGATTTTCATATTTCATTAATCGTAGTGCGCCAAGACTTTGCTCGCAAAGGAAGTAAGTGACAAAATGGACCTTATGACCCGGATCGAGTTTGGCCAAGACCACGTTGAAAACGACCTGGCTTTGATGACGCCCTCTGCTATCGATCAACTGGCGTTTGGTGCGATACAATTAAATGCCGCCGGATTGGTGCTTGGTTACAACGCCACTGAGAGCACTATTACCGGTCGCCGAAAGGAGGCGGTTATTGGCCGCAACTTCTTCAACGAGATCGCGCCCTGCTGCAACAAGCCCGCATTCCGCGGCGTGTTCGACGCCGGGGTGAAAGCGGGCAACCTGAACGCGATGTTCGATTACACCTTCGATTACAAGATGAACCCCACCAGGGTGAAGGTGCACATGAAGAAGGCGGTGGCGGACGACACCTACTGGGTCTTCGTCAAGCGTCTGTAAGCGATAGATCGGTGAGACTTGAAGGCTTATTAGGTTGGTATCTGGGCATTACTTGGTGTTTCAACAGTCGCACTATTGCAGCGCCCTGCGAGACCCTGGGTAATCCCAAGATGTCCATCATCGACAGATCAAGCTGTTCCGTCCCATCGGTGTAAGCCATGGACCAGTTCCCAAAGAGACGCTCTGGCACCCAGCCAGATTCTAGTAGTCTAAGGTGCCGGTGTCGCGTGTCGCAGATGATGTTGCCGATGAGCGCCTTGACAGCAGGTTCGGGCCCCTCCAGCACCTGAGCAAAGTAGCCTGTGCTGAACAGCAGGGCCCCTGTGATTTGGTGGTCCTTATTCCAGTCTCGAGACCATCTGAGTAGATCGTTGATAGCGGTGGCATAGGCGTCATTCTCAGAAGGCAGCACGACTTCGCTCATATAAACGAGTCGATACGTTGGTGACGAAGCACCACCATTCTCCGCATGGGCCGATTGCTCAACTTCCACCGCTATTCTCCCAAACGCGCCATACGGCGTCATTGAATGTGTCGCGCTTGCCGAGTTCCTGGGCCGAGGAGACCCAAAGTTTGCTCTGCTCTAGATCAGAGATCTCGGGGTCGGCTTTGGCCGCGAGACCTAAGCGTTGTGCAATGGCGGACCGATGGCGCATCTCCAAGTCGAAGAATGCTTTGGTGGGGTTAGGTCTGGAGACCTTCAGATGGTCAGGCATTTGCGCACGCTCCGAGAGCCTGCGCCGGAGCTGAGTGGGATCAGCGTCAATGCAATGCTGGCTTATCAACTCCCGATGCATCCCAAAGTTTGTTAGTCCGCCAAATAAATGTTGGGGTTGCCGATGGTGGTCGCCGTCCCACCTCTGACTGTTAGGTATCAACGCCGGTGTTGGGACAGCCGCTGGGGGGCTTGCTCATCCCCCTGGCCGCCAGCGTTGCCTTGTGGCCGCCGACGCACTCTACGAGTGGAAGGCGCTTCCAGATGGCAAGCAGCCTTACGCGATCGCCCAGGTCGACGGAGCGCCGGTCACCTTTGCAGGCATCTGGGAGGGCTGGAAGGCGCCAGATGGTGAGGTGATGCGCACCTTCGCTATCCTAACCACCAGCGCCAACGGCACGATGAGCCAGCTGCACGATCGTATGCCGGTGATCCTGACGCCGGATCAGTGGCCGATGTGGCTGGGTGAGGCAGAGGGCGATGCCATGGCGCTGATGCGGCCGGCTGCCGATGACGTCCTGCACCTATAGCCTGTCAGCCGGGCTGTGAACAGCGTCCGCAACAATGGCGCTGAACTGCTGGACCGGATTGACGATCCGGCAGCGCCACCGCCGAGCAACGCGCCGAAAACCGACCTCATGTCACAAGGAATCGCGCATCCATGCAGCCTCGACCATGTCGACCGCGCTTGCAAAGCTGATTCCGCGTGATGAAGCGATACGCGCTGCGGCCTCGCCGAAGTAGTCGGCTTGGTCAATCATCTGCAGCTCCTCATCAACCAGTGGAGCATTGTTGTATGGAAGCCTTGTTTTCATGTCCACCAGATGGAAGTTGGACGTCCCAGACGTAGTCTCTCGACGTCCCATGCGTGGTTGCCTGACGGGCACATGATGGACGTTGGACGGGCACTCGGTGGACGCCAGCCAGGCATGGGTGGACGTTGGGCAGGCACGCGAGCACCGTTGCCAGGCTGGCCAGCGCTACGTCGGCCTGGCTGTCAGGATCTAGCCAGTGCGGCGGCGCCAAGTAGCACATGCCCTCCCCCACGCTGACCCGGTAGTAAAGCACGCTGCCGCGGTCGTGCATCGTTCCCAGCAGCTTGCCGGCGACAATCTCGTGCCCGCTGGCGGTTGGTCGGTGGAGCGTGACGGGGATGGCGACACGGGCGCGGTGGAAGCCGTCCAGCAGGGTGATGGCGGCGGCCATACCGTGCGGCGTCCGAAGCGGTGTGATAGTTCTATTGTCAGCCTTGCGCATTAGCTGAAGCCTTTTGCGTAGGGTCAGACACGGACGGGACTCGACCTCCCGTTCGCGTCGACCTCGCCCGGCATAACTGCCGGACTAAACCGGGAGCCGCCCGGCTGGATGGCTCGGCGCCGGCTATGCGAAGCCCGGCACCAAGCAATTCTGTGGTTTGGTCTTCGCTGGGCCTAGGCCTCCACGGCGATGGTCAGGGCCAGGACGGCGGCCTGGGCCGCTGCGGCGCGCTTGTGGGCAGCGCGCACAGCGGCGCGAGACTTGTTCAGGAACGTCATGGCCTGCGATTGAAACCGGCGGCGGCAGATCCGCGGCTGACGGTTGGCTAGGCCGAGGCCGTCCCGGGCATACTGATATTGACGTTCGGCGCTGCTGACGTCGGGCATAGCCCGGTTTAGCTCCCATAGGGCCAGCTCCAGCGGCGTGCGGGCCGGACGGAGGGAAGCCGGGGCGGCGGCGAATAGCGGCAGGGAGCGGAGGAGGTTGTGGGCTGCCAGTGGATTGCGGCTGCTGTAGCTGTAGGTGCGCATGACTTGCTCCTTGTCGCCGCTTTACCTACAATGTCGTTGTCGCAATGTCAACGTCAATGTAGGTAAATGTCGTCATGGGAAAGTCGCCATCTCTTGGAGTGCGATTGCCACCGGAGGTAAAACTCGCTTTGGAGAAAGCTGCACGCGAAGACACTCGCTCGGTGTCTTCGATGGTTGAGAAGGTTTTGACGGACTGGCTTCGCGCAAAAGGCTATTTGCCACGCGATGCGGCAGAGTGACGCCATAGACAGCTAGCCATCCCTTAGTCTAGATGGACTGATGGATGGACAGAAAGATTGATGTGAACAATCGCTGTGGCCAGTCGTAAGGGCGGCGCTGGTACAACCACCATTGCCTCCGCCCTGGCTGTAGAAGCTGTGCGTCGTGGGCATGGACCAGTCGTGATGCTGGACACTGATCCCCAGGGTGGATTGGCTGGCTGGTGGAATGCGCGGGAGGCGGATACCCCCGTTTTTGTTGAGGCAGCTATGGGCGAGCTGCGTGGAACCCTCGCAGCTTTAGAGGAGCGTGGCTTTGCCATCGCCTTCATCGACACACCTCCTCAGGTCAGTGAGGCAATCTCGGCGGTGATCCAAGTCGCCGACATCGTAATCGTCCCGGTGAGGGCGAGCCCAAACGACCTTCGAGCGGTGTCTGCGACGGTTGATTTGATTGAAGAGGCCGCCAAGCGGATGATCTTCATCGTCAACGCGGTCAAACCGCGTGTGAAGCTGACCGCGGAGACGGCAATCCTCCTGTCGCAGCATGGCACTGTCGCGCCCATACATGTCGCAGATAGGACGGACTATGCCGGAGCCATGACGGACGGACGGACCGGGCCCGAGATGGACCCGTTAGGGAAGGCCGCAGCAGAAATCGCCGCCCTTTGGACTTACATCGCCCAAAAGATTGGAATTGAGAGCCGCAATGCCAAGCAAGCCGCGCCCACCGCTTGAAATCGCCTTTCCCAGCAAAGGCTCCGCGTCTCCCAGGCCCGATGTCACAGCCGGGGCAGTCAATGAGCCAGCTACTAGCTCCAACGTGACGCCCATGATCCCGGCAGCATTGCCAGAGCAGCGCCTGGGCGTGCTGCAGCCGAAAGCGAAGAACGGCTATGCCGCCCTCACGATACGACCGGGCCCCGAACGGCGCCAACGCCTTGAAGAGATCAGCCGCGCAACCGGGCACTCAATGCAGGATATTTTGCTGCACTGCTTCGACACAATTTATCCCCCTGAATAGATAGACGTCCGTCTAGATGGATGGACAGATAGACTGATAACGTCGATCGTTGAGTGGTTATGCGAACCGCTTTGGCGCTAAAGGTTGGCCCGTGCCCCACCGCGTGAAGACACCCTACACGGCCGCCCACATGGACGCTCCCGAGGTCACTGAGGCGTCCAACCTAGCCGAGGTGCTGCTCTGGCTGGACGAGCACCTGAAAGGCTGGGAGTGGCAACCACGGGGTGTGCGCAAGGGGGCAAAACCGCCGCCGGATGCCGAATGTCACGACCTGGTATTTGACACAGGCCCGCAGGCAGCGCGGTTCAAGTTCCACTGGATCGGGCAGATGTGGGCAGGCGATCGACGGATGTAGGGCCGCCGCCTAGCGCCTCGCCTGCCGCCAAACGTCCACGACAAACCCCGCCAGGGCGCAGACAGCAAGAGGTACATAAAGCTGCCAATCACCCAGCGTCATTGAGGCGAGATTTTTGGCGAGCCAGATGGTCCATGTCACCAGCACCGCACCGCTCAAACCAAACGCGGCAATGCAGAGCCGCCGTGTGATAGTTCGCCGGCGGGTGTCATCGTAGGACATTGGTCGCCACGCTCATAGGGCAGAGCTGCGAGGCGAGGCCTTAAGCCCTGCTAAAGCTGACGCCTTGCGTCCATTCCGGTATGGCACGACGGCTTGGTCGCCGCAGGTTGGTGAGAGCCATGAGCGCGATGTCGACTGCTGGACGGTGCCAGTGTGCTCTGTTGTCTGACGCGATGAAGCCGTTGACCGGGTGCGGCAGGTCGCCAGCAACAATGTGATTGAGTATTTGCACTGCCTCAAGGAAGCCCAGACATTCCCGCAGCTCCACGAAATTCATGACCATTTAACCTAATGGCCGCATTGATTTGGTGACGAAGCCTCTCTTGCAGACCCGAAGGTTCCATCCCCCAAATGGGGGATGCGGCACAATTTAGTCACACTGTGCGGTTTGCATGGCAGCAAAGCTTTCCTCGTGTCCAGACCCTGATTGCGGCTTGCAATTGGCCAAATCGTTTCAAATAATGCCATGCGTTTATCGATCGCGCGCTGTATTTACCAAAAGCCTGGACCAACGATCCTACGCGTTTGGCCGCGGCCCATGTGCCGGTGCACACTAGCTTTGCTACCAAGCCACAATTAGCAGCCGTGATGATCGAGCGCGCGATCACTGCGGGAGTACCGTTTAAGTGGGTTGCTGCCGATACCGTATATGGGGTTGGCGATATTGAAATGGCGTTGCGGCATGCGGGCAAGGGATACGTGCTCGGCACTCATGCGAACCAACCGTACAACTCCTGGATCAATAAGCCGCTGATTGCCGGGACGGCACAGCAGATCGCGGAGGATCTTGCACCCGCTGCATGGCAGCGCCTGTCCGCAGGCCAAGGCACGAAAGGCCCGCGGCTTTTCGACTGGGCCTATCTCAAATTGGCCGACCCTAAGGGCGAGTCTTACGGGATCAGCGGTGTTTGGACGCGCGGTTTGCTCATACGACGTAGCATTGCCGACGGCGAATACTCGTTCTTCAGCACCTGGTGCCCCGTTGGGACCAACATCAAAATGTTGGCTGCCATTGAAGATCACCGCTGGGCTATCGAGGATAGCTTTGAGACCGCTAAAAACGAGCTCGGGCTGGACCATAACGAGAGCCGCTCGTGGCACGGTTGGCACCGGCATGTGTCCTTGGTGATCTTGGCATTTGCAATGATGGCCACCATCCGCCACCGCGCTAATCTATTGCCTTCCTCACAAACCATACGTCGCATGGGTCATGCGGGCCGCCTCTCGTCGACTGGTCAATCCAAGAAATCCGACGCGTCGCCACGCGTTTGGCCCAACGCCGCATTCAGCCTGCTTATGTCATAGCCTGGTCTGTATGGCGCAGAGCACATCAGGCCAGCGCACAACGATCTTGCTTCAAGAAAAGAAGGCAACTGTAATGCTAGTTTTTGCCGCTCTCTTCTTCGGTGCTGGTGTCGGTGTAGCCACCGTCGGCTCGGCAGCTACCGCCTTCTTGGCAATAGGTTTGGCTGCTGTAGCCGGCGCTGGCTTCTCAGTGGCGACCGTTTTGGCCTTCTCCACAGGCTGAGCCAATCGCCGTTCCGCCTCCTGCCAGTGATCATGTTCCTTACCATTAGGACGGCCGTCGTCCTCCCCAGATTTGGTAGGCAAGGTCACGGATAGAGTCGTAAGTCATGCGGTAACCCGGCTTCCAGCTCGATAACAATCGGCCCATAAAGACGATCTCGGAAGCCCCGCAAAACCTATGTTAGGCTAGCTTCCAGCTCCTCGCCATGCCGCCATTGAAGGAACTGGCATTGGGATAAATTTGATGTTGCTGACCGCCCCGGTTCTAAGCGCCAAGCGTGCAGCCTGATTGAGGCGTGACACACAGATGTTCTGACAATGACGGGGCATAGGGACGCGGATAGCCGCATTCGTCAGACGGATTTCGACGCCTTGCTTGTCAATAAATAGACCAAGATCGCAGTAGGCGCGGGCTGAATTGAATTGATCCAGGCCGATGACTTTTGTACCGAGTTCTACTGTGAACACTACCAAGACCCGTTCGACCGAGTGGATGGCTAAATACGCGATGCCAGGCTCTTCGTAAACATAACTTGGTTCTAAGCTTGGTCTTTCCAAGATTTTATATCCGCTCTCCATGGAGCTAGCCTGACCGAACCTCTGTATGCCGTGCAAGCATAAGTTGTAAAAAGGCGCGTTAAATCGACGGTAATATGACCATCAACGACTTTGTTGCATGGGTCAGCAGACAGTTGAGGTCCGGCCATTTGGCTGTGCTGTTACGGGAGGCGGACGTACTCTGGACGTCCGAACTCGAGCATCCAGTTAAGTGCGTTCACCGCAATCGTAACCTCGGTCGCTCGCCGATGATCGGTGCGCGATTGCAGCCCGTTCCCGATCACCCGTTTGAAGCGGCTGATGTCGGCCTC
>NZ_LMUY01000093.1:16557-38471 GCF_009765685.1 Acidisphaera sp. L21 | reverse complement strand
GCCCGCCAGTTGTAGCCAGCGGCCTTCTGCCAAGCCATGCGGCCACGCTCCGCGATGATTTTCAAGTGCCGATCACGCATCGTCGGCGCTGTCTCGGCTGTGTCGCTCGGCACGGCGCTGGAGCGCGGTGGGACGATGACGGACGCCTCGGGGTTGCGCGCGACGACTTCGCTGAAGACGCCGTCCTGATCGGAAGCACCGTCGGCAGTGAACGAAGCAACCGGGCCATCGACCTGATCGAGCAAGGCGCCGACCTGGGAGGCGTCGCCCACGTCGTTGGCGGTCAACGTCGCCGCCTCGATCTGTCCGGTGTCGGCGTCCACAGCGATGTGAAGCTTGCGCCAGGACCGCCGTGTCTTCGTTCCGTGCTTCTCGAGCAGCCATTCGCCGGAGCCGCAGAGTTTCAGCCCGGTGCTGTCGACCAGCAGGTGCACGGGACCGGAACCTGACCGGGCGCGAACCACGTCCAAGCTCTCGGCCCGGCGGCTCAAGGTCGTGTGGTCCGGCACCGCGAGATCGATGCCGAGTAGGGCGATGATGGAGCCGACCAGCCCTTCGGTCTGACGCAGCGCCAGGCGGAACACCGACCTCAACGTCAGCGCCACCGTAATGGCTAGAGCCGAGTAGCGCGGCTGGCCGCCTCGCGTTGTTCGGGGCTCCGCCTTCCACGCCGCGATCGCCGCGTCGGTGAACCAGATTGTCAGGCTGCCGCGCTGACGCAGGGCCGCGTCATAAGCCGCGGAGTTCGTAACCCGGTGACGCTGCTTTGGGATGTGGTGGCGACGATCGGCATTGGCTTTGAACGGCACGGACGCACCTCAGGACACAGAGGGCAACACGCCCAGCATCATCCTACCCCAGCTGCTGCGCCGGCGGTCCATGCAACAAAGTCCTCCTGACGCTCAGCGTGACGAGCTGCGCGAATGGTCAAGGGACTGGTTCGTTCTGCCTGATCGCACACCCGATCCGACCTGCAGCGGCTGACGTTCAAACCATGTCGCCAGGGTTGGTGCAGCAGGTGTTGGCCCACGATAAGACGGGGCAGCAAATTTGCGGTTGGAAGCCCTAATTAAGCATGTTAACGATTGAAATCGGAAATGCGATTGCATGCGGGGATTAGAGACGCCATGTCTTGGACGAAGTGCCCCTACGTTGTTCGTAATCGGCATGGAAAGTTTGTAATCGAAGATACTAATGTCTGGCCTAGCGATATCGTCCGCTTACGTCATAATGGCGCGAATTGGCTGGCCATCACCTTCAATGTTCCGACGAAGGCTGTCGAAAGCATCGTTCGTTACTACGAGGAAAACTCCGCCTCCATCGACGCTGCCGGCATCTGATCCGCCGCTGCTGCATCCCAGCCCTCTACCCAGGCCAATTCATCGCCGTCCAGATCACCGGGGATGGCACTACGGGGAAGGCCGTTAGCATAGTCCTGCTGGCCCATCAGCCGCAGTGACTCTCGCAGTGAGCGGACAGGCATACAGGACCAGCTCCGTGACAAGAAAATCAACTCACGGGCGGGTTTCATACCGAGGTGTGAATACCTCGTCAACGAGTCATTCTCGTAACGGTATTGACATCGGCTTCTGAACGAGCATCACACCGGCTGGTGCGAATCGGTTGACTATATGACGGGCGGCTAAGCTCGCCATCCGGCAGCTTGTTTCGCGAGTGAGCGAACCGCCGGAGGCGTTCAAGGCGGATGCCAACAGGGTTTCGACCTCATCGTCGGTCAAGCGTTTACACGGTGGATCGAACATGTGCGGATTCCGATCCAAGGCGGCCATGTATTCCGATTTGATCCCGGCCACCCTACCGATTTGATGGCGGCCACCATTCCACTCTGATCCCGGCCACCTCTGAGGAAGAGGGCATCCGGAGGAGGAGGTCGTCTCGTAGGCCAGTGTTCACCTGGGTCCAGTGTCGTCTCCATCGCAATTGATGGAGGGGGTTGGATGCCGACGGAGAGACTGTCCATGCGGCGGATACGGCAGGTTTTGCAGCTGCATTTCGGAGTGGGCGCCAGTGCCCGGGTGATCGCCGGAGAACTCGGCGTGGGTCGCAGCACGGTGCAGGATTATCTGGCGCGCGTGTCGGCGGCTGGATTGATGTGGCCGCTGGCGCCGGATCTGACCGACGAGGCGTTGGAGCGGCGGCTGTTTCCGCCACGTAACGGCAGCAAGTCTGGCGCCCGCCTGTATCCCGAGCCGGACTGGTCCGCGCTGGCGCGCGAGATGAAACGTCCCGGCGTAAACCTGTCGGTTCTGTTCGAGGAATATCAAGCGGCTCATCCCGAAGGGTACCGATATAGCCGTTTCACTGAGTTATACAGGGACTTCGAGCGCCGTCTCTCGCCGACGATGCGCCAGTCCCATGTCGCCGGGCACAAGGCATTTGTCGATTACTCCGGCAAGAAGGTGCCGATCGTTGATCCGGAGACGGGCGAGATCACAATGGCAGAGATCTTCGTCGCTGTCCTCGGCGCGTCCAGCCTGACATATGCCGAGGCGACCTGGACGCAGAGCCTGCCGGATTGGATTGGCGCGCATGTCCGGCTGTTCCGCTTCGTGGGTGCCGCGCCGCGACTGCTGATTCCCGACAATCTCAAGAGTGGCGTCAACAAGTCCTCTTTTTACGATCCCGAGATTAATCGTACCTACGCCCGGATGGCGGCACACTACAATGTCGGCGTTGTTCCGGCGCGGCCAAGAAGGCCGAAAGACAAGGAGAAGGCTCCATAGTGCACCTTGTTCGGTTAATGGCGTGGTGGTTGGAACAAGCCGCGCGGGTTGGGTGTGTTTTCCGGGTTTTCCCTTTGCGATGTTGTAGCCGGCGGGAAGTTCCCAGAGGCCACGATTGTAGTTGTCGCTGAGGTGCTTTTTTATTAACCCCTGCCGACCCCATTCCTGCACAGTCGTAAGCGTGATGTCGAACCTGGCGGCGACCTGTTCCGTCGTTAGCAATCCCCGTTCGATGAGGCGTTGTCTTCGACTCGGCAAGTTATAGGCCCCTCTGATGAAGTCGATTTTTTTCAGATTAAATGGTTTCCCTTCCCATGTTCGAAGGCCGCGGGCATTGAAGATTTCGGCGATCTCACGGTCGCAGTGTTGTTCAAGCAGTCTGTTCACCTCTGCGACCAGATCCGGCTTAAATTTGCGGATTTGGGCGATCGGCAGCGGCCGATCCAAGGTCAAGGTTCGCGTTGCGCCTCCCGACAGGCGAACATGGGCAATGATTTTGTCTGCCTTGATCAACGTCACATCGGCGATGAGCAAACGCAGGATGCGCTTTCGTTCGCGGACGTCGACACGAGGGTCGTTCCAGATCCTGGGGAACTGCTCGGTCAGATTGAGAATGCGGCGCCGCATCTCAGCGTCCAGAATGGCGGCTTCCTCTGGGGCGCGTCGCTCGTAATCCTCAATAACGTCGGCATGAAGCCGAAGCTTGTCGTTCCATTCAGCCTCGAGTGCGTTGGCGACGAGGCGATTGTCCGGATCGACCTTCATGTAGCGGCGCTGAGCCAGCTCGGCATCATAGCGCAATCGCTCAATATGCTTGCGTCGCAGGGTGTCGGTTTCGGCGGTGCGGGCTTCAAGCTCCCCCTGAACCGCGAGACTGACCTCCAAGGTCATAGGAGCCATAAGTTCGAGCAAAAGCGTGCTGATGGCCGGATCGACCACCTTGCCCGGCACCGTCTGGCAGACCTTGCCGCCCCTGCGCGTTGCGGTCTCTTTGCATACGTAAGTCGGAACGCACCGACCATATTCCTGACTGTACTGGATCGTCATCCGTCCGCCGCAGAGGCCGCAAAGAACGCGTCCCTGGAGCAAGCCAGGCCCCTCTCGCACCGGGCCGCCCGTCCTGCGCCCGATCGTATAGGCCTGAGCATTATCAGTAAGCTTTTCTTGGTTCTCCCTGAAGCGCTCCCAGTTGATGTAGCCCGGATGCATATCTGGCATGACGACCTGCCACTCAGCCATCTCTACCTTAATCTGTGACACACCGCCGCCCGGCCTTGGGCGACCCTGTGTCCGTCCATAGACGAAGGCGCCGGCATATCTCGGATTGTGCAGGACCTGCAGGATGCGCGCATGCCGCGGAGGCGCCCATAGAACGTCGCCCTTTTGCGGGCCCTTGCGCAGCCGGCGGGGGAAGAGGGTGCCGTGGTCCAGGAAGTACTTGACCGTTCGAGTGGCGCTGCCGAGGCGCTCAAAAGTGGAGAACACAAGGCGTAACGCAGCTTGGACTTCGGCATCGGGGTCGAGTTCGAGAGCGCCGTCAGGTCGGTAGACCAGGCCAACAGGTGCGCCGATCCGCAGTTCGCCGCGGCGAGCTTTATTGATCTGGCCGCCGCGCATACGAGCTTTGAGAAAGTGTAGCTCGGCCTCGCTCATGGTGCCCTTAAGCCCGAGCAGCAATCGATCGTTAAAACCGGCAGGATCGTAAATGCCGTCCTCATCCAGAATGAGAGTTCGGGTCTGACCGCAGAGTTCGAGGAGCCGATGCCAGTCAGCCGAGTTGCGCGCCAACCGGGAGACCTCCAGGCCCATGACGATGCCAGCCTTGGTCAGTGCGACCTCGCTCACCAACTTCTGGAAGCCGTCCCGAGACTCAGCGCTCGATCCAGATTTGCCGAGATCACAGTCGATGACATGGATGCGATCGGCCGGCCAACCGGCGGCGACGGCGCGCTCGCGAAGAGCGTATTGTCGCTGGGTGCTTTCGCCATTCTCCACAACCTGCCGCAATGTCGATTGGCGGATGTAAAGATATGCGTCCCGCCGAAGGTGATCGGCGGTGATTTTAAGATCGGGCATGGGCCGACTCCGCGTTCAGTGTGACGACAAGACCGGCTAAAAGGACTGCAAGCTCACTTGCGGCTGGAGCGCCGGGCGACAGCTGCGGCGGGGCCGGGCGCGTCGGCGTGGGTGCCGGGGATTTGGACACGGTCCGCATCCACGCGGTCATGCCTTGACGGTGGAGGGCGCCGAGCCCAGCCATGGTCGTTACGGGCGCGCCAAGCACCGTCGCCCGCAGTTGTTCGTAGATGTCGACGAGGTCGGCCGCTCCGGCGGCTACAGCGTCTCGAGTCGTTTTTTTTTGCGCGCCATCGCCCGTTCGAGACTTCGTCGGTGCACCGAGATCCCAAAGTGGACGGCTATTTCCGCGATGCATTGCGTGACGGTCATATCCGGCCTCGTCGCCTTCAGTTCGCCGACAAAGGCCACGACCTCCGCCGAGAGTTTGTGGCCGCCCTTGGGACCTCGCTGTAATGGGACCAGGCCGGGTAAACCCTGGTCGGCCAGGGCACTTTGCGCCTTGTAAAAGGTTGGCCGAGAGACCCCGAAGTCGCTGGCAACCTCGCTGATGGGCACGCCGTCGGCCTGATGACGTCGCACCATCTCGTAACGCACCTGAACAAGATCGCGGGCGTCGAAGAACGGATTGCTGGTGAACAGCGCATCGCTGACAACTTCGGGATGGGGGTTGAGCGCACCATCTTGAGCGAGCGCGGACCCCTTTGTATCGCCTGTTGTGGGCTTGGGCTTGGCCACCACCAACCTCAAAACTGGTCCGTAAACATAAATATGCCTCAGTGTGGAGATTGTCAAACGCCGCCGCTGCCGAGGGCCCCCAGTATCTTAAAAGAATAACCGAATCGGGGAGAGCGTTGAGGCATGTATGCGGCGTATTCCTCATTACATATGAGGCGTAGTTACGTTTACACATCGCGTACCTCTTTGGCCGTGGCGAGACGATCAAGGACACCAATCAGCCGCTGGAGATCGACGACGCGGAAAGCGGCGCGACCAGCGGCGATATCCCGGAAGCGATCGAGGGGCGCCATGTCCGTCATGCTGACCGCAATGGTTGGCAATGTGCCATCCACCGCCCGGTAAACCACACGTTCCTCACCCCAGTGCGGGCTACAGCTGACGACATCGAACGTATGACCGCGGAGGGGATGAAACGGATGCGTGATGCAGACCGTAAGCGCGGTCGTCCCCACACAGACCGCAGTTGACGGCTTTATCCAAGGCCGCCGTGGAAGCGGGCGTACGCTTTGCCCAGTCTTATATTCTGGGTCGGCTGCGCAACCTGACCTTCTTTTCACTGACCGAATGCAATGCCGCGATCGCCGCAGCGGTTGAGCGAATGAACAGTCGCGAGATGCGCCGCCTCGGCGTCAGCCGCCGGCAGCTGTTCGAGGCAATCGAATTGCCGGTCATGCAAAAGCTGCCCGAACAAGAGTATGAGTATGCGGAGTGGCGCCTCGCGCGCGTCGGCATCGACTATCATGTCGAGGTCGATGGATTCTTCTATTCCGTGCCACACGCGCTGCTTCGTGAGCAGGTCGATACCCGCGCGACGACGCGCACCATCGAGATATTCCATCGCGGTACGCTCGTGGCCGCGCATGCGCGCCGATACGGCGGTCAGCGTCATAGAACGCTGTCAGACCATATGCCTAGCGCGCACCGACGGTATGCAGACTGGTCGCCAGAGCGGTTTACCCGCCAGGCACGCGATATTGGCCCCAACACCGAGGCCCTGATCTTGGCGGTGCTCGCGCGCCGACCGCATCCCGAACAGGGATTCCGCACCTGCATCGGCGTGTTGCGGTTGTTTCGCGGCATCGAGGCGGCGCGCGCGGAAGCGGTCAGCAACCGCGCGATCGAGGTCGGCGTGCTGACCTACGCCAGCGTCGCCTCGATCCTCAAACACCGCCTCGACAAATCGGCGTCGCCGCAAGCCGCGGACGGCACGCCTTTGCTGCACGCCAACATCCGCGGCTCTGGCTACTTCCATTGAGGACAGCACCATGTTGAACCATCCGACACTGGATCGCCTGCGCGAGCTCGGCCTCGACGGCATGGCAAAGGGCTTCCGCGACCTCGCGGCCAATCCCGAAAGCCGCGCTCTCGAACACGGCGAATGGCTTGGTCTCCTGGTCGATCAGGAGTTCACCCTGCGTCAGCAGAAGCGGTTCGAGGCGCGAACCCGCACCGCCAAGCTGCGACAATCCGCAACCGTCGAGGAAGTTGATCTGCGCATCCCGCGAAGCCTGGATAGAGCGCTGTTCCTGCGCCTGTCCAGCTGCGATTGGGTCCGCGAGCACCGGCATTGCCTCATCACCGGCGCCTGCGGCACGGGCAAGAGCTTCATCGCTTGCGCGCTCGGCGACAAAGCCTGCCGTGATAATCTCTCGGTTCTCTACCAGCGCAGTTCGCGATTGTTCGGCGCGTTGGCACTGCCCTCCGTTGCTATTCCAACCGCTGACGCGGCTGGAACCTTGAGCAACTCCGCCCGCGGCGATGGCCGCTACGCGCGCCTGATGCGGCAACTGGCCCGCGTCAGCTTGCTCATTATTGACGACTTTGGGCCGGAGCCGCTCAACGCCGAGCAGCGGCGCGACCTGCTGGAGATCGTCGATGACCGCTACAACTCCGGTTCGCTGATCATCACCAGCCAGGTGCCGGTCGACCGGTGGTACGAGAGTCGAACTAAAATCAACGCCGAACCACGCCCAGAGCGCCGATCGCTGACCAGATAACAGTTATCATACAGCGGATGATGCGGATCAACGACGGTGATCTAAGCGACTCGTCGTTCAAGCGTCGTGGCGTCTACAGATCCTCGGTGATCCGACGCTGGCCGACGCCATCCTCGACCGCCTCGTCCACAACGCCCACCGCATCGCGCTCACCGGAGAGACCCTGCGCAACCCAAAGAACGGGAAATGACGCGGATTAGTCACGCCGATGGGTATCCCTTTGGCCGTCGGCGCCACTGCAATGCGTAACGTAACGGAGGTCAGGACCATGCCAAGAGGCCGCAAGCCCGACGCAGACCACGCCATGAGCAACGCCGAGCGCCAGGCACGCTATCGTGCGCGTTGCGCAATGGCATCGCCGAACATCGTGACCCGCCCCCGCCGTCCGACTGACCGGCGTAGCCGCCCCACGCGTTGGCGTGACGCAGTCGCCGAACTTCTCGCGCTGCAAGCGAAATACGCCGCCTGGTCGGACGCTCTGCCAGAAAGCCTGCGCGAGAGTTCAATGGCGGAAACGCTGCAGGAGATCGTCGATCTCGATAGCCTCGCGGCGATCACGCCGCCGCGTGGATACGGGCGAGACTAGTCGCTATGAAATGGTGCGTGCCCGGAAACAGTCCCAAGCGCGGGTGCGGCCTTCGAGCCTCGTCGCTTGACCAATCATGCGCCATCTGAGATGACCAAATCGGCCCACGAGACGATGCCAGGTGGCCGCCATCAAGTTTGGAATGGTGGCCGGGATCAGATTGGAAAAGGTGGCCGCCTTCTTCCGAATCCACATGATCATCGAAGAATACCTTTCTGGCACCGTAATTTCCCTGCTTTTTAGCGATCCAGGGATATCTGTCTTCCTCGTCAACAATCCCAAGAAGCCAGCTCACCTTTGGCGAAAGAACCCCTTTTCCAAACCGACCCGTAACGATCAGAGACATAGTCCAAATATCATGCTTGGCGCTGGCGAAGCATTTTTGTAAGCATTATGCTTGCATTTCTGCCGCCGTAAGCTATATTCCCTCTTATGGAAGGGGGAAGCAGCCTATGGTTGACAAGTTGACGAACCCCGGAAGGGCAATAGGTGGCCGTGCGAGAGCCGAGGCCCTGAGCGCAGAGCGCCGCAAGGAGATCGCGCAACTGGCAGCCCGCAAGCGGTGGGGCTCGGAAAGCGGAGACGTTCCCCAGTCCGTCCTTTCGTCTGCAGTCCGCAAGCCGAAACCAGACCTCGGGGAAAAGCAGTCGGTCAACGTTCCTTACGTGGACCTCGGCCACATCGACTTGCTCGTGTCAGAAGGCATCTACGCAAGCCGGGACGAGCTCATCCGAACGGCCATCCGCAACCAGCTCGACAAGCATGCGGAGGTAGTCCGTCAATCCGTCGTCCGCCGCAGCCTCGACCTCGGACTGCGCCACCTCGATCGGAAAACGCTGGAAGCAGTGCGCGACGCGGGCGAGCGGCTTGAGTTAAAGGTTCTGGGCTTGCTGACCATCGCCAACGACGTCGATGTCGCCTTGGCCACCGAGACCATCGCGTCAATCCAGGTGCTGGGTGCGATGCAGGCGCGTCCCGAGATCCGCAAGGCGCTCGCAGACCGTACACGCTGAAGTGCCCAACGCGCCGCGGCGGCCCATTGAGGGAGCCGAGGGCGCGAAACGGGAGCCGGTTGCCGGACCCGAACGGAGAAGCCCCATGGGATCTCTAATGAGGAAGAAGCCAATGACCTTGTTCGCCAACGCTTTGCGCGAAGCCTCTCGCCTGACCGAGGCCGGTCGCCTGATGGAAGCCACGGCTGCCATCCAGCGCATGCTGGCAGGCAACGCCACCGCTGCTGCCACCGCATCGGCAGCGGACGATGTCGGCCTAACCATCCAGGGTTCTGCCAAGCGCGTTGGTGAGCATCAGGCGACACATTCGTTCGCTTCCAGGCCCAGCTTTCTCGGGAAGGTTTCCCTGAAGGATCTCGTGCGACCCAAAATGCATGCCACGTCATTTTCCGGTAGCGTGCCAGTGCCAGAAGGTGCGAATTCGGAATGGTCAAACTACGTTGGACCCACGGGTTCTCGCCGCTACATGGTCTACGTCCCAAGTAGTCATCGCACGGATGTCCCTTCTCCGTTGGTGGTCATGTTGCATGGCTGCACCCAATCGCCCGGTGATTTTGCGGCAGGAACCCGAATGAACGAGGCCGCCGAAGCGGGTAACTTCCTGGTGGCGTATCCCGAGCAGACGAGCGCCGCCAATATGCAGAAGTGCTGGAATTGGTTCGTGGATGGTGACCAACGCCGCGGCGCAGGTGAGCCTGGGGTAATCGCTGGCATCACCCGCGAGATCGTGACGCGGTATGCCATCGATCCCTCACGTGTATACGTTGCGGGATTGTCGGCGGGCGGCGCGATGGCTGCGATCTTGGGCGAGGCCTACCCGGACCTCTACGCCGCAATTGGCGTCCATTCAGGTCTGCCGTGCGGAGCGGCGCACGACATGCCGTCGGCTTTCTCCGCCATGCGTCAGGGCGTGCCGGCCAACGTCTGCGGGGGTCAACACGCGCCAATCCGCGCTATCGTTTTTCACGGCGACAGGGATACCACTGTAAACCTGCGCAACGCCGAAGCCGTGGTCGCGCAGGCGATTGGTGGAGCGGCGCTGGTAACATCCTCAAAAAGTGGAACCGCGCGCGGCGGCCACGGCTACACCCGAACGGAGTGCAGGGACGCTGCCGGTCACACGGTTGTGGAACAGTGGACTATCCACGGCGCGCCGCACGCCTGGGCCGGGGGGTCAGTCGCGGGTAGCTATACGGATCCGCGGGGCCCGGACGCCACCGCCGAGATGGTGCGCTTCTTCCTGAATTCCACGGCGCCCGTAGTTCATTGACTGAAATCGACCGGACGGGGCGGCTTACGAGCGGCCCCATGGTTGCCCGCGCATTTGCCCCTGGTCCAGCGCGACTGCCTCGTCTCAGGACAGCGCATATCCTGCATGATACTGCGCGGTGCTCCATTCAGACGACCCGCGGGGAAGCGCGAAGCCTCGTGCCCTAAGCCCGTCTCTTCGATGTGCCGCCTAATAATGACATCGATGGGCTCGGTGCCTGTCACAAGGCTAGCGCCAATTTCAGACTGCCAGTCGAACTCAGCTCTCAAGATGATTGCCCCTACGACCAAACCTTACGGTTGTGGTCGTGGTTTCTAAGCTGTTCAACGCCATGAGCGTCACACCCAAAATGAAGACACCGTTACCGGCATTCTCGGTCTCGTCGTGGACGTGCCGCCAGCGGCATCTTGGACTCTAACGAGGCGGAGAATGCTCGGAGGCCCGAGCACATCGCGGCACAGTTCAACCGCCAAATTGAGGCCTTCCAATCTTGGGCCGCCCGCGCTGTGGTAGCCAATCCGGGTATTATCAGCATTATACGGGCTTGTAGACCGTCGAACCTATATATGAGGATATTTCGGATTTCCTGGATTTACGAAGCAAATCCGAACGACGTCAAGAAAACGGCTTTTTGAGTGGGACCGGGAAGTAGGTTTGCATCATGCAAACCTACAGGGGAGCCTGCAACAGGTCCGTGAGGCGCACGAACCAAGGGGCACCCAAGTTGTGGCGGAGCGAAATCAGGACCCGACCTGGTTCAGCTCTCCGGTCTGGGTGCGTAGAAGTGCCGCGCAACCCGCTCAATCGTCAGTCCTTGGACGACGATGGTAAATACGACCACGCCATAGCACACAGCCAGCAGCGTTGCCCGGTATGGGCTGTCCGGGAGACCGAGAGCGAGCGCCACCGAGATGCCGCCTCGCAGGCCTCCCCATGTCAGCACTACCAGGACCCGCCCGCGGGTCGGGCCGCGGAGGTGAACCGGTATCGTTGACAGGAACACGCTGATGGCTCGCACAGCGACAGAAAGCGGTATTGCCACCAGTGCTGCCACGACCTGAGAGGCGTGGAATGCCACGGCCACGACCTCAAACCCAATGAGCAGGAACAGTAGCAGGTTCAGGATTTCGTCTATCAAAGACCAGAACACAGTGACCTCATGCTGGCCCTGATCAGTGATGGCAGCCCGGCTGGGTCTGGCACCCATGGTCAGCCCGGCCATGACGACCGCAATTGGGCCAGACAGTCCCAAAGCGTTGGCCAAGCTGAAAGTGCCGGTCGCCAAGGACAACGAGAGCATGAGCTCGAGGTGAGCATCGTCGACTGCCCTCATGAATTGGACGGCTGTCCATCCAAGGACAAGACCAAGTAGCCCGCCGCCAACGGCCTCGACTAGAAAGCTCCCGATGATATGGCTGCCACTCGCCATAGACCCGTCGCCGCTCGCGACGCCAAGCGCCACGCCGAAGATGACGACACCCACGCCATCGTTGAATAGACTTTCACCGGCGAATACCGCCTGTAGAGGTGCAGGCAGCCCCAGGCGACGAAGCATACCGACCACGGAAACTGGATCTGTCGGCGCCAGGATTGCTCCCAGGACGATGCACCACACCAGCGGCACTGGCTGGCCCATGAGGGGGAATATCAGCCACATACCACCGCCAAACAGGCCTACGGCCAGCACGGTGCCCAGAATGGCCAGTGCCATTACAGATAGCTTGCGGGCCCACAATTGACCAAGGTCGACCTGTAAGGCTCCGGCAAAAAGCAGGAAGGAGAGTACGCCATTCAACAGCGTCTGCGGCAGATTGATGGTGCCGAGCAGAGATTGCGCCATGGCCTTGAGGTCGTAGCCGGGGATGAGCGGGTCAGCCGCCAACATCACGGCCGACACCAGTAAGGATATCATCAATACTCCGATAGTGTTGGGCAGCCGGAGGGTCCGGTAGTTCACCACACCAAATACGGATGCCAGCGTCAGCAGGATGGCGAAGAAGGCCAGCGGCGTCATGCAGCCTCACCTGTCTCGTTGCCGCGTGGCAGATGACCGCGAGTTATTGTCAGAAAATGCTGGTGGCGAGCAAGGATGTCATCTAGGTCCGCCTGGTTTCCCGTTGTCCGGCGTCCGTCATCGACAACCAGGGAAGCATGGCGCCGCAATGTGTTGACCCGGCCTGAGTCGCGCTCGCAGCTGGCGACGGACGCGAAGACCTCCAATAACCTCATCAGCACCGCTGGGCTGGACGACCCGTTCTGCCGGATCATGTGGAACATGGCATCGGCCAGTCCCGCATAGTCCGTCGACGGCACAACCAATGCTACCTTGTCGTCCTTGAGGAACACTCCGGTTGGGAAGTGCAGTCGCACCACATCACAGAGGACAGCGCCCAGCCGGTCCACCACACTCATAGCGGTGTGCGGGTCATTGATACCGGGGGACAGAGCTCGGACCGCAACCTCGACTAGCTGCCGCACAGCAAACTCCAAGTCAGCCGAGCTGACCCGCTGAGGTCCAAGTGCCGTGGCCCGGAGAATGGCAGCGTCCACTCCGTCCGCAGCAGGAAAGACCAACGCGATGGATGCCCCCGGAAACACGTAGTCACCTGGCCGCACCAGCAGCCGTATCTCGGTGCGGTTTTCCGCCGCCCAGGCGGCAAGCCCCTCACCATCGAGTTGCTGGAGATAACCCCGCCTGGCATCGGTGACCGATGTGGCGCCAGGCCAGAACTCCTCCGGCGGCGGCAGGGGCTGCGCTTTGTCCACCATCAGTCGTCCGACTGCTGTCCGAACATCTTCGCT
Source organism: Acidisphaera sp. L21 (assembly GCF_009765685.1). Classification (GTDB taxonomy): domain Bacteria; phylum Pseudomonadota; class Alphaproteobacteria; order Acetobacterales; family Acetobacteraceae; genus LMUY01. The sequence goes on along the minus strand of NZ_LMUY01000093.1, from coordinate 25,242 downwards.
TACAAGCTCGATAACGGTGTCGACGTTGATGCGTCCAGCCATGTGACCCACGAAGAACACCAGTGTGCCGACACAGCCAAAAGCCAGCAGGATGCCCACCCTCAGCGACAGATGGGGGACGAACTCCCCCTCGCTGTGCGTCCGCACGCTCCTTAGCACCATCAAGGCATAGGAGAAGGTCCCGAGATACACACCGAGTGTAAATTGATTGCCCCTGTCTCGTGTGAAGTTGCGGAGCAGCCGTGGTCCCATCTGTCCGGCGGCCAGCGATCGGGCGGCAATGGTGATGGAGAAGACGGTGCCTGCGACGCCGATAGTCGAGGATGCAACGGCGCCGAGCAGCGTCCGCGTCCCAGTGCCACCCCCGCTATATAACCATGAGCTCTGAATGAGCCACTCTGGCACCAGGCCGCTGCGGTCGGCACTGACAAGGCCCACGGCGAGAAGAACGCCAAGCAGCACCATTGCACCCGGTAGAATCCAAAACCGTTCGCCCAGGTCGGCCACCAATTTGCGAAGGTGAGCACTCACGCCGTCAGACCGGCGGACGGGCGATGAGCTGGCACTGAGCATTCACACCAACGTCGCCACGGCTGGCACCAGGCGTTGAGCCGTCGTCGTCATAAATCACAAGGACGGCATTGGCGTGGGTGAGGGCCTGCGGCGCCATAATAGTGGCCACAAACTGTGCCCGGCTGTCTGTTTTGAATGAGTTATTGGATTCGGTGCTTTCGAGCGGCGTGAAGCCGACGGGCACCAAACGCGACGAGGATGCAAGTGACATGGATGGTTCCTTCTACGCCACCAAAGTAGGGTCCCAACTGGGTGGGTGACACGTTGGTGGCGAGCCAAAAGCAGCCGCCACGCAACGCCAGCTGCAAGATGCAGTATGGCTATTTGGTCGGCTGTGGAATTCCTGCCAAGGAATCCCGCAGCGCCTGGGTCGAAACCTCGACTGCACCCCGATCCGGCCGGGCCAGGTCTTGTCAAAACAATCAAGAAGGTCAGCAGGGCCGCTAGGACCACCATGGAAATGTGCCGGTTCACGCCGCTGACCCCAGCACTGTAGCCTGCAAACCCCATCGAGATAAGCGCGGTGCCGGCCAGCATCAGGAAAATGACCGTTGGCATGTGGTTCCGCAAAGCCGTCAGCCGCTTCTCACCGACGTTGTTCATCTCGTTCAGGGATGCCACGAACCGGTAGGCAGGCAACGATTGCGGCGCTGCCGCCGTCACTGCCACCGCTCGCTGCCAGAGTTGTGCCTGGAGCTACGTGGACTTACTCACGTCCACCTGAAACTTTCCCGCGTCGTAAGGCACGCCAAGGTTCAGGCGCACTCGTGTATAGGATCGTAGCAGGTCCAGGATAGGAGCTTGGTCGCCCAGCGGCAGCATCAGCGCGAAATTGGCAGTACTGCCAATCGCATTGGCTTCTTCAAGCACCACCGGTCGCCGCAGGTCGTAGCGGGCGACTGCCATCGAGTAGGTGAACGCCACCAGGAGGGCCAGCAGGCCAAGGCAAGCAGTGGCGACGCCGCTGGCACCACTGTCAGCGCCAAGCCTGCCGGCGCGGCGGCCAATCACGATGCCGATTTCTGCTGCGACCAGCGTGGCGAGGAGTAGGCCGCCGCCAAGAAACATCAGGCTGGTGGAGTCGAGGAGCTCAAACAACACGAGCCCTCAACCGCCCGTAGCAAAGCCCGGATACAGCGTCATTCCACCATCAACAAACAGCGTTGCCCCGGTGACGTAGTCTGCTGCGTCCGATGCCAGCCAGACGGCAGCTTGGGCGATGTCATCCGGCTCGCCGATACGCTTGTAGGGCACGAGCGTCATCAGATCCGCATATGCTGCTGGCGTGTTCCAGGCTGCCGTATTGATCGGTGTGCGGATGGCACCGGGTCCGATGGAATTTACCCGGATGTAGAACGGGGCCATTTCTTGGGCCACGCTCTGCATCAACATGTTCACGCCGCCCTTGGACGCCGCGTAGTTTGCGTGCCCCGTCCAGGGGATGACCTGATGGACCGAACTCATGCAGATAATCTTGCCTGCTGCCTTGGATGTCACAGGCACTACGCCGCGGCGTTTGAACTCCCGCGTGGCTGCCCGGGCACACAGGAACTGGCCGGTCAGGTTGATGCCGATAACGGTGTTCCAGTCGTCAAGTGTCATTTCGTCGAGCTTGGCATCGCGCTGGAGACCTGCATTGCTGACCGAGATGTGCAGCGTGCCGAAATTAGCAATCGCCGCGGCATACATAGCCTCGACCTCGTCCTCCTTGCTGACATCGGCTTTGACCGTAATACATTTGCGCCCCATGGCCTCGATCGCGTGGGCGACCTCGTCAGCCGATTCTGGATGCGTGACGTAGTTCACCGCCACGTCGGCACCAGCCTGGGCGAGCCCAAGGGCCACAGCCCTGCCGATGCCAGAATTGGCACCTGTGACCAACGCAGGCTGGCCGGTCAACACCTGGTGGTAAGGCGCGTTCGGCAGGCGCGCTGGGTCGAACTGCGCAGGCGCCTCAGGTGCCTTGGGTGTGTGGTCGCTCATAGCTGTACCTCCGGCGGGCGGCCGGGATGACCACATGTGGCCAACGGCTGTCAGGCACCTTTGTTCCCGACACGCTTGTATTGGCTGAGAAAAAGGACGCTGCGCAATATTCAGAGCGGCCACACACGAATCCGTGTTCTCCTGCGCTACTGCATCTCCGGCTCAGTCGATAAGGCGTTGCTCGGTTCCCTCGTCCCGCAACTCGTACACATTCGCGGCAAATATCGGCTCGCCACGCTGGTGCAGCTCGTGGGCAAGGACTCCAAGCAGATGTGACCCGGCCAAACTGTGATCCTGGCGCATTTGATCGAGGTCATCCTTATAGAAGCGCTCGCTCACTGCAAGACCCGACACTTCACCGGCTCGCGCCAACTGATCCAGCGCCAATCTCGGCGACGCCCCGTAAAAACCGCACCGTATTTGGTCCGGCTTTGGACACCGACCGATCTCACGAGAGAGATCATCACCATCGACCAAGCGGCGCTGCGCCACGCCATCCGGGAACAGCGCGAGGTACAGTTCACCTATCAGGACCAGCGCGGCACGGCGACGGGACGGGTGGCTGCCCCTTGATCATGGCATTCTACGGCGCCGTCAGGCTGCTGGCGGCATGGTGCGAAGTTCCCAATGGCTTCCAGATATTCAGAATTGAGCTCATGTCGGAGTTCGTCGTGCTGGAAGCGACCTTCGAGTCTATGGCCGACCAGACGGCGCACGATTTCTTCAAACAGGACGGCGCGAAGGCACAAGCCAATATGAATCGCCGTGAACTGGATCAGCAGTATCCACGTCGGCCCTCACCCAAGCCGGCGCTTGGCACCGAGGGTAGGGTCAACATTACGGTGAGCTGGACTGCACGCTCAGTACGCCGAAACGTTTAGAGAAATGCCCGTCGATCCTCGCCCCGTGGAAGCGCACGCGCTGTATTCCGCAACCGTCTATCAGTCGTCTGGCGCCGATCGTTCTCCATTACCGGGTAAGGACACTCCGCCAACATGAGAGCGATAAGCTGCATGACCTCCGACGCCGGGTCGGAGATGTCGGAAAAGGACTCGAACTGAGGGTCTTCGGACGGTACCATGTGTCTCATGATGAGCACAAAGTTCTTCATAACAGTTAACGCGCGAATCTTTCGATCACCCAGCGTGCTTCTCGTACGGGCGACACCGTGGCGGTCAGCCGGTGGAACCCGCATCGCGCAACCAAGTGCGTCAGAGACCCACGTCGCTCCACTCCGCCACCCCTGCTACCTGACACGCTGGGCCAGACGGGCGGCACGTCGTGCCGGGCCATCGGCTCTCAGCGAGCACCGCTCGGCCGCTTGATGGTTTCGTCAGCACGTCGTCGGCGGCAGCACGGTGGTCGTCGGTATTCGCCCGGCCTGATGAGGTTTGAGATCACGTTGCCTCGTGCCGTCCCAAGACACTGTTCAAGTCAACAGATCACGCGTGCCCAACGGCTTGAATCCGCCTATCCCGTCTTTCTTCTCGCCTCTTGCGACTACGCGCAGCCCGCCGTCCCGTAGCGAGCGCTGAAGGGCTGCCGCTTCAACCCACGGCGCCGACATCCACGCTTCAATCTCGGCTTCCGTTGTCAGAATGACCGGCATTGCCTTGGGGTGGACGGCACCGACCTCGGCGTTCGGCTCTGTGGTCAGGAAGCCATAGAGGTCGATGGTAACCTCGCCCTCTTTGAGCTTGCGCACCGATTTCCACTGCGGAACCCAAATTCCGGCGAAGAAGGCCAGCGGTCGGTCTTCGCTAAACGCAAACCATACAGGTGGTCGCCGGCCATCGGGTAGCACCTCGTTCTCGCTGAAGCTCGTGAAGGGTACCAGACATCGGAACTCTGGTCCTAACCAGCGGCGCCAATGCGGGCTTTTGTTTCGAACGTTGGTCACGCCCGGATCAGTCTTCTTGCCTTGTAGTGCGAAAGCGGGTGACGGCATGCCCCAGCGGGCCATGGCCAATTCTCTTCCATCAGAGCTATTTCGAACGATAGGTGCCGCGTAGTCTGGGAAGACGCCCGGCAGTGGTGGTAGATTGCCCGTGCGGTCTATCATCGCCTGCGCGATGTCGCGGATCGCAGTTTGATTTTTGGTGATACTATAGAGTTACACATTTACAGCCTAGCCCATGTGCCCAATCAGCGTCGCCTGATCCGTCATCATGGCATCCCCCATGAACCCGAGATTGGTCAGGCTGCGTTCTGCTGCTTCTGCATGTCCATGGCCGCATGCGTCCTGCACCACGACGGGAATGAAACCAAGATCGGCGCCATGCCGGGCTGTTGGGTCAATGCCAATTTCGGTCGCAACCCCGCAAATGGCGAAGGCACTCAGTCCACAATCACGCAGCACCATCGCCAAAGGAGTGCCCTCGAAGGCCGAGAAGGTGATTTTGTCGAGCACTGCCTGGTTCGGCTGAGGAATTAACTCGGGCACAATCTCGAAGCCCGGTGCTCCCCGTAGAAACCAAGGCTTGACCGCCGCTTCAAAACCCCACGATGTGCCATCTTCATGGCTTTGCGAATCACCGTGGTTAGGATCCAGTGCCTCCAGCCGCATTTTCCCTCGGTTATCTTGCACCGGGAGAAGTAGGTCGGTTCACCCGTTAGCGCGCTAATGAGCAGCATCTACGATCGTCGTTGATCGCCATTTAGCGGCAGACGAGACGACATCACTTTCACCAGCTGGGAGATCGTCATCCTCAATGCCCCCCCGGCACTGACGACCCTGAATTTACAAAGCAATCGACTGACCGCGCGATTAGTCGCCCTCGGATTGAGGCGTCAGTCTTTCAAAAAGGAACCCCACGGTGGGAGCCACCACGAAAGAGAGCCAAGCAAGACCTTGCCGCAGCCCGCTTTGCGTGATTTGTTCAACATGCAAATGGCCATCCGTCTCCTAAAAGCGTGATGGATGGCGATGTGGGCATGGGGTCCCAGACCGATGGAGAGTGCGCGACGGCATGGCAGCAATCTTCCGTCCCCATGCCAACGTTGCGGCGAAGGCCGTTTTACTCGGATTGGCACTCCTGCTGCTCACCGGCACGGCATGGTGGTGGGGTTACCCGCGAACCGACTACGCCCGCCGGGTCGGCTACACGATCGACCAGCCCATCCCATTCAGCCATGAACACCACGTCGCGGGCCTAGGCATCCAGTGCGAGCTATGCCACTCCACTGTCGAGGTATCGGCGAAGGCGGGCATGCCACCGACCTATACCTGCATGACGTGCCACTCGCAGATTTGGACCAATGCAGCCGTGCTGGCGCCGCTGCGCGATAGTTTAGCTAGCAACACCCCCATTGCCTGGGGGCGAGTGACGAATTTGCCCGACTACGTCTACTTCAATCACAGCATCCACGTCGCCAAGGGGGTGGGTTGTTCGTCCTGCCATGGGCAAGTCGACAAAATGGCGCTGATGGCGAAGGCGGCCCCCATGACGATGCAGTTCTGCCTCGACTGCCACCGAAACCCGGGCCCGCAACTGCGCCCCGAAAGCGAGATCTTCAACACCGAGTGGGTACGCACGACGACGATGCCGTCCCCAGCGGCGATGGTGCAGCACTATCATATCGGTGGCCGCAACCTGACAGATTGCTCGATATGCCACCGCTGACCGGGCGCCCCCGCGGCGATACAAGGCAATGGCGCAGCCTGGTCGACGACCCGGCGCGCGCTGCGCAGGAATTTCCCTCCCTGGCCGTCGCCTTGTCCCGCCCGCGCAGCCGCCGAAACGTCATGCAGTTGATGGCAGCCAGCATGGCCCTTGCCGGCTGCGACCCGGGCACGCCGGACGGGCATCTAATACCCGCCGTTATCGCCCCGCCGCAGATCGTCGCCGGGCTGCCGAACATCTACTCGACCGCAAGCACTGCCGGCGGCAGCGCCATCGGCATCACGGTCGAGCACCAGATGGGACGCCCGCTGAAGGTCGAGGGCAACCCAAACCACCCCTCCAGCCTCGGTGCGACCGATCCATTCGCGCAGGCGATGATCCTGGATTTCTACGACCCGGACCGATCCGGCGCGATCCTCGCAAAGGGCAACCCGGTGGATCGGCAGAGCCTGGAGGCCGCGCTGCTGGACGTGCGGGGCAGGCTTGGAACAAGCGGCGCCGGGCTGCGAATCCTCACCGGCATGGTGACCTCGCCCAGCCTCGGCGCCGCAATCGACGCCGTGCTGGCGCGGTATCCCGGCGCACGCTGGACCCAGTGGGAGCCGGTGTCCCGTGACGCCATCCATCGCGGTGCCATGCTCGCCTATGGCCGCCCGGTCGTGGCGCTTCCCCAACTTGCGGCGGCGGATGTCGTCTTCGCCCTGGATAGCGACCTGCTCAGCGCCGCGCCGGGCCACGTGGCCCATGCCCGCGCCTTCGCCAGCCGCCGCAACCCGGTCCGCGCCGCCATGAGCCGGGTCTACGCCGCGGAGCCGACGCCGACCCTGACCGGCGCGGCCGCCGACCACCGCTTCGTTGCCACGCCGGGCGAGCTGGCGGAGATCGTCAGCGCGCTCGCCGCCAGCGTGCTGCATGGCACGCCGGCTGCCGGGCCATCATGGCTGGCCGCAATCGTGGCCGACCTGCAGGCCCATCACGGGCACGCCCTGGTCCATGCTGGCCCCGATTTGCCCGCCGAAGCCCACGCGCTGATCTTCGCAGTGAACGAGGCACTGGGCGCGCGCGACACGACTATGCGCCTGATCGACACTCCGCTTTACCGCCCGGCCGATGGCGAGGCCGGCATTGCCGATCTGCTGGAGGACATGCGAGGCGAGAAGGTCGACACCCTGCTCGTGCTCGACAGCAACCCGGCCTTCGCCCAGCCCGGCTTTGCCCAAGCGATGACTCGGGTGAAGACCAGCATCGTCGCAGCACAATACGCCGATGAAACCGCCGTGCTGGCCGATTGGCACGTCCCGCAAGCCCACGCCTTCGAATGCTGGGGCGATGCGCGCGGGCATGACGGCACGGCCTGCATCATGCAGCCCCAGGCCCTGCCGCTATTCGGCGGCCGGTCGCCGCTGCAGGTCCTGGCTCTCCTGACAGGATCGTCGTGGATCGATACCCAGCAGGCAGTGCGGGCGCAATGGGCCAAGTTTCTGTCCGATGATGCCTGGAACGCCGCGCTCGCCAGCGGCGTCATCCCCGGGACGGCAAGCCCATCCGCAACGGTGACTCTCCGGACGGATCTGCCGCAGATTGACACACCGCCCGCCCCGCCACTGACCGTGCTGTTCCGACCGGACCCGCATCTATGGGACGGCCGGCACGCCAACAACGCCTGGCTGCAGGAACTGCCGCGCCCGCTCACCAAGCTGGTGTGGGACAACCCCATCCTCGTCTCCCCCGCGCTTGCCGCACAACACAAGCTGGTCAACGGGGCGGAAATCGCCCTGCGCGTGGGCATCGAGGAGGTCCGGGCACCCATCTGGATCATGCCCGGCCAGGCACCCGGCTGCGTCACCGCTCTGCTCGGTTGGGGGCGCCTGGTAGTGGGCGCCGTCGGCGTCGACACTGGGTTCGACTTCTATCCCCTACGCGCCGCAAGCGGTGCGGCCACGCTGCACGTCACCGGGAACCAGCGCAGCGTCGCCAGCACCGACCACCACGACGTCCTGGCTGCCGGACCCGGCGACATCGTCCGCCACGGCACGCTCGCCGAGTTCACCCGGGACCCGCACTTCGCGAAACCCGACGAAGACGGGCCGGGATTATACGATCGCCCACCCGGCGGCCCCGTCGCCTGGGGGATGAGCATCGACCTCAACGCCTGCATCGGCTGCAACGCCTGCGTCGTCGCCTGCCAGGCGGAGAACAACATCCCCGTCGTTGGCAAGCAGAACGTGATGGACGAGCGGGAAATGCACTGGCTGCGCATCGACCGTTATTACCAGGGCGACGCAGACGCGCCGGAAAGCTTTTTCCAGCCCATGCTGTGCATGCATTGCGAGCAGGCCCCCTGTGAGGTCGTCTGCCCCGTCGAGGCCACGGTGACGGACCAGGAGGGTCTGAACACCATGGTCTACAATCGCTGCGTTGGCACACGGTTCTGCTCCAACAACTGCCCCTACAAGGTGCGCCGCTTCAATTTCGGCCCCTACGCGCGAGACGAACACCGCCCGCC
>NZ_LMUY01000093.1:0-16527 GCF_009765685.1 Acidisphaera sp. L21 | reverse complement strand
GGAGAAATGCAGCTTCTGCGTCCAACGGATCGCCGAGGCGCGCATTGGCCACGACAAGGACGGCACGCCGGAAGTCGTCACCACCGCCTGCCAGGCCGCCTGCCCCACCCAGGCTTTCACCTTCGGCGACATCGCCGATCCCGCCAGCCTGGTCGCCCAGCGCAAGCAGAGCCCGCTCGACTACGCCCTACTGGAGGACCGCCGTACCAATCCCCGCGTCACCTACGAGGCGCGAGTCCGTAACGCCAACCCCACCTTGCCATCATGAAGATCCCATCGTGAGCCTAGCGTTCGGCCACGCCGCCGCCGCCGGCCCCGATCCGCGCGACCCCGTGGTCGACCCGGCGCAAACCGCAGGCAGCATGACCGACACGGTTTGCGGCGCCGTATTGCGGCAGGACACCCCGATCTGGTGGTGGATTGCCTTGGCACCGAGCCTGGCGCTGCTCGGGCTAGGCGTGATCGCCGTCGGCTGGCTGCTGTTCAGCGGTGTGCAGGCCTGGGGCAATAACTGGCCCACTGTCTGGGGCTTCGAGCTGATCAACTACGTCTGGTGGATCGGAATAGCCTCGGGCGGCACGTTCATCTCGTCGCTGTTCTTCCTACTACGGGCCGATTGGCGAACCTCGCTCTCCCGCATTGCCGAGACGATGACCCTGTTCACCGCCATCTGCGCCGGCATCTACCCGATCCTGCATCTGGGAAGGCCGTGGTACTTCTACTGGCTCTTCCCCTACCCCAACACGATGAAGCTGTGGCCGCAGTTCAAGAGCCCCCTGCTATGGGACTTCATCGCGATCCTGACCTACGTCATTTCCTCCATCCTGTTCTGGTATATCGGCATCCTGCCGGATCTGGCCACGATGCGGGACCGGGCGCAGGGCCGGTTCGCGCAGGTGGCCTACGGCTCGCTTGCGCTGGGCTTTCGTGGTTCGGGCACGCAATGGCGGCATTACCGCTCCACCTACGCCACCATGGCGGCCATCATGGCGCCCCTGGTCGTGTCCGTGCACAGCGTTGTGGGCCTCGACTTCGCTGGCGGTGAGACGCCGGGCTGGCACTCGACGCAATTCCCGCCCTTCTTCGTCTTCGGCGCCATCCTGTCGGGCTTCGCCGCCGTGCTGATCCTGGTGTTGCCGCTGCGCCGGCTGTTCCGGTTCGAGCCCTTCGTCACCGGCCGCCATATTGACGTGTTGTGCAAGCTGCTTTTGGTGAGCAGTCTGTGCGTAGCCTACGCCTATATGATGGACGCGTTTTCCACCTATTACGGTGGGGACAAAGCCGAACTGAGCTGGTTTCATGACCGCCTGACCGGCGTGCATGCCCCCGTCTACTACTTGACCCTGCTGCTGAACTGCGCCGTGCCCCAGCTCTTCTGGTGGCAGGCGTTTCGCATGAACCAGATCATGGTTCTGCTGGTCAGCTTCAGCGCGATCGTCGGCATGTGGTTCGAACGCTTCGGCATCGTTGTGGTAAGCCTGGGCCATACCGAACTGCCCTCCGCCTGGGGCATCTATCACCCGTCCTTCTGGGACTATTCGCTATTCGCCGGCACCATCGGACTGTTCGCGACTGGGTTCCTGCTGTTCATCCGCTTGTTCCCCATGGTATCGATGTTCGAGATGCGGGAGTTGATCGAGGAACGGGCGCGATGATCCTCGTCTCCTTCGCCGACCGGGACGCGATGGTGCACGCCTTCCGCACATTGCGGGACGCCGGGCTGGCTGCGGAGACCTATTCGCCGATGCCGCCGGACGAGGCGGACCGCTCACCCATCCCGTTGCTGATGCTCCTCTTCGGCCTGCTCGGTGCCTTCGGCTCCTTCGCGATGCAGGCCTATGCGACGACCCTCGGCTACAAGTTGGACGTCGGCGGGCGGCCGAATCTGGCCTGGCCGTCCTACGTGCCGTGCGCCTTCGAAACCGGCGTCCTGTTTGCGATCGGGGCGGGGTTTCTGGCCTATTTCGCCATCAACCGTCTGCCGCATCTCTACGACCCGGTCGATGAAGGTGCCGGCTTCGACGCCGCCACGCGGGACGGATGGTTCGTCGCCATCCGCGGCGACACTCGCAAGGCGCCCGCGCTGCTCGAGGATCTGCGGCCAACCTCTGTCGAGGCGCTGCCAGAGTGAAGCGGGCGCTCCTCCTGTCGCTTCTGGTGTTAGCCGGGTGCGACGACATGAACCACCAGGCCAAACGCAACCCGTATGAGCGCAATGCCGGCGATCCCCGCACCGCCGACCCGGCGCAGACCCCCTCCGGCACCGTGCAATTTGCCGAAAAGCCGACCAAGGCGCCGCCGCTCACCTTGGCGCTAATCGAACGCGGACAGAACCGCTATCAGCAATTCTGCGTGCCCTGCCATTCGGAACTGGGCGACGGCCACGGCATGGTGGTGCAGCGCGGCTTCTCACCCCCGCCATCGTACCATATCGACCGCCTGCGCGAGGCGAACACAGCGCATTTCTACGACGTGATGACCAACGGCTACGGCGCAATGTACTCCTTCGCACAACGGGTCCCGCCGCCCGATCGTTGGGCCATCGCCGCCTATATCCGCGCCTTGCAGCTCAGTGAGCAGGCGAAGGAAACGGATCTGACGCCAGCACAACGCGCCGTCTTGGCCAGCACGCCATGACCGCGCGCCGGGCTGGGATTGTGGGCTCGATCGGACTGGTCTTGTGTGGGCTCGGCTGGGCGCTCGATCCAGCGACCTTTGCGCTTGGCTGGGTCGCAGCGGTGAGTTGTTGGCTGGCCTGGCCGATCGGCAGCATGGCGCTACTTATGATCCATGCCTTGACCGGCGGCCGTTGGGGCGATGCGATCGCGCCGTGTTTGCGCGCGGGCGTAGCCACGCTGCCGCTACTCTTGCCGGCGTTGGTGCCCATCCTGCTGTTGACCAGCTTTCTCTACCCGTGGGCCCGGCCCGGCCCAGCGCTGTATAATGCGTTCTACCTCAACCTGCCCTTCGCCGCCGGGCGCCTGCTGGTCTATCTGGTGAGTTGGTTCGGCCTTTTCTGGCTGGTGCTCCGCCCGCGCAGCCTGGCGGCCATGGCCCCGGCCGGGCTGCTGCTGCTGGCCGTGACCTTCACCTTCGCGACGATCGACCTCACCATGTCGCTCGACCCCAAGTTCAACTCCAGCATCTACGGCCTGATTGCGCTTGCCGGGACGGGGCTAACGGCGCTGTCGGTCGGCATCCTCGGCGCAGCCGCCACCGCGGAGGAAGCCGTTTTGCCGGACCTGGCCCGGCTGCTGCTCGGCACCGTGGTGCTGTGGACCTACCTCGACTTCATGCAGTTGCTGATCGTCTGGCAATCTGACCTCGCCAGCGATGCGCCGTGGTACGTGGTGCGGTCAGTCGGATTGTGGGGCGGCGTGGCATTGGCGGTTGCGATCGGGCATTTCCTGCTGCCCTTCGGGCTGCTGCTGTCCCGGCAGCGTAGCCGCCGTGTGTCAGTGGGGGTGTCGGCGCTGCTGCTGGCGATGGAGGGCTTGCGCGCCTGGTGGCTGGTGCTGCCGACCGCCCCGCGCAGCCCGTCTTGGATCGACGCCGCGGCGTTGCTCGCCATCGTGGGCTGCTCCGCATACCTCGCCCTACGGCGGCGCGACGCGGTGATGGTGGCCCGGCATGTCTGAGCCCGAGAACCTGCCCGCTGCCCAGCACGAGACCGCCGATATCACCCTGCGCCCGATGCTGATCGGCGGGGCTGGCGTATTGGCCGTGTTGGTGCTGCTGGGCGGCCTGACAGGCTGGCTGTATCCCGGCGCCCGCGACCCGCACGTCGTCCGCACCGCCGCCCTCCCCAACTACCCCGCCCCTGCCCTGCAGGCAGACCCTGAAGGCGACATGCGCCGCTTCCGAGCCGAACAGTTGACCCAGCTTAATGGTGTGTGGTGGGTCGACCGGACAACCGGGACGGCGCACCAGCCGATAGCCGACGCCATGCGCCGGCTGGCCAACGCCGGCATCGCCGACTGGCCCACCCGATGAGGTGGGTTCTCGCCCTGATGCTGCTTGCGGCCCTGCCCTGCCGCGCAGCCCCGCCCGACATTTCCGGCATCGAATTCGACCAGCGCCCCGGCGCAACGGTACCGCTGGACGCAAAGTTCACCGACCACGCCGGCCACATCGTCACCCTGGCCAGTCTGCTGAACGGCAAACCCAGCGTGCTTCTCCTAGGCTACTTCCACTGCCCCAGCCTGTGCGGCGTGGTGCGGGATGATGCGCTGAACGCCCTGGCCCATACCGGACTGGCGACGCCGGGTGACTACAGCGTGCTCGACATCAGCATTGACCCGCATGAGGGGCCGCCCGACGCCGCGGCCGCGCGCACGGACGATCTGGCCCGCTACCTCGTGCCCGGCGCCGACACCGGCTGGCACTTCCTCACCGGCGACACCACCCCGCTCGCCCAGGCCGTCGGCTTCCGCAACCGGTGGGACCCGAATCTCCGCCAGTTCCTGCACCCGACCGGCATGGTGATCCTCACGCCCGAGGGAACCGTGTCGTCCTATGCCCTCGGTGTCGGCTACCCGGCGGTCGAGCTCCGCGGCGCCCTGCTACGGGCGCGGGATGGCACGGTGGCCGCCGCCGCCTCCCCGGTGTTGCTGTTGTGCTTCCATTTCGACCCCAGCACGGGCCGCTACTCCCTGGCCATCCTGAAGATCCTGCGGCTCACCGCCGTGCTGACGGTCATCACCATCGCCGGCCTGCTGCTGGTTCTACACCTCCACGGCGGCGGGCGCCCGGCATGACGCTGACATTGACCAGTGCCTCGGTGCATTCGGCCGAGGTCGATGCGCTACTCGCCGGGCTGCTGCTGATGTCGCTGGCAGTACTGGCGCTTGTCTTCGGCCTCATCTGGACCTACGCCATCCGCTACCGCGCCGGAAACACGGAAGACCGCGGCGCCATCGGCCAGAAATCCTGGCGGATCGAGATCGGCTGGACCGTCGCCACTTTGGTCGTCTTCTTCGCCCTGTTCGTCTGGGGTGCCGATTTATACGTGCGACTCTACACCGCGCCGGGAAACGCGCTGAAGATCTACGTCGTCGGTAAGCAATGGATGTGGAAGGTCGAACACGAAGGCGGCCAGCGCGAGATCAACGCCCTGCACGTCCCGGTGGGTCGCCCAGTCCAATTGATCATGACGTCGGAGGACGTGATCCACGATTTCTCCATCCCCGCCTTCCGCATCAAGCACGACGTGCTGCCCGGCCGTTACGAGCAGCTGTGGTTCAACGCCCAAACGCCCGGCAGCTACCATTTGTTCTGCACCCAGTTCTGCGGCACCGACCACGCCGCGATGATCGGCGAGGTCGTGGCCATGCAGCAGGCCGATTACGCGCGATGGCTGACGCAGAATGGCGGGTCCGACACGCTGGTCGCGGCAGGTCGCGATCTGTTCACCCGCTACGGCTGCAGCGGCTGTCACCAGGCTGGCCCAACCGGCGGCGGCGGCACGGTGCGGGCCCCCAGCCTGAACGGCCTATACGGCAGCCCGGTGCCGCTAGCCGACGGCACCACCGTCTTCGCCGACGACAAATACATCCGCGATAGCATCCTGCTGCCAGCGGACCAGATCGTCGCGAGCTACGCCCCGGTCATGCCGTCCTTCTCCGGCCAGATCGGCGAGGATGATCTGATCAAGCTCATCGCCTTCATCAAATCACTCGCCGCAGAGGGCCCCTCATGAGCGTCACCGTCGATACCCCTCGCGTGAGCTATCTGACGGAGGAGAACACGATCGGCTCGTGGTTGCTGACGACCGACCACAAGCGCATCGCACTGCTGTACTTCGCCTCCATCACCGGCTTCTTCTTCCTGGGCGGGATCGCCGCGGCGTTGATGCGGATCAATTTGCTGACGCCCACCGGCGCCATCGTCTCACACGAGATGTACAATCGGCTGTTCACCATGCATGGCGTGGTGATGGTGTGGTTCTTCCTGGTGCCCGCCATCCCGGTCACCCTGGGCAATTTCATCGTGCCCCTGATGCTGGGTGCACGCGATCTGGCGTTTCCAAAACTCAACCTCGTCAGCTGGTATCTGTTCATGACCGGCGGGCTGTTCGCCACCTATTCGCTGTTTGCGGGCGGGCTGGATACCGGCTGGACGTTCTACACGCCGTTGTCGACCGACTACACCAAGGGCCACGTCGTCGCTGTCGCCATCGGCATCTTCATTTCCGGCTTCTCGTCGATCGCGACCGGGGTCAACTTCATTGTCTCCATCCACCGGCTACGGGCGCCGGGCATGGGGTGGTATCGTATGCCGCTCATGCTGTGGTCGCTCTACGCCACCAGCGTGATCTATGTGCTGGCCACCCCAGTCCTGGCGATGACGCTGATCCTGCTGGGGTTTGAAACGGTGTTCCACGTCGGTATCTTCGACCAACGGCTCGGCGGCGACCCGTTGCTGTTCCAACATCTGTTCTGGTTCTACTCGCACCCGGCCGTCTACATCATGATCCTGCCCGGCTTCGGCGTGATGAGCGAGGTGCTGACCACCTTCAGCCAGAAGGGCATCTTCGGCTACAAATTCATCGCCTGGTCCTCGGTCGCCATTGCCGTCATCAGCTTCTTCGTGTGGGGCCACCACATGTTCGTCGCGGGCACCTCGGTCTATTCCGCGATCACGTTCTCCCTGCTGAGCTTCATGGTTTCCGTCCCATCGGCGATCAAGGTGTTCAACTGGCTCGGCACATTGCACAAGGGATACATCAAGTTCGACGCCCCGATGCTGTATGCGCTGGGGTTTCTGGGCCTGTTCACCATCGGCGGCCTCACCGGGCTGTTCGTCGCTGCGCTAGGCGCGGACGTCCATTTGACCCAGACCTATTTCGTGGTGGCGCATTTCCACTACATCATGGTCGGCGGCATGGTGTCGGCCTTCTTCGCCGGATTGCATTACTGGTGGCCGAAGATCACCGGGCGGCTCTATCCGGAAATGTGGGCCCGGGCAGCAGCTTTCCTGATCTTTTTTGGCTTCAATCTCACCTTCTTCCCCCAGTTCATCCTCGGCTACCTCGGCATGCCCCGGCGCTACGCGGCCTACCCGCCGGAATTCCAGGTGCTGAACGTGCTGTCATCCGCCGGCTCGACCATCCTGGCGGTGGCCTACCTGATGCCGGTCTTCTATCTCGGCTACTCGCTGCGGCACGGCGCCCGCTCCCCCAGCAACCCGTGGCACGCGACGGGCCTCGAATGGAAAACCCAATCGCCCCCGCGGACCGAGAACTTTCCAATCATCCCCATCGTGACCGAACCGCCGTATAATTATCCCCGCCCGGAGGACCGCACCCGTGCCGCCTGAGGCACACATGCACTTTCAGTATTCCAGCGCCGAGCACCAGGCAGAATCCGCCATGTCCGGCATGTGGCTGTTCCTCGCACAGGAAATCCTGTTCTTCGGCGCGCTGGTCTTCGTGTGGGTGTATTGCTGCTATCAGCATCCCGCCGGTTTCCGCCTGGCAACCCAGCACGCCAATCTATTGATCGGCTCGATCAATACGGCCGTGCTGCTGACCAGTAGCTTCACCTTCACCGCCGGGCTACTCGCGATCGAACGCGGTGAACCCCGGCGCCTGATCCAGGCCTGCTTTGCCACAATCGGGCTGGGCGTCGTCTTCCTGCTGCTGAAGGGCGTCGAGTGGTTCAAAGATGTCGGCGACGGCCTAGTGCCCGGCGCCCATTTCAGCCTCACCGGCCCAGATAGCGGCGGCGCCCAAATCTTCTACGTGTTCTACTACGTCGCAACGGTCCTGCATGCGCTGCACATGATCATCGGCATCGGGCTGGTGCTGTGGATCGCTTGGCGCGCCCGCCGCGGCGATTTCAGCCGGGCATGGAGCACCCCGGTTGAGGTGGTCGGCCTGTATTGGAGCTTCGTCGACGTCGTGTGGCTGACGCTCTACCCGCTGATCTATCTGGCTGCCCTATGAGCGGCTGGCCGCCTCTCCTCGTCGCATGGATCGGGCTGTTGGTGTTGCTCGCCCTGGAACTGGGCAGCGCTTTGCTGCTGCACTTACCAGCCACGGCATCCCTGTTCGGCATGGCGCAAGCGGCCATCGTCGTCATCGCCTTTATGCGCATCCGCCGCGGCTCGCCGCTGATGCATATATTTGGGGCAGCGGGGCTGTTCTGGTTGATCGTCCTCCTCGCCCTCGGCAATCTGGACCCGCTGACGCGAACCGATCTGATCGTCCAAACAACGGGAAATCCGCGATAGCCTTTCCTGTCTTGGAGCAGGATACGGTTTTTTCCAGGCTAGCCGTAGCGGCTCGATACGAGTCTCTGGAGTTCGGCTGGCGTCACACGTTCCGCATGCGTGTTTAACAGTCAACGGTTTCTATGGGGCGATGCAGCATGGCATTCCCTCGGTGGTGCGACGGGATATTGCGCAGCACCGCCGAGGGTAGCAACAACCTGTCAAAAGATGTAGGTGGGCCTACGGTTGTCCGCTGCCGCCAGCCGCTCCATAGACCTGCCCTGTGGCAAAGCTCGCGTCAGCGGCAGCAAGCTGAACATAGATCGAACCGAGCTCCCCGGGCTGCCCCGGTCGGCCCAACGGCGTCATACCACCGAACTTCTTGAGCTTCTCCTGGCTTGCACCGCCTGAGACTTGCAACGGGGCCCAAATCGGCCCGAGAGCCACCCCGTTGACCCGAATGCCCTTTGGGCCGAGCTGTTTAGCCAGGGACTTTACAAAGTTCATCGTCGCCGCTTTGGTTTGCGCATAGTCATAGAGGTCCGGCGTCGGATCGTAGGCTTGCTCCGATGTGGTTGCGATGATCGTCGAACCAGGCGGCATGTGTGGCAGTGCAGCTTTGATGATCCAAAATGGCGCGTAGATGTTGGTCTTCATCATCCAATCGAATTGTTCGGTCGAGATGTCCAGGATTGAGTCATGCGCCTGCTGTCGACCTGCATTGCTGACTAGGATATCGAGCCCGGATAGGCCCTGAACGGCATCGGCAACCAGCCGCGTGCAGAACGCCTCCTCCCGAAGATCACCTGGAATGGCGATGGCCTTGCGGCCGGCCGCCTTGATGAGGGCTATCACCTCCTGGGCATCCGGCTCCTCGTCAGGGTGATAATTGATGGCCACATCGGCACCCTCCCTGGCGTAAGCGCTGGCAGCTGCGCGTCCCATCCCAGAATCGCCGCCCGTTATGAGGGCCTTACGACCGAGGAGCCGCCCTGACCCTTTGTAGCTGGTCTCACCATGGTCGGGGCGCGGATCCATTTGGCTGACCAACCCTGGCCAAGGCTGGCTCTGTCCCTTGAATGGCGGTCGTGGGTATTTGGAGGTCGGATCCTGAAGCGGCTGCCCCGTCGATGGCTGAAGACCTTGCGCAGCGGCTGTGCCGATCGCCGCTGTTCCAATGACCGCAGCGGCCAAGCCAACGGTGCCCCCGCTGAAGACCTGCCTGCGCGACACGCTAGCGTCGTCGTCCATAATGAATATCGTCGTGCTTCTGATCTCTTTAACGGCAGCAAACGCACCTTCGTTGCTTTCCCCCTTTACCCGCCCTCAAATCAACACACGGCGGCGATAGGCCGCTAAAACTAGGGCGGACGCTCGACGTTGGCAGGCCGGAGGTGAGCCATGACCACATCGAAGAAGGCCGACCACACAGCGGACGAGCACCACGACATTGCAGCCGAGTTCAAAAACGTCGTGAACATGACGCCGAAACCCTGACGACATGGCTCGCCAAGGCCGAGAGCAAGAGCGTCGGCATGACGCATGACGGTGAGAAGGTCACCGAACCAGGAAGCCACGAGGCCGTAGGCCATGAGATGGGCCGCCGAATCCTCGAATTGCACGCCAAGAAGGCAGCCGACCTCGATGATGACGACTACGCCGCTATAACGAAGGTCATCGGATACGTCCATCGGCACATGAAACAGCGGCCGGACGGGGATATCGAGGACTCACGCTGGCGCCACTCGTTGATGAACTGGGGCCACGATCCGATGGAGAGCCCGCGTCGCTAGCCCTTGCCCCTCGAAACCCCAACGACTGGCAACTCCGATGCCATTCCGCACCCCCGTCACACCTGACGGCCGCTATTTTGTGGTCCGCGGGCGGCTTTGGCGGTGCGCCAATCCAACGTTGGCTCCGGATCAGCGTCAGGCACTGACCCGCGAGCTGATGGCCGCCCAGCGGGAAAAAGGGGTGGCGATGCGGGCTGGCGACGCCAATGCACGGGAGGCGGCCCGTCTCCGCGCAGATGCAGCCAAAATCGCCTTGGGTGAGCGTGGCCCGGTCTGGTGGACCGATGGTAGTGCGGACCTTAACAGGCGTATGGCGCGAACTACCTGTTACGCGGACTGGTTTGCGAAAATCGACCACGCCAGAGGGAGGGCGGCAGAGCACATAAGTGCCATCCCCCAAAAGGACGATGCCCCAAAGGATCCGTAAAGAGGGCCTGAGGCAACGGTGATCAAGGCGGAGACCGCTCCCATGGCAACCGTCGCATAGAACGCCTGGGCGGTGGCAGCCAATTCTTTTGGGACCACGCGCACAATCACGTCCATGCAGGTCAGGTGAAGCAAAGCGAATGTCAGGCCGTGAAGCGGTTCTACCAGCGCCATCAGTGGAAAAGACGCTGTCAGCGCAGCCGTTCCCCAGCGGATAATCCCGGCGGCAGCCACCAATACCAATGAGAGCCGGGGTCCAAGGTATTCGACTAGCCGAGGTCCAAGACCCACGAAAACGACAACTTCCGCCACAACCGATAGAGACCACAGAATACTCACGTCGGCAGACGACATCCCGGCTGTGCGCCAGCGGATTACCTCAAAGCCATCATGGCGGCAAAGCCCATCAATTGCACAAAGGTCGGGATGCGAGCCAGAGACCATGCAGAGGCCCTAGCTGCAACGGCCACACTGTCACGGTGCGCGCCGGCCACTCGATTGGGCAGCAACCACGCTACGCAAGCAGCGACAACCAGCAGGCCGCCATTTAGCCAGATTATTGCGCCCAAGCCCGCCCAGCCCACAACCTGACCCGACGCGAGCGCCCCGACAACGAAGGCGGCCGACCCAGTACCCCGCACCCAGCCGTATCGAAAGCCCCTGCCCGTCTCCGCCGCCCCTAGCGTCAGAGCATCCGCCAGGGGGGTCAGCGGTGCCAAGGCGATTGCATGCACGATACTGATAGCGAGGAGCAGGAGAAAGCCTCGAGCGGGGGCGTATCCAAAGGCAACAACAGCGGAAGCTGCGGTGAACCCGGCAAGCGTGATAGCCACATTGCCAGTTCGGTCAGCCAATCGTCCGCACACTGGGCCAGCTAGCAGCCGAATAGCGGTTCCTGCCCCAAGCACGACGCCAAGTTGGGTCGGCCCGATGCCATCCTGTTGAAGCAAGCTCGGGAAAAACGGCGACGCCACGCCAAATGCCGCGAACAGCGTCGCGTAGAAAGCCAGAAACCGCGGCAACGCCGACATGTGGCCCCCTCGAAACTCCGCATAGCCACAGCTTTGGGCAATTTGGATGCTCCGACCAGTAGATCCTGTCTCCTTGAATACGCATAAGGGAGTTGCACCACCAGCGGCCAATCACCGTCGCCTGCCAAGCGTCGTCGATGCGTCGTCAGTCGCGGCCAGGCTCATATCAGTCTCTCATCGACCTTCGCTGCACCCTCGGAACGAGAGACGCACACGATGTCAGGGGGCGCGATTTGCTTCGCTTAGGTAACCGACATCCTTCCGACCGGGTGGCAGGCCGCCGAGCATTGCGAAATCAAGGGCGGCGAGACCGTCGCGGTTTGGGGTGCCGGGCACGTTGGCTTGTTCGCCATCAAGTCCGCAGCCGTCATGGGAGCCGGACGGATAATCGTTATCGAGGACGTGCCGGAACGCATTGCTCGGCTCGAAAAGCAGGCGCCACCGACATCATCAAGCTGAGCGACGAGGATGTCATCGAACGTATCAAGGAGATTACTGACGGCCAGGGCCCGGACGCGGTGATTGATTGTGTCGGCATGGAGGCCAGCTCAGGCGGCCACGGCCTGATGGGCGTTCTTAGCGCCGTGCAGCAGAAGCTAACCAGCACCCAGCGGCCCTATGCCCTGGAGCAGATGATTACTGCCGTCCGGCCCTGCGGCATTGTGTCCGTGCCCGGTGTCTATGGCGGACCCATTCCGGTGAACATGGGCAGCTTCGTCCAGAAGGGTCTGACGATGAAAAGCGGTCAAACCCATGTCAAGCGTTACCTGGAGCCGCTGACCAAGCTTATCCAAGACGGTACAATTGACCCGGGTTTCCTGATCACCCACCGCGATACAACCCTGGCCGAGGGGCCAGACCTCTACAAAACCTTTCGCGACAAGCTGGATGGCTGCGTAAAGGTCGTTTTCAACCTCAACTGACCCACCAAATGCCGTTCCCGGCAGGATGAGCCCTGCCGGGTTGCGAGATTACAATCAGTAACTACCGCTTTGCTCCGGCTCCTTCGAATAACCTCTTCAAAACGAAACCCACCGCCACGGCTAAACCAAAGGAGCATAGCGGTGCTCGTCGCGCGGCGACCGCCAGCTCCTCTAGTCGTCCTTCGACCGCGCCTGCGGCATCGATCAAGAGGGGAACCACGCGTTGGTCCATAAACCGCTTCGCCTTGAAGGGCGGCGGCGGCCTCTCCAGAAGGTAGGCTTTGCTCACCATCGACGCAGCATCCTTATAAGCTCATCCGAGGTCGAACCCTCAGCGCTCCCATGAGTTCCAGCTCTGCCGCATTGGGTGAGACCGAGCATGAGCCGCAAACCGACTTTCAAGCCCTATGATGGCCCGTCCGGCGGCTGGGGCTCGGCCCGATCATTGGGCAACATCCTGCGTCAGGAGGGCGTGCTTGCCAGTGGAACCCTGGCGCTGACCCGCCAGAACAAACCCGACGGCTTCCAATGCGTCAGCTGCGCCTGGCCGAAGCCCGCCAGCCCCCTGCCGTTCGAATTCTGCGAGAACGGTGCCAAGGCGACCGCCTGGGAGATCACCACCCACCGCTGCACGCCTGCCTTCTTTGCTGAGCACACCGTTACGGACATGCTTGCATGGGATGACTACCACCTTGAGAAGGCTGGGCGGCTGACCCATCCAATGCGCTACGACAAGGCGTCGGACAAATACTTGCCCGTGTCATGGGAGAGCGCCTTCGAGGAAATTGGCCGCGAACTGCGCGCAATCGAGGACAAGACGAGCGTGGTCTTTTACAGCTCGGGGCGGTCGTCCAACGAAGCGAGCTACCTCTACGCTATGTTCGCCCGCCTCTACGGCAACAACAATCTGCCCGACAGCTCCAACATGTGCCACGAAACCACGTCCGTGGCGCTGCCCCAGAGCATTGGCGTGCCCGTCGGCACCGTCACCCTGGACGATTTCGCCGCGACCGACTGCATCCTGTTCTTCGGCCAGAACCCCGGCAGTAACAGCCCCCGCATGCTGCATCCTCTGGAGGAGGCCAGCAAACGCGGCGTGCCCATCATCACGTACAATCCATTGCGGGAGCGTGGGCTGGAACGGTTCACCAACCCGCAATCCCCGGTGGAGATGCTCAGCGGCGAGCAAACGCGCATCAGTTCCCAATACAACCAGGTCAAGGCGGGCGGCGACCTTGCGGCGCTCACCGGGATCTGCAAGGCAGTCGTGGCGATGGATGATGCCTCTGACGGCAGGGTGCTCGATCACGGGTTCATCCAGACCCACACGCACGGCTTCGAAGAATTGGCAGCCTGGCTCAGGGTCCAGGATTGGGCAGAGCTGGAGCGGCATTCCGGCTTGACCCGGCTTGCCCTGGAGAGGACGGCAACTACTTACGCCCACGCGAAGGCCGTTCTTGGGATCTATGGCATGGGGCTGACGCAGCACCGGGCGGGGGTCGAGACCGTCCAGATGCTGGTCAACCTCCTACTGCTCAAAGGCAATATCGGCCGCCCCGGGGCGGGGATCTCCCCCGTGAGGGGCCACTCCAACGTCCAGGGCCAGCGCACCGTCGGCATCACCGAAAAGCCGGAGCTTGTCCCCATGGACAAGTTAGCCAGGCAATACGGTTTCGAGCCTCCCCGCGAGGCCGGCTACAACACCGTGGAGGCATGCGAGGCGATCCTGGAGGACAAGATCCGCGCCTTCATCATGCTCGGCGGTAATTTTGTGCGCGCCATCCCCGACCGCGACCGCATGGAACCAGCGTGGCGCCGCATGCGGCTGACCGTGAACGTCGCCACCAAGCTAAACCGAAGTCACTTGGTGCATGGCGAGATCAGCTACATCCTGCCTGTCAAAGGACGCATTGAGGTCGACCAGCAGGCTACAGGGCCGCAGGCCACCTCAATGGAGGACAGCAGCGCCTGCATCCACGGCTCACGCGGCGTGCGGGCACCTGCCTCCAAACACCTCATCAGCGAGATTGACTTCATCACGCGCTTGGCGAAGGTCGCGCTGCAGCCGAACCCTCACGTGCCCTGGAGGGTCTGGAACGACGACTACAGCACCATCCGGAAATCGATTGCCGAGACCTATCCGGAGACATTCCACGACTATGAGACCCGCATGTGGGAGCCGGGCGGCTTCCACCGTGACCTGCCAGCGCGCAAGCGCGTGTGGAAAACGAAGACGGGCAAGGCCAATTTCATTGTCCCCAAGCAGCTTGAGGAGGATACGGATGCTCCGGAGATGGGCCTCGATGTCCTGCGGCTGATCACCCTACGCAGCAACGACCAGTTCAACACCACGGTCTACGGATACAGCGACCGCTTCCGCGGCATAGAGGGCACGCGGATGGTGCTTTTGATGAACCAGGCGGACATAGAACGGCTCGGCTTCAGGGAGGGAGAAGTTGTCGGTCTGGAGACGGTCATTGGCGACGGCTTCAACCGCCAATTGGACGGTCTCCGCGTGACACCCTACGGCATCCCGGCGGGATGCTTGGGTGCCTACTATCCCGAGGCAAACGTGCTGCTTCCACTGGCCCATTATGCCCAGGGCAGCAAGACGCCCGCGGCAAAGTCCATCCCGGTCCGGGTTCGCCACATTGCCAACCCAATCCAACTCGCAGACAAAACCAGGAAAAGGGAGACGGGCCGTCTCCCTTCCCGTTCTGAGCATGCATGAGCCCGAGATCCTCAGCGGCAACTGACGTGGCTGGCTGGTCATCGCGGCTCCAATCGTGCCACCCGCGTGGCACGATGCGCGTTCGCCACCACCTGGCGCGAAGAACTACCTACCGCAGCTACAGCATCGGCATGCCGCCCGTCACCGGAATAAGGGCACCTGACATGTAGCTGCCTTCCCGGGAAGCAAGGAGGACGTAGGCACCCACAAGTTCTGCGGGCTGGCCGGCGCGGCCGATTGGCGTGTTCTGGCCAAGGGTTTCCAGAACGTCGGGCGATTTCGCAATCGGCTGGATCGGTGTCCAATTTGGGCCAGGGGCAACGCAATTGACACGGATACCCTTTGGAGCAAGCCGATCCGACAGGGAGATAGTCAGGCTCGCGATGGCACCTTTGGTGGCCGAGTAAATCAGCATGCCTTTGCTGGTGTCGCCACCGCTGGAAAACTGAGCCGGTCCGCCGGTTGAAAACTGAGCCACCTGGTTAGAGTGGTGCTCTTTGCCGGAGGGACCTGTGGTTCTGGCGGAGGGCGTGATGGAATACGGATATTGAAGCGGCAGGGGCTGAGTGTTCGGGAGATTGCCCGGCGCACCGGCCATTCCCGCAACACGGTCGAGCGTCACCTCAGACGGGAGGGCAACCCGGTCTACACGGCGCGGCCGGTGGTGCCGGGCAAGCTGGACGCCTACAAGGCATTCGTATCGGCGCGTGTGATCGCGGCCCATCCGGAGCGGCTACCTGGCACGGTGCTGTTGGGCGAGTTGCGGGCGCGAGGCTACACGGGTGGCATCACCATCTTGCGTGAGCACCTCGCCGCGCTGCGGCCCGTTATGCCCGTCGAGCCGGTTGTGCGCTTCGAGACGGAGCCTGGTCGACAGATGCAGGTGGACTGGGCGGTGATCCGCCGGGGCGCCGATCCGCTTTCAGTGTTCGTCGCGGTGCTTGGTTATAGTCGCACGGCCTACGTGCAGTTCGTCACTGACGAGCGGCTCGAGACGTTGATGGCGTGCCACGAGGCGGCGTTTGCGTTCATCGGCGGCACGCCGCACGAGGTGCTTTACGACAACATGCGCACCGTGGTGATCGGCCGTGACGCGTATGGCCCGGGCAAGCACCGGCTGCAGCCGGGGTTCCGCGACTTTGCCCATCACCACGGCTTTCTGCCTCGGCTGTGCCGCCCTTACCGGGCGCAGACCAAGGGCAAGGTCGAACGCTTCATCCATTACCTGCGCCACAGTTTCTGGGTTCCGCTGGACAGCCGGTTGCGCCCGCTCGGTCTCAAGGTGGATGCGGCGACGGCCAACGTCGAGGTGCGCAAATGGCTGCGCGATACGGCCAATATGCGGGTGCACGGCACGACGGACCACGTTCCGGCAGAGTTGCTCGGCGAGGAGCAAGGCGGCCTGCTGCCGC
>NZ_LMUY01000097.1 GCF_009765685.1 Acidisphaera sp. L21 | reverse complement strand
GACGGTGGGGCGGGAAAGCGGCTGCGGCAAGTCCAGCCTGGGCAAAACCGTGCTGCGGCTCATCCCGGCCGCGTCCGGCCGGGTGATGCTGGATGGGAGGATATCCTACCACTAGGCGGTCGGGCGCTGGCGCCGCATCGGCGGCGGATGCAGATGGTGTTCCAGGATCCGTCCGCGTCGTTGAACCCACGGCAGACGCTGCGCAAGCTGCTGGAAACGCCGTTGAAGGTGCATGGTGTGGCAGACCGGTCGGCGCGGGTTGCCGAGTTGCTCGACCGGGTGGGGCTGGAGCGCGGGGCGTTGAACCGCCTGCCACACGAATTCAGCGGCGGGCAGCGCCAGCGGATCGGCATTGCACGGGCGCTGGTGCTGCGGCCCGAATTGCTCGTGTGTGACGAGCCGGTCTCCGCCTTGGATCTATCGATCCAGGCGGGGATTCTAAATCTGTTGGCGGACCTGAAGGATGGTGTCCGTCAATGTGGTGGAATTTGTGGTGTAG
>NZ_LMUY01000154.1:12619-22872 GCF_009765685.1 Acidisphaera sp. L21 | reverse complement strand
CCGGGTTTCGCCATCCGCCTCGCGGCCGAGTTGGTCCGGTGGCAACACATCCGGCCGGGTGGTGTCGATCACTGGACGCCGTTCTAGCCAGGGGGTCGCCTGTTCGTAGGCCTGAGCGACGCGGAACATCGTCACTTCGTCGAACGGGGCAGCGGCGATCTGCATGGCCAGCGGTAGGCCCCCGGGTGAAAAGCCGTTGCAAATGGAGATCGCGGGCATGGCGGCGATGTTGAACGGCGAGCTGAGCGGCGGGCTGGCGAAGTTTGCCTCCGCCTGCATGCGGCGTAGATCCGGCGCCTCGCCCCAGGTGCCGGCGGTCACCAGCACGTCCACGTCGTGGAAGGCGTTCATCATCTCGGTCAATAGGGCACGCTGGCTGCGCTGGGCCTGGACGTAGTCGATGCCGCTGACGAAGGCGCCAGGGATGATCCTGTAGCGGAACACCTCGCCGTATTCTTCCGGATGGGTGCGGAGCCGTTCGCCGTGGATGGCGAAGGACTCTGCCAGCACGATGACGCGTAGGCAGGATTGATAGATGCCGATCGGCTGTAGGGTCACGTCTTGGACGGTGGCACCCAGGCTGCGCAGCAAGTTCATGCTGGCATCCATGGCTGCGACCACGCTGTCATCGGCGCGGCGGTCGGTTTCGTAGAAATGCCGCACCAGCCCGACGCGCAGGCCCTTCAAACCCTGGCCAAACCCGGCGCGGAAATCCGGCACGGCGCGGTCGGCACAATCCGGGTCCGCCGGGTCATATCCGGCAATGGCTTGCAGGGCGATGGCGCAATCCTCCACCGTGCGCGCCAGTGGTCCGGCATTGTCCATCGTCCAGGACAGCGGCAGAATCCCGCGCTTGCTGACCCGGCCGTAGGTCGGCTTCACCCCGGCTACGCCACAGAACGAGGCCGGGAGGCGGACCGACCCGCCGGTATCGCTGCCCATGGCTAGCGGCGCCAGATCCGCCGCCACGGCAGCGCCCGATCCGCTGGAGGAGCCACCGGTGAACCGCGTTAGCCCCCACGGGTTGCGGGCTGGGGGCCAGGGAAGGTCGAAGGACGGGCCGCCAGTGGCGAATTCGTGGGTCGACAATTTGCCCAGCATGACGCCGCCTGCCTCGCGCAGTTTGCGGACGACGGTGGCGTCCTCCGTCGGGATCCGGGTCTTGCAGCGAGCGGAGTGGCCGGAGGTGAGGATGCCCGCGGTGTCGTAGATGTCCTTCAGCGCGTAGGGGATGCCGTGCAACGGGCCGATACGGTGGCCATCGGTAATCGCGGTTTCGGCGGCTTTTGCCTCGGCCAGCGCCCGGTCGGCGGTCACGGTGATGTAGCTGTTCACGACCGGGTCGATGGCTGCGATGCGGTCCAGATATGCTTGGGTTAGTTCCACCGGCGACAGCGTGCCGGCGCCAAGTTGCCGGGATGCCTCGGCTAGGCCGAGTTCATGAAGCGCGCCGGTCACGTTGGGCGCCCGGCTGAATATACCCTCACATGCTCGCTGGTCATCAGACGGGCTCCTCTCGCGGCGTTAGGTCAGGCGGCGCTCAACTGCGAACATCCATCGCCGAGCGCAAACCGTCGCTGGCGATGTTGAAGCAGATGCTGGTCATGAAGATGCAGACGCCGGGAAGCATCGCCAGCAGCGGCTGGGAGTAGATAGCGGTGCGCAGAGTGTTCAACATCAGGCCCCATTCTGCCTGGGGCGGCTTGGTGCCCAGGCCCAGGAAGGACAGGCCCGCCGCCAGGATCATGGACACGCTGATGAGGCTGGTGGCGTAGACGAAGATCGGTCCCAGCACGTTCGGCAGCACGTGGACCCGCACGATGGTCATGGAACTGGCGCCGCTGGCGCGGGCGGATTCCACGTAGTCCAGGTTGCGCACGCCAGTCGTTACGGTTTCCGCGACGCGGATGATCTGCGGGATGAACACCAGCGACATGGACAGAATGGCGTTGGAAATGCCCGCGCCCAACGCGCCGCTGATCGCCACCGCCAGCAGGACGGAGGGGAAGGCGTAGAACACGTCCGTCGTGCGCATGATCGCCATGTTCACCCAACCGCCCAGGAACCCGGCGATCACGCCCAGCACGCCGCCGATGACCAGCGAAATGACGACCGGCGTGATGCCCAGGAACCAGGACAGGCGGCCGCCGTATAGCAGCCGGCTTAGCATGTCGCGGCCCAGCTCGTCCGTGCCCAACGGGTGTCCGGCGAAACCCGGCGGCTTCAACCGGCGGATCATGCTGGTTTGGTATGGGTCGAACGGCGACACGACGGAGGCGAACACGATCGCCAGCAGCATCAGCAGCAGGATCGACAGGCATACCATCGTCATCTTGTCGCGCGACAGCCGCCGTAGCACGCCAGTCCAATAGCCGGGGTGGCGAGTCTTGGCTCCCTTGGCCTGGATAAGCAGTTCTGCCTGGGCGGCCGAGAGGGTTTCGGTGCGTCCGCTCATGAGCGCTTGATCCTCGGGTCGAGTGCGGTTTGGACGAGGTCCACGATCAGGTTCAGCGCCACGAAGAACAAGGCCAGGACGAGGATGGTGCCCTGCAGCAGCGGGATGTCGCGCTGGAAGATGGCGCTGTTCAGTAGGAACCCAGTGCCGGGCCAACTGAAGACGGTTTCCACCAGGATCGACCCGCCCATTAGGTAGCCAAGCTGCAGCCCCATGACCGATAATGCGTTGGGGGCCGCGTTCTTGACCACGTGGAGAAAGATGTTGCGCGGCAGCATACCCTTGCCGCGCAGG
The DNA here is from genome assembly GCF_009765685.1 of Acidisphaera sp. L21. Taxonomy (GTDB): domain Bacteria; phylum Pseudomonadota; class Alphaproteobacteria; order Acetobacterales; family Acetobacteraceae; genus LMUY01. The sequence continues at coordinate 20,123 of NZ_LMUY01000154.1, read as the reverse complement.
GTGTTGACGAAGTCCTGGTTCATGATCTCGCCCACCACGCCGCGCACAGTGCGCGTGATGATGCCCATGGGAATGACGCTGAGCGTCACCGCCGGGAGGATGAGGTATTGGATGTGTGCCCAGTCCCAGGCCCAGTCGGTCGCACCGCCGGGCCCAGCACCCATGGCGGGCAGCGCGCCCAGGGTGACGCTGAACAGAATGACCATCACCATGCCGAGCCAGTAATGCGGGATCGACACGCCAGCGACGGCGAAAGTGGTGGCGATGCGGTCGATCCAGGTGCCGCGGAACGTTCCGGCCAGGCCGCCGAGGATCAACCCCAGCACGAACCCGATCAACGATGCGGTGACCGCCAGGCGCAACGTGTTCGCTGTGGCCGGCCGCAGATCGGACCAGACCGACCGCCCGGTCGCCAGCGAGCGGCCGAGGTCACCTTGGCTAACTTGATATAGCCACAGCCCAAACTGCACCGGCAACGGCTTGTCCAACCCGTATTCGTGCTTGATCTGCTCCACCACCGCCTGCGGGGCATCAGGCGGGACGATGGCGTTGATCGGGTCACCTGGCGCGATGTGCACCAGCATGAAGCACACGAGACTGACCGCGAGCGAGATCGGGATCGCATAGAGCACACGACGGATGAGGTAAAAGATCATGGCGTCGTCCTTGCGATCATCCGGTCGACCGTCATGCTGCGGTCGACACGGCGTGGTCGGGCACGCGAATGCACCGCGCCGCGCGACCGGGAATGGGGCTGCGCGCTGCCGGCACCGCGGCCAGGCAGGCCGGCTCGACATAGGCACAGCGTGGGGCGAAGGCGCAGCCCGTCGGCACCTGCGCCAGGTTCGGCGGCGCGCCCGGGATCGTGGTCAACCGCTTGCCGCGCACGCCGCCATGCACCGTAGCGCCCAAAAGGCCTTGCGCGTACGGATGCAGTGGATCGCGCATCAGGGCGGAAACTGGACCCTCCTCAATGAAGCGGCCGGCATACATGACAGCGACCCGGTCCGCGATTTCGGCGGCGACGCCCAGATCGTGGGTCACGAAGATGACGCCCATTCCCATGTCCTGCTGCAGTTTGCGCAGCAGCAGCAAAATCTGGATCTGCACCGTGGCATCCAGCGCGGTCGTCGGTTCATCCGCCAGCAGCAGCTTTGGGCGGCAGGACAGGGCGATGGCGATCATCGCCCGCTGCCGCAACCCGCCGGACAACTCGTGCGGATACGCAGCCAGGCGGCGCTTGGCGGACGGGATCTGAACCAGTTCCAACAGCTCCAGCGCCCGGCGCTCCGCGTCTTCCCGGCTGATGGTTTCATGCCGGCGGATGGTCTCGCGGATCTGCATGCCGATGGTGAACACCGGGTCCAGGGCTGTCATCGGCTCCTGAAAGATCATCGACACGACGCTGCCGCGGATGTCGGCCAGGCTACGCTCGGAGGTGGTGACCAGATCGTGGCCGCCAACCCGGACGGTGCCGGTCATTTTCGTCAGCCGGGGCGGGTTTAGCCGCATGAGGGAGCGCAGGGTGACGGATTTGCCCGAGCCGCTTTCACCCAGGATGCACAGCGTTTCGCGGGGGGCGAGGTCGAAATCCACCCCGTTGACCGCATGCACTGTAGAATCGCGGGAGACGAATCGGACCTTCAGGTCGCGGACGTGAACCAGGGGTTCCACGATCTACGCCGCCAATTTCGGGGCTTGGCTGTGGCCGCTGCCGGGCAGCACCATCAGGCAGGCGGCCAGATGTTCGGGGCCGGCCGGCGCCAAAGGCGGGGCCTTGTCGGCGCATACCGCCTCGGCATGCAGGCAGCGGGTACGGAAGCGGCAGCCGGAGGGCGGGTTCACCGGGTTGGGCGGATCGCCCTGTAGCGGCGGTTCGAGCCGGCGGCGATCCGGGTCCATGCTGGGGCGGCTGTCCAGCAGGGCGGCGGTGTAGGGGTGCGCGGCCCCATTGTAGATCGTGTCCACCGGGCCGATTTCGGCCACCCGGCCCAAATACATCACCAGCACCCGGTCGGACACGTATTGGACCACATTCAGGTCGTGGCTGATGAACAGGTACGTCAGCCCGAACTGGTCCTTCAGATCCAGCAGCAGGTTCAGCACCTGCGCCTCGACGGACTTGTCCAGGGCGGAGACCGGCTCGTCCAGGATGAGTAGCCGCGGCTGCAGCGCCAGCGCGCGGGCGATGTTGATGCGTTGGCGCTGCCCGCCGGATAGCTCGTGCGGGTAGCGGGGGCCGAACTGGGCCGGGTCCAGGCCCACGGCCTCCAGCAGTTCGTCCGCCCGGGTGACGGCACTGCGCCGAGCCACGCCGTGAACGCCGGGGGCGAAGGCGATGCTGTCGCGGACCGTCAGGCGGGGGTTGAGCGAGGAATAGCTGTCCTGGAACACCATCTGCACCTGGCGGCGGTATTCCTTCAGGGTCAGCCCGCCGTAGCCGACGGCCTGACCGTCGAAAATCACCTCGCCAGAGGTCGGCTCCAGCAGGGCCATGATCAGGCGGGAGGTGGTGGATTTACCGCAGCCGGACTCACCGACCAGGCCCAGCGTCTCGCCCTTGCGGACATCGAACGAGATATCGTCCACCGCTTGCACGACGCCAGTACTGCGACCGAGCAGGCCGGAGCGTAGCGGGAAATGCTTGGTTAGCCCGCGAATGGTCAAGAGCGGCTGCGCCGGACCTCCGACATCTGGAAGTTGGCGCAGGATTTCAGTGGTCTGCGTCAGGACGATCACTCCTCGACATTCCCATAAACTGCCTCCCGAGGCGTTGGGCGTCGAGACAACCGTGCAAGAGGTGGGCCAACCGCTGAGCCGCGAGGCCGGGGCCAGCGCGGGCGCAGATGACCAGCGACTGCGCATTTGTCTGTACAACTGCCATAAATCCGGGCGCGCCCGGATGGCCCCAAGGCGGGCTTGCCAAGGGATTTCCTAATAGCGCGGTTGGCACGGATTATGCGTTGAGCCCGGCGCAAACCGCCAGGAGTATAGCCCATATGGACCCGTGCTTCCTCACCGCGTCCGAGGCATCTGCGTTCATCGCGCAAGGCAAGTTGACGGTTGAAGCCCTTGTTCGCTCGTGTCTCTCCCGCATTGCGGAGCGTGAGCCTACGGTGCATGCCTGGCTGTATGTCGACCCCGATCGCGCCATTCGTCTGGCGCGGGAGCTGGACAAGCTGCCACGGCGCTCCCCGCTGCACGGGCTTCCGTTCGGCGTGAAGGACGTGATCGACACCGCCGACATGCCGACGACGCAGAACTCGCCCTTGTATCAGGAAATGCAGGTCGGCCGGGACGCTGCTTGCGTGGCAGTGGTGCGCAATTCCGGCGCGATCATTCTGGGCAAGACCGACACGGTGGAGTTCGCGTCCGGCGGCCGCAAGGCTGCCACACGGCACCCGATGAACGGCGCGCATACGCCAGGCGGTTCGTCCTCCGGCTCCGGCGCTGCGGTGGGCGATTTCCAGGTGCCCTTGGCGTTCGGCACGCAAACCGGCGGCTCGCACATTCGCCCGGCATCGTTCAACGGCATTTACGGCATCAAGCCGACCCACGGCGCCGTCAGCCGTGAGGGTGCGAAGATGTATTCGCATACGCTGGACACGATCGGCTGGTATGGCCGTTCGGTCGACGACCTGATCCTGGTGGCAGAGGCGTTCCGCCTGCCCGGGATCGACAGCATGTCGCCGGTGGAATTGCGCGGCCTGCGCATCGGGCTGTGCGAGAGTCCGCAGTGGGGCCATGCCGAGCCGGCGATGCAGGAAGCGCTGTATGCCGCCGGGCGCAGGCTGGAGGCGGCAGGCGCCGTCGTGACCGACGCGCCTCTGCCGGCCGGTTTCGCGAAGCTAGCGGATGCGCAGGAAATCATCATGCATGGTGAGGGTAGGGCGGCGTTCCTGCCGGAATATCTCGGGGCGTATGAAAAGCTTGGCCAGGATTTCCGCGACAAAGTGGAAAACGTCATGCAGATCACCCCTGCAAGCCTGCTAGCGCAGTACGCCGTGGCAGACGCGTTACGGCCGCAATTCGACGGGATCTTCGGCGACACGCTGGATCTGGTGTTGACGCCGGGTGCGGCGGGCGAGGCGCCCCTTGGGCTGCACACTACCGGCGACCACATCTTCAATAAAAGCTGGACCCTGCTGCACGCGCCTTGCGTGGGCATCCCTGCCGGGCGTGGGCCACAGGGCCTACCGCTCGGGCTGCAGGTGGTCGGCCCGCGCTTCGGCGACGCCCGCTTGCTCGCCATGGCGAAAGCCATCGCTCCCGTCCTCGACATAACCCCCCTCGCACGCGGCTGACGCGCGAACTTTCCAGGAGTGCCGCCTATGTTATCCCGTCGTATCGTTCTCGCCTCCGCTTCCGCCGCCGCGGCTGCGGCCGCCCTTCCCAGCACCCAGGCGAATGCCGCGCCGGAGAAGGTGCTGCGCGTTGCCATGACGGTGGCGGATATTCCGCTGACCAGCGGGCAGCCCAGCCAGGGTGGCGAGGGCCAGCGCTTTATTGGCCTGCAGCTTTATGACGCACTGATCAATTGGGACCTGTCCAAGAGCGACGAGCCGGCGAAGCTGCAACCCGGCCTGGCGTTGTCCTGGTCGGTGGACGATGCGACCCATTTGGTTTGGACGTTCAAGCTGCGGCCGGGCGTGAAATTCCATGACGGATCGCTGTTCAATGCGGACGCCGTGGTGTTCAACTTCGATAAGCTGGTCAACAAGGACGCCCCGCAATTCGATCCGGCGCAGGCAGCACAGGGCGCCACCTACATGGCGCCGGTCAAATCCTATCGCAAGATTGACGATATGACGGTCGAGATCACCGGCATCCGGGCCGATGCGGTGATCCCGTATCAACTTGCCAACGTCTACATGTCCAGCCCGGCCAATTGGGAAAAGCTGGGCAAGGATTGGAACAAGGTGGCGTTGAAACCATCCGGCACGGGCCCGTGGATCCTGGACCAGCTCGTGCCGCGCACCCGGGTGGAGGTGATACGCAACGCGAATTACTGGGACCCGAAGCGTATTCCGAAATCCGACCGGCAGATCATGCTGCCGGTGCCGGACGCCAACACGCGGGTCGCGGCCCTGCTATCTGGCCAGGTGGATTGGATCGAGGCACCGCCTCCGGACGCGGTGGACCACCTGAAGAGTGCTGGGATGCAAATCGTCACAAACAAATACCCGCATATCTGGCCATATATCCTGGACTTCGCCGAGGGCTCGCCAATGCGCGACATTCGCGTGCGCAAGGCGCTGAACCTGGCGATCGACCGGGACGGATTGGTCGGGTTGCTGGGCGGGCTTGCGATGCCGGCGAAGGGCATGGTGTATCCGGGTCATCCCTGGTTCGGCAACCCCACCTTCGAGCTGAAATACGACCCCGACGCGGCGCGCAAGCTGCTGGCGGAGGCGGGCTACAGCAAGGCCAAACCGCTGAAGGTGACGTTCGCGATTTCGACCGCCGGGTCGGGGCAGATGCAGCCGCAGGCGATGAACGATTTCGTCCAGCAGAACTTCCAGGATGTCGGCGTGGACCTACAATTCCAGGTGCTAGAGTGGGAGGCCCTGCGGGCTCGGCGCCGCGCCGGCTCTAGCGCGCCAGAGAATAAAGGCGTGGGCGGGCTGAACAATAGCTGGGCGTTCTACGATCCCGACATTGGCCTGATCAACACGTCGTGGAGCATCATGAAGCCGCCCGCCGGTTTCAACTGGGGTGGCTATAGCGATCCGAAGGCGGACGCGTTGTGCCAGAAGGCCAAGCTGGCCTTCGTGCCGGCCGACCAGGACAAGATCCTGGCCGAACTGCACAGCTACATCGTAGACCAGGCGATGTGGATCTGGGTGGTGCACGATTTGAACCCGCGCGCGCTAGGGCCCAAGGTCAAGGGCTATGTCGAAGCCCAGAGTTGGTTCCAGGACCTCACGCCGGTCGTGGTCGGCTAGCGACTTGCCGCGGCGGGCTTCACGGTCCGCCGCGGCGACTTCGGTTCTGTCTTCTCCAGCCCGATGCCGGAAACCGAAAGCGGAATTTGCAACTGCTTCTCGGCGGTGCGGGTGATCAGGGTGCGGAACACATGCTCCGCCATGTGGCCGTCGCCGCCCTTCAGCACCGCGATCAGGCGCTTGTTGTTATCCAACACCGTACGTAGATCGGCCTCGAACGCTTTATTTTCCTGGAAGAACAGGCGCACGAGGCTGCTGATGGACTGCCAACTGCGCAGGATGAACTCGTTTCCGCTGGCCTGAACCACCAATTCGTGGAACCGCAAGTTCAGGTCGCGCATGTGTTCCAGATTGCCCGCCTTGGCTGCCTGCACAATGCCCACATGTAGGCGCGTGAGTGCTTGCAAATGACGCACATCCCCGCGGTCCGACACCAGGCGCGCGGCCATTCCCTCCAACGTGGCGCGGGCCACAGTCATCTGCGCCATCTGCACCGTCGTCACACGGGTGACGAAGGTGCCGCGGGACCGGTGCGTCTCCACCAGGTGCTGCGCTTCCAGCGCCTTCAACGCCTCACGTAACGATCCGCGGCTGACACCGAGGCGTTCGGCGAGCGTCATTTCGATGATGCGTTCGCCGGGCTGCAGATGGCCGTTGCGGATGGCTTCGGCGATTTTCTCGCGCACGATGTTGGGCAGGGAGCGGCTTGCCGTGACTTCCCATTCGATCGATCCGCCCCGTTTGCTCATCGTGATCCTGTCCGCCCGATGTTGTCCCTTATTATAAGTACCATCGATTACGGCGCCGTGGCCATGTCGTATGATCGTCTGATTGTCGACAACTGGCAGTGATGCTAGCCTGCGTTCTCTGTGTAAAACGGGGTAGAGTTGCGATGATGGAAGATGCTGGTGCACGGCTCGACGCTTGTTTGGCGCGGATCCAGCAGCACAACCCGACACTGCGCGCCGTCATCACCGTCATGGAGCCGCAGGCGCGGGAGGCGGTGGTGGCGACCAGCAAGTCTGGCGGCGCACTTGCTGGCACCATCGTGTCTCTGAAGGATAATATCGACACGGCTGGCACGCGCACCACCCGCGGCTCCGGCTTTTTCACGGACCGGGTGCCCAACGCCGATGCAACGGTCGTGAGCCGGCTGCGTGCCTCAGGGGCGATCCTATCGGCGAAAGACAATATGCACGAGTTCGCTTTTGGCGGAACGTCGCAGAACCCGCATCACGGCGCCTGCCGCAACCCGTGGAATACCGACGCCATCCCGGGCGGCTCCAGCGGTGGCTCCGGCTCGGCCGTGGCGGCAGGATTCAGTGAAATTTCGCTGGGCACGGATACTGGCGGCTCCATTCGCATTCCGGCGGCGCTGAACGGCGTTACCGGGTTGCGGCCGACGGTGGGGCGCGTGTCGAACCATGGCTGCATGCCCACTGCCGCGCGGTTCGATACGATCGGGCCGCTCGCACGTAGCGCCAGGCTGGTGGCCGATGCGTATGAGGTGATTGCCGGCTACGACCCGCGCGATCCGTACAGCGTGGACCGACCGGTGG
>NZ_LMUY01000154.1:10241-12534 GCF_009765685.1 Acidisphaera sp. L21 | reverse complement strand
CTTGCAGCGTCTTGGCGCCAAGCGCAGTGTGATCGAGCTCCCGGATCTCAACGAGATCTGCGCGTCCTTCATGACGCTGGTGCAGGCCGACGCCGCCATGGTGCATCGTGACCGGTTGGAGGCCGAGCCGGAGAAGTTCGGCGCCGACATTCTGGGTCGCTTGCGGATGGGGGCGGCCTTTCCCGTGGTGAACTATGCCGCGGCGTTGGAGCGGCAGCAGCTTTGGCGGCATCAAGTCGGCGAGATCTTCCGTGGCGTCGACCTGCTGGCGATGCCGACCGTCGGCTTCGGCGCGCCGCTTGCATCCGAAGCCCCCGACATGATCGCGCTCACTCACCGTCTGACGCGGCTGACATCACCCTGGCCGTATGCCGAACTACCCTGCTTGTCACTGCCATGCGGCCTCACCCAGGATGGGCTGCCCGTCGGCCTCCAACTGGTCGGGCCAATGTGGTCGGAAGCACTGCTGCTGGCCGCCGCAGTGGCATTCCAGGACGCCACGGACCATCACGAGGCGGTTCCGCCGCTGCTCCGCTAATCGCTCCGATCGACCGAGGAATGCACCCGATGACCAACACCGTCAGCCGCCGCACCCTATTGCAGGGCCTTGCCGCCGCACCCGCCGTGGCAGTGTTGCCATCGGCCCTGGGCATGGATCTGGCCCTTGCGGATGCGCCCGGCGGCACGCTGCGGGTGGCGATGACGGTGGCGGCGGTGCCGAACTCCAACGGATGCCCGGACCAGGGCGGCGAGGGCCAGCGCTTCATGGGCATCACGCTGTATGATCAATTGGTCGCCTGGGATCTGTCGCATTCGGATCGCGCCGCCACATTGATTCCTTGCCTGGCGACGTCCTGGAAGGTCGATGCGGCCAATCCGAAGCGTTGGCATTTCACGATCCGTGAGGGGGTGAAATTCCATGACGGCCACACGATGGTCGCCGACGATATCGTGTTCTCGCTCGACCGGGCGTTCAAGCGGGATGCGGCGTGGTTCGACCAGCGAGCCTTCAGCCAGATCCTGCCCCAGGTGCCTAATGTTGCGGATTGGGGATCGGACGGCGACCACCAGATCTGGATCGAAACCAAGACGATCGACGGGACTCTGCCCTACGCGCTGACTTGGCTGGGCATCGTGCATCGTGGCGCGTGGGAGGCGGCGGGCAAGGATTGGGCTGCATATATGCAGCGCCCGGTCGGCACCGGGCCTTGGAAGATGCAGGTTTTCGTGCAGCGCGAGCGGGCGGAGATGGTGCGCAATGCCGAATATTGGAACAAAGACCGCATCCCGAAATGCGAGCGGCTGGTGCTGCTGCCCGCGCCCGACGCCAACGCGCGCGTCGCCGCCCTGCGCGCCGGCCAGGTGGATTTTATCGAGGCGCCCGCACCGGATGCCGTGCCGTCGCTGACGGCCGCCGGGTTCAAGATCGTCACCAATATCTACCCGCATAACTGGATGTGGTTCCTGTCGCAGACCCCCGGTTCGCCCTGGACCGACATCCGCGTGCGCAAGGCCGCCAATTTGGGCATCGACCGCGCTGGGCTGAAGGCGCTGTTGGGCGGGCTGATGCTGGAGGGCGAAGGCGTCGTGACCAAGGGCGATCCCTGGTATGGCAAGCCGACCTTCGAACTGAAATATGATCCGGACGCCGCCCGGGCGCTGCTGGCCCAGGCCGGCTTCGGGCCGAAGAACCCGCTGCGGACCAGGGTCGCGATCTCCAACAGCGGCTCCGGCCAGATGCAGCCGTTGGCGATGAACGAATTCATTCAGCAGAACCTGCAAGACATCGGAATCACCGTCGATCTGGAAGTGTTCGAATGGCAGGCCCTGATCGAGGCATGGAAGGCCGGGGCAGGCGCTCCAGCGTCGCGTGGGTGCATGGCACTGAACATCTCCCAGGGGTCGTTCGACCCGTTCCGAGCGTTCGCCCGCATCCTGCAATCCGACCTCGCGGCGCCAAATGGGGTAAATTGGAGCAAGGTGGCGCAGCCGGAGTTGGACAAGCTGTTCGCCGCCGCCCAATTGGCCACCGACCCGGCGGAGCAGAACAAGATCCTGGCCGACATTCACGGCAAGGTCGTCGATGATGCGCTGTTCCTGTTCGCGGCACATGATCTGAACCCCCGGGCGATCAGCCCGAAGGTGAAAGGCTTCGTGCAGGCGCAATCCTGGTTTCAGGATTTAACCCCGATCCAGGTCGGCTAATCGCCCGGCCGGCGCAGCAAGGTTGTAAAATCCGTCGGAGCATGATCGGGTGCGTCAGCAATGTCCGGGGGGATGCACCATGTCTGCC
>NZ_LMUY01000154.1:4617-10140 GCF_009765685.1 Acidisphaera sp. L21 | reverse complement strand
GCTACCGGCTGATCGCGCATTATGGCTGGGACGACCTCACCGCCACCCATACCTCGATGGCAGTGCCAGACAGTGGCAACCAGCATTTCCTCATCAACCCGCATGGCATGCTGTTCTCGCAGGTGACGGCCTCGTCCCTTGTGAAGATCGATTGCGACGGGATCGCGGTCCTACCCTCGCCTTACAAGGTGAACCCGGCCGGCTTCGTCATCCATTCCGCCATTCACATGGCTCGGCCGGACGCTGTGTGCGTTATGCATACCCACACGGCGGCGGGGATGGCCGTCTCGATGCAGATTCAGGGGCTGATTTCGGCCAGCCAGCATGCCTGCTTCTTTCACAACAATCTCGGCTACCACTCTATCGAGCATATGGAGGCCGGGGTGGAGGGGCGGAACGCGCTGGCGAACGATCTGGGCAAACATTGGGCGTTGGTGATGCGCAACCACGGTCTGCTCACCTGCGGACGATCGATTGGCGAGACGTTCTGGCTGATGCACACGCTGGAGAAGGCTTGCGCCGCCCAAGTTGCCGCGCAGGCTTGTGGCACCCCGCTCCACCCGGTGTCGGAGCAGGCGTCGAGCTATTTTGGCACGCTGCTCACGGACAGCGAGTTCGCGCTGAAGCTTGGCGAGTCGGCTTGGCCGTCGCTGGTCCGGATGTTGGACGGGAAGGACGCGTCCTTCCGCGACTAGACGGTCAAACGGGTTCCTGAACTCCAGCTATTCGCCAAGGTCGGCAACGCACCGGGCCGCTGGCAAACAATTTGACAGATACGCCTGGCCGCCCGAACAAGGCGGCAGGAGAAAACGACATGTTGCACAGCCAAAACCGGATCCTGACGACCCATACCGGAAGCCTGCCGCGCCCGGCCGCGTTGACCGAACTGTATGTTCGCCGTGCCAAGGGCGAGCCAATCGACGCTGCTGCGATGGAAACCCTTGGCAAAGCCGCAACGCTGGACGTGGTGCAAAAGCAGATTGCCGCCGGCATCGATATTGGCAACAACGGCGAGCAGCAGCGCGAGGCGTTCTTCCTCTACGTCCGCCACCGCATGAGTGGCTTCGGCGGCGGCTGGTCGCGCCAGCCCTTCGGGGACGTCGCCCGCTACGCCGGGTTTCGGAGCTGGCTAGCGGCGCAGGACACCAGCAAATCGCTCAGCAACACGGCCGATGTTCCGCAGGCGATCGGCGAGGTGAATTACCTCGACACCGCCATGGTCGAGGCGGAATGCACCGATTTCCGGACCGCGATGGATGCGGCGGGCGGCGGCTTTACCGAACCGTTCATGACGGCGCCGTCCCCTGGCATCATCGCGTCGGCCATGCAGAATGCCTGGTATGATACGGAAGACGCCTATCTGGCCGCGCTCGGCAAGGCGCTGCAGGTCGAATACGAGACGATCGTGCGCCACGGCTACATCCTGCAGATCGATGCGCCTGATCTGGCGCTAGAGCGGCACATCACCTACCAGGACCGCCCCCTGGCGGAGTTCGTGGATTTCGCCGAGCGTGTCGTTGGCACGATCAACGATGCGCTGGTCAACATCCCGCGTAACCGCGTGCGGATGCATGTTTGCTGGGGCAATTACGAGGGCCCGCACGATTGCGACGTTGACCTGCACGACATTCTGCCGACCATTCAGAAGACCAAGGTCGGTGGCCTCGTGCTGCCCTTCGCCAACCCCCGCCATGCGCATGAGCACCGCTGCCTGGCGGACATGAAGCTGGCCGACGACCAGGTCATCATCGCCGGCGTTATCGACTCGCTGACCAATTTCGTCGAACACCCCGAAGTGGTGGCCGAACGGATCGAGCGTGTGGCCCAGTCGGTCGGCGACCCAAGCCGCGTGCTGGCGGGCACCGATTGCGGCTTCGACACCTCTGCCGGTCGTGGGCGAGTGGCGGACGACGTGGTGTGGGCCAAGCTGGCCGCCCTGTCCGAAGGCGCGCGCATTGCCTCGGTCCGGCTCGGCTTGAAATAAGGATACCCGGCGGGCCTCCACAACGAGGCCCGCCGGCAGACGCTACAGCAGCCCGATCGACAACCAGGGCACCGCTACGACGATGACCAGCCCGACCAGCAGCGCGCCGATATAGGGCCAGATCCGCAGCACGGCAGCGTCGGGTGACACTTTGCTGATGGCGCACGCGGCGTAGAACCCTACGCCGAACGGTGGTGCGAACAGTCCCGCACCCATCGCGAGAATGGCCACCATGGCATAATGCACTTCGTGGATGTGCAGCGCCCGGGCGGCGGGGAACAGCAGCGGGCCGAACAGCACGATCACCGGAATACCTTCCAGCACGCTGCCCAGCACGCCAAACAGCAGGATGGAGGCGACCCAGAATCCAAGCTGGCCGCCCGGCGCATTGACGGCCAGGTCCACCAGCTTTTGCGAAAAGCCCGACCGCGTGAGCGCCCAGGCCATGGACGTTGCTGCCCCAATGATCAGCAAAATGGCGCCGGACAGCGACGCCGTCTCCACCAGCATCGGGTACAGGCGCCGCAGGGGGAATTGGCGATACACCAGCAGGCTGATGGCGACGCAATAGATGATGCCGAAGGTGGAAACCTCGGTGGCGGTGGCGATACCGTCAACCACCGCGGCGCGGATCAGGAAGGGCAGCACCAGGGCGGGAATGGCGGCGATGAAGCCGCGCAGCACCACCCGTGCCGGCGCACGGCGCACCTGGCTGAGGTCCTCCGTTCGCGCCCGCCATCGGGCCAGCACCATCAGGCAAGCTGCCACGACCAGTGCCGGCAGCAGGCCCCCCGTGAACAGCGCAGAGATCGAGACCCCCGTCACGGAGCCGATCATGATCAGCACCAGGCTCGGTGGAATCGTCTCCGACATTGCGGCCGAGGTGGCGAGCAGCGCCACCAACTCCCCCTCATTGGCGCCGCGGCGGCGCATTTCCGGAAACAGCACCGGCGCCACGGCGGCCATGTCGGCGGCCTTGGCGCCGGAGATGCCGGACACTAGGAACATTGCCCCCAACAGCACGAAGGACAGGCCGCCGCGCACATGGCCGCACAAGGCCGCCAGGAAATCCACCAGCACCCGCGCCAGCCCGGTTGCTTCCATCAACAGGCCGAGGAAGACGAACATCGGCACCGACAGCAACACCAGGTTGCTCATGCCCTCATCCATGCGGCTGACCACGATCGTCAGCGGGATGCGGGTGGTCAGCGCCAGATAGGCGAAGCTGCCCGTGCCAAAGGCGAAGGCGATCGGCACCCCCGCCAGCACGCAACCCCCCACCAGCAGTACGAAGAAGATGATGAGGTTGAGGTTGCCGATATCGACCAACCAAGGCCGCAGCACGTAAAGCGCACCCGCCACGCAGGCGGCCACCGCCAGTGACCCGGCGACATCCCACAGCCGGCCGTTCCGCACCAGGCGACATACCGACATCGCCAGGATCAGCGCAGTCCCAACCGTCATCGCCGCCACGCGCCAGTCGTCGGGGATGCCCAATGCCGGGCTCTCGATTACCACCTGGTCGAGCTGGTGGCGCCAGGCGGGCACGATGATCTCGGCTGCGAACAACGCGACCATCACCGTTGCAAACCCGTCCAGGCGTTGCCGCCAGCGCGGCGACAATGTTTTGCGGCCGAGCACCAGGCGCATGTGCTCCCCCCGCGCAACGGCGACGGCGGCGCCAAGCATGACCAGCCACAGGAACAAGGTGCCGGCGAGTTCGTCCGACCAGACCAAGGGGTCGTTCAGCACGTAGCGATACACCACGCCGGTGAACAGGATCCCGATTTCCGCCAGCATCAAAATCGCCGCCGGGATCTCGGCAGCCAGCCGCAGCCCCGTCTCGATCGTCTGCAGCAGCCCGGTGCTGCGCGTGGGCGGCGCCAGCGTTTGCAGACTAGGCAAGCTTGCCAACGTATTTTTCGAGCAAATCCCAGCCCTGCGCACCAAATTGGCCCTGCCACGAAGCGTAGAACCCGGCATCGCGTAGTTTCTGCTTGAACGGCGCCGAATCCGGCGTGTTCACCGCCAGACCGCGTCCGGCCAGCGTGTCGCGCAACGAGGTGTTCAGCCGCAAGATATCTGCCCGCTGGTCCATTGCGGAGGCGTCGAAATTACGCTCGACGACGCCTTGCAGGTCTGCCGGAAGCGACGCCCAAGTGTCGCCATTGGCAAGTACCCAGTTGCCATCCCAGATGTGGTTCGTCATCGAGACGAATTTCTGCACCTCATAGAACTTCGTCGTATCCACCACGATCAGCGGGTTCTCCTGACCGTCACAAATATGGGTCTGCAGGGCAGAATAGACCTCGCCCAGATTGATGCTGGTCGGGGCCGAGCCCAACGCCTTGAACAGCGACGTATAGATGGTGCTAACGGGGACGCGGATCTTGAAGCCTTGCAGATCCTGCGGTGTGGCAATGGCGCGGTTGCTGGTGGTGATCTGACGGAAGCCGTTATCCCAGATACGGGTCATGGCATGCAGCTTCGACTTGGCGAATGCGTCGCGCACATAGGCGCCCAGTTCGCCGTCCATCGCCGGCCAAACCTTGTCGTAGTCCGAGAATGCGAAGCCCATGCCGCTAATCGCAGCCGGTTTGACGAGGGTGGACAGGATCAGCCCGCCGGTGCTGAAGAAATCGACCGCCCCGGAGCGCACCTGGTTCAGCAGGTCGCTGTCGCCACCGAGTTGGCTGTTCGGGTACATGTCGATGACGACGCGGCCCTTGCTCTCATCCTTGATGCGTGCGGCGGCTTCGCGAGCGCGCACGTTCAAGGGGTGGGTATCGGGGTAGCCATGGCCGAACCGCAGGTTGAACTCGGCGGCCCGGGCGCGGCGTGGGGACAAGTTGACGGCAGCGACGGCGGCCATGGCCGTCCCCTGCAGCATCAAATGCCGGCGTGTCGTGCTCATGGTCCGTGTTCCTCGTTTCTTATGGACGGGAGGCTCGATGGTATGGCCATTTCGGTCAAGCCGTTCGATGCGTTGCCAATTGGCTTGAGCCGCCCAAGGCTGTCAAGTCGCAGATAAGGATATCTTTATCTAGTTATGCCGGAGCGGCTCGCACGGCTGCAGCATCATCGGGGTTCACGACCGGGGCGGAATGCGACTATGGGATGAATTGCCGCTTTCGCGAGGCTCCGTTCACAGACTGGGCCAGGTCGCACTCGTTGACGATCCGAAACGGCACTGTTGAGGGAGGCTACATTAATGTCGACTGACTCTCGTACCGCCGCGGTTATCCGTCCCGCCGAGCAGCAAGTGGCCGATCGTGGTGGGGGCGCCCGCACCATCCCTCTGGTAACGCCTTCCACCGGCGCTCGCCAATTGATCAACGGGATCACCATGATCGCGCCTGGCGCTGCCATCCCGTTGCACTACCACGACTGCGAGGAGAGCGTGATCGTGCTGGACGGCCAGGCCGTCGCAGTGATCGATGGTGCGGAGCATTCCGTTGGCCCGGGCGACACGAGCTGGATACCGCCTGGGGTGCCGCATTTCTTTCGCAACCCATCGGATACAGTGCCGCTGCGGATCT
>NZ_LMUY01000154.1:0-4553 GCF_009765685.1 Acidisphaera sp. L21 | reverse complement strand
GAGTGAACTGTACTCGGCCGATGCGCTCAGGCAGTTCGCTGCCCGCGCCTTTACCGCGGTCGGCCTGCCCGATGACGATGCCGCCGCCGTGGCGGGGCTGATGGTGGAGGCGGACCTGGTCGGGGCCGACGCGCACGGCATCTTCCGACTGCCGCAGTATATCCGCCGGATCGAGGGCGGGGCTGTCAATCGCACGCCAAACATCACCGTCAACCGCACGGCTGCGGCGACGGCGTTGGTTGACGGTGATAACGGCATGGGCCACCTGGTGATGTCCCAAGCCGCCGCCACTGCGGTCGATCTTGCGCGCGAGTCAGGCGTCGGCTGGGTAGGCGTGCGCCGGTCCAACCACGCTGGCCCGGCGTCGCTCTACGCCGCGATGCCGGTAACGCACGGCATGGTCTCGCTCTACTCCGCCGTCGCCAACGCCAACCACATGGCCCCCTGGGGTGGCAATGAATTGCTGTTGGGCACCAACCCGCTCGCGATCGGTATCCCCGCCGGAGACGGGCCGCCCGTGCTGCTGGACATCGCCACCACCGTTGTCTCCTACGGCACGATCAAGAACTACGTCCTGCAAGGTAAGACCATGCCGGCGGGCTGGATGATCGACCGCGCCACCGGTGTGTCACTGACAGATTCCGCCCGCAGCGGCGAGGGCACGTTGCTGCCGATCGGCGGCTACAAGGGCGCGGGCCTGTCGATGGTGCTTGGCCTGCTGGCCGGCACGCTGAACGGCGCCGCGATAGGCCGTCAGGTCGTCGATTTCAACGCGGACGATCACAGCGCCACGAATACCGGGCACTTCATCGTCGCCCTGGACATCGCACGCTTCCTGGACCCGGCGGTGTTTGCCGCTGGCGTGCTGGCCCATCTGAATGAGCTTCGGGAGTCTGGCCGCTTGCCCGGCGTGGAGATCATCCGGCTGCCCGGCGACGAACGCGCCCGTCGCCGCGAGCGCCGGGTTCAGGAGGGCGTCCCGATCGTCCCGGCGCTGCAATCCAAGCTGGAAGAACTCGGCCGGGATCTTGGCATTGGCGGCCTCGGCTGAAGCGTTGTAGGCAAACCCTGATTAGGCCTGCCCGTATTTTTGCCAGTCATCCCTCCAGGATATAGGGCGCGCCGCAGCCTTCGCAGACCGCGCGCAGCTTCGCCAGCAGCGTTTCCGGCAGGGGAATGCCGTCGCGCAGACGCTCTGCCCGAGTTGCAGCCTCTGGATCGCCGGGCACCAGAACGGGGCGGGCCGGATTGGCGGGGGGCGTGTTGTGCAGCTCGTCGATGACAGCGTCCATGTCGTCCACGAAGCCGCCATCCTGGCGAAACGCCGCCGGGTCCATCGCCAGGAAGAAATGGCCCAGCCGATCCGGATCATTCGGCTTCTGGGTGCGATTGCGGATCGGGGAGAAGGGTGCGCCCGACAGCCCACCGCCGAGAATATGGACCATGAGGCCGAGCCCGTAACCCTTGTAGCTCGACATAGCCTCGATCCCGCCCAGGGGCGTGAGGCCGCCCTGGTCGCGATTGTAGATGATGTCGAACCCGGTGGCCGAATCCTCCACCACGGTGCCGTCGGCATCCATCACCCAACCCGGCGGCAGCTTCTTGTTGTGCAGATCGTACACCTTGACCTTGTTCGACGCGACGGTGGAGGTCGCCATGTCCAACAGGAAATCGTGGTTGTGCCCGGCGGGGGCGGCGAAGGCGAACGGATTGGTGCCCAGCATCGGGATCGCCGCCCGGGTCGGGACGACCGCGATGGTGCGGGTGGCGCTTGTGACCATGCCGACAAGGCCGTGTTTCGGCGCCATCGCCGCGTAGTAGCCGGCTGCGCCGAAATGGTGGGAGTTGTAGACCGACACCGCTGCCAACCCGGTCTTCTTCGCTTTCGCGATCGCCAATTCCATTCCCATGACCGACGCTGGGTGCCCCATTCCCGCATCGGCATCCATCAGCGCGGTCACCGGCGTCTCCCGCACGACGCGGGGCCGGGCGGCCACATTGATCTTGCCCAAACTGCGCGAGCGATCGTAGTCCATGAGCATCGAGATGCCGTGGGAATCGACACCTGAGAGATCCGTGGCGACCATCACCTCCGCCGTGATGTCGCGTATATCGGCCGGTATGCCCCAGCTTTCCAGGATTGCGGTGATTTGCGCTCGAACACGGTCTGCCGGAATGCGGATACTGGCCATGTCGGCCTCCCTTCGTCTTGCGTTACGTCGCCGCCTGCTGTCGTAGCGCCGGCGCCGCACCGGACCTGACAAACACCACCAGGCCGAGCGCCCCCAGCACCGCGACCACACAAGCGAAATCGAAGGACAAACCATAGCCGCCGCCATGCTGCACGATGAGCCCGCTGAGCAGCGGACTGATAGCGCCGGACAGCGTGCCGATGGTGCTGGCATAGCCTGTCACGGTGCCGACGCGGTTGGCGGGGACCAGTTCCCCGATGAGCACCCAACAGGCGCTGGGCACCATGTGCAGGGTAAAATTACCAAGGCCGATAATGGCGACGGCCATCGCGACGGACGATACGGTATCGGCGAGCGCCATGCAGGTGGCGGAGACCAGTAGAGCGATGATTGCCACCAGTTTGCGACCGGCAAGCGCATTGCCGCTGCGCCGGAACATCCAGTCCGATATGCCACCACCAACGATGGCGCCGCCAGCGCCGAGCAGCCACGGAATAGCATTCACCAGGCTCATGCTCGCCATATCCAGGTGACGCACAGTGGTGAGGTAGGTGGGCAGCCAGGATAGCAGCAGGAAGTTCACGTACTGGCTGGCGAAGAATGCTGCGGCGATGGCGAGGATAGTCGGCGATAGAAGATAGGTTGCGATCGGTTGCGGCGGGGGCGGCGGTGGTGCTGCAGCATGACTTTGCTGAATAAACGAACGCTCCGCCTCGCCAATGTGCGGGCTGCTGGCGGGCGTGTCCGCCCCAAACAGCATCCATGGCACAACCCAGACCAGCCCGATGAGCGTGATCGCACCAAAGGCCCAGCGCCACCCGAAGGAGAGTGCGAGCAGACCGACGAGCGGGCCGGCGATCGCGGCGCCCAGCATATTGCCGGTGTTCAGCACGGTGCCCATCACCATGCCGGCCTCCTCCCGCGGGAACCACGCGCGGATGGTCTTCACCGTCAATGGGGTTTGCGGGCCTTCGCCCAGGCCGAACAGAAACCGGACGACCAGCAAGCCGACGAAGTTGGTTGCCAGCACCGTGGCGCCGCATAGCAGAGACCATGCCGTCATCGCACCGATATACACCCGCCATGGCCCGAACAGGTCGGCCAGCGCGCCGCCCACCAGGCCAAACAATGCGAACCCAATGAAGAAGCCGCTGAAGATCATCCCCATCTGACCGGGGTTGAGATGCAGTTCGCGGGAAATGAGCGGAGCCGCGATGCCGATGGACGAGCGATCGATGTAGTTGATGATCGCCGCCAAAAATAACATCCCCGCAATCACGTAGCGATACCGGCCAGACAATGCCGTTCCTCCCTGGACTGTTTTGCGCGTGTGTGCGAGGCGTATGCTGCCCGCCATCATTCAAGGCCGCGCGGCGCAGTTTCGCAAGCAAGCACGTGCGATATTTCTCGCGTAGGAAATGCACCCATGAAAATAATCACCGTCCAAACCACGATCGTGCGAGTGCCGTTCACCCATGGTGACGACAGCAGTTCGGGCCGTGCGGGCAATCTGCGTCTGTCAACGATGAACACACTATTGACCCGTGTCGAAGCGGAAGGTGGGCTCGTGGGGTGGGGCGAAGCATTCGGGTTCAATCTGGTAGACGCGACCAAGGCAGCAATCGATACGGTCATCGCCCCACTCTGCATTGGCTACGATGTGCGCGACCTCGCCGGATTGAACGCGTTATTGAGCCGACGCCTGCATAACTATGGTCGCAACGGGCCAACGAGCTTCGGCATTGCCGGCGTGGATATCGCGCTGTGGGATATCGCAGGTAAGATCGCTGGCAAGCCGCTGCATCGTTTGCTGGGTGATGGCGATCGGAGAAAGGTGCCAAGTTACGCCAGCCTATTGCGCTACGGCGATGCGGGCACGGTGGCGCGCAACGTGGCGCGCGCAGTGGCACAGGGCTACCGCGCGGTGAAGCTGCACGAAATCGACCCGGCTATCGTGCGCGCCGGACGCGATGCGGCCCCCCCGTCGGTGCCGATCTTCCTGGACGTCAATTGCCCATGGCATCCAGCAGAAGCGATAGCCTTTGCCGAGACCATGCGCGGATGCGATATCGGATGGCTGGAAGAGCCAGTGTGGCCGCCGGAAGACATTCCTGGCCTTGCGCAAGTTGCCAAGGCCAGTCAAATCCCGGTGGCAGCTGGCGAGAACATCGTGACATTATTCGAGTTCAAGGCGATGTTTGCCGCCGGCGCCGTGCGATACGCGCAACCGAGCGTGACCAAAGTCGGCCTGTCCGGCATGCGCGCCATTGCAGAGGCGGCGGCGGCCCATGGCGTCTCGCTGGCGCCGCATTCACCCTATTTCGGACCCGGCTTGCTGGCCACGGTGCATATTGCCGCTGC
>NZ_LMUY01000152.1:55574-60282 GCF_009765685.1 Acidisphaera sp. L21 | reverse complement strand
CTATTTCACCTTCGAATCGCGTTTTCACACGGTCTGCAAGACTTATGTGCCGAAGCTCCGGAGCTGTTCGACGCACGCTTGGAACGAGAGGCTTCGGCGAGCAAGGCCAGAGCGCCTTCTATGGCCTGGCTTAGTCGGAACCAGCCTTTGCGGATAGCCGATGTGGGCTGGTCGCATCTCCAGCCAACCCGTCACAACTACAGTGTTGAAATACTAGGCGATTGGATCTACGTTTGCGGTGAATGGAAGACACAGATCATCCCGTAACGACGCCGCCAACACGAGAGCGTCAAACAGCGCAGCTGTCTGTCTGCCTTGGTAAACAGTTCGGCCTGAAGCTGTCGGTTGATGTCAGTAGCACAGGCCTGTTGTCAATCGGAGCGCTGGTTGCAGGCATCCTACTTTCAAGCGCCGTGATCGTCCGTTCAGCTGTGAAGCGGTAGCCTTTGAAGCTTAAGCTTCCATAGGGCTGCCGAAACCGGCGGCTGACCTGGCGACGTCATGCGCCTCGATTGAGACGGTGGATTGCGCCTGATCAAGGAAATCCAAAATTGCCCCGGCTGCGCGGACCTGAGCCTGCAGCATGCTGACTGGCACAAGCCGCCGCCGCAGACGCACTGATGATTGCTCAAGCAGTTCCCATGCCTCACCAAAGGGTCGGGATGCAGCCAGACACCCCAAGGTTTGTGCTGCCATCCCCAACATCTCGCCCAATGCGCGGAAGCAGGGCTCATCATCTTCCAGGGCTCTTCGCAGCGTTGCCCTGGCCAAAGCGCGCCGGGCACAATCCGTCGCCGGTTCCAGCCGATCATCCAATTCTTGGTCGGCCCGCTCCAGCCGCCTGCGAATGGTGTCGGCCATGCCGCCCGGGGCTCTGCCTATTACACGGCCTGAAACCACAACGTGAACTGCGGGCGAGTGGCGTATGCGTGCATCCACACGTCTCAAGGCCGCCATCAGCGCGCGGTCCTCTCCTGAGGCCACGAGCGGCACACCTCCGGAACGTGTGTAAGCCTCGACACTTACAGCAATGCTGGCCCCTGAGTGCTGGGTATGCCGCGGCTCTGGATCAGATGGGTCCGGATCAAGCTGGGCATGGATCCTGTCGCAGAGGGCATCGTACTCGCACTCCCGCGCATCGTCTTCGTGCAGTCCGGCAGGGATCCTGGACCAATCAAGAGGATGCAGTTCGACCCACCCTGCGACAACCTCGGCACCGGCAGCCATTTCGGCCAGGGTGGCCTCGAGCCAATCCGGGTCAACCAGCCCGTCGGCGTCCATCGTCAGGAGGATGCCGCTGGGGCCTGCAATGCGAACGGCGGCTTCACACGCCAGGCGCCTGGCACAGCCCGCATTTGCCTCCCCAGGCGGAAGTTCGACCTCGATGACGTGCAGCGTGGTGCCGGGTCGGAGCGAGACCGACCGCGCGGCAGCAGCAGTGGCATCAGCACAGTTGTTGGCAACAACTACTATGTCATGCACCTGGGCACCGACCTGGCCGTCAAGTGCTTCCAGGCATGCTGCGATGCCGGGCGGCAAGCACATCTCCCCGCCCTGGGGATAGGAAGCTGACCTTGACGGACGTGTGGACCATCGGCGCCGTGCTGGTCGGCTTCGCCCTGGTGCCGCTGACAAGATGGCCGTGGATGAACCCGGTGGTGGCGGCCTTGGTTACCGCCAATATCCTGTGGGCAGGTTACGGCATGCTGCGGGAGTCGGTGGGCGGCCTGATGGATGAGGTGTCCTATCCGAAAGCGGTGGCCGGGCTGCGCCAGGTCATCTCGGCCAATCCCGAAGGTGCCATCGAAGCCCATGATGTCCGCACGCGCCGATTCAGCAACGTCACTTTCGCCGCGTTTCACCTTGTGGTGCCGGGCAGGATCGCGGTCCAGGACGCATACACCATTTGCGACCGTATCGAAACGGCACTGCGGGCCGAAGAGGGAGAGGCGGTCATCAATATCCACAAGCCGAGCTCTCCCAGCTGCAGCAGTCCTTGGCCGATCAGCATAAATTCACTCCAAATAGCCAAGCCTCCAGCAACCACGAGGCAGGCACGCTACAAGGTGCCGACCTTGGATGCACGTCCTGGCTAGCCAACCACCGGTGTCACGCCACCAAGGTTCAGGCACCAGCCCCGACGGACGCCTCTGCAACGGAGGCAAGCCACTCTCGGAACGTCTCTCCAGCAGGGTTAGGCCTGCCTCGCTGCGGAACATACGCGAAGTAGGTCCTAGCTGGCAGACTGATATCAGGAAATGGGGCCACCAAACGCCCCGCCGTCAGGTCGTCTCCAACAAGGGTGGTTGGTCCCATCGCGATGCCCAGACCATCGATGGCTGCCTGTATGGACAGGTAGAAGTGGTCGAGCGTCAGTGTAGCAGCAGGCTGCAAACCGGCATGCCCGGTTTGCTTCAGCCAGTCGCGCCACAATTTCGGCACCGTGGTAACGTGGAGCAAGGTGTGATGTTCCAGGCCTGCGACCGTCTTAAGCGGATGTCGCTTTAGCAGGACGGGGCTGCAAACGGGCAGCCTGCGCTCGGCTATCACTGGATACGACCCATAGCCGTGGAATGTGTCCGGTCCACCGCGGATCACAACGTCGTAGTCCTCAGACAACGAGTCGATGGCCTCGTTGGACGTGGTCAGCCGAACCTCGATGTCTGGATGCGCCTTGCGGAAAAGCGCTAACCGCGGCAGCAGCCAGCGCAGGCTGAAGGTCGCCAGGGCGTTTACGCGCAGCACGGCAGCCGCCGGTTCCCCCCGCCGGTTCCTGTGGTGTCCCGCTGCGGCTGAGATGCGCTCGAGCGCCGGGCCGAACTCAGCACGCAGGGCCTCGCCGCCCGGCGTCAGCGCCATCCCGCGGCTCAAACGCCGAAACAGAACCGCCCCGTCCAACCACTCCTCAAGCAGGCCGACCTGGCGGCTGATAGCCCCATGGGTGACACCCAGTTCCTCTGCCGCATCCTTGAAACTGCCATGCCGGGCGGCGGCCTCGAAAGCGCGCACCGCATTTAGCGGCGGGAGCGGGTTCCGGAGTATCGAACTGGGCATGACGTGAGCTTTCCTGACATCTGTGCGCAGAATACATCGTTTGTAATCGAACTGTCATACAGCGATGCTGCCGCCAGTGGAGATTTTCTGCCCGCAGTTGGGATGGGATGATTAGGAGGACCGTGAATGTCTCAGGCGCCGCTGGTAGCAGAGCCGGACTGTTCGTCATGATGGACGAACCCAAATGAGTGACATCACCGTCCAAGAGGCCGTGGACACCGAACCCAGCGGGACATCGCGAGGCCGCCGAACACTGGCCCTTGCGGGTCTCGCCCATGCGCTGCACGACGGATACACGTCGAGCATCTACGTGCTTCTGCCGATCTGGCAGAGCCAGTTCGCTCTGGGCTACGGCGCCATGGCAGTCCTCCGCGCCCTCTATGTCGGAAGCCTGGCCCTGCTGCAGGTGCCGTCAACTCGGCTGGCCCGCCTCCTGTCACCGCGAGCCGTGCTGGCGCTTGGAACCCTGCTCAGCGCGTTCGGCTACGCTCTGGCTGGGTTCTCGGGTGGCCTGGTCGGCTTGTGTGTCGCCCTTGCATTGGCGGGCGCGGGCAGCAGCACGCAACACCCGCTGGCGTCCGCCGCCGTGTCCCGGGCCTATGGCAGGCGCGCGCGTGGGCCTTTGGGCAGCTACAATTTTGCGGGTGATCTCGGGAAGGCGTCGCTGCCGCCACTGCTGGCACTGCTGATAACGGTCCTAGCCTGGCGCCACGCGCTCTGGTTG
This sequence comes from Acidisphaera sp. L21, assembly GCF_009765685.1. Taxonomy (GTDB): domain Bacteria; phylum Pseudomonadota; class Alphaproteobacteria; order Acetobacterales; family Acetobacteraceae; genus LMUY01. Next base: position 56,504 of record NZ_LMUY01000152.1, on the reverse strand, counting down.
GTGGCTGGTCTGGGCGCCGTCGTGGCGCTCCTGATCCAGTTTTTGATGCCGCAAGTTGAACAGCCAGCGGCCCACCCAGCCGCGGTTCCGGCTGCTGGCAAGGGCAAGGGCGGCTTTGGATTGCTCTTGGCCATCGGCATGTTGGACGGTGCGGCCGGTGTGACCTTCCTTTTGTTCCTCCCCGCTTTGCTGAAGTCCAAAGGCGCATCGTTGCCGACCCTCGGCGTGGCCCTGGCTCTCATCTTCATTGGCGGGGCGTGTGGCAAGGCCGCCTGCGGCTGGCTGGGAGCCAAGCTCGGCCTGCTTGGGACCGTGGTCGGAACCGAACTCGGGACGGCCGCAGCAATTTTCGCGGTCCTGGCACTGCCCCTCGCTCCAACCCTGATACTGTTCCCATTCCTGGGTATCGCATTGAACGGCACGTCCTCCGTGCTTTACGGCACCGTGCCAGAGCTTGTAGACGGTGAGAAAGTCGAGCACGCCTTCGCTGTATTCTACAGCGGCACCCTTGGATCCAGCGCCTTGGTTCCCGTGCTGCTCGGGACGTTCGGCGACTGGGTTGGACCGTCTTGGGCCACCGCTGTCGGCGCGTCTGCGGCGTTGTGCGTCATACCCCTTATGGTCCTACTGGCGCAGCGACTGGACTCCAAGCCGTCCCCCCGGGGTGCCTGAGACCGCGTTCGTCGGTCCCAGTAAGCCAAATGACTCCAATCGTCCTTGCCTCCGTGATGTGCGCCGCAGGTTTGCACGCCAGTTGGAATGCGGTCCTTCGCGGCGGGGGCGACCGGCTGTGGTCGATGACGCTGATGATGATTGCTATCACCATCGCCGCGTTGATTGCATTGCCCTTCCTGCCGTGGCCGAACGCTGCAAGTTGGCCATACGTCATCGCATCGGCAGTCATTCACGTCGGCTACAATCTCTCCTTGG
>NZ_LMUY01000152.1:0-55461 GCF_009765685.1 Acidisphaera sp. L21 | reverse complement strand
CGCTTGGTGTTGTGGCCTGCTGCGGCATTGCGCTCGTGTCCGGCGGGATCATCTCGCTCGCGTTCCAGGGTACAAAGGTCCGTGCGGACTTCCTGCCTGCCGCGTTCACCACCGGCGTCCTGATCGGCGCCTACACCGTCGTCGACGGCATCGGGGTAAGGCTGTCGGGTAACAGCACCGCCTACACGAACACCATGTTCCTGCTGTGGAGCATCACGATGCCCGCCATCTTCTATGCGATGCGCGGCAAGCCGCCGACCTACACCCGAACCCAAACGGCGATGGCCTTGACGGGCGGACTGGTATCTATCCTGGCCTACGGCATCGTCATCTGGGCCATGCAGTTCGACGCCATGGGCGTGGTGTCGGCGCTTCGGGAGACCAGCGTGGTCTGGGCGGCCCTAATTGGCCGAATGTTCCTGCAGGAGAAGTTGTCCGCACGTCGCATTGCCTCCTGCGGCGCCATCGCGGCGGGAGCGGCGTGCCTCGCCTTTTGACTCTAGGTCCAGCGCGCTACGGCTTCCACGATCCAGTAGCAAATGGCGGCGACGGCGGCGGAGGCTGGCAGGGTAATGCCCCACGCGACGACGATGCCGCGCGCAATGCCCCACCGCACTGCGCTGGGGCGGCGAGCGGCTCCGACGCCGACGATCGAACCGGTGATGGTATGGGTGGTCGAGACGGGGATGCCCAGCCAGGTCGCGCCGAACAGTGCAACGGCACCACCCGTCTCGGCGCAGAATCCCTGCATCGGCGTCAAGTGGGTGATTTTGGAGCCGACGGTTTTCACGATGCGCCAGCCGCCGCTCAACGTGCCCAACGCCATGGCGCTCTGGCAACTCAGCACGACCCAAAGCGGCACGTGGATCGGGCCGTCCAGCATGTGCTGCGAGTAGAGCAGCACGGTGATGATGCCCATGGTTATTTGGGCGTCGTTGCCGCCGTGCGCCAAGCTCAGCAGCGACGAGGACACGAACTGGAGCACGCGAAAACGGCGGTCCGAGGCGTCTTTGTTCGGGATGCAGTGAGGTAGCGTTTCGGCCTGGCCGACGGTCACGAACGATAGCGGAGTGCATCCACCATCAGGGCGAAGGCCGCCGAGGGCTGGCGGCGGTTGGGATAGTAAAGATGGTAGCCCGCGAATGGCGGGCACCAGTCCTGCAGCACCCGCACCAAACGCCCGTCTTGCACCGCCTCCTCCACGTGGTCATCCAGGACGCAGCCCAACCCGAACCCGGCAGTAGCGGCGCGAACAATTTGGTTCGCGTTGTTGAATGCCAACTGCCCCTCCACCCGGACCTTCAACGCACGGCCGTTCTTCTCCAGTTCCCAGGCATACAGGCCACCGGCGGTCGACAGGCGCAGGTTGATGCACTGGTGATCGGCCAAGTCTTGAGGCGTTTTGGGCTTCTTCCGCTCCGCGAAGTAAGCGGGAGATCCTACGACCGCCATCCTCAGGTCGGGGCCAATGCGCACTGCCACCATGTCTTTGGCGACGGATTCGCCAAGGCGGACACCGGCGTCGTATCGCTCCGCCACGATGTCGGTCAGCCCGGAATCGATCCCGAGTTCGACGTGCACGTCCGGATACTCCGGCAGCAGCCTTTCCAGCACCGGCCATAGCACGGTGTTCGCCGCGTGTTCGGAGGTGGTGATGCGGATCGTGCCGCCTGGTTTGTCGCGCAGGCCGCCGATGGATGCCAATTCCGCCGCGATGTCCTCCAAGGCCGGTCCGAGCGTCTTCATGAGCCGCTCGCCCGCCTCGGTTGGGGAAACCCGGCGGGTAGTCCGGGTCAGCAGCCGAACGCCCAGGCGCGTCTCCAGCCGCCTGAGCGTGTAGCTCAAGGCCGACTGCGACGTTCCCAGCTTGGCTGCCGCCTTCGTGAAGCTCTCCTCTTCGGCGACGACGAGGAAGGCGTTCAAGTCGATTAGCTCCTCGCGACGCATTGATGAACCCCGGATATAGCTTCATGCCGATTGTAGCATCTAATGGCGGAAGGCGACCACTCGTAGACTCTGTTCTGCAAAGCTGGGGATCGGACATGAAGACGAGGGCATTGGGCCGCACGGGCCTGCAGGTCTCGGCAGTGGCGCTGGGAGGCGCTTCGTTCGGCTACGTGAACAAGGCGAATGGTTGGGATCCTTGGTCGAGCGAGGGCCGCAAAACGGCAATCGCCACGCTTAACCATGCGCTCGACGCCGGAGTCACCTACATCGACACCGCCCCGCTTTACGGCAACGGCAACAGCGAGTCTCTGGTGGGCGAGGTCATGCGCACACGGCGAGATGAGTGCGTGCTCGCGTCGAAAGTGTGGTTCGAGAAGGACCGGCAGGGCGTGCTGGACAGCGTCCACGAGAGCCTCAAGCGCTTGCAGACGGACCGCATCGATGTCCTGCAAGTCCATGGCCGAATGTACACCGCGGCCGATTACGAGCACATCGTGAACGGCGGACCACTGGACGCCCTCCGCAAGCTGAAGGAGCAAGGCAAGATTGGTTTCATCGGCATCACCACCGAAGAGCCGTGGACGGTCTTGCCCTTCTTGGCGCAGGGCGAGTTCGACGTGTTCCAGATCGCCTACAACATCATCTACCAGTCGGCTTCCCGGCACTTTCTGGTTGAAGCCGCCAAAGCGAACGCGGGCGTCGTGACGATGCGGACGATGACGTCGGGCGTGTTCCAGCGAGCGGCGCAGTATCTGGCGCCGGAATGGCAAGATGCCCGCGACCTATACGAGGTTGCTTTGAAGTTCGTGCTCTCCGACTCGCGCGTGCATTCGGCATTGGTCGGCATGCGTTGGCCGCACGAGGTGGACCGCAATGCCCGCATCGCCGACGAGTGGGAGCCGTCGATCGACCTCGCGGCACTGCCTCGGCTGACCGTGGACGTCTACAAGGCGGAAGACGCCGAATGACGTCCTGCCCACCAGGATTGAAGCCACCCGGATACAGGACCGAACCCACGAGACTCGAAGATAAAGTCGCCATAGTGACGGGCGGCGGTTCCGGCATCGGACGCGGTGTTTGCCTGGCATATGCTCGGGAGGGCGCCCAGGTGGTTGTCGTGGACAACGACCTGGAAGGGGCGAATGACACGGTGCGCCGCCTCGAAGCGGTAGGTCGCCGAGGGCTGGCGGTCCGAACCGACGTGTCCGACGCTGTGGAAGTCGATGCCATGGTGGCCGCCACGCTCGCGGCGTTCGGCACGGTGGACGTGTTGTTCAACGGGGCCGGTATTACCATCCCAGCATCATTGCTGGACACTACAGTCGAGCAATGGGATCGCATCCTCGCTGTGAACCTGCGCGGTCAGTTCCTGTGCTTGCGGGCGGCCGCTCGTGTCATGGTCGAACGAGGGCACGGCAAAATCGTCAACGTCACGTCCATCTTGGGCGCCCAGGCTCGGGTCAACCGCGGGGCATACGGTGCGTCCAAGGCGGGTATCATCTCGCTCATGCAGACGGCGGCGGTGGAATTGGGGCCGCATGGGATTTACGCAAACGCCATCGCGCCGGGTTTCATCGAGACGCCGATGGCCAAGAGCGCTCCCGCGACGCCGGAGGAAACGCGGCGCAAGCTCGCGGCCATTCCCCTTCGGCGCAGGGGCGATCACGCGGACCGGACCGGACCGGCAATCTTCCTCGCGTCCCGGGAATCCGACTACGTGAACGGGATCGTCATGACGGTGGATGGTGGGTTCACCGCCTCGGTGGACTGACGGCGGGTCGCGGTTGCGGAGGCGTGGTCACCGTTGGTGCCCGGCGGTGATCCGGGAATGAGACGGCACCAGCAGCCAAGCGCACAGGAAGCTGCCGAGGGCGGCGAGCGCCACGACCAAACCCAGAGACCGCGGGGTTCCGTCAACGAAGGCGGCGACCAGCGCCGAGCAAACCATGCCGCTGCCGTATTGCATGGCGCCCACCAACGCCGACACGGCACCCGCCCGCTCGGGAAAACCGGCCATAGCTCCAGCGATGGAGTTCGCGACGATGAAGCCGGTCGTGGATACGAACAGGAAGAGTGGCACTGCCAAGCCTGCCAGCCCGCCCCAGCCGGTCCAGGCGGCGACCGCTGCGGCCGAACCGAAGAGTGCCGCAGCAGCAGTCCCCCGAACCATCAGCCAGTCGCCGCCGAACCGCATGACGAGGCGGCCATTGAGCGTGTTGGTGGCCATGATGCCCACGATCCCGGCCCCGAAAAGCAGACCGTAGAGTTGGGCCGGGACGTGATGGAAGGTGATGTAAGCGAACGGTGTTCCCGCGACATAGGCAAACATCGCCCCGTAGAACAATCCTCTGGCTCCGGCATAGCCGAGCAGCGACCGATTTCGTAGAAGGTTTGCGTAGCGGACCAACGCACCCGTCAGCGGCTCCGTGTTGCGTCGCGCCGCAGGCAATGTCTCGGGGAGGTAGACCAAAGAGACGAGCGTCAGCAGGCCGACGCCGACTAGGGTCCAGAAGATTGCCCGCCAACCCGCCAGCGCCATTATGTGGGCGCCCAGGATGGGTCCGAGTAGGGGTGCAATGGCCATCACCGTGATCAGTGTGGACAGCATCTTCGCCGCGCTGTTGCCGACGTAGAGGTCTCGCACCATCGCTCTGGACAGCACCACGCCTGCGGACGCGCCACCCGCCTGGACGACTCGCCACCAAATCATGGTCCAAGCGCTGCCGGACAGCGCGCATCCGACGGAGCCGATGACGAAGAGGAGCAGCCCAACCCAGATCGGCGCACGCCTGCCGTAGCGGTCGCTGACTGGTCCCCAGAGCAACTGGCCTGCGCTGAACCCAACGAGATAACCCGAGATCGTCAGTCCAATAGTTCCAGCGTCCGTATGGAGCGCGGCAGCCATCGTTGGCATGGCTGGAAGGTAGAAGTCGGTCGAGATCGAAGCGAATCCCATCAGGGCGCTCAGGATGGCGAGCACGCGAATGCCATGATGCGCGGCCGATGCGGCAGTCGCTCCCGCGCGGAGAGTTTCGGTTGTCATATCTTTGGCCTCCGTCCGCCGTCGGAAAAGGGTCGGCCCGCGTGCTGGGACACGCGGACCCATTCGGACCGGCTAGCGGCCCGTGGTCGCCATCAGATGCGCCGGGTAGCGCTCGCCCTCGATCTTGATGGCGGACGCGGCGGTCTCGATCTCAGCCAAGTCTGCTTCCGTCAATTCGACATCGGTCGCCGCAAGGTTCTCTTCCAGGCGGTGCAGCTTGGTAGTGCCGGGAATCGGCACGATCCAGGGCTTGCGGGCTAGCAGCCAGGCGAGCGCGATCTGCGCGGGCGTAGCTTTTTTCTCGCTTGCAATGCGTTTCAACAAGTCGATTACAGATTGGTTCGCCGCCATTGCTTCGGACGTGAACCGTGGCAGTGCGGCGCGAAAGTCGCCGTCTCCGATCTTGGTGTCCGCCGTCATTGCGCCGGTCAGGAATCCCTTGCCAAGCGGACTGTAGGCCACCAAACCAATGCCAAGCTCCTCGCAAGCATCAAGGATGCCGTTGGTCTCCACACCTCGCGTCCACAGCGAATACTCGTTTTGCAATGCGGTTACGGGCTGCACCGCATGCGCCCGGCGAACGGTGTGCGCGCCCGGCTCGGACAGGCCGAGGTGTTTTACCTTACCCTCTGCGATGAGGTCTTTCACCGCACCGGCCACGTCCTCGATCGGCACCGCCGGATCGACGCGATGCTGGTAGAGCAGGTCGATGACCTCGATGCCGAGACGCTTGAGCGAGGCTTCCGCTACGGCGCGGATGTTTTCGGGGCGGCTGTTCAGGCCGCCGTTCTTGCCGGTTGCCGGATCCAGCGCGAAGCCGAACTTGGTGGCGATGACAACTCGGTCGCGGACCGGCGCCAATGCCTCGCCAACGATTTCCTCGTTGGTCCAGGGTCCATAGACCTCAGCCGTGTCGAACAGCGTGACACCGCGATCCACGGCGGCGCGGATGAGCGCGACGGACTCGGAGGTGCTTAGGGCATGGGAATAGGAAAAATTCAGACCCATGCAGCCGAAACCAATGGCCGAGACTTCCAGGCCACTGCGTCCGAGTGTTCGTTTTTGCATGTCCAAGTCCTTGGGTTTTCCTCCGGTGGAGGATGCCACTGCGATGGGCAGAAGATATGCCTCCCGTGCTTTATGGATTAGGCGGCATAAACGGCATGAAGCTATACCCTGGGTTCATCAATGGGCGGGTGCAGGTCCCGCGACTCGTTCGCGCCCAGTGGTTCGTCGGCCACGCTGCTGTGGCTGCACAAGCTGTCCGCCAAGGGCATCCAGACCTCTTGGGGCCATTAATGCGGGTCGCCTTGGCCATAACGTCGCCGGTGCTCCTGGTCGTGTTGTTGGCGCTCGTTCTGTGGCTCTCCCTGCTCGGCTCCGCTTGCGGATGTATGCGATGACAGACGCGATGCCAGCCCTGCGCGCCGATCTGCCGCAAGCTTCCAACCCGGCCAAGCGTGGGCTTGCTTCGGCTAACGTGACTCCTTCGAGACCGGATGGACTACCTGGTGGACCGCTACGGCCAGCGGAAGGCGGCGAATAAGCTACCGGGAGCGATGTGACCATCGACATAGCCGGACGACTTCGATCACGGCAATTCTGCTAAAGTCGACGACCGAAGACCGTCGCTCGCTTCCGGTTGATTCGGAGGCTCGGCTGCCACTCATCCAACGATGTTCATTAGAGCCGCAGACGTTCTTCCTCATCAGGCGCCGACCGGAGGTCCAAGCCGTGAAGACGCGACGCGTCATTCCCCACCAGTATCACGGGAGGTTGGTTGAGGTATATTGCAAATGTATGCGCTAGGTAAAACCTCGTAACAGCCGCGTATTTAGTCATTTACATTGGGAGGTCTTCATGACGGGCCTCAATCATCTCGGAAATTTGGCGCGGTCGCTCACGCGGCGCATTTGATAGTCAAGCATCGTTGTGGCGCTTTGGCCGAAGCACTTATCAAAGTCGCCGATTGTGTTGAAAGACAGGACATCGCGGGCACGAGCTTTTGGCGGGCCGTTTCCGATGAAACGGCGGCCGCCATTGCGGGCAGCCAGAGGCGACTTGCCGATCTACCCATGTTAGCTCCGAGCCACGCTACAGCAGAACCTGAGATTGCGGCAAAGCTTGCAGCCGGTCCTGCGGTGAAGTCACTTCGGGGCGGAACACCCAGGCGCCCGGAGAAACCCGTTCGAACTCAAACCTTGGCCGTCCCCAACTATGTCGAGGATGCGCCGCTCGCTAGGTTGCCGAATCTTCCTCTTTGGACAATCAGGAGCCGAACGGGCGTTTCGCCAAGTAATTGCACTTTAGCCGACGCGTAGCGCGGAACTTCCAAAAGCAATCGGGTCACGCCGATGGCAGCCTGGCATTTGCCTCCCTTCGACCGCCATTCCTCACATGACCGATGTCATGGTCCGAATGGGCACGGCGAGTACGACCCGCAGGCCGGGCGAGGTGTTCTCGTCCGTGAGCGTCCCACCGAGTTGCTTGACAAGGGCCGACATGATCCGTGACCCGAAGCCTTCCGCCTTCGTCAGCATGCCAGGCCCGCGGTCGGCCACGGCTAGGTGGACATGGGTGCGGTCCTCGGTCAGGCTGACTTCGATCGGCCCGGCGGCCCCCGCGTAAGCATATTTGTTGGCGTTGATGAGGAGTTCGGTGAGGATCAGACCGAGAGGTATTGCCTGATCGGCGGACACCCGGATCGGAGTGAGCGCCAGCGTCAGATGCCGTTTCCAATCGGCTCCCATGAAGGAAAACGTGTCCTCGCAGAGTTCTTCGATGTAGCGGGCGAGATCCACGACGTCGACTTGGTCGCCTCGGTAAAGCCTCCGGTGCACCAACGCGACGGCGGTGAGGCGCCGCCGAGCTTCATCCAGCGCTCCCGTCAATTGGGGGTTGTCCGATCCGCGTGCTTGGACGGACAGGAAGCTGCTGACAAGTTGCAGCGAGTTTTGCGTTCGGTGATTGACCTCCGTAATGAGGAATTCCTTTTGTGTCAGCAAGATATCCTTGTCCCTCAGGATCGCCGTCAGTTGGTGGTTCAGATCGCGCATGCGTCGTGCCTGTTGGACTTCCAGCAGTGCCGCTCGCAAGCGCGTGGCGGCCGCCACCTTTGACGGGGACCAATCCTGAGACCTGCCGTGGACGGTCTCGGACCACGCATCGAAGGAGGCGCGGGGACTTAGGGGCTTCGGCTCGGCTTCGGTCGGCTGGTGCGGATGTCCAGCCCATTTGATGACTTCCAATTGCTCGGGGCGGAACCACACCAACAGCCACGGCTCTTCCGCCGAAAGGGTTAGAGCCAACACGCCACTCGCCGTCGTCCGAAACTCGGTGGCCGGGGCGTAGACAGCCGACAGACAAGCCGTCGAATAGACTGGTTCGAGACTGCGAGCGGCCAGCCACTCAGCCAGGGCGAGAATGTCAGCCTCGGGTGGACATTTGCCGTGCACGACCAATTCGCGCCCGCGTAGCACCGCGATGCCAGCCCCCCCCATCATCCGGCAAATCTCTGCCAGGTGGTTGGCCAGAGCTTTGTCCAACGATCCCTCGCGAGACAGGAGGGCTACGGTATCGTCTTCGAACCCCCGCAATCGAAGCCTCTGCCGAAGGCCTTCCGCCTCCTCCTTCGCCTTGATCCAGCGCCCGAGGCTGCCCGCCAGCGACCGGCAAGCCGTTCGGACGTCATAGGTGAGCAGCTTGGGTGTTTCGTTATGACAGGCGACAAGTCCCCAAAAGCAGGCCGTCTTTGACGATCGAGAACGATGCCGACGCGACGACGCCCATGTTCTGCAGGTAGACGAGATGCACCGGCGAGACGCTGCGGAGATGGCAGTCGCTCATGTCCAGGTCGTCCCCGCCGGGCCAGGTCGGTCTCAACAGCACGGGCTGGTAGGTGGCATCCGGAATGACCCGCACGACATTACGCAGGTAAAGCGCACGCGCCTGGGCGGGAATGTCCGAAGCGGGAAAGTGGTGATTGGCAAAGGCACGCATGTCGTCGCGACGGTCCTCGGCGAGCACCTTGCCCGCGGTCTCGTCCAGGAGGTGGTAAATCATCACCCGGTCGAACCCGGTCAGGCGCCTGAACTCGATTGCGGCTCGGTCGCATAAGGCGGGAAGGGATGCTGCCCGCTCGAATCCCGCGGCGGCCGTCGCCAGGCGGTTGATCACCATGGAAGCGGACAGCCCTTCGGTGGAAGCGGCCTCCAACTCGACGACCAGGTGAGACGATGTCGAGTGGGCCGTGACATCCAGCATCTCGCCGCCCGGCGTGGCAAGTTGCCCGATGAACCCGTCGGCACCATGCTCCGGTCGCATGACGGCGACTTCGCTCATCAGCGTCTCGCCTAAAATCGCGCTAAGTGGCTTGCCAAGCCAGTCCGCCCCGCCGAGGTGCCGCTCGACGTCCCCGGCAACATGGCGAACGCGAAGATCGGAGCGGTCCGCGACCAGCATCATGCCGTGGGGCTGGATGGACCCCGGGGCGTGAATCGGTTCACGGTCGCAATCGGTGACTTGAAGCGGCGTCAGCGTCAGGCTCATCTACCATGTCTCCTCGCACGAGGGCGGGAGCACACGCTGCTCTCAGCCGCTTACGGCCGAGTCATCGGCAAGCGGTAGGGGACGCTACCATAGTAAACCGATCCGCAACAATACCATACCACTGCATGCTTTGGCGTAGTGTCACGTATTCCGAAATTTGCGCCAGCGGGCGCGCGGGACTCCAATTGAGCCATTTCGGCAGCTAGAATTTTCGCCGCGCCAAACCTTCGTCCACGAGGAAGCCTAGCACTGCATCGGCCAGAGGTGCACGCATTTCGTCCGGCAGCCGGATGGCGGGCCACAAGATGCCCCCTCGGCCTTGAAGGTCGGCAGGCTCACGTAAGTGCCGTCTTCGGTAAGCCGCCGGGCCTGAACGCCCATGATGTCGAAGGGGGCGAACCTCATCGTCACCGCCCGCCTATCCGTGCCCGGCGCGCCGCTGGTCGGCTTCGCCAGGTGCAGGACGGACTTCGCCTGGGCGTGCTACGTGGCGGATCTCGCGGTCTGCGCCTCTTTGCATGGGTCCGGCGTCGGGCAAGGCCTGATGGATGAAATCCGGCGGCAGCTTGGCGCCGATGTCACGGTCCTCCTCATCTCCGTGCCCGAGGCCGTGGGCATCTACGAGCGGATCGGCATGGCGCTGGTTAAGGATGCTTTCTACTTTCGCCACGCGACCTAGCCCCCGGCGGCAAGTGCTCGAAGCTATTTTAGTGGACCGTGAACTCGTGCTCGCCTCGGACGTAAGGACCCAATGCCGAACGGATCGCCCGCTGTCGCGAGTGCGCTCGTCCTCATCGTCGAGGATGAGGCCCTCATTCGGATGACGGCTGCCGACGCGCTGACGGCTGCCGGATTCGAAGTCATTGAGGCCGAACACGCCGCCGAGGCGCTGGTGCATCTTGGTAAGCACGCGCGAGATATTGCCGTCCTCTGCACCGACGTCCACATGCCAGGTGAGATGGATGGCATCACGTTGGCTCATCACGCTTGCCTTCATTGGTCCTGGATCGGATTGCTGGTGGTGTCCGGCAAGGCGAGTCCGAAGGTAGGCGAATTACCGGCGCTATCGCGTTTCCTGGCCAAACCTTACGATGTAGATGTCTTGGTCACCCATGTGGGCCATCTGGCGCGCGCCTGACACGGCGCCGCATTTTGGCCACACGCTAAACCTCTGCGGTATCGCAATAAAGATTGCTAGTCGATTTGGCGACGCGTTGTCCGCGATATCTACCCCGCTGGCCGCGATTCTCGTCTCCGGGATGCCTTCGAAACAGCAGTCCCTTACGCCGGAGCTTGCCGACAACGATAAAGAAAGCAATGCATTCCCGACGTTCCCTACCCGCAAGACCATAAAGTATCCTTTGCTTCTGCAGCGCGCGATCTACTGCTCTAAACCGGCGAACCACTCCGCGTAGGGCGTGGTGCGTGCTAGACGGCAATTGCAATCGGGTTCACCGTCTGTCCACCAAACCGGTCCCCGTTCTCCCAGTTGGATCTTGGCGTCGTTGATGCGTTGCCGAGCAGCTTCCCGTGCAGTTGCGTCGCCTGCGCGCATGGCCGACCCTTTGGCGCGCCGGGCAGCCATCAATTCGGACGTCAGCAACGTCCGGCGTTCGGCAGCCAGCATCGGGTTCGTGCAGCGCCACAATCGGCCGCGCACCAAGAAATACCTGCCGTCCGGCGTGACTGGATACCGCATCGAGTCCGGCCGTCAGATGGAGGGGCCATTCGGATCCGGCGGAGCGATGCCGTCCAAAAGATCCGTCATGGCGTCGATGGTGGCCCATACCTCCTCGCCGCCGTCCCTACGCGCAAGCTGCTTGCCCAGACGTTCACCTAGCGCCTGGCGCGACCAACCCCGCATATCGGAGCGGGCTGAGTCGTAAATGACGTGATAGACAGATCGAGTGATATCGCGAGCCATGCGGCGTCAAACGCCCAGCGGTCTGGAGGTTTCACCGGACGACGTTCGACAGGTCGTCGCGCCAGTGAAAGCCGGGCCGGACGGCCCGGATTCGCATTGATTTACACAATACGGCATCATGAAACCCATGACGGCAATCGTGGTCATCGCCGGTTCGTTGGGAAGCCTGCATCCGGTCAGACGGATCCTGGAGCCGCTAACGCGCGGCTGCGCCGGGTCCGTGTTCCTCGCCATTCACATCGGACCCAAGCGAAGCGTCTTGCCGTCGCTGCTCGCGCGCCGGAACGGGCCGCCGACCGGTTTTCCGTCGGATGGTGAGGCGGTCGCCGATGGTCGTACCTACGTTGCGCCGCCGGACACCCATATGGTGCTCGAACCCGGCGTCATCCGCCTGAACCGCGGCCCCAAAGTTCACAACATGCGACCGGCTGCCGATCCGCTGTTCGTCTCGGCGGCGGAATTTTACGGCGAGCGCGTTCTCGGCATCGTGCTCAGCGGCGGCGACGGAGACGGCGCTCTGGGCCTGCGCCGGGTCAGGGAAAGAGGTGGAACCGCTCTGGTTCAGCGTCCATCCGATGCAGAGCGACCATCCATGCCGCTTCGGGCCATCTCAGCCGATCATCCCGACGAGGTTCTCTCAGTGGAGGATATCGCCCAGCGGGTTCGAGCATTCTGCTGTTGAGCCACGCAGATGCCCACCAGGCGTCGCTAAACCGCGCCAGGCCGCGCTTTGCTTTTCCAACTGAGACACTGTCGACGGGGGATTGCAGTCGGTCCTCCGAACCGACAAGACGTGCATGACTACCGAGGCGGGATCTTGGGGGTGGGCCATCTTTCAGCGGCCGAGCAATCTGGAGCTTGCAAGCCGACGGAGTGCCGTCAACGTCGTGGCTCCCGGCGCAATCCAGCCGGACTTTAAAGGCAGCATGGCGCGCGACAACCGGGATATCAACCGCCAGGTCCCCCAAGTAAGCGCACGCGGGCAGCCGGGCGTTCCCGACGACATCGGGCCGATGACTGGTTCGCGGTTGTGCGAAGACAATCGCTGGGTCAACGTTCGGCGGACCGAAGTTTACCGGCGGAATAATGAGCTAGAGGCATCCAAGCGAACCGCCTCGCGAAGACAGGCGCGGCGTCGCTGACAATATGGAAACAGGGACAACCGCTAGAAAACGGCCGTCCCGTCCCACCATCTACGTCAAAATGTATCCGCGCCGCACTCGGGCGGTTGCCGAAAGTCAGCAGAATTTGGCTGTTCTTGCATTTGGACCGGTAACGTCACCCCACGCCGACGCTCATGCCTCCATCGGCCATGACGACGGCACCCACGATGTAGCTCGCCCGCGGCGAAGCCAGGAATGCGATGACCTCGGCAATTTCCTCTGGCTGCGCGGCGCGACCGATTGGCGCACTTTTTCCATGTTCGGTCAGAGCGGCGAAGCCATCGGCATGGACCTTGTCGAGGATGTTGGTGACCGCGTCCCCCGAGCCGACGGCGTTCACGCGAATTCCGTGTCCAATCGCCTCCAAGGCAAGCGCCCGTGTCAGTTGGGCCAGGGCGCCCTTCGAGGCGGCGTAGGCGGCGATGGTCGGGAAAGCTTGGAAGCAGGCGTAAGAGCCGACGTTGACAATTGCGCCCGAGCCCTGCGGGATCATGGCTCGCATCGCCGCTCGGGCATGCAGGAACGCGCCGGTCGCGTTGACGGCGAGGATGGAATTCCAGTCGTCCAGGGTCATGTCTACCACCAGTTTGTTGATGATGATGCCCGCGTTGTTGACCAGCACATCCAGTCGACCGAACTTGCCGCGGGCGACGGCCACGGCGCGCTCGGCGCTCTCCTCCTTCGTCACGTCCGCGACGAGGGGAACGATGCCGTTACGCGCCAGCGCCTCAACCTTTGGATTGATGTCTTCGGCGATGACGAACGCACCGCGGGAGTGGAAAAGTTCGGCGGTGGCGCGTCCGATGCCTGTTGCAGCGCCGGTGACGAGCACTACTTTGCCGACCATCTCGTTAGCGAGGTTTTCCGTCATGCTGCATTCCTTTTAGTTGCGAGGTTCCGAACTTGGGCCTGGTGGCATCGCGCAAGAAGCCGCCGGAACCCGCATGCCGTGTTCAGCTTTCGACGTACAATCCTGCGCTGCGACGGGTCAGCGCTCGAAATGGCGTCTCAGAGAGATGATGAGAGCCTGCATCGCTGCGGAACGATGACGTCCGCGAGGGAAGAACAACGAGAAGCCGGGAAAACCACCGCACCAATCGACGAGCAGGGGGACGAGTTGGCCCGCTTCGATGAGCTGGCGAAGTTCGCTTTCGACCCAAAAAGCCACTCCGACCCCGGCAACGGCGGCGTCGACGGCAGCCCGCTGGTCATTCAAGACCAGAGGGCCGCTTACCGGGACCGAAAACCAAACGCCGTCTGGCTGGCGGAACTCCCAAGCATAGACGGCATCCCGACCCGGCCATCGAAACGTGACGCACCGATGCGACAGAAGGTCCTTCGGAACGACTGGGCGGCCATGGCGCTCCAGGTAGGCTGGAGAGGCGACCGGCACTTGGCGCAACTCGGGTCCCATTGGTATGCCGACCACGTCCTGGTCCAGCAGTTCTCCAAGCCGGATCCCAACGTCGAACCCACCGGCCACGATGTCGATTGTCGCATCGTCCAGGCTCAGGTCCAGCGCGACCTCTGGGTTCTCCGCAAGGAAGGAAGCCATGGCCGGTCGCAGAATCATCTCGTAACCGAGCCGCTGCGCATGGACGCGAACTGTGCCCGACACCCGGCCGACCTCCATGCGGGCACTATCCAAGGCGGCACCGATTTCTGCCGCGGCAGGCTCGAACCGGCTCAAGAGCGCGATGCAGGCTTCGGTAGGGCTGACGCTCCTCGTCGTCCTGTTGAGCAGTTGCACGCCAAGCCGGGCTTCGAGTTTGCGGATCATCTCGCTCAGCGCGGACCGGGACACCTGCATCTCCCTCGCCGCGGCGGCGAAGCTTCGCCTCTCGACGATGCATCCCAGTGCCTTTAGGGCATCGAACTCAAAGCCCTTCGTCATCGCTCAACCCCAATCGCCAGGTACCCGAAGCAGCCTTTTGCAGCCGAACGGCGCCGCTTTCCGCCTGATTGAAGGGAGAAGGAACGCCCTGCGCCGATTGGAGCGTTCGTTCGAAGCTACCCGGATGCCTGGTTATCAAATTCGCTCCGAATTGCGGCTGCTGGAGTGAATAAGAAGGAGATTCGGCGATTGCTTAGGACCGCCCCGCACTCCCCACCATTTCGCGCAACACCACATCGCGCAGGTCGTCCAATGGAAGGTCGTATTCGTTCACCCTCTCGGCACTCTCGGCGATGATCGCGTCAACGTCCTGCAGCAACACAAGCTGCTGGTAGAGATCGGCGTGCCGGATCCCCATGCTCTCGCCCAGCAACTCGATCGCGTTGATGATCTCGAAGGTTACTCCCGGGCTGTACTGGACCAACTCTCGGTGGCACGCGTGGAATACCGTCGCCAACGTGGTCACCCCGGCTGCCTCCGCCGCCGCAAACTCCTGTTCCCGTAAATGCCGCTTGAAGTCCGGCAGCACGGTTAGGCTGTTGGACATCACGCCCGCCCGGGTGACGTCCAACTCCACCAACTCCAGCCCGGGGATCGCCCCTAAGACCGCCCGCACCGCACGATTGATTGCGGGGTGCCCGGAGCGCTCATCCAGAGCCACTCGCTTCTCGACCCGATGCCGCAGCAGCGGTCGCAAATCGTCCAGCCGCTCCTCCAGGAACCCATAGAATGGATCGAAATCGAACGGCTTATCGCCGGTGGCGGCTGTGTACGTGGGCAGGTGGATCTCGCCGAAGTGGATCTGGCAACTCGGGCACCAGGACAGTATCCGCTCGGCCCCCGGTGCCGCTAGCTTGTCGATGGAGTTCAGGGCGACCCTGTTGGAGCCGGTGACATCCCCGGCGTTGAGTTGCATCACGCCGCAGCAATGCGATACGCCACCCATCACTTCGTATCGGACCTCCAGGCGATCGAGCACGTCCAGACAGATCAGCGCGATATGCGGCGTCTTCAGCAAGTTGCACCCGGTATAGAACACCACATCCGGCACCATTGCCGGTTCCGCTATCGCCCGCCGCTTCGGCGGAGGATTGATCCGCGCCAGCGCGTCAGGTGCCAGTTGCAGGCGCGAGAGCAGCTTAACCCCGCGCGCCAGCCCTGCGAATCCGGCCGCGGCGATTGTCTCCACCTCATCACCGGCGGCACGTTGCTTCAGCGTCGCGCGCGCCAGATACATCATAAACCTCGGATTGACGCCGTAATCGCAGGCGGGGATGCATTTGCCGCTCCCACTGCACACCTGCGCCCACCGCCGGGCATCCGGCGTGCCTTCGCCGCCGTGCAGCAGGTCCAACACGCCCAGCACCACGCCGGGCGCATCGCCGGTGTCGACCCCGCCGGGCACCGCCATGGGACAAGCGTCGACGCAGGCTCCGCAAGCCTGGCATGCGTCGAGGACCTCCGATGCGATCCGGCCGTTGAGAGCCGCGCCGAACGCGGCCCGACGTAAAGCTGGTGTCATCCAAATCTCCCATCCGGCTCACGTCTACCGGACTAGCGCCTTGGCCTTCAGGGCCATAAAGCGCAATCTGCGCAGGGTGCGCCGTATGACGAGCGCAGTCTAGCCGCTGTGGCGCCCGCCATGCACGGCGTCCGTTGGCCGAGGGTTGTCATCTCACCGTCGGTTAGCTCGATGCTCGGGTGACCACGTTCTCTTCTGAGATCGGCCATCGACGATGTGCCCGGGATGAGGATGATCGTAGGCGACCGCAGCAGCCACTTGGTCGACTAGACGAAGGACGCCGCCCCAATCCGCTGAAGCAGTGGAGTAGGGCGATGCCTGCCTTCAATCAAACCGAACGCGTAAGACCGCCGTCGACGCGGATGCTCTGTCCGGTGATGTAACCTGCACCATCGGACGCGAGGAAGGCAATTGTCGCGGCGACCTCGTCGGCCGTGCCGTAGCGGCCCAGCGGGACGCTCTGCCGCCGCTCCTCAGTGGCGGGTAGGCTGTCGATCCAGCCGGGAAGCACGTTGTTCATCCGGATGCCATCGGCTGCAAAGGTGTCGGTGAAGATCTTGGTGTAAACGGCAAGGGCGGCCCGGAACATGGCCGAAGTCGGGAACATGCTGTCCGGCTCGGATACCCAAGCGGTCGAGATGTTGACGATCGCGCCGCCTTTCTGCGCCTGCATGATAGGCGCGACCAGGCGAACCGACCGGATCACGTTCATCAGGTAGACGTCCATTCCCTCGCCCCATTGCTGGTCCGTTATCTCCAAGATGGGGGCGCGTGGGCCGTGGCCCGCGCTGTTGACCAGCACGTCGATCCGGCCCCACCGCGACATCGTGCTATCGACGAGGCGCTTGAGATCGTCATTGGACCGGTTCGACCCAGTGATGCCCAGGCCGCCCAATTCAGTTGCCAATGCCTCGCCCTTGCCGGAGGAAGACAGAACGGCGACTTGGTATCCGTCGGAGGCAAGACGTCGGACCGCTGCCGCGCCGATACCGCTGCCGCCTGCCGTGATGATAGCCACCTTGTCGCCCATGATTCGCCTCTTCGCTCGTTCGAAGACTGATATGGCAAGCTGGGCCGCGAACGACTATGAAGATAATCGGCGTCATCCCAGTATAAAAACTATCGCATGAACAAGCCTCGTATGCCCGCGCTGAACGCCCTGCGCGCCTTCGAGGCGGCCGCCAGGCAATCGCTTCCTGGTGGAAGAGGATTTGAAGGCCGATCGGCTGGTCCAAGCCTTCGAGCCGACGATGCGTGGCGCGTTGGACTCGTACGTCGTCACTCTCCGCAGGCCGCGCCAGCCAGCGGCGACCGAGAGCGTTCGGCAATGGCTTCTCGGGCAGCGAGACGGCCTGGCTTTCACTCAAACGGCGGCTTTTCCGATAGATCCGCCGCCGTCGACGAACAAGGTCTGCCCGGTTATGTAGCTGGCATCCTCCGACATCATGAAGGCAACCGCAGCGGCGATCTCCTCCGGCCTGGCCAATCGCCGCATCGGGATGTTTTGGAGGAAGATACGCTCGGCCTCGCTGCCAGCGGGCGTGGCGCGGCGAAACATTTCCGTCTCGACGCGTGCCCGAGAAAATCGCCCGGTGCGGTCGGCTCTCCTGCCCGGGCGAAGTAAGCAGGCGTCCCGACCACGAGCCGACGGCAGTGGCCGATTTTCCGTGCCGAAAGGTTGGAGTCCGGCAGCACCCCCATGCGCAGGGCCACGTCGATGCCGTCCTCGATGAGGTCGATGGCGCGGTCGTCCATCACCACCTCGGTCTCCAGCGCGGGGTGTGCCGCCAGGAAGGTCGGCAAGTGCGGGATGACATGGTGGCTGGCGAACGTCACGGCCGCGCAGATCCGTAACCGTCCCGCCAATCCACTGCCTGCGCCTCGCGCGGCAAGGTCGGCCTCCTCCGCCTCCTCGATGGCCCGCTTCGCCCTCTCGTAGTACCGCTGCCCGGCTTCGGTCGCCGCAAGGCCATGCGTGGAGCGGAGCATCAGCTTCACGCCGAGGCTGTCCTCCAACTGGGCGATCGTCTTCGAAATAGCCGGTTGCCCGACATGGAGTTGGCGAGCGGCCGCTGAGAACGAACCGGTGTCCAGAACCCGGACGAACGCCTCCATAGCCGCAAATCTGTCCACGTTTATTCTCCGGGGGAATTATAGTTATTGCTACAGGGAGGCTTCACTCGAAAAGCGGAACCTGACGGAAAGGCCTTGTGGCGCTCCGGCGGCGATAACGTTCAGTTGCCTCGCTGAACGGTGCCCTCGATCATGGTAAGGCAACTTGGATGACGGTGGCGTCGGCTTTGCGCTGATACGCTGCGTGGGCGTCGCAAAAGGCCGAAAATACGAAATCAGCGGGATCTGATGCCAGCCTTCGGCAAAGTTTCACGCTTTTCAGCGTTACCTACCTCACTGGCTGCATTTGCCAAGGGAACGACCATGTTGAATACCGGCCCGCCAAACGACCATCTGATCGTCCGCTCGTCAGGGCCATACAACGCCGAGCCGCCCCTTGGCAGGCTGCGTGCATCGATGCGGACGGCGCAGCGCGACCTCTACGTCCGCAACCATGGCAACGTCCCGCACCTGGACGCCGCCAACCACAGGCTCCGCGTCGTAGGCCGAGTTTCAACGCCCTTGGACCTATCGATGGCGGATCTTCGGGGAAAATTCTCCGAAACCACCGTGACGGCCGTCATGCAATGCGCCGGGAACCGCCGGGCCGACATGCAGTCAGTTCGGCCGACGTCGGGCGACCCGTGGGCACCGGGGGCAATTGGCAACGCCGCGTGGACCGGCGTGGCTCTTGCGGAGGTCCTTCGGGCCGCCGGAGTGACCAACGATCCCTCGCTGCATGTGGCCTTCGAGGCCTGCGACGAAGTGGACATGCCGGACGAGGGCCGGTTCACCTACGGCGCCTCCATTCCCGTGGTCAAGGCGTTGTCGCCGGAGGTGCTGCTGGCCTACGCCGTGAATGGGGAGCCGCTCGCGCCGGAGCATGGCTTCCCCCTCCGTGTCGTCGTTCCAGGCTTTGCGGGGGTGCGCAGCCCGAAGTGGCTGAGCACCGTTACCGTGCAGGATCGCCCATCCGATAACCACATGCAGCAGCGGGACTACAAACTGCTGCCGCCCGACGTGACAGCGGAGACGGTGGATTGGGACAAGGGCATGACGATTTACGAAATGCCCTTGAACGCGGCCATCTGCGAACCCGCACTACATGCCAAGCTGAGAGCGGGGCCATCCATCATACGGGGCTACGCCGTCGCAACGGCGCGGGAGGTCGCGCGGGTCGACGTGTCGTCCGACGGCGGTCGGACGTGGGTTCAGGCAGTCCTGGATCACGATGTCCAAGCACCGTGGAGTTGGACATTTTGGTCGGCTGAGATCGACTTGGCGGTGGGAAAACACGAGCTAATCGCGCGGGCATGGGACTCCGCCGGGCAAACCCAGCCTTCGCTGCCGGACGACACCTGGAACTTCAAGGGATACCTTAGCGCAGCCTGGCATAGGGTGCGCGTTTCCGTCAGTTGACCGGGTCGGGTCGGCTCATGGTCGCGGTCATCTTGCCCCTCGTGCCTCAGCGCGTTCCGGCTTGCCGTTGTTCTGCCCGGCGCCGGACTAGGCTGGCGCGACCGTTTTGACTGGCCTGCCCCTCGGGATGAAAGCGTTACCTATCCTCGGCGGGCTGCGAGTTCCCCGAATTTTTCCTCCTACGACACTCTTATAAGACCTAGATCCGACTGCACGTAATCAGCTTGGCTGACTGCACGAGTGGGGTACACCCGCCTCGAAGGCGGTCAGGCGTGCGGCTCGAAGCCTCGACTTTGACTGGGGAAGAAGTCGTCGACCGCATCGCGTACTGCCTGCGCCACGACTCTGCGATGCGCTTCCCGCCGCATCAAGGCCTCGTCCCGCTTGTTCGAAAGAGATGCAATTTCCAACAAGACGCTCGGGATCCCGAGTGTGGCCTTCGTGGCCCAAGGATTGGGGTACGCCTTCGTTCTGTCATTGGCGCCAACCTGCGGGTGGACGGCGGGTCGGTCGCAACCATCTGGCCGATAACGGGCAAGCAACCCGGCGGGCCGCCCCGGGTTGAGGCGGCATCAGAAGGAGAACTCCAATGCCGCATATCTCCACCGCCGATAGTGTCCACATCCATGTGAAGGATGCAGGGACTGGAAAGCCCGTTGTCCTCATCCACGGCTGGCCGCTGACAGGGGACATGTTTGAATACCAGACACTGGCGCTGCTCGAAGCCGGGCATCGCGTCATCACATATGACCGCCGCGGCTTTGGACAGTCCGGCCACCCGGTCGGTCCCTACGAATACGATACCTTCGCCGCCGACCTGGATGCCGTGTTGACCAAGCTCGACGTCACCGGGGTCACCCTTGTTGGCTTTTCCATGGGCGGCGGCGAAGTCGCCCGCTACCTGACGCGCTATGGTGCCTCCCGTGTCGCCAAGGCGGTCCTGGTGTCGTCCGTGGTTCCCTATGTCTTGCGGGACGACACGAATCCGGACGGCGTCGACCCTGCCATCTTCGAGACGATGAAGGCGCAGATCCGAGAGGATCGGTTCGCCTTCCTACAAACTTTCGGCAAGCAGTTCTACGGTGTTGGCTTGGTGAGCCGCCCCGTCAGTTCAGCCCTTTTGGAGTGGACGTTCCAGCTCGCCGTGATGGCCAGCCCGAAAGCGACCCTGGACTGCGTCGACGCCTTTTCCCGGACGGATTTCCGGCCCGATCTGGCTTCCTTTACAATGCCGACGCTAATCGTCCATGGGGGTGACGACGCCACGGTTCCCACCGGGACCAGTGGTCGCGCCGCCGCTCGCGGCATCCCGCACGCCACGTTCATCGAATACGAGGGCGAGCCGCACGGGCTGCACGCAACGGCTCCCGGCCGCCTGAACCACGACCTGCTCCGGTTCATCGCAGGATAATCCATGTCCCGGCGGCCTTGGGATGTCGGTCCCAAAGCCGCCGTCCCCTGGTTCGAGCATCCGACCTGGGGAGGATACTCAAAGGTTCGGGTTGGCGAGCAGGTAAAACATGCCGCCTGCCACCAGCATGGTGACGGGAAGCGTGAAAACCCACGCAGCCCTATGCGCACCAGCATTCCGGTCTGCACGCCCTGTCCGCCTGCGATCATGGTGCCCGCAACGCCGGACGTGATGATGTGCGTGGTGCTTACGGGCAATCCCGTGAGGCCCGCCGTCCCGATGAGGGCCGACCCTATCAGTTCGGCACTGGCGCCTTGGCCGGGGGTCATGTGCGCCTTGCCCAAGCGCTCCCCGAGGGTTCGCACCACCCGCTTGTAGCCAACCATCGTTCCCGCGCCGAGGCAGAGCGCGCTGAGGACCCGCACCCAGATCGGTGCGTATTGCACGGGCGGCCCTATTTCTTTGCGCAAACGGGCGGCGGTCGCTTTGGAGGTGCCGTCGGCAACGGAGGACTCGGCACGTGCTTCATCTCGCTCAGCACGGAGTAGACATCGTCCAGAAATTGGGACTTGCGCGCCCGCTCGGCAGCACCGCCGTCGCCGGACGGGACGTCGACATCGGGATCATTGGCCGGGCTGTGGTCCATCTCCAGCGCACCTTCCTCCGCCTTCAACGCCGCCGCCTCTTCGGGATACACCCCGAACCTGGCTGCAATGTCCGGCGCGCATCGGAGCAGGTCCGGTCGCAGCTTCAGCAGGGAAATATCCTTGGACTTGCCTTCCAGCATGATGTCGAATTCCATCCCTTCGGCATCCCGCATGAAGCGTGCGAACTCGAACGGGTTGGTGAAATCGGCGTGATCGGTCCATATCGGCGGTTCGCTGACGCCAACCTCGCCGCAGAACCTTCGATGGTCAATTCCACACCTGCCGCCTCGTCACGCAGGCGTTGCGCCTCGAAGGCGGCCTTGAAGGCAACGTCGTCCAGCTTGAGACGACACAACCAAAGTCACATTCGCCAGCCAAACTCACTTAGGCAAGGTAATCTAAATGCACACCGCCACGATTTGGTAGATTCGCTCTGATTCACCGCGGGTTTTTACCTAAAAACGCTCTCATTAGCGGCGGGAGCGCCGCCTGGGCGGGCTGAGTGCCGCTATCATTGACTTGCACGACGACGCCCGGCGTGTTGGCTATAACCCAGCCCAGAACGCCTCGTGTGAGTCGCCTGGCGTACTTGCAGCACTGGTTGCCGTGTAAGCAGTTGGCAAATTGGATTGCTTTGCAAGCGACCTAGCTATTGGTTGCTCCGGTATCCGGGCCGCCATCAGTGGCGCCGCCTTGCGACGCTTCTGTGTTCTGCCGATCGTCCGTCGGGCGCGACTTCGGCTTGGGTTTTCCGTCCGCTGCGGCGCTCGACGAGCCCTCTGAAGCCCGGATCTTGTTCACGGATGGATCGTCTTCTACCGAGGTCGAGACCCGGGCACCTGCGTCAGGACTGATTGTCATTTCTACTGAAAGCTCGAAACCCCTCGGAGTTGCAGGTCCAGGTCATAGGCGGCGATGATCCTGGCACACGGTCCCGTGAACATAACAGAGCGCGATCCTATGCGGCGAACGCACTCCTGAGGTCAGCCCGGTTCCGCGCCCATGCCCACAGTGCGGCCGGTTTGTGTGTCGCCTATGGATTCCAGGCAGGCACGGTGGGCTACGCGGCCGTAGATGTAGGAAGGACCGCATACGGTCACGAGAAACGGCAGATGTCCCCCGCTTATGCCGCCTGCCGCCCTTACCTCAGCTACCATCCTCGGCTTGGCCAACTCGCTGCCTGCAACGCAGGGGAAATGGTCATGTGGGTCTGAATACTGGGCTAGGCGAGCCGGACACCCTCGACTTTTGGGAACGCAGCCGCCTGCTTTCCAACGTTCGTCCACCGGAGATCCTTTGCTGTCAGGCCTACTCCGGCGCTGTAGGCGTTCCATGACAGGATCATGAAGGCAAAGCGCTCGACCATAGATTCACGGGTGCCGATTGCAGCGTCGACGCCCCGTATCAGACGCTCCCGGAGGATGTATGCAGGGTCGCTCTTGCCGCTGCCCACGCCGCTGGCAAGCGTCTCCAGCCAATCTTGTAGCTTTTCCTTGCCCGATGTCCGTGAGGCCATATACGCGGTGGTTAGCAATGGGGTCGAACGGACGCCACGGGGGAACCCGAGCCCGGCGACCTGTTTGCCAACGGCTTCAAAGCCTGACCAGCGCTGATAACTCTCGTCGACCTCGGAATTGCTGACGAACTCCCGGATTGAGTCAGGCAAGCCGCGTCGGTAGAGGATGAGTAAGCGGACTGCTGGTGCGATAGATGACCCACCTGCCACACCCCTAATAGCCAGAACATCGCTGCTGGTACGGCTGGCCCCCGTGTTTGTCTTGCTGAAAACCTTGCGCGCAATGCCGAACCGGACATCAAGGTCCAACGTCGCGTCGGCCTCAATGATGGCTTGAAGTCGGTGCTGGCCGTCATTGAGCACGCCTTCGGCACTTAGAATGATGGGCTCGCCAGTATTCTCGAACTGGCCGGACTGCATCTGAGCCACCAAACGGTCGATCTTGCGGCGGTTCAAGGGACGGTTGCCAGTGTTCAAAGCCAGCAGACTGGCCGCAAGCTCTTTGTCGAGCCAAAGGGTCTTGGTGCCGTAGTAGCTGGATACCAGCTCCTGAAGCTCATGCGGTGCAAGCCGCTCGGCGTGGGGGTTTGGAAGAGTCTCGACGGGGCCGGTCGGGCGGCGGGTCATGGAAGAACCTTGATGGTGTCGCGGGATAATGCGCAGCACCAACCCGCCGCGCAATAACTTATCAAAAGGCAGAAGGCCTCGTGGACGGTGAATACCAACGCTCAGTGCCCTCAACACACGGCCTGCAGGGTTGACGAGTACGGGACGGGGCAAGTCCCCACTGGACGGGCAATCAACAGGAGTATGGAGCCGGAGGACGGCGTGGCTACGCAGCCGTAGATGTAGGGAGGACCGCGTACGGTTCATAGAAGCTCTGGATTTGGGCTGCTCTTGCTCCCTCCTGGGGCCTTCCTCTCGACCAAAAGCCGGGGGGCCGCGGGTGCTTTGCTGCCGCCCGTCTTGGCCGCGGGTTGCTTTTGGCGCGTTTTGGTCCTTGCTCTTTCAATGGGCTGCAGCCCACGCTCAGCCAGTCCCCGATCAAGGCATTACAGCAGGAACTCGTGGACTGAAAGGTGCTGCGCATAGGCCACCGACTGCAGGCGCTCCATCTCGGAGGGAAGCAGGTAGAGGGTCGTCCCGCGCGTGACGGCTTTGAGACGGCTGGATCCATCGGCCTGCGCCAACGCCGCCTTTCGATGCCTTTGCGGAAGGCTGCGCACCGGGGCCGCGGGCACCGATGTCCTGGTATGGATCAATGCTGTATACAGAAGCGGCTCCAGCAACCGGGATGCCAGCCACCGAACCACCGGCACCGCTACGCCGTCACCTGTCAACCTGGCGGTACGCGCCACGCTGCTGGGCAGCTGGTAGTCTGATGGCAGGCCCATCATCCGCGCGAGTTCAAGCTTGGTAAATGGACGGATAGCGACATCATCTCCCATGACCCGGCACAGCTGCTGGTAGCGCAGGTCGGCTTTGCCCATCAGGCAGCCCGCCACGCCGTCGAGGCGGAAGGCCAGCGAGCGGCCCTGGCCACCAGCTGCTGGGCGAAGGACAACCGTACCGTATGTTTCGGCGCCGCTGCACCTGATTGCTTGCAGCCGCCGGGCGTCGGCTGGACTGACAGTTGCGATGAGTGAACTGACATTGTCGGCTGACCGCCAGCGCAGGTTGTGGCTGCCCACAGGCTCGACGACATCTGCCAACCTTGTCAAACATGCAGGAGGCGCAGGCAGACGCCACCAGATCCAGGCCGCCGCTTCCCGGGACCGCAGCATACCGGCGGCACGCACGACCGAGGGCGGGTGCAGGCGTGCGATGGGCCTCGGTGCCTCCAACGACCGCGCCACGGGCAGGTCTTTGCGGATGGCGACAATCAGCAGCCGCGGCCGGGATTGGGGCACGAAACTCAAGGCGTCCAGCACCAACGCTCCGGCACGGTATCCTGCAGAGACCAAGCTGGTCACAAGCGCCACCAGGTCCCGGCCTTTCCCCGCTGATGCGAACGCCAGCACATTCTCGAAGACGACGATTGGTGGTGCGTCGCCGCAGTTGCTGGCGGCGTGCAGCAGGCGGGTTACCTGAAAGACCAGGCTTCCCCTGGCACCGCTGAAGCCCTCGCGCTCTCCGGCTGTGGAGTGGTCTTGGCAAGGAAAGCTCGACCACCACACATCCGTTGGTGGCACCTGCCCGCTGCGGACAAGGCATATGTCTCCCACCAGCAAGCCGTCGCTGCCGAAATTGCGTTGGTATACCTCGGCCTTCCATTGCTCGATATCGTTCGCGAAGGCACAATCCCACCCTGGCCCGAAGCCCAGGCGAGCCAGTCCGCCGCCCGCAAAGAATTCAGCAAACCGGTAAGTCAAGCGCCAGCCGCCGCCCCTCGGTGCGCGGACGCCGCCGTTGAGCAATGGCTGGCTATCGGGTTGTGGAGGAGCACTTCAGCCCGCGTGGATCACGGGGCCACGCTCCATTCGACATCCTTCAAGGGAGCAAGCAGCATAGCGGCATCCGTTTTCCTTGCCCCGACTTCTCCGGGCAGATTGAGTGGGAGCGCCGAGCCGGGGCAATGCCCCAGGGCAACGTTGTCGTGCACGTGTGACCTGCACGCTACGTGAAATGACAGTGCCCGGCTCCCGGTCGACGAGGGTAAAGGAAAACGTGATTTGGACGACTCGGCGGGCCTCTGAATCCATGGGCCGAACGCTCTGAAACGGACCCGCGAATTCCAGTCAAACACTCTGAATCGAGGCTGGGCCGCTTATTGCGCGTTGCCCGGAAAGCCCTGGCGCTGACCCAGGTCCAGCTAGCAGCCCGCGCCGGGTGCAATCCCCGCAGCGTGTGGGCTGCCGAACTCGGCCAAGGCCATGCTGGCATCTACCTGCGGCTGGCTGCGTGCTGCGGCATGGAACTCGCCGGGCGCTCATTGCCACCCGGCGACAGTCTCGGTGCGAGGCTGCATATCCTACGAAAGAGAATGCGCCAGAGCCGTCGGGAACTCGCCATTCTGAGTAGCGTCAGTCAAGCCGCCATTGCCGACATCGAGGCCAATCGGCCGGGACACCTGGCCATCCTGGAACGGCTCGCTGATGGTCTTGGTGCCGGTCTGACACTGGTGCCCGCCGGACAGGCGGCAAGCTTCTTCTCCATGGCTGCGATATCATCCGGTGTCGTTGATTGGGCGTCACCCCCCGAAATCCTCGCGAAGCTCTACACTGTGATTGGCGGCGGCTTCGACCTGGATCCTTGCGCCGCGGTCCGGGGGCGCAGCAAGGTCCGGGCACGGGTCCACTATGATGCTGACGATGATGGCTTGGTGCATCCCTGGCCTGGCCGGGTCTATATGAATCCTCCCTATGGCCGCAGCATCGGTCAATGGACGGCCAAGGCCGCATTCGAGGTCGCCTCGGGCCGCGCCAGCCTGGTTGTAGGCTTGGTTCCGGTACGGTCTGATACACAGTGGTGGCACGCGTCGATCGCCGGGCAAGCAGATGCGTGGCTCCTGAAAGGAAGGTTGTCGTTTGGCAGCGGGCAGAATCCAGCCCCGTTTGCCAGTGCGCTGATACTGTGGGGAGCAACGCCTGTGCACCGAGCGCGGATGAGCCAGGCATTTGCGGACGCGTGGCACGTGCCAGCCGCATACACCGCGGCGGCCGCAGATGAATGGAGGCTTGCGGCGGATTGAGGCCATCTCGCCCGGCAATCTTGGACGACGGGATTGCTTCGACAAACTCTGGAGTGATGCGGGGTCGGGAGCACCGCCTCATCGGGCGTTCCAACGCCTTATGCGCCTACAGGTGCCAAGCGTCAGTCACGCTCTCAAGTGGTCGGCATGTGGCCCTCCCGGATTTTGTCGCACGGTCAATTCGGGCTTGAATTGCAGCAGGCTCTCGGTTATGTGGATTTTGTGATGAGCCAGCAACAACTCCGCACTGCGGCCTGCCTTGCCCGACCCGGGATATCCGGATCGGCGCGGGACGGAGTTTGCCCACTGGGTTAGGCCCGTTCCTGCGCCATGTCTGTCGCTCCACAGCGAGCGACGAGCGGACATTCGCGGGAGCCAACCTTGTCGCAACTTGTTTCCATTCTGCGCGAGTATTTGCAGCGCTCCGATGCATTCTTCACCTTCTGGGTGTTGAAGCTGAGTTGGGCGCACGTCGTGAGCACCCCGCTCGGCACTGCAGCAGACCATCCGCAATTTGCTCATCCCAAGCTGCCGCCATGCATTGGGGAGAGTTGTTGCAGCGGCAAAAAGGAACGGCAGGCCACACCGCACCGGGGGCGTCATAAGGGCGATGGTCCTAGGACGGGAGTAGCATGCGCGGGGATAGCAGCCGGGCACTGAAGCTTTGCTCCTGTCCTGCCATTTGCACCAAGGTCATCATTATGCCGCGCCCCGCCAAGCACAAGGCCGTCGCTAGCAGCATGCCTGAGCCAAACAAAATGATTCCTAACGGAGTTCCCGAGCGCCTGCCCTCGGAGACACTGCTGGACCCGGCCTCGCTCGTCGCCCGATGCATGATGCGGCGCATGTTGGCATCACTCGATGGTGTCCATCCGCCAATTGGCTCGCCTGGGTCAATGGTCCTGGTCCGCCTGCCGTCTGTTGAGTGGGCCGAGTTGGCGCGCAAGGCGTGGAGCGACTTCCTCTACAATGGAGTTGAGGGGGGAGAGGGAGATTTGGGAGGTGCGTTTTGGCGCGGACCGTGGATCGCATTCGTCCGCTCTGAAAACGGCGGCCAACATCGTGGGCGCCGCGAAGATGGCGACAACGCCGTTGCAGACGCGATGTGGACTGGGCTTTCGGTCGTGGGGTTCAGCCCAGACGCTTCGTGGCTACCCAGGGATTTGGTCGACTTCGCCGATCATCGGCTTGACTTCGGTCCCCTCACAGCTGCCGACATTGCCGAGGCAGCTTACATGCTGGCAGGCCACAGACCCGCGTCGATCCTGACAGATGCAGAGGCGGCCGCGGCTACTCCGCGCATCCTGCGTCTCTGCCGCCGCCCAGACCAAATGGCGGATGACTATATTGGCAGGCTGCGTTCAATGCTGGCCCCGCTCCTTGTGCTGCCCGATGCCGCGATCGGCACTCCTGACAGTCCGCGATCCACCCCGACACTGGACCGCTTGCACGGCATGGACGAACTGGTGGAGTGGGGCATGGGCCTGGCGCGTGACCTGGAAGCTTACAGGAAGGGCGAGATTGCCTGGGCGGCCGTGGACAGTGGATGTCTCGTGTCCGGGCCGCCCGGCTGCGGGAAAACTCTTTTTGCCCGAGCATTGGCGGCAACGTGCGGAGTGCCCCTGATTATCGGTGGATATGGTTTGTGGCACAGCACCGGCGGCACGCATCAAGGCGACCTGTTCAAAGCCATGCGCCGATCGTTTGCGGACGCCAAGGATCAAGCTCCCGCCATCCTCTTCATCGATGAAATCGACTCCTTCTCCGACAGGGCAACATTGCGCCATGAGTGGGCAAGCTGGGAAATTCAGATCGTCAACCAGCTTCTGAGTGAGATTGACGGTGTGTCAGGTCTGGAGGGTGTCGTCATACTTGGCTGCTGCAACCATCCCCACAAACTAGATGCGGCACTGACGCGGGCTGGCAGGCTTGGGCGCCACATCCGTGTAGGCCTGCCAGATACCGCAGGCCTCGAGCGCATCCTGCGTGAGCATCTGGGGGCAGACCTTGGCGAGGTGTCCTTGAGCGGATTGGCGCTGATGGCGGCTGGGTCTTCGGGAGCGGATTGCGAGATGTACGTACGCTCGGCGCGGCAGATTGCCCGGCAAGCCGGACGCCAACTGCAGTTGGAGGACCTCGAGGCAGTTCTCGGTGGCGCGGGCATGACCGACGCTGAAACCTGGATCGCGGCAATCCACGAGTCAGGCCACGTAGTGGCCACCCTGCAGTTGATGCCTGGGACCTTGGATGCCGTGTCCTTACGCTCCACGGCACGCGGCAGCGGCGGAGTTGTCCTGGGCACGCCTGCGGGGCCATGGTTGTCAGCAGACACATTGCATCGGCGGCTCGTGTGCATCTTGGCGGGGCGGGCGGCAGAAGAGCTGTCATTCCGTGCGCCTTTTTCGGGTAGCGGAGGCCCGGCGGCGAGTGATCTGGCCCAGGCGACGCTGCTCGCTGTCTCCGGCTGCAGCGCCTACGGTTTCGACAGTGAGGCTGGCTTGCTGTGGATCGGCCTGGCCGATGCCCAGACGCTGCCCGATATCCTGGCAGCTGACTCAAGCCTGGCAGTCCGTGTACGCCGCATGCTGGACAAGGCCTACCACGATGCGCTTGAGCTCTTGGCGAAACGGATGAGTGCCTTGCAGGCGCTGGCATCGGCATTGGTCCAGCGCC
This sequence comes from Acidisphaera sp. L21, assembly GCF_009765685.1. GTDB lineage: Bacteria > Pseudomonadota > Alphaproteobacteria > Acetobacterales > Acetobacteraceae > LMUY01. Next base: position 25,951 of record NZ_LMUY01000152.1, on the reverse strand, counting down.
GGGCCTTGGACGGCAAGGAGGCCGCAGCGATTGCCGAGGCGCATCCCGCATCGGCGGCAGAAGGCGGGCAAGAATGAGCGTCGTCATCATCGACTTCGAAGCCAGCTCATTGTTGCCGGAGGCTTTCCCATCGAAATTGGTTGGATATTGGAGGACGGCAGCGGTGAAAGCCACCTGATCCGGCCTGCGCCTCAATGGCTGGACCAAGCGCGCGGTAATCCGGGCTGGAGCCCTCGAAGTGAGCGGTTCATGGGATTACCCTGGAAACCTTGATGAGCCAGGGCAGAGCCGCCGAAGATGTTGCCCGGCGGGCAGCCCAAGTGCTCTGCCCGCTGACAGTCCTTGCATGCTCCGATGCCCGAGCTTCGACTCCTACTGGTTGGATAGGCTGTTTGGCGCAGGCGGCATGCGAGCAAGAGTCCCCCTCACCGATGTCCACATGCTCTATCGGTGGGCCTGCCGTGACCTGGCCAGCTTGCTGCCTCCATTGAGTGCGCCCGGCCGCGAAGCTGCCGAGCGCAGCCTCGAACGCCTGGCGCAGGATATCGTCGTCCACGCACGGAATCCGAGGGCGGAGCCCTCCGAACCCGGCATAGGGCGCTGGAGGACGCACGCGGCCTCTGGCGGATCAGGAGGGCCATCCAAGAGGCAGTGCAGCAGCATCTGCGAAAGTTTGGCTTATAGAGTGTCCCGCTTTGACCCTGGCGTGAGTCGCATTACGGACCGAGCAAGGCAACGCATGGCGTCTGGTAAGAGCGGCTCCTCATGAAGCGAGTCTTGTTTGATGACAGGGATGGAGGCAGGCCAGGAACTTAGCAGCGCGACCGGACAGTATTAACCACCTGGGCTTGCATGACATCAGTTCGAAAGCTGCGCTGTCATCCAGCCACAGCATCGAATGTGCATATTGCCGGGCGTTGCCGGACGCTGAGCCCGGCACCTACCGGCAGAGCGGTCTTGCGGCCGCCCTGCCAAATGGAAGGTGATTGACTCACCTGCTCAAGGGAAACCTCTCCTCGGTGCCTGGATGGCCACCATCAACAACAGCCAGGTAAGGAGTTGATGGCCGGACAGCGTATTCAGGTGGCCGATGCGGGAGCATTTTCCCGTAACTGGAGCGCCATCCGGTGGTCGGAGCCCATCGTTTCGCAAGCGCTTCTCCCTCCCGGACAGCATTCAGCAGCGGCACGCCAAACGACGCAACCGCGGCAACGACCTGGGACAGCTCTGGAGGCCGTGCAGTGGGCGCATGGTCATCAACCCAGTTACGCCAAGACCGCTCGAGTTTGGGAGTGACGAAGTCTTCCGAGAAGGCAGCCTCCCAGTAGCCATCCCGGCGCTGGACGAAGCGGTGCGCATCGCGGCCAGCGAATGTCTGATGGATGGCGTCGAGGAGAACGTGTCCGTGGAAGCTATACCTGCGGGACAGGACCCAAAGGTCATAGTAATCGCGCACGCGGGTGTTATCCCGGCCGAATTCGGCCATGACGGCCAGCTTCTCGGCAACAACGGTCTCCCTTGGATAGGCATGGATACGGAAGGATGGAAATCCCGGCAGCAGCGAGGGATACCAGAGCACATCAGGTCCGGGCGTGATGGCATGTCCAAAGCCCAGGTCGATTTTCAGGGTGATGTGGGCGCTGCCCAGCCTGGCAGGCAAGAGAAGGCGCAGCCCGGCTAGCCTGCTGCCAACCAAGGGTTTGAACCGCGCCTCAGCTACAACGAAGTACAAGCCATCATCATCCCTGGACGCAGCAGCGACGGCGAGCAGGATGTCGCAGATCCTTACCATGTCGGTTTCGTAGCCGTGCAGATCGACATCCAGCGTGCTCCGCATGAGGTCACCATGCCAGAGTGTGAAGACGTAGGCGCCTTTCAGGACGAGCCGACTGGCATGCTCCGAGGCTGAAAGCCTGGCCAGGAACCGCTCCGCCGTCCACCGCGCGAGCGCATGGTCCGTCGTGACACCGCGCTCTTTGGCCACAGCCCGCAGCCGGTTCAGGATGCCTTGCGCTTGCCCGTTCATGACGCCCTCGCCACAACTGCAGTCATACGGAGCATCGGTGCCAGCTTCTTGCGCAAGCCCAATGCTTCCGAAATTGCCAGGAGGTCGCCCATGGCACGCCCGGACCCATAGTAGTCCCGCAGGCACTCCATTGCCCGATCTTCGCCCACCGTGGCCGACATCCGCATCATATCAATCACGGTGCGGGCCGGATTTGTCATCCGCACCTCGACCCCAGAGATTGTGGTAGTGTCGACCCCAACCTCAAAAGGCAGCGTTCCTCGCCAGCGGACATAACGGATTGGCGGCCACTCCACCACTGAAGGGGTAGCCGCATGAGGAATGGCGACCCAGGTGCGGGTTGAGGTTTCATCGCCCAGACCGTGCTCGGCCGCCGCGCTGTGCAGGCAGATTACACCCTGAGGGACCCTGACCAAGGCTTCCGCGAGGTGGATGCCAGCCACATGCTGTGCGCCGGATCGTCGGTAGACGCCCCGGGACACACGTTCAACAACTCCCGCCAGCACAGCGTGCCTGACAGTGCGCGTCGATACACCTGCTTCACTCAGACTGGTCATCCGCCAAATCCCTTCGTCCGACAGTAACTCCAAAAGCCGCTCGAGCTGCGTCATGCAGCCCTCCGGGACCGTAACCTCGTTCTCCTCCCGAGTCGAGTCCCTGGGAGTAGGTTTAGGTCATCGGGAAAAGTCGGTTTGGCGGGATGACTTGCGAACCATCCCGAGCGGTGGCCGCCAGGCCTCATAGGTTCAGCAAACGGACCGGTTAACTTTTGGCTGGCGACCTTTAAGTTTCTGGGAGATGACATCAGCAGCAATGGCCTAGTTGGCCATTGCCCGGACCTGGTGGTCGCGCCCGGGTACAGCGCAGCATCCGGCACCCGTCCACGAGCTACATGCCGGGTTGCCCAGACGCTATACCCAGGCAGAGACCTTCGCGCTGTCATGCTGACATAGATAGGGGAATGACCCGCTCCAGGCTACCAAAACTCGCGTGCGATGCTGCTGGAGCATGCCACAAGGAAATCGGTGATCGGCCTGGATTTCTTCTGCAGCAGGCTGCCGCAACTTCTTCATCCCACGCCCCAAAGAAAACTTTCCGATTACGTCGGGATGCCTGGATGCTCTGTGATGAGGCGGCCTAAGTTGGGGCCTCTTGCAAAGGAGCCTGTGGTACCGCGTGTTCCGATGGCACTTCATTGCTATGGCATCTGGATCGGCGTCGGCTCCCGTTGTGTCTGCGCGTTCACCAAGCCGAGGAAGTTTTGCTTGTCGGGAGCCGTCCAATCCTTCATCGCAAACGGAAGGCCTGACTGCAGCGGAGGTCTTTGTGGCGGATCGTTCGGGGCCAGGCTTGTTGCGGCGCCACCCGGCTTGCAGCTCCAGTGAGGCCTGGCTCAACGCCGATTCCAGCACCCGTGGTTTGACCAGTCTGAAGACTTCGCGCTTGCCTAATCCCAGCACCTGGACCCCACCGGAGAGAAGGCCACGGTAGGACTGGTGATGGTGTCCATGGACGACCAGCTTGGCGCGGCATGCCAGCGCGGCCATATCGATTCCGTAGAAGCCGCGGCGATGGCTGGACGGGGCCTGGTGGGTAAACAGGATTTCGACATCAAATGCATTCATGGCGGCCACGTCCTGTGGGAACACAGCATCCCTGAGGTTTAGGGGGAGCCCTCCGCGCCATCGCTGCGCTGGGTGAAGCTGGCGGACAAAGCCGCTCCGGGTGGGATGCCGCGGTGTTCCGTCGCCAGGCCGGGGCAGCCAGACCTCTTCCCTGAAGGTTCCCCCAAGACCCGCCACCCGCACTCCCCCCAGGTTTGCGGCACGGCCGTGCAGGTTGCCGCCTGGGTAGTCGCCCCAGAGACGGTCGAAGTAGACGGCTTGGTCAATATCGTGGTTCCCCGGAATCCAGCAAATCTGGACGCCGTCCTCGAACAGCGGTTGCAACTCCTGCCGCAGGGGACGGTCGAGGTTACAATCGCCTAGCAACACCACCGCCTCGGGCCTCGCTTCCCGGCACGCTTGCAAGAGAGGTCTGAAATCGCCGTGCGGGTCGCCGTATGCAATCAACCCTGAGCGCGCCTCATCGGCACGGCCAGATCGCCGACCTGCAGCCGCATTGTCATCTACCGGGTGCAAAGTCTTCACGGCTAGCATATCTCTGCGATCGATGTTTCCCGGGCCGTCAGAGAACTTAACTGCCCCTGTGGCAGCCATTGATCCGGCATCCGGCCGCTGGGTTTGCGGCTCCGATGCGACCAGGCCCGGCGTCGGCAACCTGCATAGCTTGAGCAGGAAAGAGATGTAATCGTCAGGCGTCTGGTGGGGCTTGCGTGCCAACTTGAGCATCGCTGGCGAGATAAGCGACGCCTCTGTGTCGGTGATGCTTGCTGCCGGAAACCCTCCGGTCATATGCCGGACCACAAAGCGGATGTCTGCCGCCGTCGGGCCGATCAGGCTGATACTGTGACGAGCCCGGCGGATGACGAAGGGTGGCAGGGAGGTTGCAGGATCCGCGGCAAACCCTGCGACAGTGAGGCCGTTCCACAAACACTGCCGCAGCCGGGTAACCTCATGTGGGTCATCTGGCCTGCGGGTACCGCTGGCCAGCGAACAAACGACTGCAATCCAGGCATCGGCCTCAAAAACCTCGCCATGCACAGGGTCCGCATGGCGCCGCCCGTTGTGCAGCAATTTGCCCCATGCCCGGCAGGTTGGGTCTGCCCACTCTGGCGTTGGCACCTTGACGACGGAAAGTGTACTGGGCTGGGAAATTAGCACCGTGTCGAGTTTGGCCGCCTCGAGACTGCGGGCCAGCATGGCAAGTGCAACGAGGAGGCCCGGATCAGGTGGACCTGGCGGAAGCATGCTGAGCGTCGTGGAGGCATGGCTCTTCTGGTTGCGGGACATAGGCGTTCCTCGAGATTGATATGCGGCAAACACAGGCTGGACCACGCGCATATCAATGCTGCCCCGCATTGAGGGATGATGCTCGCCGCTCTGAGGTTGTGCCGACTAATTCTTGAAGACGCTGTCATGACGAAAACCCGCTCGAAGAGGTGCTGACCGGCAGGGAGCCAGTGGGCTGCTCAGTTCGTCAGGGCTATGGTGGCGTTCATGATACCTGAGCTCTAGCCAAAGCAGCCGGGGCCTGTCGAGTCATTTTGCATTGCGTAACGAAAACGCGAACCTCAGCCGTGGAGAGAAATCTGAGTCGACTCCTGTTCCGCGATGAGTTATGCGGCCTGCATGCCTTTCGAGATAACCACCGCGCATTGACGTAGACGCTCCCCCAGCCCGGGGAGCTGTGTGGTTGTTGGCGTTCAACGCCGGACTCAAGGGGCCTGTCATGTCCTACCTGGCTGCTTCCGATATCCAGTCTATGACTTCTTCCGCGGCCGCTTGCCCGGACTCGATGACACCAGCATTCCTGAACCGTTCAGACCCAGCAGTGCTGCGGCGTCGTGGAGCTCGGTCATGAGCAGAGCCGCCCTGCTCCACGCAAGCCACTGTGGCCGTCCCGTTGAGGTGGGGGTGGCGACAGATGCCGAGGTGGCCGCATTGCAGGCGCCTGTTTCAGTCAAGGCACGGGATATGCTGGAACGCTGGACCTTGATTGCAATCCGCAATGTCTCCTTCAACGGGGTTGAGCTGCACGCGCTTGGATGGCGGCGCGGCTTGCAGAACAGCTGGATCACGTCCGCATTGACCATTGTGGATCTGCCCGCCCGTCTGGTCGCGACCCGATCCGGCAACGCCTACGGACTGGCCGAGGCCGACGTTGAAGGGCTGAGCCCTGAGCTGGCCGAGCACTTGGCCTATGCACTCAGCATGTGGGGGTTCAGCGATGTCCGGGTCTGACATGGAGCCACGCGGCCCCTCTGACTGCCTCGAGGAAGGCCAAAGGGTCGGGCGTTTCCTGCTGCTCCGGGATCAAGACGGCTGCATGCATGCGGTGGCGGCAGGATCGGTCAGCGTGCTCAGGGAGGCCGACGGCGCCACACTGGTGATGTTGTCAGGAGGTAAAGTTCTCAAGGTTGAGCGCGCACTCCATCGGGTGCTGGCGTGGCTAGACGGTCGGAACTAAATCAGATGAGCAAGTCCATGCTATCCATAAGTCTGGATTGGATGCTGCAAACGGAAGATGCGGTGACATTCCTTGCATGCAAACACTCCGAACCTGGGCGCCGTTTTAGCTGGAAACACTCTGGTCTGGCGTGCGGAAGCCGTTCTTCACTGGTCTGGCGCCAGGCAGGCCGTCTGACTGAGCAAAGAGCCACGTTCCAGCGGGCGTCCTAGGACCAAGTGCTATCTGAAGTCTCGCGTTGGCACCTTTATACCCGATCCGAGACGCAGGTCCGGAACATAGATATCGCGTATAGGCCGCCCGCCAGGACCGGCCCCTGGACCATCCCGTGGATCCCGCGCGGCAGGATGGGTCGCGCCATCTCCCCGGCCGTGCGTGATTGGGAATGGCTCGTCCCTGTTTCCAACAGTTCTGAGCAGATCGGACAGGTCTTCCAGATGGTCGGTCACGACATGGATGACCTCCCCCTCCCTCTGCACCTTCCCATGGCAGGCTATCATATCGGCCGACAATACGAGACGACGCTGCTTCTCAAAGCGGTCTGCCCACAGCACGAGGTTCGCGACTCCCGTCTCGTCCTCGATCGTGATGAACATGACGCCCTTGGCGCTGCCAGGTTTCTGGCGGACCAAGACAATCCCTGGGACAATGACCTTCCTGCCGTCGCGCATCGATTGCAGGTCACTGCAGGCCACCATCCGCCTGGCACGCAGCGTGCCGCGCAGGAATGACACGGGATGCTTCCGTAATGTCAGCCCGGTGCTGCGGTAGTCCTCGACGACTTCACCGCCTGCCTTCATGGGCCGCAGACGAATAGGTGGCTCGACCAACTCGGGTTGGGGCTGGCCAACTCCATCTGCAGCCGCAAACAGTGGCAACGTCGTCTCGGCTAGCCCACGCACTGCCCACAGAGCCTGTCGGCGATCAAGACCGAGGTGTTCGAATGCATCCGCTTCAGCAAGCCGCTCGAGCATGGCTGTCGGTATCCCGGCGCGGCGCCAAAGCTCCTCGATGCTTGTGTAGGGCTGTTCGCCCCGATGCGTCACAAGTTGCGCTGCATCAACGTCTTTCAGGCCCTTTACCAGGCGGAACCCCAGCCGCACCGCAAATCCAGGCCCGCCGTCGCCGCGGCGCTCGAGAGTGCAGTCCCAACGGCTGGCGTTGACGCAGATCGGGCGGACTAGAACTCTGTGCTCCCGTGCATCCCGGACGACCTGCGCCGGGGCATAGAAGCCCATGGGCTGGCTGTTGAGCAGGCTGGCGCAAAATATATCCGGGTGATGGCACTTCATCCAAGCGGATGCATAAGCAATCAGGGCGAAGGAAGCGGCGTGGCTCTCCGGAAAGCCGTAGCTGCCGAAACCCTCCAGCTGCCGGAAGGTACGCTCAGCAAACTCCGCTTCATAGCCGTTTTCGACCATGCCGCCGATGAGCTTGTCGCGGAAGTGGCTGACGCCACCCGTGAACTTGAATGTTGCCATTGAGCGGCGCAGCTGGTCTGCCTCGCCCGGCGTGAACCCCGCGCACTGGATAGCCACCTGCATCGCCTGCTCCTGGAAGAGCGGCACGCCTAGCGTCTTGCCAAGCACGCGCTCCAGGGCGGGCTTTGGGTAGTGCACCGGCTCCAACTTCTCCCGGCGCCTCAGGTAGGGGTGCACCATATCGCCCTGGATGGGACCGGGTCGGACAATGGCAACCTGCACTACGAGGTCATAAAACGTTGTGGGCTTCAGCCGGGGCAGCATGGACATCTGGGCCCGGCTCTCGATCTGGAACGTGCCCAGCGTGTCGGCCTGGCGAATCATCGCATATGTCTTCGGGTCCTCCGCCGGAATGGTGGCGATGTCCAGCGCCTGACCGCGGTGATCCTCGAGGAGTTCGAAGCTGCGGCGCATGCATCCCAGCATGCCGAGACCGAGCACGTCGACCTTCATCCATTTGAGGGCGTCGATGTCATCCTTGTCCCACTCGATGACTTGGCGGTCGACCATAGCGGCCGGTTCCAGGGGCACGAGCTCGTCGAGCCTGTCTCTAGTCAGCACAAAGCCGCCAGGATGGGTTCCAAGCTGGCGGGGAAACCCGATGAGTTCGCGCGCCAGGGTGATGGACAAGCGCAGGCGTCTGTCCGCCAAGTTGAGACTCAGCTCTTCCGCGTGTTTGGCCAGGACGCCTTCGTCCGACCAGCCCCAAAGCTGCTGTGCCAGCATGCCTGTGACATCCTCGGTCAGTCCCATGACCTTGCCGACATCACGGATGGCACCGCGTGCGCGGAAACTCATGACTGTCGCACATAAGGCAGCCCTGTCGCGTCCATAGCGGCTATAGACCCACTGGATGACCTCTTCGCGCCGTTCAGACTCAAAGTCGACATCGATGTCCGGGGGCTCGTGGCGTTCTGCCGATACAAAGCGCTCGAACAACAAACCGGAGCGGACCGGGTCTATGGATGTGATGCCGAGAAGGTAGCACACAGCCGAGTTCGCAGCAGAGCCACGCCCCTGGCACAAAATGCCCTTGGATCTGGCGTAGCAAACTATTGAGTTTACCGTCAGGAAGTAGGGTGCGTATTCAAGCTGGGCAATTAGCCGAAGTTCGTGGTCAAGCTGTTTCTGGACGTCAGGCGGCAGGCCATCAGGATACCGCATGGGAGCCGCCTCACGCACCAGGCGTTCAAGCCCTTGCTGAGGACCTTCATCATCGTGTTCCAGTTCATCCGGATACTGGTACGTCAAATCAGTAAGTTTGAATTGACAGCGCGTGGCAATTTCGGCTGACCGTGCTACCGCTTCCGGGTAGTCCCGGAAGAGACGGCCCATCTCAACGGGAGTTTTGAGGTGACGATCGGCAAAGCGCTCAAGACGGTATCCAGCCTCATCGATGGTGCAACCTTCACGAATGCAGGTCACTATGTCCTGGAGGATCCGTCGGCTGGGAGCGTGGTAAAGCACGTCGCCGGTCACTGCCGTCAGCACGCGCGCCGACTGGGCCATCTCGGCGAGCTGCCGGATGCGGACGGCGTCTCCTGGTCTGCGCCGCAAGCACAACGAAAGGTAGCACCTGCCGCCGAAGTCCTGGCGGAGGCGGGTGAGCTCCGTGCGCAGCCGTTCATCGGCCGCTTCAGGCAACAGGATGAGGAGCAAGCCCTGACCGTGCTCGACCAGGTCAGCCCAGCGGATTTCAAACCCTTCTTTGCCGCCTCGCGCTTTCCCCAGCGTCAGCAGGCGGCATAAGCGACCCCATCCAGCGCGATCCACCGGGTAGGCCAAGAGTGGAAGTCCGTCGACAAGGTCGAGACGGCAGCCAATTACAAGCTGGATGCCAGCTTCGATAGACCTGGCGTGCGCCCTTGCTATGCCAGCCAATGTGTTACGGTCGGCGATAGCGAGGGTATCCATTCCCAAAGCCTTCGCCTGGAGCAATAGCTCCTCAACACGGCTGGCGCCCCTCAAAAACGAGTAGTTTGAAGTTACCTGCAGTTCCACATAGTCCGGCATCAGTCGGAATTCGGATGCCGATGCCCACTGGTTGTCGGTGCGCCGCGGCCAGGCCGCTTCATCAGCACAAAGCCAGATCGCTCGAGATGGGCAATGAGCCGCTCAGCGGTGATGTGTGCCATCGCCTCGTCTGCGTGATGTACACGCTTGCGGCCGTCGAAGCGCAGCGCAAACGACAGCGTGTCACGTATCTCAGCCGTTGTAGCCTGGCGCAGAGCTGCCTTCTTGTCGTCGCTCACGTCAGCCCCCTCCAACTACCGGAACGAAGAGAGAACACAGGCGTGGCCCGGCAGCAAGGGCCTTTTTCGGGCGATCTCGTTCCTGGAATAGCAGCGCTGACGCTCAATCCTATGATTGTGATTGTGGTAGTTCGCCGACCTACAGTCGCGAGGGCAGCAAGCCTCGGCTGTTAACCACACGATTTCATGTTGGTCAGCCCCTAGTCTGATGTTGGAAGCGCGCTGCAGAAGCTAAGTCGTTGAGGGGAATCAGAATCGGCCTTCCCACGTTGCGGTAGCCAGGCAACAGGTGGTGTCCCGAAAGATGAGACATTGTGATGCCCATCGCCAGGCTGCGCCCAGTGGTCGATCTTCACCCATTTCAAGGCTGCTGTGATGGCCGAGCGGGCGGTGACGGGCAGTAGGATTGCTGCCTACAAAGCAGAGCGTGGCTTCAGCCTTACATCTGAGCCTGCGCCTCGCCGCGAGGCAGATACTAAGCTCTCCACGGAGCCGATGTTTGTCATACAGAAGCATCAAGCTCACCGCGCTGGCTTGCACTACGATTTCCGCCTTGAGCATGGTGGGGTGCTCTGGAGCTGGGCAGTCCGCGAGGGGCCGTCGCTTGATCCAGCAGACCGCAGGATTGCTGTGCACGTTGAGGACCATCCGCTCGACTACGCATCTTTCCAGGGCAGGATTCCAGATGGGCAGTATGGTGCCGGAACGGTGGAGACATGGGACAGCGGCACGTGGAAGGCGCTTGAAGACCCGGAAAAGGGGATGAAGCGGGGGAGCCTGCGCTTCGAACTGCGAGGGCAGCGCCTGCACGGCCGATTCACGCTTGCACGCGTGCGCCGTGATGCCAGAAAACAAGAAGGCTGGTTTCTCATTAAGGGGCATGATGAGTTCGCCTGGGATGGCGTTGACGCCCTGTCCCTGGAGCGGGACATCCCGCTTCCCACAAACCAGAAGCAAGGGCGCCAACGAGCTGCTGTCGCCAAGGTGCCTCCTGCATCGGGCGCTGTACTCTCCAGCCTGCAAGCGGTTCAAGAACCCCAGCTTTGCATGATAGCCGAAACAGCACCGACGGGTGCAGGATGGGTCAGTGAGATCAAGTTTGATGGCTATCGTCTTCTCGTAGTCAAAGATGGCGCCTTGGTCCGGCTTCTAACACGGAACGGTCGCGATTGGTCGGCACGGATGCCATCTGTTACCGAGGCCATTGCCAACCTTCCGGTCCAATCCCTCCTGATGGACGGCGAACTCGTATCGTTGCGTGAAGACCGCGTCTCCAGCTTTCCAGGTCTGCAGGCCGCACTGAAAGCCGGACATGATGACAAGCTTGATTTCTACGCTTTCGACCTTGTCCACGTGGATGGCTGGGACCTGAAAGCGTGCACCCTGCTTGATCGCAAGCGAGTCCTCCACGGTCTGCCTATTTGGAAGGGGATGCTGCGCTATAGCGATCATCACCCTGGGGAAGCTGACGCGATGCGGACGAATGCCTCGCGTCCGTTGCATTTTACCTTGAGCCAGTCAGCTCCGCGTCCAGGACGGTATGGAGCATCAGCCCTCTTACAGATAGTGCCCTCCAAACCCATCCGGCATTACCACTTGGGATGACTCCGCGTATCCCGAAGGCACTCTTGTGCTGTCCGGGCGTCGAGGCGATCGCCCGGATCAAGCTTCAACAACCTGTCAAAACAATCAGCAGCCGAACTATGGTCTCCTGCCTCAGCCAACGCGTCTCCCAGAGCCTTAATCGCCTGGAACCAGGGGCGCGCGCCGTGGACAGCTGCCAAGTTGCACTTATCCTCTACGAAACCCCAAAGCGCTGCTCCGGCCTCAACGGCAATATTCAGATACGCCAGACGTAGTTCCTCATCCTGGCATGCGGCCGCCACGACGAGGTTGGCCTCTATGCAGTCCGGATCACGCCTGAGCGCCCGGGTTGCGATGGCCAGGCGGTCGGCCTCATCGGTGGTCCGGTTCATGGCCTCGACAAATGGATCAGCCGGTCCTCGCTGGCGCAGGCCTTCGGCGCCTAGCTCCAGCCTTGATCCCCACTCTGCTCCTTGGATGACAACGCCCATTGCAACCTCCACCACGACACGAAGAAGGTCGCGCCGTCCGATGCAAGCGACCAGGGGATAGTCAAACCTGACCTATCATTTGATGATTTCTAGATATGCCAGCTAACAACGAAGAATGCGCTGGACACACAGTCTGTGTCAGACTAAAAGTGCCGCCGTCATGAGCAAGCAGATAAGCACGCACTGAGCGTCTTCGCCTCCAGGTTGCCTGGGGGTGCAACGGTTCCCTAGAACCAAGCTTGCCGGATAAACCATGCTTCAATCTCCACTGGCTCTCGATAGCAGTGCACGAGCGCGTTTTGGCACATCCGTCCCTGGGGGCACCTGGGTTTGCCAAGCCTGCCTGCCTGGATGCCGTGCCTCAATAACGCAGTTTCCCGTCTAGTCCGCCCGCGCCATCAAGGCGCGCCTATCCTCTCGTCGGGAAACGAGAATGCGCAAGCACTGCATCGGTATCGCCTCGGCTTCCAACTGGTCCCCGAAGTTCAAAACCTCCAAGGCCTGTAAGCCACGCTCAGATAAGCTCGGCAGCACCAGCCCAAACATCAAGTCGTGGTTTCCCACCGTCAAGGGAGCCGAGCGGATGGAGGGGCTGCGCCACTACTTCCACAAGCATATGGCCATGCTCCTGGACGCCCGGCCCGATGTGGATAGCTGGACGGCGCAGACCACGCCGATCAAGCTTGAGCTCTACGGCGAGCCGGTAGAATTCAAGCCCGACTTTATCATTGACGAGGGTCACCGAAAGCGGGCGATCCGGCTGCTACGCTCTGGAGTGACGCCATCCGAGAGGGGCCGGGAGAGACACGGCGCGGTGGCCAGGGCTTACCGCGAGGCCGACTGCCACTTCGATGTCATCACTGAAGAGGAGCTTCTCAGTGATGTGCGGCTGCCGATCGCCCGGGCGCTGTTCGTCAACCGTTTGCGCGATTGGAACCAGGAGATGCCGGGCAAGCTGGCCGATGCTTGGAGCCACAGATGCCCTATCGCGCTGGGCGAAATCCATCGAAGCCTGGGTGGCGATGCAGTGTCCTGGAACCAGCTGCTGTGTCTGGCAGCGTTTGGTTATCTCCGCCTCGACATCAACACGGGCCTGAATGCCGGTATGGCGGTGCTTGGCTTTGATGTCCTGGGGTATCGGCCATGAACCTGGACCTGCCCGCACGCGGGGAGACCGCACGCTGGAACGGCGGGACCTGGCGCATCGACGGACTTGGCGAGACAGGTGTCGCCCTCGAAAACGTCCTGACCGGCGAGCGCGAACAGCTCAGGCTGGCTGAATGGTTCGCTGGCGTCGAAGCCAAGGTTATCGAGCGGCGGGTTCGCCCTCTGGTGCTGCATGGCGATCGGCCGCGCAAGGGCGCCTACATGCGCTGGAACGACGCCACTTGGCGGGTCTGCGTGGTTCGTAGCGGCATCATCAGCTTGCAGGACGCAGCAACCGACGAGACCGGCTCCATTTCGCTTAAGGACTTCCAGGCCGCCTGCTATGAGGGCGACATCGAGATGGTGAGTGCGCCCGGTGCCGAGCTGGATGAGCGCACCCGGCAGATCCTGTCCATTCCCATCACCAGCCTTCCCCAAAGTGTACGGAAGCCGGTGGAGAAATTTGCGCTCTTCTTTGATGCCTGGCGAAATCCGGGTTCATTTTTCGCCCGCCACAAGCCGGAAGTGCCGGAGGAAGACCGTGTCCGCCCCCGATTCTTGTCACAGAAATACGTGGAGCCCTTCCTTGCCACAGTGGCAGAGGCACACAAGGTGTCGCCGCCCGCCTTTAGCACATGGTGCAAGTGGCTGACCAAAGTCGAGCGCGCAGGTGGCGACATCCGCGCAGTAGCACCCCGGCATGACCTGCAGGGACCTCACAAGCGCTACATGAATCCGCGCGTTGAGCAATGGCTCTCCGAAGCGGTGGACAAGCTTTGGCTCCAGCGGCGCAAGAACAAGAAGAATAAGGTCTACGCCGCACTTTTGGAGTTGGTTTCTAAGTGGAATAAGGATTTCCCAGGCCGCGCACTGACGTGCCCCAGCGAAGCTCACGTCGCGCGCTGGATGCGAGAGGAAGTCGACCAGTATACCGTGGCACGCCGCCGCGGGACCAAGGAGGACGCCGACCGGCTGTTCCGCCAAGTCGGCAAAGCCCCGGAGATCAAATGTATCCTGGAGCGGGTCGAGGTGGACCACTCCTTCATCAACCTGCGCGTCAAAGACGACAAAACGGGTGTCGTGCTCGGATGCCCGTGGCTCACGGCTGCCCTGGACAAGGCCAGCCGCATGCCACTGGCAGCCCACCTGAATTTTGAGAACCAATCCATTGGGGCCAACCTGCAGTGCCTTCGCCAGGCAATGTCACCCAAAGGGTTCCTGCACAAGCTGATTCCCGACCTGAACTATGAGTATCCGACTGGAGCTCCGGAGACCTTCTACTTCGACATGGGCCCAGACTACGTGAACGAAACCGTTAAACGTATCGGCCTCTCGCTCCAAGTCATGATTGACTACGAGCCTGTTGCAATGCCCGAATACAAGGGCGGCATCGAGCGCTTTTGGCGAACCCTGAAAGAGGACGTCATTTACGGCTTGCTCGGCGCAAAGCTGCCTGGCGAAAAGCAGGTTGCAGGCGTCGACGAAGATGGCGAAGCGTGGATTACGTACAGTGAACTATATCGCCGCATCTGGGAGTGGATCAGCTTGGTCTACGCCCGGTCCTATCACCGCGGCATCCACGACATTCCGCTGCGCGTCTGGCAGGAACAGGCCAGCCGCACGCTGCCGCGCGCGGTGCCCAAGAAAGCCGACCTCAATGTCCTGCTGACCCGTGTGGAAAAATGCAAACTTGATGTGCGCGGCGTCACCTTCGGTGGCCTGACATGGACGGAGGGGCCAGGCGCCCCGCTCAACCACATCATGCGCCATCCCTCTTTTCGCGAGGGGATGGAGGTCGAGGTGCGTATTAACGAGTACGACGTCTCCCAGGCCTGGGTCATCAACCCGTTCAGCCGCAAAGACGAGGAACTCAAGCCGCTCCTGGCTGACTACATGCGCGGCCTGTCCGTGTTCGCCCACGACCGCATCCTCAAGAACACCAAGAAACCCGAACTTGGGGCGCTCGACCAGCGCGCACTTATGGCTGCCAAGCAGCGGATGCGTGACCAGGAAGTGGCCCTGTTCGAGGCGGCAGCAAAAGCCGTCCGGGCTGGCACGGGTAACGGCAAGGTTGGCAGCCAGGTCGCCAAGTTTGCGGGCATCGGCCAGCAGGCCCCTGCCGGAGACAGTCTGGGCGACGTGCTACCCGCCACCCAGGACGATACCCCCGAAGTTCTGGCGGCACCGCTTGCCGACGTGCCACCTGTAGCATCCCGGGTCAAAACGCAGGCTGCGCGCCCACGCATTCAGGCACGCAGCCTGCGAAACGACAACTGAAAACAACCGAAAGGAACTTTGATTATGCCTAGCTTACAACATGACCGTGCCGGACTTGAGCTGAACATCAATGGGCTGCGTGAGGTCTTCGTGCCTTACGAACGGGTCACCAGAATCCAGGACGACATTGCCAAGCTGCACCGTCGTGACAACGGCGGTTCCGAGGGCGGCGTCCTGACGCTGCTTGGTGATACCCGCAGTGGCAAGACCAAAATCCTGCGCGACTACAAGGCCCGTTATCCGACTGTCGTCAATGGCCGCGTGAACGCCGAAGGAGACCCTGCCGACCTCATGGAAGTCGTGCTGCTACGCATGCCGGACACCACCACAAAAAATTTCCTGGAACGGTTGTTTTCCATTTTGGCCAATCTGACAATCAAGCAAGTTGCTGGTCAGGGCAACCGGCGCTTTGACATCCAGGACAACATTGTTGCCCTGGCCAAGACCGTGGGATTGCGGCTCATCCTGATCGAGGAGACCCATCAGGGCATCGATAGGAAGAAGACCGATGCAGCCAAGTTATTGGCTGGGGTCCTCAAGGACCTGACCAACGAGGCCCGGTTCTCAATGGTCATCTCAGGGACGTTCGAGGCCCAGCGGTTGCTTGATGCAAGCCCCGAATTGTCTGGACGCATCTTGTTCGACCACGAGCTCCAGCCCCTGGACTGGAATGTGACCGCCGAACGGATGATGTTCCTGGATGTCTTGCGCGAGCTCGACGAGCACCTCAAGGAATTCGTGTTCGGGCGGCTCTCGAACCTGACCGGTGAAGCTATTGCCAAACCCCTGCTCGCGGCCAGCCTGGGTCAAATCGGACATGCTGCAACCCTGCTCGAGGTTGCCGCGATGAACGCCGTGGACGAGGTGCTTGCCCGGCAGTGCCCAAAGATGACGCTCGAACACATCGCAGGGGCATTTTCCGGTTCAAGGTTGCGGCGGCAGAATCCCAAGTTGTTCACTCACGGGCAGGGTGGCGGTGGCGAGCCTGCCGACAACCCCGTCACCCGGCTTCGCGGTCGCACACGGCAGAGCCACAAGGATGTCGCCTTCAAAGGGTGACCCGGGCAGACACCTCTCCGTCGGCGCTACGCCACGCGCCGACGAGAGCCTGCCCGGCTTTATCATGCGCCTTGCAGACCGGACCCGATTTGCCTCGGCGGACAAGCTCGCCATCCTGGCGGGCCTGCGCCAGCCGGGCTCCGCGGCGACCAATGCCGATCTGTCCTCATTGGCGCTGTTGGCCAGGGCGGACGAAGCTCAGCTTGTCGCCATGAGCTATCGGCGTGCTGGACGATCGGCGCACCAGCATTTTCTCGGCGGCGAGATCAGCCGCGAGTTCATCCGGCTGGACTGCAGACGCTTCTGCCCGCAATGCCTGAGCCTATCACTCTACCATCGAGCGCGCTGGGACCTGGCGCTGGCAACGGCCTGTGGCGAGCACGGCGTGCGGCTCATCGAACGCTGCCCTGGCTGCCACAAGCGCTTTGGCTGGCGTGAGCCGGGCATGGAGCGATGCGCATGCGGTGCATACGCCTTGAAAGAATTCCAGAGTGTCTCCGGGCGCGAAGCGGTCGTTGCGGGCAAGCTCCTGGACCTGCTGGAACCCCATGAGGCGGCCTGGCTGGCCGCTCCACTCGCGTGCTGCAGCTCCGGGGATTTGCTGCGTCTGCTGATGTCGTTGGGCATGTTCCTGACCGCTTGGCCCCGTCAGCGGCGCATCGAAGCATTGGTTGCGGCAGGTCCCGACACGGTCGCAGGAGTAGTCGGTGCAGGCATGCAGGCTCTGGAGGACTGGCCTGCATCTATTCACGGCTTCCTGGCAAGGCAGGAGGCAATGTCCGCTGATCGGCGTGGCCGGTATGGTGCACGCAAGTCACTGGGAGCGTTTTACAACTGGTTGACCGAGATGGCCGCCGGTCCTGTCAAGGACGCTCTGGCGCAGGCCGCCGCAGGTTTTGTCGCACGCGATCCGGAGCTTGCCCGGCGCACGCATCGCTCCCGGCTGCTCGTTTGTGAGCAAGCCGTCCCGGCGCTGGGCTTGCTGGAGGCCGCCAAGCAGCTGAAGACGAGGGGCACCAGGGTCAAGCGCATAATGGCGGCGGGCTTGGTGCCCCCGGTAGCCAGCGAGGGGCGTGGCATCCCCATGCTGATCAGCCGCTCAGCGGTCGAACATCTTGCCACGGCCGTCTCGGATTCCATGACTCTGGCGCAAGCGGCCGCAGCACTCGGAATTTGCGTGCCCAGGATGCGATCCCTGGTCCAAAATGGCTTGGTGCAGCCGGTGCACCGCGGGCTGGCTGATGGCCGGGGCCCGTGGGCCTTTGCCCGCCAGACTGTCCTTGGCCTGCCGGATGAACTCGCCGCAGAGGCGTCGGAAGAGTGGAGCGGACGGACCATGGACTTTGATGCTGCCGCCGAAGCGCTCCGCCGCCGGGGTATCGGGCTGGCTGCCATGCTTGCCAAGGTCTCTGAAGGAAACCTGCAAGTGCGGCTGCGCGACAGGTCGGCCGTTGGACTCAAGCAGCTCAGGTTCTCTTCAGCCGAGGTACGCTGCCTGTGCCGGGCGCTGGAAGACCCGGAAAGCATGACGCTGCAGGCGGCGGCCGAGCGGATGGGCCTCAAATGGCAAGTCGTCGCCAATCTGGTCGATCGCGGTCTGCTCCCATCCTGGAATGGCCGCATTTCTGCAGCCGATACAAGCTGGTTCCTGGATGCTCATGTCAGCGGCGGCCAACTTGCACGGGAATGGAGAACATCTCCCCGCGCGCTGGCCGCCCGGCTGGAACGTGAGGGTGTCCTGCCGGTGGCGGGGCCTGGTGTTGACGGCTCGCGGCAGAATTTTTTTGCCAGGTCGAACCTGGGCGGCCTTGGCTAGGCGCAAATTTCGCCGGAGGCCCCTTCAAGCCGATGTGAAAGCTGCAGGCCGACCCCAACAGGCTACTTCAACAGCCGTGTCAAATCTTGCAGGTTAAAGGTCGTGGTTCTGCCAAGCCGGGAAAATGACAGGACCTTCACGCCTAAATTGGCGACCGCTGTCCCTACGGCTCCTGCGAGGTTATCTGGCAGCACCAGGATTTTTTGGTAGCCGCCTTGGAGCAATTGCTCATACAAGAACAGCTGCCCTATGGCCTGCTGCAGCTCCCCGGCAACGGTGGTGACTTTGATTTCGAACAACAGCTTTGCCTTGCCGAGCGTCCGCAAGTCCGGCCCCCAGCGTCCGACCCGACCATTGCTGTGCCCTACCTTGAGCGTATCCAGCGCCGCCGCCAGTGCGACCCAGACATCCGCATGTTTTCTGGTCACGATCTTAGGGCCCTGCCCACCTACCTTGTAGGTGCCGGTCTGCTCTGGAAAGCTGAGCTCGGCAGCCTCCACGCTTGCTTCCTGCTGTGCCGCTTCCGGGCCGTGCGTGTAGTGGGTCCTGACGCGGCTGCACTCCCGGACAAAGGCGGCAACCTGATTTTGCATGACCCGGGCAGACGCATCCAAATCGGCAACTAGATGGCACCCGACCACAGAGTTGTCCGCAAAAATAACACTAGACCGCCTGCTTGAGGAAATCCGGTCAAATTGGTTTTCCTGGATGTGGGCACCGGGAATGGACATCCGTCCGCGGTGCAAAACCCAGCGGGCACCATCCTGGGAGCGGGCCAGCAGGCCCTGCATGGTTTTGCTTGTGCCCCTGTCCGGTGGATTGATTTCGACAACTATGTTCCCGCGAAGTCTCGTCGGCGAGAACCCGAAGGCATTCCAAAAGCGGTTTGACCCGTCATCGCGCTTCCAAGCACTGAAATGGCCCCACATGCCTAGGCGCTTGTGCCAACAGGTTGAATTTCCGAGTCCTTGCAGCATTTCGGCGTCTTGGGCGAACTTGATATGGAAGTCTTTCATCGCCCGGCCGACGTCCTCTCGCTTTTCCATTGCCTGGAGCACGGACGTTTCTCCCGATATGCCTTCCGCACCCCTAAGAAGCATTTAGCGGACGGTCAACGGGCATCCTGGGATAGACAGGTGCCCTGACAAGGAAATAGCTTGGGCTCCAGCAAAAGCCGCAGGAGCCGATGGCTGTTCCCTCACGTCCGCAAGGACAGCACAGCGTCAGTGCCCGGCCGCGGCCGGATGAAAGCCTGATAGGTTACATTTTCCGGCTGGCAGCCCGCAGGTTTACCTCGGCGCGCGGCCTGGCGGAGGATTGTGGCTTCAACCGTTTGACCAATCGGCCAGAACCGGCCTGGCTGGCCGCCTTGGCTGAAACATCTGGGATGCCGCAGGCCGACCTACATGCAATATCGTATGGCATCCCCAACGATGCCGTGGGTTGGTTTCGGGGCCACGAGTTGGGATCCAATGCGTTTGACCGCCGTGGAGGGGTCGACCGCCGTGTCTGCCCCAGGTGCCTGGAGGAGGCGGACCATCATCGGGCCATCTGGGACCTTTTGTTTGTCGCTGCCTGCCCAATTCATAAGGTACGACTCGCCGACTGCTGCCGCACGTGTGGCGAGCCGCTGCGCTGGCTGGAGGGTCGCCTGCTGGTCTGCGGGTGTGGGGCCATCCTGAGGAGGATGCAGGCCGAAGCCCTTTCGGACGCAGACCTGCGCGGCACCCGGGCGGTCTACGGCCTCTTGGGAGATAGCAATTTTGCGGCCGAGGCGGCTCACGTTCAAGGGTTCGAGCCTTTCCGGGACCTTGCACCCGGCAAAGTCGTCGAATTCCTGTTTCGCATAGGACTGGAGCTGGTGGCACCCCGCTCAAAAGTGTTCTCCATGGACCAGACCGGCGAGTTAGCCTGGGAGGCGCATGTAGCCCTGAGCCGGGGCCTGGCGCTGGCCGAAGCCTGGCCCGGTGCCTTCCTGGAGACATTGGCAATCATGAAGGAACGCGCAGCAGGCACTCCGGGGTTTGGCCTGCGCCAGTCAGTCGGCCCGGTCGAACGCTGGCTGGACCGCCTGCCACCTGGCTCCGGCACGGCCATCCGGGAGGCGTGTGCTGAATTCCGCAGCCTGGTAACCGCACAAAAGAAGAAGAGTGTGCAGCGCATGGAATCTGTCAGCAAGCAAGCTGAGAATGCCGAGTAGCTAGTAGTTTCAGGAGCTTACCGCGAGGAAACCGTGAGTCTCTGGAATTCTGCTCGGAGCAGTTGCCAGTCTCCGGAATTGCGCTCGGTAGTCTCGGGATTAACTGTTGGCAAGGACTCGATATCAATAGGTTAGGGTGGATTGAGTCTCTGGAATTGTGCTCGCCTACATACAGTATTGAAGCAATCACTGAGATGTTCGACGGGATTTGGCTGCCGCTCCTGATGCGGAAGCCTTGAAGGACGTTCAATCGGGCTCTTCGACGAAATAGCCAACGGTGCGGGTGACCTCCACCATAAGATCCATCACCATGCGGGTTCGGCCGACATCAGTGGTCACACGGTCAGCGACAAAAACGCGGCCGACACCCAACGGCGGCCGTGTGGCAATGGGGGTCAGGGCACCGGATCCGCGGTAGGTCTCAACCATGCGGAAGGGAAAGATTCCAATCCCCACACCATCTGCCACCAACTGAGCCGCGGCGTTCACGCTGGTACAGAGACAAAGCGGGCCCGGCTGCGCTGCGGCATCTGCAAACCAGCCGATGGTGTTCCGGTACATGGAGGTGGGGGCCGGCGTCGTCACCGTCGTCAAATGGGCCAGGTCCTGTGGCCGGCTTAGCTTCGGCAGCCGCAGCCGCGGCGAAGCGGCCCAAACGTTGCGCTGTGAGCCCAGTGGTAGCAGCCGGATGTCGCGATGGCCGAAGGCATCCACGAGGAGAGCTAGATCGAGTTTGCCGTCGACCAGGTCTCGCTCCAGCCCGTCGCTTGTTGTCACAGTCCACTCCGGCCGGATCTTTGGAAAGGCTTGCGCGACCGCTGAGACGAGGCTCGACATGCAGGCCGTGGCGAAGCCCTCAGCTAAACCGATCCGGAAGGTGCCCTCCATTTGACCCAAAGCCGTTGCGTTTTGCATATCCTGGTAAGCGTCGAAGACCCTGCGGACGTGGGCGGAAAAAGCGTGGCCAGCCGTCGTCAGACGGATGCCACGGCCGTGCCGCTCCAGCACCGGAGCACCTAGCTCGGCCTCAATCTGCCGAATGCGGAGGGAGACTGTGGGCTGGGAAATGTCCAGTTTGGCAGCCGCCTTAATGACCGACTGGAGCTGACTCACCCAATGGAACGCCTCGATCTGCGCAAGGGTTATGCGATTCATTAGGAATCCCTATGGGTTCGACATCGAATATCCTATTGGACCGGCCACTAAACAACGTCTAGTGCAATAAAGCTGAACACTCATTCATGAACGCCGACGCCAGATCGGCAACGACACTCTTATCGGGAAGAAGCCATGACGCATCGCCGAGCGTGGATTGCCGCGCTGCTCTTCACTGCGGTCATTATCAACTATATGGACCGCATTGCGTTCTCCGTGGCCTCGAAACAAGTTGTCGCGGAATTTGGCTTCAACCCGATCCAAATGGGTTACCTATTCTCGGGTTTTCTGTGGACTTATGTGATTTGCCTGATACCAATCGGCATTCTGGTCGATCGCGTGGGTGCGCGGCGTATGGTTGGCGGTGGTATCGCAATCTGGTCCGCGGCGACGATGGCGACTGCTGGCATGACGGGTTTTGTTTCCATCCTGGCTGCCCGGCTGGTGATGGGGGCCAGCGAGGCGACCACCTACCCCGCGGGCGGACGGGTGATACGCGATTGGTTTCCCGAGCGGGAACGCGGCCTGGTGACGACGTTATTTAACGGTGGGTCGTCCGCTGGACCAGCAATAGGCGCCATTGTGGCCGCAGCGCTGGTCAGCAATTTCGGCTGGCGGCCCGCTTTCGTCATGCTTGGTTTGCTGGGCTTCGTCTGGCTGGTCGCCTGGCAGATCTGGTATGGCGCGCCTGAGACCGTTCGATGGTTGCCGGAAATCGAAAAGGCCAAGATCCTCGCGGAGCGGAACGGTGGGAAACCGGACGAGGCGGCGACGACCACGCCACCGTCAACGCTGGGTTACCTGCTGTCCCAGCGCAGCGTATGGGGCCTGGTCATTACCCAGGCTTGCCTCGTCTACACCGCATACCTCTTCCTCACTTGGCTGCCGAGTTACCTGCAATCGTCTCGCGAGTTGTCGACGATGAATAACGGGTATCTCACGGCGGTTCCCTACCTCGTGACCATGGTCCTGGGGCTTGCGATCGCCCGTTTTAGCGACCGAGCGCTGTCGTCCACCGCCATCCAAGCCGGGCACCGCCGCCGTTTTATTGCCTGCATGGCGCTGCTCTCACTGACCATCTTGCTGGCCCCGATGGCCGGGAATATCTGGCAACTTCTGGCGATCCTGACGTTGGTCCTGACGGGCTCGACGACGGGGGCGGGTCTAAACTTCACATTAGCCAGCGACCTGCTGCGTAATCCGCAGGATGTGTCCCGCGTGATTGCCATCACCGCGTTCGGCGGAAACACATTTGGCCTGATTGCGCCGATCATCACTGGGTACGTCGTCTCCGGCACGGGCGGCTACGACTGGGCTTTCCGTGTGGCAGCCGCGCTATTGCTGCTCGGCGCCGTCGTCACCCTGACGATGACCCGTAAGCCCATCCAAGCTCAGTACGCCTAAACTGCGGGAAGCCTCAAGAATGCAACACCATTACGCTCGCCCACGCCGCCTGGTGACGGATGACGTCCGGGCCGCAGTCTTAGAAGACTTTCCTGAGATCGCATGGATACCGGATGCGGGTCTCCGTGCGAAAGCCGTTGAGGCTTGGGGCTACGCTTTGTGCTGCTCCGACTTCAACCGAATCACGGATATCCCCCCGGAAGGCAACCCCGGCGCACCCGTTCTGCGCCGCGGCACACAGGCAGACCATGTGCGCGGGGTCGTCCGCTACACCAAAGCCATCGCCGAGGAATTCGCGCAATCCTATCCGGAGTGCGTCATCGATTGGGATGTGCTCTACGCAGGTGCCGTCTGCCACGACGTCGGCAAGCCGTTCGAGTTCGACCGGGCAAACCGCCAGCGCTGGGAAGCCGACCCGGCCGATAGCGGCATGCCGACCTTCCGCCACTCCGTCTTCGGGATGCATGTATGCCTGACCGTCGGTCTGCCGGATGAGGTCGCGCACATTGCGGTTGGGCATTCTTTTGAGGGTCTGCACATGGGCGTCAGCACGGAGTGCACGATCGTCCGGCAAGCCGACCACGGCTGGTGGCATCTCGCCGGGGCGCTCGGCCTCGTGACGCCGGAGACGGTCGGGGTGCTCTCAGCCAATCTGCGCGCGCGCTCCGCGTAACCCGGCGCTACTGCGGGGCGGGCCCGAACCCTGGGGCGGTCGCCGCCGCGTCAACGATGACGGCCGCATCGCCAGGCAGCAGGAACCGCTGCCGCAGCAGGGTGCGGGTTGCCGCGCGGATCGCCTCCTGGTAGGTCGCCCGGTCCTTGAAGTGGGCGTGGATCTGCTCTGCCGTAAAAGGGATGAACGAGCCGCTCAGGTTGCAGGAGCGATCCGAGAGCGGCAGGTTCTGCTCGCCATACACGCCGAGCGGCGCCGCCACGTCCGGTAGCTGGATGCCGCCTTCGAAATTGCCGTCCGCCCGCCGCTTGGGCACCTGAACCGTCGCATCGGGGAGATGCTTCGGCGCCTGCAGCACCACCGGGTCGCCGGGCCGGGCCTCCAGCGGCATCAACAGGCTGGGCGGCGGCGGCCGATTTCGGGACACCCAGGCATCCAGGTTCACCAGCGTGGCCCGCATCACCGGCGACCAATCCAACGTGTCACGCTGCTTCTCGCAGCCTCCTCGCGGGTTGCGCTCGTGCGAGGCGCCGGCCACGTCGTAGACGCGGACATTGGGTGGAAACGGCACGTCCGCCGTGCCATTTGCGCCGGTGCGGGCCAGGGACGCGCGGATACTGAAATAATCCGTGGTCATGTTGGTGACCAGCATCCGGGGCGGCACTTCGCCACGCCCCGTCAATTTGGCCACGATGTCCGCCCAGGTGAACGGCGGCTCGTGCACGCCGCGCAGATCCGGGTCGGTGAACCGCGGCGTCAAGAAGGAGGAGGATTGCGGCCCTGTGTTCTCCGCCAGCACGGCGGCCCGTCCGCCGGCACTGGCCTGGATGTGCATGCCGTCGAACACCCGGCGGCCATCGACGGTGTTGAAGCCTTCGATCAGTATGGTCTTCAGCAACCGCGCGGTCTGCGAATAGCCCACGACCAGGGTGCGATTCACCTGGCCTTCCATCGGGTTTGGGGTGCCGGCATCGTCGTGCCCGGCGTTGCGCAGGAAGTCGACCAGGTCGCGGATCGCCGCCAGCCCGACACCCTCCGCGTAAATCATTTTGCCGTCTGGCCCCGAATGGCCCGGCAGGTCGATGCCGGTACCAAGCTCCCACGAGGTATAGGCCATCGAGAAGCCCCGGCTTTCCAGGAATCCCGTCCCCGCCTCCAGCGAGCCGACCGGGATAGGCACGGCGCGTGGGCTGTTATACAGCGCATGCGAGATCGGGCGGCCCCGGTTGGCCACGTCGAACAACAGGGCGCCATTGCCGGCGTTTGGGTCCTTCGGGTGTATCAGGATGAAAGGGCTGGCATACGCGACCATGCCACGCTCGGTGCGCGTCGCTGTGGCAAGGCCGGGAATGGCCTCGTCGGGTGACAATTCGCCCACTACGCGGCCTTCGGTGCGGACGAATTCGCCGGACGCGAAGGTGCCATAAGGCTGGGTCGAGGTGATCTCCAGCCGGACAACTCGCGCTTCCGCGGCCACCGTCAACGCTAGCCATCCGGCCGCTGCCAGGATCAGTCGCATGCTCCGTGCCCCTGTTATGATTTTGTTGTGATGCTAGAGCAATGTCCGCTGCGAGGCCACAAGGCGGACACACGCTCGGCCGTGAGATCGATGCCTATTCTAGCCAGGGAAACGGGATGACAGCGCCGGAACGCTGGCACGGCAGGGTCGCCGCCAGATACAGGGCGGCGCGGAAGTTGACGATGCTGCCCTACACATCTGGGATCACCGCGCGGTCATGCATCTCGCCCAACGCAACCCACGCGAGACACGCCCGTGCAGCCGCGCAGAAAGGAAAGCAAATGGGTTGCGTCGCCGACTGGGCAGTGGCGAAGACCCGGGAATCTTCGCCACTGCCGACGGATGAGGTCGCGGGTAGTCAGTTGGCGGCCTGCAATTCCTTCATCGGGAGATCGACACCGATCGACTTGCGGTAGATCGCGTTCAGCTTTCCGTTCGCCAGATTTTCCGCAACCCATTTGTCCAGCCAAGCCTTGAGTTCGGGCTCTCCCTTCCTCATGCCGATGCCGAGCGGCGTCGTCTCGATTAGAAACTTTTGTTCGTAGTTAGCACCACTCGCCTCATTCATCGTCTTCATCGAACTCGGTGTGCCGGCAGCAATCTTGACTTGGCCGGAAACCAGCGCGGTCACCACCGTCGGCCAATCTTCATACCGCTTGATTTCGGCCCCCTTCGCATTCTGCGTGACCGCCTTATCCTCAGACGTGCCCCGGGTGATGCCTATCACTTTGCCGGCTAGGGTCCGGACCCATAAACATCTTGGCGCGACGCGTGGTGTC
>NZ_LMUY01000090.1 GCF_009765685.1 Acidisphaera sp. L21 | reverse complement strand
CCGACACTGCGGGTATTAAAGGTCAGGCTAAAAACGCTCTAATAACCAACCTGGAGGCGCTAGCCGAGCACGGCCGTGATATGCAACACAGCGATGTCGTAGCGCATGAAAGCGACCGGCTCGAACCATCCAATGTATTTCTGACCCGACTGCAAGGCTTCCTGCACAAGCTGTCGACCGCGACCACTCACTAAACGCTTTGAAATGGGGAACGCTCTTCGCTTCGCCAGATGGATGGTGTCGAGCCCATTTTGGAGGCGTCAGGAACGCGCTGCTGGCAACTGTGAGATCTGAATTGGCTCCTGGACGCTTGGATCGTGGCTTCAG
>NZ_LMUY01000025.1 GCF_009765685.1 Acidisphaera sp. L21 | reverse complement strand
CCCCGGCCTAGTTCCATACGACGACCACATCCGCCTGTTGCAGCGATCCGACGTCCACACCTATCTGTCCTACCCATTCATCGCCTCCTGGTCGCTGCGCGAGGCTTTAGCGTGCGGTTGCGCCATCGTGGCCGCAGATACGCCGGCGGTGGCTGAGTTCCTGACGGACGGGGACAACGCGGCCGTGGTTCCGCCGCTTGATCCGATAGCGTTGGCCCGGCAGGTGGGCGCGCTGCTGGCGGATGACGCCCTGCGTCAACGTCTAGGCGCAGGGGCAAGGCGGTTCGCCGAGCAGGCCCTGCGGATGGAGGACCATATCGCCGGATATGAGGCGCTGATCCAGGCGGTTCTGGCACGCTAGCCCGGTCGCGGGTTGCGGGACGTCAAGCCGGGCCACAGAATGAGCAAAGCAACGGCGGGGACTATCGTGCAAGCCATTCAGCTCAACCGGGCCAATCTCGGCCGCTTCCAGGCGCCGGTTCATACGCCGGGATACGACCCGGCGGCGGTGCGGGCCGGCATCGTGCACCTCGGGCTTGGCGGGTTTCACCGGGCGCATATGGCGCGCTACACACATGACCTGATGCAAGCGGGCGCGGACGCGTTGGGCTGGGGCATCGTCGGCGCCGGGCTGATGCCGGCGGACCGGCGCATGCAGGAAAGCCTGGCCCCGCAGGACCGTCTGTACACCCTGGTCGAGCGTAGCTTTGCCGAGGAAACTGTCACGATCATCGGCTCCCTCGCAGACGTGGTGTTCGCTGGCGAGTCCTCCGCCACGCTGCTGGACGCGATCGACCGGCCGGAGATCCGCATCGTCAGCCTGACGGTGACAGAGCATGGCTACTGCCTGAACCGATCCACCAAGGTGCTCGACCCGGCGCATCCGCTCATCGTCAAGGACCTAGCGCAGCCACAACAGCCCGCCAGCGCAATCGGCATCATCGTGGAGGCGTATCGCCGCCGACGGGCTAGCGGGACCACGCCGTTCACCGCGCTCAGTTGCGATAACATCCAGCATAATGGCCGCGTGCTGCGGGATGCCGTGCTGGCGCTAGCCGAATTGCGTGACCCGGCACTTGCAGCCTGGATTGCGGCCAACGGCGCCTTCCCGAACACGATGGTCGACCGCATCACGCCCGTGACCGCCGAGGCTGACGTGACGGTGCTTGCAGAGCGGTTCGGCATCATCGATCGCTGGCCGGTCTTCGCCGAAACCTTCACGCAATGGGTCATCGAGGACCATTTCCCCGCCGGTCGGCCAGCCTGGGAAAACGTCGGCGCACAATTCGTGCCCGACGTCGCCCCCTACGAGTTTATGAAGCTGCGCCTGCTGAACGGCAGCCACTTGGCCGTCTCCGGCATGGGTCGGCTGGCCGATTACGTCACGATCGACGAGGCGATGGCCGACCCGCTGATGACCCGCTTTATGGTCGCGCTGATGGACCGGGAGACGGGGCCGACCCTGCCGCCCGTACCGGGTATCGACCTGGCCCAATACAAGAAGACCCTGGTCGAGCGCTTTGCCAACCCGGCGATCAAGGACACGGTCGAGCGGGTGAACACCGACGCACCGCTGAACATCCTGGTGGACCCGATCCGCGACTGCCTGCGCGCGAACGCACCGATCGAGCTGCTGGGCCTGGCCTTGGCCGCCTGGCTGCGCCGGGTGCGCGGCGAGGACGAACATGGCCGCCCCATCGACATCCGCCATCCGCTGGCCGAGACCCTGCGCGAGCGGGCGATCCAGGGCGGCAGCGACCCCCGCCCACTGCTGGCCCTGACTGGACTGTTCGGGGAGTTGGGCGACGATGCCCGGCTGGTGGGGACAGTGGGGCGCTGGCTTGCCTCGCTCTACGCCCAGGGCAGCCGGGCAACCCTGGCGGAGGCGGCGCACACCTTGGCATTCTAACGGTGTTGACGCCTAGGCGGCGGGGTGGGACGGTCCAGGCAAGGCGGCATGATGGCAGCCACATAAAACCCGTGAGGAGACGTGCTATGGCCCGGCGCAATCGGACTGGCGTAATCTGGGGCTTGGCGGCAGTGCTATCCGTGTCTGCAGGGGCGGCGCAGGCGGACTCGACCATCACGATCGCCACCGTGAACAATGGCGACATGGTCGTCATGCAGAAACTGTCGGCCCAGTTCGAACAACAGCACCCCGACATCCATCTACGCTGGGTGGTGTTGGAGGAGAACGTCCTGCGGCAGCGCGTCACGACCGATATCGCCACCAAGGCCGGCCAGTTCGACGTGATGACGATCGGCAATTACGAGGTGCCGATCTGGGCCAAGCAGGGCTGGCTGGAACCGATGGACAATCTGCCCGCCAGCTACGCCGTCGACGATCTGCTAAAGCCGGTGCGCGACGCGTTGACCTATAATGGCAAGCTGTACGGCCTGCCCTTCTATGCCGAAAGTGCCATGACGTATTACCGCACCGACCTGTTCGACAAGGCCGGACTGAAGATGCCGGACGCGCCAACCTACGAGCAGATCCGTGGCTTTGCCGACAAGATCACCGACAAGGCGCATCAGGTCTACGGCATGTGCCTGCGTGGCAAGCCGGGCTGGGGCGAGAACATGGCCTACGTCACTTCGCTGGTGGATGCGGAGGGCGGCCAGTGGTTCGACATGCAATGGAAGCCGACCATCGACACACCCGCTTGGAAGAAGGCCATCACCTATTACAGCGATATATTGAAGACCGACGGACCACCTGGCGCCACATCCAACGGGTTCAACGAAAACTTGGCGCTGTTTGGCAGCGGCCATTGCGGCATGTGGATCGACGCCACGGTGGCTGGCGGATTGCTGTATGACAAGAAGCAATCGAGCGTGGCGGACAAAGTTGGGTTCGCGCCGATGCCGACCGGCAGCTACAAGGGCGGCCCTACTTGGCTGTGGAGCTGGAATCTGGGCATCCCGGCCTCGTCCAAACAGAAGGACGCCGCCCGCGCCTTCGTCACATGGGCCACGTCGAAAGAGTATATCCGGTTGGTCGCCAAGGAGAATGGCTGGGTTTCGGTTCCACCCGGCACGCGGCAATCGACCTATGATAGCCCGGACTACAAGTCGGCCGCACCATTTGCCGGGTTCGTGCTGAACGCCATCAACGTTGCCAACCCCAAAGGTGCCACCGAGCAGCCGCGGCCCTATGAGGGTGCGCAGTTTGCGGCGATCCCGGAATTCCAGGGCATCGGGACCCAAGTCGGGCAGACCATCGCCGGGACCTTGAGTGGGCAGAGCACAGTCGACCAGGCGCTGAAAACCGCCCAATCCGCGACGGAGCGGACGATGCGCCAGGCTGGCTATCCGAAGAAGTAGGGTGTCCGCCACGCTCGCCAGCCAGGCCACGACCGCGCGCAAACCCGGATCGTGGCTGGTGATGCCATCGGTGATCGTCCTGCTGGCATGGATGATCGTGCCGCTGGTCATGACGGTTTGGTTCTCGTTCCAGTACTATAATCTGGTGAACCCGGAAGCCGCCGGGTTTGCCGGATTGGACAATTACGAATTCCTGGTGACAGACCCGGACTTCTGGGCGGCGTTGACCAACACGGTCATCCTTCTGGGGTCCGTCCTGGTCATCACCGTGGGATTTGGCACGCTGCTGGCGGTCTTGTTCGACCAGCCTTTCCCAGGCCGCAATATCGCCCGGTTGCTGGCGATATCGCCGTTCTTCGTCATGCCAACGGTGAGCGCCCTGGTTTGGAAAAACCTATTGATGCACCCGATCTACGGCGTGCTGAGCGTGGCGATGCGGGCCGTAGGGTTGGAGCCGGTCGATTGGTTCGCGCAATATCCGCTCGCCTCCGTCATTGCCATCGTGTCCTGGGAATGGCTGCCCTTCGCACTGTTGATCCTGTTGACAGCCGTGCAGTCGCTGGACCACGAGCAGCGGGAGGCAGCCCGGATGGACGGTGCGGGAGCGATCGCGCAATTTTTCTTCCTCACCTTGCCGCATCTGTCACGTGCGATCGGCGTCGTGGTGATGATCGAGACGATCTTTCTGTTGACCGTGTTCGCCGAAATCTTCGTCACGACCTCGGGCGGCCCCGGCAATGCCAGTACCAACCTGGCATTCCTGATCTACGCCCGCGCGCTGCTGCAATACGACATTGGCGGCGCGTCGGCCGGTGGCGTGGTCGCCATCGTCTTGGCCAACATCGTGGCGTTCTTCCTGGTGCGCAGCATCGCCCGGCGGTTGGAGGTCTAGGCCAGTGCAAGACAGTCTGCTGCAAAGGGTGACGACTGCGATCACGGGTTGGGCAGTGGCGCTGCTGCTATTCTTTCCGATCGGCTGGATGGTGCTGACCAGCTTCAAAACCGAGGGCGACGCGGTCAAGTCCAGCCTCGCCTTCACCCCCACCTTGGCGTCGTATGGCGAGGTATTGGCACGAGCCGATTACCTGAGCTTC
Source organism: Acidisphaera sp. L21 (assembly GCF_009765685.1). GTDB lineage: Bacteria > Pseudomonadota > Alphaproteobacteria > Acetobacterales > Acetobacteraceae > LMUY01. The sequence goes on along the minus strand of NZ_LMUY01000025.1, from coordinate 22,896 downwards.
GCTCTCAACAGCGTCGTTGTGTCGGTCGGTGGCACCGTGCTGGCGCTGCTGTTTGCCATTCCGGCAGCGTATTCCATGGCGTTCCATCCGACAGCGCGCACCCGTGGCACGCTACTCTGGATGTTGTCGACCAAAATGCTGCCTCCGGTTGGCGTTCTGGTGCCGATCTACTTGCTATTCCGCACCGCCGGGCTGCTGGACAGCCGCATTGGACTGGTCCTGATCTACGCGCTGATGAACTTGCCGATCGTTGTCTGGATGCTGTTCACCTTCTATAAGGAGGTACCCAACGACATCCTGGAAGCCGGGCGCATGGATGGTGCGCGGGTTTTCAGCGAGGTATGGCATTTGCTATTGCCGCTGACGATGCCGGGGGTCGCCTCCACCGGGTTGCTGTCGCTGATCCTGTGCTGGAACGAGGCGTTTTGGAGTCTCAATCTCACGTCCGCAGGGGCGGCGCCGCTCACGACCTTCATCGCTTCGTTCTCCAGCCCCGAGGGACTGTTTTTCGCCAAGTTATCTGCGGCCTCGACCATGGCAGTCGCGCCGATCCTGGTGTTCGGCTGGTTCAGCCAGCGGCAATTGGTGCGCGGCCTGACCTTCGGCGCCGTCAAATGAGGGATTCGCCATGGCCACGCTGACCCTTCGCGACCTGCGCAAAAACTACGGCCCAATGGAGGTGATCAAGGGCGTCAGCCTCGACGTCGCAGACCGGGAACTGGTGGTGTTCGTCGGCCCCTCCGGCTGCGGCAAATCGACCCTGTTGCGCATGATCGCCGGGCTGGAGGCGATTACGGCCGGCGAGTTGCAGATCGATGGGCAGCGGGTGAACGAGTTGGGGCCGGCGGATCGTGGCCTGGCGATGGTGTTCCAATCCTACGCCCTGTATCCGCACATGACCGTTCGGCAGAACATGGGGTTTGCACTGCGGCTGGCCCGGGTGCCGCGGGCGGAACGGGACCGCAAGGTCGATGAAGCCGCCCGGATCCTGCAATTGGAACCGTATCTGGATCGTCGCCCGAAGGATCTGTCCGGCGGCCAGCGCCAGCGCGTGGCGATCGGCCGCGCCATCGTCCGACAGCCACGCGTATTCCTGTTCGACGAGCCATTGTCCAATCTGGACGCCGCCCTCCGCGGGCAAATGCGGATCGAACTGTCCCGCCTGCACGAGGAACTGAACGCCACGATGATCTACGTCACCCACGACCAGGTGGAGGCGATGACGCTGGCGGACAAGATCGTCGTTCTGCAGGCAGGCCGGGTGGAGCAGGTTGGCTCTCCGCTCGATCTGTATCATCGGCCGGAGAATTTATTCGTCGCCGGGTTCATCGGATCGCCGCAGATGAACATGCTGCCGGCAACCGTGCAGGAGGCTGGGCCATCGGGCCTAGCGGTCGCGCTCGCGTCCGGCACGCGGATTGTGGCGCCGGTCGCCGCCGGGTCGGCCAACCAAGGGGATTCGGTGACGCTCGGTATCCGGCCAGAGGGGTTGCGGCTCGACCCGGACGGCCCGATCGGGGGCGAGGTGAGACTGGCGGAACGGCTCGGCGGGTTGACGTTGCTGCACGTAACGATCGAGGACGGCCGGCAGGTGACGGTGCAGATCGAGGGCAGCGACCTCACCCGCCCACACGAGACCGTGCGCCTGTCTGTCAACCCGGTCGCGTGCCACGTGTTCGACCAATCTGGCCGGGCGTTCACGCATTTGCTCAAGCACTCGCTCGCGGCATGATCATCGTGTGCGGAGAGGCGCTGATCGACATGTTCATCGCCGGCGCGGGCTCCGGACGTAGGTCGGAACGTGCGGCCCGCGCCATCGCTGGCGGCTCGCCGTTCAACCTCGCAGTGGGGGTGGCGCGACTGGGTATGCAAGTGGGGTTCCTGGGCGCCATCGGCACCGATGGGCTGGGCGACTTCCTGCTGGGCCTGTTGCAGGCGGAGGGTGTGGACACGGCGTTGGTGAAACGCAGCACCCGCCCAACGCCTTTGGTTGCGGTATCGCCCGGCGCCGACGGCCATCCCGGCTACGTGTTCTACGCAACCGATTGCGCCTATGCCGACGTGACATTGGGCGATCTGCCGGCGCAATTGCCAGTCGCGGTCGAGGCGCTCGCGTTCGGTTCATTCTCCATGACGGTCGACCCGGTCGGGCAAACCCTGTTGGCCCTGGCGGAGCGGGAGAAGGATCGGCGCTTCATCAGCCTGGACCCGAACGTGCGTCCGGCGCTGATGGGTGACCCGGCGGCCTGGCGTGACCGCTTCGCCAGGTTTGCCCGTACCGCCTCGCTCATTAAGCTGAGCATCGAGGATCTGCTGGCGGCCTGGGGCGACGACGCGCCGATGGATGTGTTGGCAGCGAATTGGCTGGCGAATGGCGTGGAGTTGGTCGTTGTGACGGACGGCCCGAACGGCGCCACCGCCTATCACCGCGACGGGAAGATACAAGTCACCGGGCGACCTGTGGACGTTGTGGACACGGTAGGCGCGGGCGACTCGTTCCACGCGGCGCTGTTGGCCGAGCTTGCGGAAGGTGGAAATTTACGCCGCGGCGCCGTGACCACCATGGGGAAATCGAAGTTGTGCGAGGTGTTGGAGCAGGCAGTGCGCGCCGCCAGCATCACGTGCAGCCGGGCAGGTGCCGATTTGCCGACGCAGGCCGATTTGATAGGGGCCGAGTAGTATGTTTCTCGGTCTCGATTTCGGCACCTCCGCCGTCAAAGCTCTGCTGGTGGACGGCACGCAGACAATCATTGGCAGCGCCTCCGTCCCGCTCACAGTGCAGCGGCCGGCACCCGGCTTCAGCGAGCAGGCTCCGCAGGCCTGGTGGGATGCGATGACCAGCGCGGTGGATGCGCTGCACAGTGCCCATCCCGGCCAACTGGCGGCCGTGCAGGGCATTGGTTTGTCGGGCCAGATGCATGGGGCGGTGCTTCTGGACGGGAGCGGCGCAGTGTTGCGCCCGGCGATCCTCTGGAATGACGTTCGCGCCGGAGCCGAGTGCGCAGAGTTGGAGGCGGCGCTGCCCAATCTGCGCCAGATCACCGGCAACATTGCCATGCCCGGCTTCACCGCGCCGAAGCTGTTATGGGTGCGCAAGCACGAGCCGGACATCTTCGCCCGCACCCGCACCGTGCTGCTGCCAAAGGCATGGCTGCGCTATCGGCTGACCGGCGAGATGATCGAGGAAATGTCCGACGCATCCGGCACGTCGTGGCTGGATGTGGGCGCGCGCGATTGGTCGGACGACGCGCTTGCCGCGACTGGCCTGTCCCGTGCCGCCATGCCGCGCCTGGTGGAGGGCAACGCCCCCGGTGGCACGTTGCGGCCGGATTTGACGGCACGCTGGAGTATGACGCGACGGCCGCTACTGGCCGGCGGCGCTGGCGACAATGCCGCCGGGGCGGTCGGACTGTCGGCGATACGGCCGGGCGACGCCTTCGTCTCGCTCGGTACATCCGGTGTGCTGTTCGCCACGACCGACCGCTTCTTGCCGTATCCGCAAGCCGCGGTGCACGCCTTCTGCCATGCCGTGCCGAATACCTGGCACCAAATGGGCGTAACCTTATCTGCCGCAGCGTCATTGGCCTGGTGGGCTGGCGTGGCTGGCCGATCCGAAGCGGAGCTGCTCACAGAAATGGGGGTACCGACCGCGCCCAGTGACGCGATGTTCCTGCCGTATCTTGGTGGCGAGCGAACGCCGCATAATGACGGCGCATTGCGCGGGGCGTTCGCCGGACTGTCGCATGACACCGGTAGGCCGTCCCTAACCCAGGCTGTGCTGGAGGGTGTGGCGTTCTCGCTTCGGGATTGCCTGGACGCCCTGCACGCGTCAGGCACACGGATCGAAACGGCGCTGGTGATCGGCGGCGGCTCGCGGTCGCGCGAATGGATCGCGATCATTGCCTCCGTACTGGGCCTTTCGCTGCAACGCCTGGCCGCAGGAGAGCAGGGCGGGGCATTTGGCGCGGCCCGGCTCGCACGCATGGCCGTCACGGGTGAGACGCCGGAAGCCGTGTGCGAACCGCCGGCCGTGGCCGAGACCATCCAGCCAGACCCGGCGCTGTCCGCCGCCTATGCCGCGCGCATGGTGCAATATCGCGCCCTGCATGCGGGCCTGGCGCCGGTTTTTTAGACGGGAGGATGAGCGAAAATGCATGATCTGACAGGCCGCGTGGCAATCGTCTCCGGCGCCGGGTCCGTCGGGCCAGGATGGGGCAATGGCAAGGCGACGGCAGTGCTACTGGCGCGCCAGGGGGCGAAGATCTTCGCGCTGGACATCAACCCGGCGGCGGTCGAGGAAACGCGCGGTCTGATCGCCGCCGAAGGTGGCACCTGCGCCACCCATGTGTGTGACATGACCGACAGCGCGCAAGTCTCTGCGATGGTGGAGGCCTGCGTCTCACAATTCGGTCAGGTGGACATCCTGGTCAACAATGTTGGTGGCTCCGCACCCGGCGATGCGGTGACCATGGCGGAGGAGTTGTGGGACCGGCAGGTCGACCACAACCTGAAGACGGTATTCCTGGGCTGCAAATACGCGATCCCCGTGATGGAGCGGCAGGGCAGGGGTGCCATCGTCAATCTGTCCAGCGTCGCCGGGCTGCGGGACCATGCCGGCCGCAGCCACGTCGCCTACAGCGCCACCAAGGCCGCCGTGGTGCAGTTCACTCGCGCCACCGCCATCGCCTATGCGAAGAAGGGCATTCGCCTGAACACCGTGATCCCCGGGCTGATGCACACGCCGCTGGTGGAGCACCGGCTCGCCGCTACAGTGGCAGACGGCAACGTCGCCGCGCTGATCGCACAACGCAACGCGCAAGTGCCGATCGGCAAGATGGGCACGGGCTGGGACGTCGCCAACGCCGTGCTATTCCTGGTGTCGGACGAGGCCGGCTACATCACTGCCACGGAAATTCTGGTGGATGGCGGGTATGTCGCCGTCACGGGTTGAAGGAGCCGATATCATGACCGAGGAACGTTTTCCGCCACTGGCGCCGGACGCGATGACGCCCGAACAAAGCCGGGTCGCCGCCGCGATCATGGACGGACCGCGCGGCAGTATTCGCGGGCCGTTCAAGGCCCTGCTGCGTAGCCCGGAATTGGCGGACCGGGTGCAGAAGGTGGGCGAGTATATCCGTTTCCAAAGCTGCCTGCCGGCGCATCTGAATGAAATGGCCATCATGCTAGCCGGCCGCAAATGGAAGGCCCAGTTCGAGTTCTATGCCCATCGTGAATTGGGGCTGAAGGCCGGTTTGAACCCCGCCATTCCCGCCGCCATCGCCGTCGGACAACGGCCTGCGACCATGACGGCGGATGAGGCCGCAGTGTATGAGTTCAGCACGGAACTACTGGGTTCCGGACAGGTGTCCGACGCAAACTTCGCCGCGATCGCCGGGCTGTTCGGTGAAGCCGGCGTGATCGATCTGATAGGAGCGATCGGCTATTACAGCCTGGTGTCGATGGTGCTGAACGTCGATCGCTACAAATTGCCCGAGGGCGTGGAGCCGCCGCTGAAGTAGGCGTTCTTTACCCGGCGATGCGGGCCTTGATCTGCATCGCCAGGTATTTGGAGTAGATCCGGCATTGCGCCAGGCTGCCGGCTGTGAACCACAGCCCTTCCTGCGCCGTCGGCTGCCACATATTGCGCAACTCGCCGGCCTCGTCGAAACCCCATACTGGGCCGACGCGGTCGGCGACGATATCGCCCAACGTGGCGCGCACGACATCCTGCTGCGCTTTGTATCCGGTCGCCAGCACCAGCAGATCCGCCGCGACCCGGCGCCCGTCGCGCAATCGCACGCCATCGGACTCAAAGGCTTCGATGTCGCCGTATTGCACCAGCCCAATCTCGCCCTGCGCGATGAGGTCGGAGCAGCCGATGTTGAAATAGTACCCGCCGCCGCGCCGCAGGTATTTCATCTGGAACCCGGTGTCATCCTCACCGAAATCCAGTTGGAACCCACGCGCTGCCAGGCCTTCCAACAACGACTGGTCAGCGATGCGCGATGCGGCGGTGGAGATCTGGTATGCCTTTACCAGCACCGGATATGGCATCGCCGTCGCCAGCAGGTCGCAATCCGCGATCGGAATGCCTTCGTTGTAGATGGCGTAGACGGACTGCGCTTCCTTCAGGCTCACGATATAGGTCGGGCTGCGCTGGATCATCGTGACGTGGGCGCCGCTGGCGTGCAGGTCCTGCGCCACATCGTGCCCGCTATTGCCAGTGCCCAGCACCAGGGCGCGGCGGCCCTTCCACGCCGTGCCGTTCGTATAGGCGCCGGAATGCATCGCCGTGCCGCCAAACGCCTCCAACCCCGGCAGCTTGGGGATGGCGGGGATGCTGCTGACGCCGGTCGCGAACACCACGTGCTTCGGCCGCATCCGGCAATGCGAGCCGTCGGCGCGCCGTAGCGTGACGTGCCAATGCCCGGCATCGTCGTCGTAGGAACCGCCTATCAATTCGGTCCCGGTCCAGACATTCAGTTCCATGCTCTCGGCATAGGCTTCGAACCAATGCGCCAGCTTGTCCTTCGGAATGAACACCGGCCAGGTGTCGGGGAAGGGCATGTAGGGTAGGTGATTGACGTGCCGTTCGTTATGCAGCGTCAGCGAGTGGTAGCGATTTCGCCAGACATCGCCGATGCGTGGTTCGCGATCCACGATCAACGTGTCGACACCGAGTTGACCCAGGCGCGCCGCGATGGCGAGGCCGGCCTGGCCACAGCCGACGACGATCACCGCCGGATCGTGGTCGATATAGGCCTGGGCGGCACTGCGCTTGTCCAACCAGTTGGCACCACCGAAGTCGCGCGCGTAGTCGATCGGCTTCATTGCCTCCGGGTTAGGCAGCGTGTCTAGTGTGGTGACGATGGTCCAGGCCAACAGGCCGGTAGCGCCGGGCACCAGACGCACCACGCCGCTGCCGGCTCCGAACGTGGTTTGGATGGTAAAAATTGCCTCCACCACCTCGGTCCCCGCGCGCGTGACGAGGCGGGGCGGCGTGCGACCCGGCGCTAGGCGGATATGTCCGGGTTTCGCCACAGGCAACGCCTCGCACAACAGGTTGGCGATGGCCGGCGGGCCGGACACGGTCACCAACCGCCAACTCAGCGCCAATACATCTCGCCAATGAGCGTCTGGCTGGAACAGCGCAAGGACGTGTGCCGGTTCGGAGCTGGCAAGTGCAGCCCCGAACGCGTCGAGCCACTGGGCGGCCTGCTCACCGATGTCGATCATGGGCCTAACGTTCCCCTGATGGCCGTCATGGGGCCATGCTTCTTGTGCCGCTAGTAAGGCCGTGTCGGCAGCGATGCGCAAGGCCACCCAAGACGCACCGTTCGGATGACCACCGCAGGCTCATTGTCCGGACAAGCCCTGGACAGCCCAGCGCCCCCTGGGGCAGGGTCGGCATGGTGCGATGCCGCATTGCGTTGCAACGTCTGATGCGATCAGGAGCCAGATCCCCATGACTGAAGCCGAGTTCGACGCCGCTGTGGCGCGGAAGAAACTGCCGCTCGACGCTGCCACAAAGGCCGAAATTTCAGTGTCGTGGGCAAGTTGGAGGCGATGATCGCCCTGGTGACCAAGCCCCGCCCGCGTGAGGATGAGCCCGCGCTGATCTTCATCCCGGGGGACAAGGCATGAGTGCGCCCCTCACCATCGCCGCCGCGGCACAGGCCATTGCCGACAGAACGCTATCCCCGGTGGAGTTGACGCAGGATTGCCTGGCACGCGTGCGGCGGTTGGACCCGGCGCTGCACAGTTTTCTGCTGGTGACGGAAGAACGCGCCCTATCCGACGCACGGGCCGCAGAGACCCGGATGATGAAGGGTGCCGGCCTGGGCAAACTGGACGGCATACCCATCGCGCACAAGGATATCTACAAGACCGCCGGCATCCGCACGACCGCGCACTCCCGCCTGCTGGAGCACAACGTGCCCGGGCAGGATGCCACCACCGTGCGCCTACTGGCGGCGGCTGGGACGGTGATGATGGGCAAACTGGCGACGCACGAGTTCGCGTTCGGCGGTCCGTCGCACGACTTGCCGTGGCCGCCCGTTCGCAATCCTTGGAATACCGACCATTTCACCGCCGGCAGCAGCAGCGGCACGGGGGCGGCGGTGGCAGCCGGGCTCGTGCTGGGGGGCACCGGGTCGGACACTGCCGGGTCGATCCGCGGGCCAGCCGCCCTGTGCGGCCTGGCGGGGATCAAGCCGACCTATGGCCTGGTCAGCCGCGCCGGGATCCTGCCCCTGGCATATACGCTGGACCATGCCGGGCCGATGTGCTGGACGGTCGAGGATTGCGCCATCATGTTGCAGGCGATGGCCGGCCATGACGCGACCGACCCGGCCAGCGCCGACCGGCCTGTGCCAGATTACGCCGCGGCGCTCGGGCAGGGCGTGAAGGGCCTGCGGGTGGGCATCATACGCCACTTCCACGAAACCGATGCCAACGCCAGTCCCGCCACCATCGCCGGCATCAACGACGCGGCAGACGTGCTGCGCCGCCTGGGTGCCACCGTGACGGACGTGACGCTGTCGCCGCTGGTCGAATACCATGCCTGCTGCTTCTTGATCATGGTCGCCGAGGCCTACACGCTGCACGAGCCGTGGCTCACCACCCGATTTTACGAGTATGGCGAGTTGTTTCGCGACCGCGTGGCGCTGGGTGCCTTCATCAGCGCATCCGACTACATCGGCGCACTTCGCCGCCGGCGGGATTTGTGCCGGGAAATGGCGACCGCCATGGCGGATCTGGACGTGGTGATCACCGCCGCCCAACCTGGCGAGGCGCCGTTGATCGATGGGATGCCGAAATGGGGCACGTTCGACAAGCCCAACCTGAACGCGCCGTTCAACGTGACCGGCTATCCTTCGATGGCGGTCTGCACCGGCTTCGGCGCCGGCGGGCTGCCGGTCTCGCTGCAGATCGCGGGCAAGCCGTTCCGGGAGGATCTGGTCTTCCGCGTCGGCCACGCGTACGAGCAGGCGACGGATTGGCGAAGCCGCCGCCCAGCCATGACGACGCAGGCGGCGTAGACACGGCACCCCTTGCGGCCGGCCGCAGGGGGCCACAAATTGTCGGCTTCGCGTCATATCCGAGGTTCCATGGCATTCAAAGGCAAGGCACCCGGCAGCGCCGCCGGGGAGATGTCGAAGCGGACGGAGGCCTTGCGGCCGCCGATCCTGCTGTCCCCGAAAGAGGTGCAGGAGGCTCGGCGGATGCGGCGGTCCGGCATGGACCCCCACGCCATCGCCGAGACGTTGGGCAAACCGATGGACGAGGTTGAGAAGGCGCTGGTGCAGATGCGCATGCCGCGGCCCGAAAGCACCCGTGGCACGCTGAACATCACCCTGGCTGCCCATAACGTCGTGATGAAGGAGCGGCAGGGGAACGAGCCGCTTTGGCAGACCTTCGATCGCATCGTGGACGAATTGCTGCAGTTGCGAGCCCAAGCCGAGGGCAAACCGGCGCCCGCCGCGCCAAGCCGCTCGAAAAAGCGACTGTCGGACGGCACGGGAATGCTGCCGCTCCTGGAATGATCCAACCGGCTTGCCCTCGCCACCCGCGTCGGTAAGCTGCCCCTGGCTGCACAACAACGCCCGGCAAATGGGCGGGAAATGGGGAAACACGAATGAACTACAAATATGGATTGCCGGCGCTGTACGCCGCAGGCGTCCTGCTGGCCTGCGGCACGGCAGCGAAGGCCGGGCCTAACGACCTGCTGATCGGGCTCGACTCCAAGGTCGGCTACGACGCCAACGGGCAACAAAACATCCAGCCCGGTGCCGATGCAGTGCTGGTCTTGGACATTACCAACGCCGCCCGCCCGCGCATCCGCACCAGCCTGCCCCTGGTGAACTCGCTGCTGGGGCCGCCGACCAATTTGCAGATCACCCCGAACGGCCGGCTGGGCTTGGTCGCCAACTCTGTCGGGTCGGCCAAGGAGGGGGACGTTTGGAAGTCCCCGCCGGACGACAAGCTGTATGTCATCGACCTGGCTGCCAATCCGCCGAAACTGATCGACACGGTGACGGTGGGCAAGCAGCCGTCCGGCCTGGTCATCTCCCGCAAGGGGGATTTGGTGCTGATCGCCAACCGCGCCGGCAAGAGTGTATCGGTGGTGACGATCGACGGCACCACGGTCAAAGCAGTGGCCGAGATCCCAATGCCCAACGAGGTGGCGGCGGTAACGATGACGCCCGACGGCAAACGTGCCTTCGCCGTGATGAACACCGCCAACAGGGTGGGCGTGTTAGCGATCGACGGCCAAAAAGTCACCTATGACAAGTCGCTGGACATGCCAGTGGGCTTCAACCCTTACAACATCGACATTACGCCGGACGGCAAGTTCGCCGTCGCCAGCAGCACCGGGGCGGGCCTTGGCAACGCCGACGCGCTGACGGTGATCGATACCGCTGGAGCGCATCCGCATATCTCGGGCCTGACAACCGCGGGCAATGGGGCGGAGGGTTTCGCCATCTCGCCCAACGGCAAATGGGCGGTGGTGCCTCTGCTGCTGGGGTCCGGCGGGAAATACGCCGATTGGAACTACACCAAGAAAGGCGAGGCGGTGCTGCTGTCGGTTGGGGCCGGCGGCCAACTCACGGTCGTCAACCGCCTACCCTTGGGCGGCCTGCCAGAGGGCGTGGCGTTCAGTCCGCAGAGCGATTACGTCTATATCGGTAACTACATCGACAAAAACCTGCAAATCTTCCGCATCGCGGGCGGCCGCCTAGTCGCGACCGGGACGGTGATGCCACTTCCGGGGCAGCCGGCCTCGATCCGCGGGCTGGCGCGGTAGGAGTCGCAAACCAGGTGCCGGGGGTTGGCGCCTCCGGCACCGATGAACATACGATGACAGATTTCCGGCAGTTTTGTTAGCCTATCTCAGTATTGTTGGGCATTACACGCCGGTGAAAGCCGAACTGTCACACCGATGACAAATTCCAGGCGCGGTTGTCTGCGTCTGGGGATTGACCAGAATGGCCGGCTCATGGAGGTTCCGCTTCCACTTGAGCCGGCAACCCGCAGCACAGTCGGATTATGACTGTTCCATTACGGCCCCGTTCAAGCGCGTCGTCAGCGAAGGATCGGGTATGGCCATAGTAATGAGCGCCGATGGGGTTGCCGAAGCATACGGCAGATGGGCGCCAGTCTACGACCTGGTGTTCGGCCCAGTATTCAGGCGGGGACGCGCTGCCGCCGTCGACGCGGCGGAAATCACTGGCGGCCGCATTCTGGAGGTCGGGGTCGGCACAGGGCTGTCGCTGGGCAGCTACTCCAAACACAGCCGGGTCGTAGGCATCGATATTTCCCAGCCCATGCTGGAGAAGGCGCGCGAACGGGTCCGCAATCAGAAGCTGGACAATGTCGAGGCGATCACCGTGATGGACGCGGAACGCCTGGATTACCCGGACGCTTCGTTCGATGTCGTCGTGGCGCAATACGTCGTCACCGCCATCCCCAACCCGGAACGTGCGCTGGACGAATTCGTCCGCGTCGTACGGCCGGGTGGCGCGATCATCATCACCACCCGCATCGGCGCGGAGACCGGGCTGCGTGGCACGATCGAGAAGCTGCTCATGCCCATCACCAGCCGCCTGGGGTTCCGCACCGAATTTTCTTGGGCGCGCTACGAGGACTGGCTGCGTACATCGCCGAAGGTAAGCTTGCTGGAGAAGCGCGCCTTGCCGCCACTGGGGCATTTCTCGCTGATCCGGATTGCCCGCCTTCCCGACGCCCAACCCGAGACCCACCAGAAGGATCGATGATGACCGGCTTCTTCGAAACCCTCCGTATTCAGCGTTGGGACGACCATCGCTATTACCATCACAGCCGGGTCAATCAGGCGTTGCACCTGCTCAGCGCGGTCAGTTTCGTTTGCGCCTATATGATGATGTTCAAGGAACCGGCGCTGGCCGCACTGCTGGGCTGGCTGGTATCGATGACAAGCCGGCAGATCGGGCATTTGGTGTTCGAGCCGAAGACCTATGACCACGTGAACCAGGCGACGCACGAATACAAGGAGGAGATCAAGGTCGGCTACAACCTGAAGCGCAAGATCGTGCTGATGACGATCTGGGCGCTCTCTCCGCTTTGGCCGCTCGTCAACCCGACGATGCTGGGCCTGTGCGAGGCGCCGGCCACTTGGTTGGATTTCGCACGCCACGTCGGCTATCTGTGGCTGGTGATCGGCGTTGGCGGCTTGTTGTTCCGCGTCGTCCAGTTGTTCATCATCAAGGATGTACAGACGGGACTAGTCTGGGGGACAAAGATCATCACCGACCCGTTCCACGACATCAAGCTCTACCATCGCGCACCGGCAGCGCTGATGCACGGAAACTTCATCGACCACTCGCTCGCCGAATACGGCGAGTACGAGGCCGACCCCGTCAATCGCTGACGGGGCTGGTTCGCGGCCGCCGCCCGAACAGGGCGGCGGCCGCGACCTCGCGCAGGATGCTCCGCTTGATGGCCTTGTTGCTGCGTGCCGGGCCGGACCACCAGCCATCGCGCTTCATGGCACGACATGCAGCGAGCATGTGTTCCACCACAGCTGCATAATCTTCCTCGCTGTAGTTCAGGCTGAAGATCAGTCGCCCGGTGCCGACCCAGCTCAGCGCCAAGCCCTCCGCACGCATGTAATATTGCAGCATCCAGTTGTAGCGCGATGGCCGCGTGTAGCTGATCGTCCAGATCGACGATAGATTCGCGACGCTGACCGGCAACTCTTCCGATGCCAGCCGGCGATTGAGCTGCACCACCCGATCGTTCCACAGCGTGTCGACATCCTGATACAACGCTTGGATTTCCGGTGTTTCCAGCCGTTCCAGAAACTCGTTCATCGCGCCCATGACATAGGGATGCGAGTTGAACGTGCCTCGGGCGAAGCAGACATCCACGGGTCGGTCATCGCGATACCGCTTCATCAGCGCGCTACGCCCGCACAGCACGCCAACCGGCAGGCCACCGCCGAGCGATTTGCCATAGGTGATCATGTCCGGCTGCACGCCGAAATAGTCGCGCGCGCCCAATGGCGCGAGGCGGAAGCCGACAAAGATCTCGTCGAAGATCAGCACGATGCCGCGCTCGTCGCATACGGTGCGTAACTCATGCAACCATTTCGTATAGGCCGCACGGTCGAATCCGGCGCTGCGACCGCTATCGACCAGCGCCGAATCGGCTGGTGCGCCGGAATTCGGGTGCAGCGCCTGCAGCGGATTGACCAGGACGCAGGCAATGTCGCTGCGGCTGCGGAGTACACGCAACGTTTGATCCGACATCTCGGACAGTGTCAGTGTGTCGCGCGCCGGGGTTGGGTTGCCGACCCCGGGCTGCACGTCACCCCACCAACCATGATATGCGCCGCAGAACCGCACCAGGCGGCGGCGGCGCGTGTGGTAGCGCGCCAGGCGCACCGCCTGCATCACCGCCTCGGTGCCGGACATGTGGAACGACACTTCGTCCAACCCGGATATCGCTTGCAGTCGCGCCACGTTACTGGCGACAACAGGATGGTAGGCGCCCAGCACCGGGCCCAATTCCTGTACCTTCGCGGCCCCAGCGGCGATGCACGCCTTGTAGAAATCTTGTCCGAAGAGGTTCACACCATACGCCCCCGTCAGGTCGTAGAAGGTGTTTCCGTCCAGGTCCGTGAGTGTCACACCTGCGGAGGCGCTCAGGAACGACCCGGCCGATAAATGCTGACGGACCATACGGCTGAACTGAAACGGAACGCGGTATGCGCCGGTGAATTGCAGGTCGGACAGGCCGTCTGCAACCGACGCGGTCTGCGCGCGTGTCTTGGCAAATCGCTCGGCATACAGCCGGGACAAGGCCATGAAGCCCTCACGCCGCTGCGCCGCGACGGCGTCGGTCGGCGAATCGCAGCGAAAGAACCGGGTCTCGTCAAACTCGTAGAACGGGATCAGCCCCGCGACCCGGCGCGACATCTTCGCATGCCCGGTCAGCGAGCGGTGTTTCGCCCGCGACAATTCCAGCCGCGCTTTCCCCCTGGTGAATAACGCACCGAGTGCCACGGCACTGCCAGCCGCGTAGGGCACCATCGTCGCCAGATTCGCCAACACTGCAAAACCCTTCAGAGACAAGAGCGCATTCATCCCATGTCGATCCGAGCCGGCCTAATGAAGATTGTGCAGCAGGATGGGCTGAACTTCCTGCTTACCAACGGCTTGCCGCGCCGCCGTCTCACGAGCCTCATCGGCTGGTTCAGCAAGATCGAAAATCCGCTGGTCTGTGCGGTGTCGCTGGGGGTGTGGCGCATGTTCACCGATCTCGACCTGAGCGACGCGCAACAAACGCGCTACGCCAGCATGCACCAATGCTTCACCCGCCGCCTGAAACCGGGCGCTCGCCCCGTGGACGCCGACCCGGCGATCCTGGCAAGCCCGTGCGACGCCATCATCGGCGCATGCGGCACGGTCCGGGCGGGCGAGGTGCTGCAGATCAAGGGCATGCCATACTCGCTGCAGGATCTATTTGGCGACGCCGCGCACGCCGCAGCAGTGGAGGGCGGGCAGTTTGTCACCCTACGCTTGACCTCGGCCATGTATCATCGCTTCCATGCGCCGTACAACTGCCAAGTCTCCGCCGTCACCCATATTTTCGGCGACGTCTGGAACGTGAACCCGGTGACGCTCCGCCGGGTCGCCCGGTTGTTCTGCAAGAACGAGCGGGCGCTGATCCGCACCGCCATGGCCGGGCATGATGTCACGCTGGTCACCGTCGCTGCGGTTCTGGTGGCCGGCATCCGGCTGAGCTTCCTGGACCTTCCCCTGGAACACCGCCACCTCCCCCGTCGCGCGTACGCCTGCGATGCCACCCTGCAAAAAGGTGACGAGATGGGCTGGTTTGAACACGGCTCCACCATCCTGGTCTTCGCCCCCGCCGGATTCAGCCTGTGCGAAAGCCTCCGGGAGGGTGCGATGATCCGCGCCGGGCAACGATTGATGCAACTGCCGGGGTGACGTCCGGCATGGTTCTTGCGTTTCTGCGTCGGTGCAGATCGGGAGAGAGCCACCATGCGCCGACGCCAACTCATCGCGGGCAGTGCTGCCCTGCTTGCCGCCCCGGCGCTGGTCCGCGCCCAGGCCGCGACGACGCTAAAGTTCATCCCCTATGCCGATTTGGCCCTGCTGGACCCTGCGACCTCCGCCTTCGTCACCCGCAACCACGTCATGATGGTCTACGACACGCTGTTCTCGCTGGATGAGGCGGGCAAACCGCAGCCGCAGATGATCGAGGGCTTCAAGGTCGAAGAAGACGGCAAGCTCTGGACGCTCACCCTGCGCGACGGGCTGATGTTCCATGACGGCACGCCCGTGTTGGGCCGCGACGTGGTGGCCAGCGTGAAGCGCTGGGGTGTGCGGGACGCGTTCGGCCAAGCCGTGCTCGCCGCGACCGACGAGATGACCGCGCCCAACGACAAGACCGTGTACTTCAAGCTGAAACACCGGTTCGACCTGCTGGCCGACGCCCTGGCGCACCCGACCAACACCATGGCCGTCATCATGCCGGAACGCCTGGCGCGGACCCCCGCCAGCACCCAATTGCCGGAGATCATCGGCAGCGGCCCGTTCCGCTACCTGAACGCCGAGCGCGTGGCTGGCTCCCGCAACGTCTACGCCAGGTTCGCCGGGTATAAGCCGCGCACGCAGGGCACGCCCTCGTTCTGCGCCGGGCCGCGGGTGGCGTATTTCGACCGTGTCGAGTGGCTGACCACGCCCGACCCGGCGACACAGGTGGCGGCGCTGAAGAGCGGCGAGGTGGATTGGGTCGAGCAGCCGCAGATGGATCTGGTGCCCAGCTTGCGCGCCACGAAGGGCATCAAGCTGGAGGTCGCGGAAACCCGTGGCCTGGTGGCGTTCCTTCGCTTCAACGAATTGTTCGCACCGTTCGACAACTCCGCGATCCGCCGCGTGGTGCTGAAGGCGGTGGACCAGACGGAGTTCATGACCGCCGTGGTCGGCAGCAACAGCACCTTCGCCTCGTGCGGCGTGTTCGGCGCGCACTCGGACATGGCGAACGATGCCGGCATGGACGTGATGGCCGGCAAGCACGACCCGGCTGCCCTGAAAAAAGAGCTGGAGGCGGCTGGCTACAAGGGCGAAAAGGTCGTCTACCTCTCCGTCACCGACGTGCCGCGCATCAACGCCATTGCCGAGGTGGGCGCCGACATGTTGCGCAAGATAGGCATGAACGTGGACCAGGTGGCAGCGGATTGGGGCACAGTGGTGCAACGCTCCATCAGCAAGCAGCCGCTGGACAAGGGCGGCTGGAGCATGTTCGCCTCGTTCACCGGCGGGATCGACGCGGGTTCGCCCGGCAATAACAACCTGCTGCGCGGCAACGGCCTGGACGCCTATAATGGCTGGCCCACCGCGCCGAAGCTGGAGGCATTGCGCGACCAATGGCTGGCCAGCGAGGACCCGAAGGAGCAACTGGCGATCTCCCGCAAGCTGCAGGAACAGGCCTGGCAGGACGTGCCATTCCTACCGCTCGGTTCCTACGACCAGCCGACTGCCTACAAGGCGAACCTGACCAACATGTTGAAGGGGCTGATCCTGTTCACCGAGGTCCGGCGGTCCTGATCAGGCCGCCGCGCCGAACCGGGAAAGGGCGAAGGCGGGTTCGTAGGCGGCCGCCGGTTCGGTCGCCAGCGTAGCCAGGTGCTCGCCCATGGCGGGGGAGTGCTTGAACCCATGGCCGGAACAGGCGGAGGCGGCGATGACGGCGTCGTTCTCCCATAGCCGGTCGACGATGAAATGCGCGTCGGGGGTGACGGTGTAGAGGCAGGTCGCCGCCTTCACCAACCGGTCGCTGACGCCCCGCAGCTTGCTGGCGATGTGCAGTTGGTAGGTGGTGCGCACTTCCTCCTCCGACACGACGCGGTCGATCTCGTCGGGGTGAGTGTGGCCGGCGTAGCGCTCGGTCGCAGCCTTTACGCCGGACGTGCCTGGCAGCAAGGGGAAGCCGTAGAGGTAATCCTCCAACCGCGGGCCATGCTGCCAGATGAACACGGGGCAGCGTGCCGGGTGGTAGAGTTCGGGCTCGTCGGTCTCGAACCACAGCAGGGTCTGGCGCTCGACGCTGGTCACGCGGGAGATATGGCCACCTGCCAAGCCTGGGAGCCACGCACCGGCCGTCAGTATCACCCGCGCGGCCTCGATCCGGCCCTGGTCGGTCTCCACCGCAACGCCGCTGCCGCTGGGGGTGATGGACAGCACCGTCTCGCCCGTGCGAACGGTTGCGCCCAAGGATTGAGCCAGGCGCAGTTGCACCGCGACGCAGCGCTCCGGCGACAGCACGCCGGCGCTGGGTTCGAAATACCCACGCTCGGCATCGCGCACCTGAAATTGCGGGTAGCGGTGGCGGATCTCCGCGCTGTCCAGCAATTCGTGCGGGATGTCGTGCGATTGCGCGATGGCGATGGTGCTGCCCAGGAACCCGGCCTGTCCATGGCTGGGCGCGCCGTCGCCTTCGGCGATGATCAGCATGCCGATCTGCTGAAATAGCGTCTCGCCGGTTTGCGACTCCAACTCCCGCCAGATCTCGTGCGAGCGCTGCACCATCGGGACGTAGGCAGCGCCTTCGCCGATGGCCAACCGGGTGATGCGGCTGTCGCCATGGGTGGAGCCGCGGTCATGCGGCGGGTGAAACCGGTCGATCCCGATCGCACGCACGCCCCGCATGGCCAGGCGGTGGAGGGTAGCACTGCCAACCGCGCCCAAGCCAACGACGACGACATCCGCGGTGACGCTCATGGGCGGGGCTCCAAACACTGAGCCGCGAGCTTACCGACTGTCCGGGCCGACGCAACGGCGCTAGGCGAGCGCCGCAACCCCACCCAGCCAGCAGCCATCGACGTGCCCCGTCGCATCCAACCGGAAGCGCAGCGCGATTTCGGACGGGCGGCCCATTGCGCGGCCCTGACGAATCCGGATCGGCTGGTCATCCGCTGCGGCCATCCCGTTCGCCAGCAACCGGAACACCAACGCAGCGGCGGCAATGCCGGTAGCCGCGTCCTCCAAGTAGTCCCGGGCACCGGCTGCGAACACGTTAACCAGGTAGATGCGTGGCAATCCGCTAATGGTGGCCGTGAATATATCGGATGATGTCCACCAACCCGCCGAGCGAAATCGGCATGATCAGCATGCTGAGTGCGAACAGCACCACCGCGACGGTCATCGCCGTTTCGTTAACCGGAGGGCGGCCACGGGGAGGCCGGGGATCGAAGTCAGACCCGTCGAACGGCATAGACTTCCTCCCGCACGATGACCGACCCCAACCCAGCAAGCCAGCCGGGCCGCGTCAAGAAAATCCCGGCCTGGCACGGCCATTGCAGCGACTTTGTGATCGTAGCTTGCTATTGCGAATGAGTTGCATTTACAGTTCGCCTGCCAACACGGAGCAACGAACTGCATGAACAAGCAAAGCTTCCTTGAAACCAGCGTCGACGCCCGCGATGTCGAGCGTGCGCTGCTCTGGTCGATGCGTGCCTGGGTGATCGGCTACACCAGGCGGATCAAGGTCGACGACCGCATCGGGCAAATGTGGTCCAGCCTGGGCGTGGTCGAGGCCGCGGGTTGCGTGGATGCCTTGATGTGGGCGCTGTCCAACGGGGTCACGCGCGCGGTGCAGATCAATTGCACCTGCAATACCGAAACCTCAGCAGACGAGCAGGTCTTGCTGCGCCTGGTGATGCAGGCGCCGGTGCATCGCGACCTGCAATGGCTGGAATTGCTGGGCATGGTGACGCCGGGTGCTGCAGGAGCCATTTGCGACAGCGGAGCGCGGCTGCGGCTGGTGCTGGCGGCCGGTGGGTTTAATCTGTCCGGATCCGACCGAGCGGCGCACACGCCACGCTCCGTGCTGCCCGCGTCCATCCGCCACGTCGTCAGCGGAACCCACACCATTCACTGACCCGGGACTGGCCGGCACACGCACGCTTTACACGGGAGGGACGGGGACTGCACTGTGCCACATGGCCAGTCCCATCGTTGCGATCACCATGGGCGACGCCGCTGGCGTCGGTCCCGAAATCATCATGAAAAGCCTGGCGCATCGCGATCTTTACGAGCGATGCCGTCCAATCGTGATCGGCGATTCCGCCCGGTTGCTTGCGGCTGGTGCGCTGGTGGGTAGCACACTGGCGGTGAACGCCGTCGCCACGGTGGAGGAAGCGGTCTGCCAGTTCGGCGTGGTGGATTGCATCGACCTGGCGCTGATCCCAGCGGATCTGCCCTGGGGCCGTCTCTCCCCAATCGCGGGCAACGCTGCGTTCCGGTATATCGAGGTCGCGACACTGCTGGCCACACAGGGCCGGGTTGCGGCGATCTGCACCGCACCGCTGAACAAGGAGGCGCTGCACGCCGGCGGCCACCACTATCCCGGCCACACCGAAATCCTGGCGGCGCTGACCCAGACGCCCGAAGTGTCGATGATGCTGACCGCGCCCGGCCTGCGCGTCATCCACGTAACGACGCATATCGGCCTGCTGGACGCGATCCGGAGGATCGAGCCCGGGCTGGTGGAGCGCACCATCGCCCGCGGCTATTCCGTATTGGAAAAGGCCGGGCTGCCCCGGCGCAAGATCGGCGTTTGCGCCATCAACCCGCATGCCGGGGAGAACGGGCTATTCGGCCACGGCGAGGAGGCGGAGAAGATCACCCCCGCCATTCTTGCCTGCCGGGAACGTGGCTGGGATGTGGAGGGGCCACTTCCAGCCGATACGCTGTTCTTCCGCGCCGGCCGGGGCGATTTCGACATGGTCGTCGCAATGTATCACGACCAAGGCCACGGTCCGGTGAAGGTGCTGGGGCTGGAGGCGGGGGTGAACATCACCGTCGGCCTGCCGGTCATCCGCACCTCCGTCGACCACGGCACCGCTTTCGACATCGCAGGCACCGGCATGGCCGACGAGCGGAGCCTGCTGGAGGCGCTGCGCCAGGCGATCGCGTTGGCGCCAGCGTAGCCCGTCGGGACTACATCAACAGGTCGAACGTACGGCAGATATCATCAACAGGTCGAACGTACGGCAGATATCCTGCTCAATCGCCTGGCCCGGCATCGCCGCGGCGCCAAATTTGGTCGGGCTCCAAACGCGGTGGGCGCACGGTAGCGGTGCCATGCGGCTGAAACCGACGCGGTCTTGCGTCGCGGCCCGGCTTGCCCCTAGGGTCGCGCCCGACGGTCCCGCGAAAGCGGGTTAATAGGGAATGCCGTGCGTTTTGTGCCCGCGCCGGGTGCGAAATAAATCGGCGGCTGCTCCCGCAACTGTAAGCGACGCCTCTGATCCCCAACGCCCCTTCGGCACGTCACTGGACCCTTGGTCCGGGAAGACGGGGAGACGGAACCCAGGGCCATGTGCCCCGGATCGTCGCGAGCCAGGAGACCTGCCGTCATCGGGTTTGGTCCAACACCGGGCGGGATGCACCGGGCATAGGAGTGTGATGACGATTTTCGATCGGCAGCCCCAGCGGCCTGCCACGCAGATGCTGCGTACCCAGTTCCACGCGCCGCACCTCGGCCGCCGGCTATTCCTGGCCGGTGCTGCCACCCTGCCAGCATGGTCCGCCCGCGCGGCTGACCCGGTGTTGCGTGTGACTTCCCCGTGGGAGTTCGACAGTCCGGATCCGCTGCAAACCGGCTACGTCCTACGCCGGTTGGGCATCGCCGAGACGCTGGTCGGGGTTCGCCCGAACGGCGACCTCGTCGGGCTGTTGGCCGATCGGTGGGCGGTCGATCCCGACCACCTGACCTGGCGCTTCCATCTGCGCGACGCACGCTTCCACGACGGCACGGCGGTCAGCGCCGGGCATGTGGCGTGGACGCTGAACCGCGTGCGCGCCGATGCGGAAAGCCTGTCCGGCATTCCAGTCAGCGAGTTGCGGGCAGAAGACGATCGCACCCTGCTGATCCGCACGACGGCGCCCTTTGCCTCACTGCCGAGCTATCTGACGGATTATGCGGGTATCATCCTCTCCCCGTCATCCTACGATGCGGCCGGGCGGCCGCAGCGCCAGATCGCCACCGGCCCCTACCGCATCACCCGGTTGGATGGCGCACGCGTCATCGAAGCCGAGGCGTTCCCAGCCTACTGGGGCAAGCAAGCTGGCATCTCCCAGCTTCGCTACACGGCCGTCGTATTGGGTGAAACGCGTGCCAACATGGCGCAGGCGGGGGAGGTGGACGTCGCCTTCACTCTGCTGCCCCAGGCCGCAGAAACGATCAACCGGTCTGGCACGACACGTGTGGTCCGCGCCACGATCCCGCGGGCTCGCATGATGTCGATGAACCTGCGCATGCCGCAATTTGCCGATTTGCGCGTGCGTCGCGCGTTATCGCTGGCGATCGACCGGCCCGGCATCGCAACTGCCGTTTTGCGTCACCCGCAGGACGCGGCTACGCAATTGCTGCCCCCCGTCATGGCTGGCTGGCACGATCCGACCCTGCCATCCCTGCAGCGCGATGGTCCGGCTGCCAAACGCCTGCTGGCAGAGGCGGCCTGGACGCCCGGCGCCGATGGCATCCTGGCAAAAGGCGGAGACATCATGCGATTCAACATGATGGTGCCTTCCAACAGGCCAGAAATGCCGCTGATGGCGCAGGCCATGCAGGCGCAGTTTCGCGAGATAGGCGTGGATATTGCGGTAAAGCCCGGTCCCTCCGGTTCCTTGCCCGGCATGGTGCGCGATGGGTCGCTGCAGACGGCGCTGGTGTCGCGGACCTACGTCAACGTGCCGGACCCGATCGGCACCATGCTGCCAGATTTCGCCAGCGACCGCCCGGTCTGGAGTTCACCAGGTTTCGTCGACGCCAAGCTTCGGGACATGGTGCAGCGCTATCTGGCCGCGTTCGACGAGCCGACCCGGGCCGTCCTGCGCTTCGACATCGTAAAGACGTTGCAGGACCAGTTGCCGGTCATCCCGGTCAGTTGGACGGAGCTCAACGCCTCTGTTTCCAGCCGGATCGCGGCCGACAGCTTCGTGTTGGACCCGTACGAGCAAAACTACCTGTTGCAAGATTTGCGATGGGCCTAGTCCGGCCATTGCTGGCGCGGTTGCTGCAGGCCGCGCTGGTGGCACTTGCCGTCGCCACGCTCTGCTTCGTCGCCCTGCAGGCCATGCCGGGCGACCAGGCAGTGCGGGTTGCGGTGGGCCGCTACGGCCAAGGCGCGCTTACCGACGCGACGCTAGCGCAGATCCGTCACACCACTGGGTTGGACCGGCCGGTGCTGGCGCAATATGCCGCCTGGATTGGTGACGCCGCCACCGGGCGCTTCGGTCGCTCCCTGGTGACGGATCGGCCGGTGATGCAGGATATCGCCCCGCGATTTCGGGTTACGCTGCTGGTGGGCACGCTGGGCGTGCTGGTGGCGCTGATGCTGGCGGTGCCGGCCGGCTTGGCGGCGGGAATGGCGCCTGGATCGGGGCTGGACCGGAGGGTTGCCTCGGCCGCCGCGTTACTGGCGTCGGTGCCATCCTTCGTCGTGGGCTCGCTGATGGTGGCGGTGTTCGCCATCCGACTGCATTGGCTGCCGGTCGCAGGCAGTGACTCCCCCCGGTCGCTGGTGCTGCCGGCGGTAGCGCTAGCGTGCAGCCTGGCACCCGGCCTGGCGCGGATAGTGCGGCACGGGGTCGCGGGCGCGATGGCAGCGCCCTACTCCACATTCGCCCGCATGCGCGGGGTGGCATCGTGGCGCGTCGCCTTGCACGTGGTCGCACGCCCGGCATTGGTGCCAATCCTGTCCTACGCCCCGGTGCTGGCGATGCAGTTTCTGGAGGGGTTCATCGCCATCGAGTTGTTGTTCAACCTGGATGGCATAGGGCTGCTGCTGGTCCGGTCGCTGCTAGCCGGGGACATCCCGGT
>NZ_LMUY01000151.1:184107-217578 GCF_009765685.1 Acidisphaera sp. L21 | reverse complement strand
ATACCCGCATGCTCCGTGGAAGGCGGCCGCAGAGCAACGCTTACAGTCCGGTGTCGAGCCATTTGGGTGGGGCGCCGCGGCGGACCAGGCGGTAGACGACGGTGTTGCGGTTGCCCGAGACCTCGATGGAGGCGCCGGGTTCGACGTAGGCGATGACGTCGTTGTTGGACCCGGGGATCCAGACGCGGCGGCACCCGTGTTCCAACGTTACGTCGTGCCGGTGGCCGATGATCGCGGTGGGTTTGCCGTCGCAATCGAAGGTGCCGCCGAAGGGCAGGTGTTCGAACCCGTCATTGGGCACCACCACCACGGGGGGCAGCGGGGTACATCCGGCTAGGGCGATGCCCAACACCATTGGGGCTACGCCCAACACCATTGGGGCCGCGCCCGACAGCAACCGTGGCAACATCTTCATCGGCAGGGTCCTAGAAGGCGTTGCGGCTGCGAACCTCGCGCAACACCGTCATCACCATGATCTTCAGGTCCAGGGCGATGGACCAATTCTCGATATAGAACAGGTCGCAGGCGACACGCTGCTCGATCTGTTCGACGGTGGTGGTCTCGCCGCGCCAGCCATTCACCTGGGCCCAGCCGGTGATGCCGGGCTTGACCCGGTGGCGTACGGCGTATTGCTGCACGACCTCGGTGAACAGGCGGTCGGCGGCCTTGGTGTTGGGGGCGTGCGGGCGGGGGCCGACCAGCGACATGGTGCCGTTCAGCACGTTGAGCAATTGGGGCAACTCGTCGACCGACAGCTTGCGGATGATCCGGCCGACGCGGGTGATGCGGGGGTCGTCGCGGGTGGTCTGCTTGTCGGCCAGCATGTCGCGCATGTCGTGATGCATCGACCGGAATTTGTAACAGAGGAAGAGCTGGTTGTTGAACCCCATGCGTGGCTGGCGGAACAGCACCGGGCCGGGCGATTCGAGCTTGATCAGCACCGCCGTGAGCAGCAGCACGGGCGACAGGATCAGCAGCGCCGCGACGCCGATCGTGTAGTCCAGCAGGGTCTTTTCCAGCAGCCGCCAATCTTTCAGCGGGGCTTCCCGGACCGAGACGACGGCGTTGCGGCCGATCCCGTGGAATTGAGTGCGGGCGTAGCGCAGGCCGGCCAGATCGGTGGTGAGGACGATGTCGGCGACGGTGCTGGCCAACTGGTCCATGATGGCCTTGATTCGCTCGACCGCCTTGAGCGGCAGGGCGACGACGATGACGTCGATCCTTTCTCGCCTCGACCGCTCCACCAACTCGGCCACCGTGCCCAGCACGTCGATGCCGAGTTGGCTGGGGGGGACCCGGGCGATGCGGTCGTCGTAGATGCCGACGATGTTGAAGGCGCTCGGCTCGTCACGCAGGCGCTCGATGAACTCGTGGCTGAAATCGCTCAGGCCGACGATGGCGATCTTGCGGGCCAGGCGCCCTGCGGCGGTCCAGTATCGCATGATGTACCAGAGCGGAATGCGGCCGAGCCCGATGGCGCCGCCCGCGCAGATCGCCCAGATGAGCGGCCAGATGCGAACCGGGAGTTGGCCCTGATACAGCACGAACAGGCCGGCCACGAGGCAGAATGTCCCGAGCAGCAGCGGCTTGATCAGCAGGCGCAACTGGGTGCTGATCGACTGCATGGCGGTCTGGGCGTAGGCGCCCTCACGCGCCAGGCCCAGCGCCGTGGCCAGGGTGCCGGCCGTTTCGGCCAGTTGGATCGGTCCTTCGGGGTAGGCGCCGTAGAGCCAGGTGACGATTCCGACCGATGCCACGCCGGCCATGCCCAGCAACACCAGGTCCGCCAGCCGGACCAGACCGGCGATGACGGGGAACGATAATGTATCGCCATGCGTGTTTGTGCTGGTCGCCGCCCGTGGTGCGGCGCTGCCGCTCAGAACATCCGACATCCATAAGTCTCCGGGCGTCCAGCCTGCCCGGCGTCCGGCGCGAATGGCGCGGTTCTGGGAGGGGCTGGATCAATGCCGCGGCAGCATCCCAAAAAATGGTAAATGGCGCGTAAGGGCCGGCAACCGGGATCGAGCCCGGCGGCGTTACGGGGCGCGGTCGGCCAGGGCCTCCGCGACCAGGTCGCACTCCTCCGCCGTGCCGACGGTGATGCGCAGGCAATGCGGCAGGTTGTAGGCCCGCATGGCGCGGACGATGATGCCGCGGCGGCGCAAGGCGGCGTCGGCTGCTGCCGCCAGTTCGGGCGTGGCGAAATCGGCCAGCACGAAATTGCCCTCGCTGGGCCATACCTTGATGCTCAGTGCCTCCAGCGCGCCGACCAGCCGGGCGCGCTGGGTGGCGTTGTGGGCGCGGCCTACCTCGACCCAATGCTCCTCCGCCAGGGCGGCGACCCCGGCCTCCTGCGCGAGGAGGGAGACGTTGAAGGGGCCGCGGGCGCGGTTGAGTACGTCGATGACGCCGGGTGGGCCGTAGCACCAGCCGAGGCGCATGCCGCCCATGCCGAATATCTTGCTGAAGGTGCGGGTCATGATGACGTTGTCGCCGGCGTCCACCAGCTTGGTGCCGGGGTCGAAATCCGGGCGGTCGACGTATTCGCAGTATGCGGCGTCGATCAGCAGCAGGACGTCGGGGGGCAGGCCTTGGTGCAGGCGCTCCATCTCCGACTGGGGCAGGATGCTGCCGGTGGGGTTGTTGGGGTTGGCGATCAGCACCATGCGGGTTTTGGGCGAGACGGCGGCCAGGATCGCGTCGACGTCGGCGGTCATGTTGCGCTCCGGCACCTTGATGACCTTGGCGCCGACGGCGGTGCCGCCGATTTCGTACATGACGAAGCCATATTCGCTCATGATGATCTCGTCGCCGGGTGCGGCGTAGGCGTGGATCAGCAATGCCAGCAGTTCGTCCGACCCGGCGCCGCAGACGATCTGTTTGGGGTCCAGGCTGAACCGGCTGCCGAGGGCCTGGCGCAGGGCGTTGCAGTCGCCGTCGGGGTAGCGGTGCATCTCGGTCGCGGCCCGCGCGGCGGCGGCGGTGGCGCCCGGGGGCGGGCCGAACGCGCCCTCGTTGGACGACAGCTTGATGATGCGGTTGACGCCCGCCAGTTTGGCCTCACCGCCGACATAGGGGGTGAGCTTCATGATGCCGGCGTTGGCGCGGGGGGCTGTCATGGCTGAGCAGGTCCTTCGATCGGAACGGCATAGGCGCCCAGCACGATGGGCGGCCGCGTGGTGAATGTCAGCGAGGCGAGCCGCGGGTCGGTCTCGGGCACGAACCCGGCGACGTCGACCAGCACGCGGGCCGAGCCGGCGCCCGGGTCGCGGCGCAGCACCGTGGTGCCGGCGTCGAAGCCGGAGGCGGCGAGGCCCTGGGCGAAGCGGGCCCGGCTTTGGTCCAGCGCCATTTCAAGCCCCAGCAGCGATCGGTCGGCGCCGCTCGGGTCGGGTGGAGCGGCGGAGACGACCAGGGCCTGTACCTTCGGCGCGCCCTCCGGCCGTGGCGCCCAGAAGGGCAGGCAGGCGGTGACGTGAATCCGGGGGTCGTCCTTGTGCAGCAACGCGGTCCACCAGGCGGCGGACGGCTCCTCCCACTCCGTCGGGGCGGGCAGCACGGCGGCGCTGGCGGTACCGGCGCTGATCTCGCCGATGGCCTGGGCGGGGGTGCGGTAGGTGCGGAGCGGAATCAAGGCCCCAAAATGCTCCCGGGCGATCGCCGTATAGGCGCCGCCCGGGTCTGGATCGCAGATCGCAAGGGAATAGGTGCCTTGCAGTGCCGTCATGCCGCCGAGGATCTCTCGCCAGACCCGGACGAGATTGGCGACCGGGAAGCGGCCGGTGTGGTTGCCGACGAGGCGGCGGACGATCGCTGCCTCCCGCCCGGCGCGCAGCGCGACCCGGCCCTTGACCGCCAGTTGGCCGACTTTCTCCACGACCTGCGCGCGCTGCACCAGCATGGTGTGAAGTTCGTCGTCCAGCCGATCCAGCTCGGCCCGCAGGGAAGCCAGGTCGGTAGGCGCCCCAACGGGCGGAACGGTGCTTGACATGGGATGGGAATAACCCGTGGCCTGGTCTGCGGCAAACCCAGTTGCTCCTTCGCAGGCGCATTGCCATACAGGTTGGCGTGGATCATCCAGAACCCTTCCCCGCCGTGAACCACCAGCACGAGCATTTTGCCGAGCCGTTCGCGCTCGATTGCGGGCAGACGTTGCCGGCGATGGATGTGGCGTATTGCACGTATGGGACGCTGAACGCCTCGCGCAGCAATGCCGTGCTGGTCTGCCATGCGCTGACCGGGGACCAATATCTCGCCGAGCGCCATCCGCTGACGGGGCGGGGTGGATGGTGGGAGGTGGTGGTCGGCCCGGGCCGCCCGATCGACACCGACCGCTTCTTCGTGATCTGCGCCAACGTGCTGGGGTCGTGTATCGGGTCCACCGGCCCGCGCTCGATCAATCCGGCCACCGGGGAGCCGTGGGGCACCGATTTTCCGCCGATCACCATTCGCGACATGGTTCGGGCGCAGCGGCGGTTGGTGGAGCATCTGGGCGTTGCCAAGCTGTTCGCCGTGATCGGCGGCTCGATGGGTGGGATGCAGGCGCTGGAATGGGCGGCGACGTATCCGGAGCTAGTGTTCGCCTGTGTGCCGATCGCCACGGCGCCGTTCCACTCCGCCCAGAACATCGCCTTCCACGAGGTCGGACGGCAGGCGATCTTTGCCGATCCGGACTACGCGGCGGGGCGGTATTGGGAGACGGGGCGGATCCCGGCGCGCGGCCTGGCGGTGGCGCGTATGGCGGCGCACATCACCTATCTGTCGGAACAGGCGCTGACGCGGAAGTTCGGCCGCCGGCTGCAGTCGGGGCCGGACCGGGCGAAGGAGTCGCTGAGCCTGTTCGGCGACATGTTCGAGGTGGAGAGCTATCTGCGCCACCAGGGCAGCACGTTCGTCAACCGGTTCGACGCCAATGCCTACCTGACCATCACCCGGGCGATGGATTACTTCGACCTCGCGGCCGAGCACGACGGCAATCTGTCCGCCGCCTTTCGGGGCACGCGCACCCGGTTCTGCGTCGTGTCGTTCACGTCGGACTGGCTGTTCCCGACCCCGCAATCCCGCACCATCGCCCGCGCTCTGAACCGGGCGGCGGCGAACGTAAGCTTCGTGGAGATCGCGACCGACAAGGGGCACGACGCCTTTCTGCTGGACGAGCCGGATTTCCATCGCACGCTCGGCGGCTTCCTGCGCGGGTGCGCCGAGCATGCTGGGCTCACCTGAGGTGTCTGCGCTGAAGGAGCCGGTGCAGTTCGTCGCCAAGAACATGCGGCTGGACCTGCGGCTGATGAGCGAGATGATCACGCCGGGCAGCCGGGTGCTGGATATCGGCAGCGGCGATGGCAGCCTGATCGAGCATCTGTTCCGCACCCGTGGCTGCGACGCCCGCGGGATCGAACTGGACATGGCGGCGGTGACGCGGTCGGTCGCGCACGGCCTGCCGGTGATGCAGGGCGATGCCGACAGTGATCTGGAGCATTATCCGGACGCGGCCTTCGACTACGTCGTGCTGTCGCGCACGCTGCAGGCGGTGGAGCGCCCGCGCGAGGTGCTGCGCCAGATGCTGCGCATCAGCACCCGGGCGGTGGTGTCGTTCCCCAATTTCGGCCACTGGACAGTGCGCTGGCAGTTGCTGGTGGGCGGCCGGATGCCGATGACCAAGACGTGGCACGTTCCCTGGCACGAAACTCCCAATATCCACCCGTGCAGCGTGCGCGACTTCTTCGAACTGTGCGCGCAGGAAGGCTACGTGGTGGAGCGGTGGCTGGCCGTGGACGAGGCGGGGCAGCGGTCGCCCTGGCGGCGCTATCCCTGGATGGCCAATCTGTTTGGCGAGCAGGCGCTATTCCTGTTGCGCCGGGCGACTTGAACACACGGCCGATCCTGGGGCTGCCGTGTTTGGCCTAGCCGTCGCTGCCCGGTCGTGCGCGGTCCCGCTTGATGCCGGCGCGGGCGGTCTTGTCGTCCAGCCTCCGGCGTTTGCTTGCCAAGGTTGGCCGGGTCTTTACCCGGTAAACGGGCGGGATGGCGGCTTCGCGGATCAGTTCCGCCAGCCGGTCGCGGGCGTCGGCGCGATTGCGCTCCTGCGTGCGGTGGCGGTTGGCGGCGATCACCAGAACGCCCTCCGCCGTCATGCGCCGCCCAGCCAAAACCGCCAGCCGTGCGCGGATCGCCGGGCTCAGCGCCGGGCAGTTCAGGGCGTCGAACCGGAGCTGCACCGCCGTGGCGACCTTGTTGACGTTTTGCCCGCCGGGTCCGGCCGCGGCGATGAAACGTTCCTGCAGCTCGGATTCCTCCAGCCGGATGCGCGGGGTGATCTGCAGGCCGTCCATTCCGCCCTCATAGCGGATGCACGGGCCGGCGTCAGCGTTGGGCGGCGTCAGGGTGAGCAGGGCACGTGCATGGTGGCGATGGTCCAGCCATCCTCGCGCCGCATCGACACGGTGCCGCCATGCGGATCGGCCAGCAGGCGCATGATTGGTAGACCATCGCCCTCCTCGCAATCCGGGCTAAGCTGCCAGCCGTCGTTGCGGACCTGCAGCGTGGTCGAACCGTCGCTGTGGCCGTGCACCAGCACGCGGATCTTGCCCACCAGCCGCATGTGCATGCCGTGCTTGACCGCGTTGGTCACCATCTCATGCGCGGTCTTCACCATCAGGCTGTGCAGCGCCGCCGGGCAAGCGCCGGTGAGTTCGATGTCGGTCTCGATCGTCTGCTCGGTGTCGGCCAGCAGCCGCACTGTGGCGGTGCAGAGGGCCATCAGCCGGTCCCGCAGCGGGCCGGGGAAGGCGGTCATCCCGAACAGCGCATCCGACACACGGGCGCTTAGCAGCACACGGCGCTCGATCTCGTCGGCTAGGATCGCACCGGCAGGGGTGGCGCGCAGATCGCACGCCGCCACTTGGGCGATGATCCGCTGCAGGGCGTTCTTCGTCTGATGCCGCAATTGGCGCATCGCGATGGCGTCGGGGCTCGGATCCTCGTGGCTCATCAGCGCGGGGGCGATGGTCGGCTGGGGCATACGAAGACGAGCAGGGGGAGTGTGTGACATCGGCAACTCCGGCTTAATTTTCACATTAAACGTGGGAAGTTTTC
This sequence comes from Acidisphaera sp. L21, assembly GCF_009765685.1. Lineage (GTDB taxonomy): Bacteria > Pseudomonadota > Alphaproteobacteria > Acetobacterales > Acetobacteraceae > LMUY01. The sequence goes on along the minus strand of NZ_LMUY01000151.1, from coordinate 210,483 downwards.
CCACGTCAAGGTTGGCGTGGGGTTCTTTCCCACGATCCCCGTGTTACGGTCAGGTCCTGCCTTTGCTGGAGCGTTCCCAATCCCATGCCGACTGCGCGACCCGCGCCCGAGACGATGCTGGCCCCAATGCGTCGGTTGTTGCGCCCGCTGGTGCGGCTGCTGATCCGGTGTGGCGTCACCTTCCCGGCAGCCGCCGACCTGTTGCGCGCCCTGTATGTGGAAGTGGCAGGCGAGGAGTTGGGCGACGATAACCGCACCGATAGCCGGGTCAGCCTGATGACGGGCGTGCATCGCAAGGAGATCCGCCGCCAGCGCACGCTGCCGATCGACGAGCCGCCGCCGCTGCTGGTTACCCGCAACGGACAGTTGATCAGCACGTGGCTGGGTGCACCCGGCTTCACCGACGGCACCGGCGTGCCGCTGGCGCTGCCGCGTGTCTCCGATGACCCCGCGGCGCCCAGCTTCGAGCGGCTGGTGACCGCGGTAACGCGCGATGTCCGCCCGCGGTCCGTGCTGGATGATTGGATGAGCCAGGGCATCATCACGGTGGACGCCCAGGATCGGGTGCATCTGTCGGCGGCAGCGTTCCTGCCGCAGCCGGGGCGGGAGGAGCAGTTGTTCTATTTCGCCCGCAACCTGCACGACCACATCGCCGCCGCTAGTGCCAACGTATTGGCAGACGGTGCAGCCCCGTTCGTGGATCGCACCGTGCATTACGACCGCCTGACGCCCGAAGCAGCAGCGGAGTTGGAGAAGCTGGCCCGCGAGTCGGCGCAGAAAGTGCTGCTGGAGGTCAATCGCCACGCCATGCGCCTAGCCACCGACGCGCCGGCGGGCACGGCGACCCGCCGGGTGAATTTCGGCGTCTACCTGTTGGCCGAGGACGAGACGCCGGAATGAACCGCGCCGGGTGGCTCTGCCTGGTTGCACTGGTGGGGTGCAGCACCCCTAGTGCGCCGCCGCCAATGCCGGCCGCGGTCGCGTCTGGCCCGACAGCATGCCGGGTGGGGCCGGATGGCGCGCGCCCGATCGCCGATCGCGGGATCGGTGCCACTGGCGTCAAAACGGCCGATCGCGGCATCGGTGGGACTGGTGCACCCCGCCTTGCTGCCCCCGATTTGCAAACAGCGGATCGCGGGATCGGCGGCACCGGTATCATCGGCGTCATCACCGGCTTCGCCAGCGTGTGCGTGGCGGGGGAGGAGGTGGCGCTGCCCGACACGACCACTGCGCGGATCGACGGCAAGGCCGCCAGCGTAGACGATCTGCGCGCCGGGCAGGTGGTGGCGATGGAGGCCGCAGGCCGCGCCGGTGCCCTGCTGGCGCGGGAGATCGTGGTGCGCCACGCCGTCATCGGCCCGGTGCAATCCAACCATGACGGGATGATGATCGTGGCTGGCCAGCAGGTTCTGGTGGGCGATTCCGCCGGCGGTGGCACGGTCGCGCAGCCCGGCCAATTCGTCGCCGTCAGCGGGTTGCGCCAACCCGGCGGGATCATCCTCGCCACGCGGATCGACCCGGCGCCGTCCGGGCCGGTGCTGCTGCGTGGCGAACTGACCCTGATCTACGGCACGGCGCGGGTCGGCGCCCAGGCGGTGATGCTGCCGGCGGGGGTTAACCTGCCGAGCGGTTTCCCCGTGGTGGTAACGGGCGTGATGCAGGGCAGCGTGTTGATGGCCGATAGCGTCGCGCGGGATATCGCGGATGAAAGCCCAGCCGCCTATTTCGGGCCGCAAGTGTCCAACTTCGTGGTGGAGGGCTTCGTCGCCGGGGCGGTGGGCGGATACCTGATCAACCACGAATTCGTGTCCGGCGGCGGCTATGGCGCGGATACACGGGGTCGCGGCATCGCCAGGTTTAGTCGGCGGCCCGAGGGCGGGCTGGCCACGCGAGGGCTCCAAATGAGCGGTGGCGGCGCCGGGTTCGGTGGGTTCGGGCGCGGTTTTGCCCCAGCGCCGACGCCCGGTGGCGCCGGCTTCAACCGGCCGGACGGCGCGGGCCGCGATGGTGTCGGTGGGGGGCAACGCGGCCGTGGAAATCGGGCTGGGTTTGGGCCGCGTTTCTCCTCCCCGGATTCGTCTGGCCAGGACAATGGTGGACCAGCGGGGGGCGGCCAAACCGGCGGGCAAGGCGCCAGCGGGTTTGGCGGCGGTGGATATGGTGGTGGTTTCGGCGGGCAAGGCCCCGGCCGGCGGTAGGCTTACACCCGGGCCAGGCGCACCAGTTCGTTCCGCACGCCGCCGGCATCGGCCACGGGGGCGGACCAGGCGACGCGGTGCACGACATCCTCTCGCACCAGATCGCAGCCATCGACGTCGACCGCCGCCATGCGCCACCCCGGACTGCCGGCGATGCGGGCAAGCGCGTCGGCATGGTCGGCATTGACGTGGGTGAGGATCGACTCCTCCGCCGCCAGCACCGCGCCGACTGCGTCGGGATCGGGCGTGAGTTCGGCGGCGGTCAGGCGATGGGCGCTGGCGAAGCCGCCGATGAAATGGCCGCCTGTTGGGCGCACCCGCAGCAGACGGAAATCGCCCAGATCTGCGTAGAACGCCGCATAAGGGTGGCGGGCGACCCAGCGGGCCTTCATCGCCGGGTCAGGCTCGGGCTCGGCAAGGCCGGTCACCGTCAGGCGTGGCGCGGTTTGGGGGTTGGCGCCATCGGGGTCGCCCATCACCATCAGCGCGCAGCAACCGTCCAGGGTCAGATGCTTCGTATGCGTCGACAGGCCGGACAGCAGCATCAGCAGCGACAAATCCGGCGCCGGGGCGGGGGTGACGAGGGCGGCATAGGGCTGCCCGTCCTCCGCCGTCGCCAAGGTGGCCGACCGGGCAGACCGCAGTAAACACCGGGCATTCCACACAATCGTCTGCCGATCGGGTGAGTTTGCCATTCTGTGTTCTCCGTCCGGTCCGTTTTGCGCCATAATCGGCTGCGATCCTGCTGCACGTCCGTAGAGGCTTACGCCCCATGAAGCATACGATCGCCTTGGTTGACGATGACCGCAACATTCTCACCTCCGTCAGCATGACGTTGGAGGCGGAGGGATTTCAGGTCCGCACCTTTACGGATGGGGAGAGCGCCTTGCAGGGGCTCACCACGAAGCCGGCCGATCTGGCGGTGCTGGACATCAAGATGCCGCGGATGGACGGGATGGAACTGCTGCAGCGCCTGCGCCAACGGTCCAGCATGCCAGTGATCTTCCTCACCTCGAAAGACGAGGAAGTCGACCAGTTGATGGGCCTGCGCCTGGGTGCGGACGACTACATCACCAAGCCGTTCAGCCAGCGCCTGCTGATCGAGCGCATCCGCGCCCTGCTACGCCGGAACGAGAGCAGCCGGGCCGAGGGCTCGGGCGCCGCACCCGGCGGGGTGATGACCCGCGGCGACCTGACGCTGGACGAGACCAAGCATCAATGCACCTGGAAAGGTCACGACATCCAGTTGACGGTGACGGAGTTTCTGCTGGTGAAGGCGCTGGCGGCGCGGCCCGGCATGGTCAAGTCCCGTGACCAACTGATCGACGCCGCCTATGGCGAGAACATCTACGTCGATGACCGCACCATCGACAGCCACATCAAGCGCGTGCGCAAGAAGTTTCGCGCCGGCGAGGACAGCTTCGACCACATCGAAACGTTGTACGGCATAGGGTATCGCTACAAGGAGGTCTAATTGCCCGACATCGGCGTATTGCCGCCGTCCGTCGCCCGCCCGCAAACCGTGCAGCGGCGATGGTTGCCGCCGTTGCTGCGCCGAATCCTGCTGGTCAACGCGCTGCCGCTGGCGCTGCTGGTGGCGGCCCTGCTGTACCTCGACCAGTATCAGAACGGGCTGTTGGAAAACGAGGTGACGTCGCTACGGGAGCAGGCTCGCATCTATGCCGGCGCGCTGGGCGAAAGCGCTGTGCGGGAAACCGATCCGGAAAATCCGCAACTGGTTCCCGACATTGCCCGCCCGCTGCTGCGGCGGTTGACCGACCCGACCCCGAATAGCCAGGCGAAGCTGTACAGCGCCGACGGCCAGGTGATCGCCGATAGCCGGGTGCGAGAGGGTGTCGGTGGCGCGATCAACACGCAGCCGCTGCCGCCCGTCGCCGATCGCGGCCCGTTCGAGGGAACGGTGGGCGCGATCTATGACCGGCTGCTGTCCTTCGTGCCGCACGGCCAGGAAATCGCCACCGTCCAGACTGGGCCGTCGGCCGCCGGGCCGGATTGGCAACCGGACGTAAAGGCGGAACTTAAGCTCAATTCGTCCGACCAGGGGCGGGAGACACCACCTTATATAAGGCGTACTGCCGATAACCGCTTGCTGGTGACGGTGGCCGAGCCAGTGACGCGCAACCGCCACACCGTCGGCATCGTGCAACTGACCCGCGATGCGCGCGAGGTGGATGACAGCCTGGTCGCCATCCGCATGTCCATCCTGGGCCTGTTCGTCATCGCCCTGGTGCTGACGGTGATGCTGTCCTGGTATCTGTCGCTCACCATCGCCCGCCCGATCCTGCGGCTGAGCCAGGCAGCGCGCGACATGCGGGAGGGGCATGGCCGGGCGGGCGCCGTGCCGCCGACCCTTCTGCGCCGCACCGACGAAATCGGCGAGTTGGCGCATGCCCTGCGCGATAGCTCGGAGGCGCTGTGGTCCCGTATGGACGCGACCGAGCGGTTCGCCGCCGACGTGGCGCACGAGATCAAGAACCCGTTGAGCAGTATTCGTAGCGCGATCGAGACATTGCGCCGGGTCGAGGACGCTGCGGCCCAACGACGGTTGCTGGCGATCATCGGCGAGGACGTGGTGCGGCTGGATCGGCTGATCAGCGACATCAGCGACGCCAGCCGCGTGGATGCCGAACTGAGCCGGGCGGAGCCGACCGCGATCGACGTTGTCGGCATCCTGCGCCTTCTGGCCGAGATCGACGAGGCGACGCGGCCCGATGGGGGCGTGCGGCTGGAGGTTGATGCACCGGACGGCCCGATGATGGTGCAGGCGGTGGAAGACCGACTGGTCCAGGTGCTGCGTAACCTGATCGGCAATGCCAACAGCTTCAGCCCCGCGGGCGGTCGCGTCGTGTTGCGCGCGCGGGAGGCTGGGCCGATGGTCGAGGTGAGCGTCGATGACGAAGGCCCCGGCATGCCCGACGCCAAGCTGGAACACGTGTTCGACCGCTTCTACACCGAGCGGCCGCAGGGTGAGCGGTTCGGCCAGCATTCCGGCCTGGGTCTGTCGATCAGCAAGCAGATCGTGGAAGCGTTGAAGGGCCAGATCGCAGCCGAAAACCGGCGCGACGACACGGGCCGCGTGCTCGGCGCGCGGTTCGTGCTGCAATTGCCGAAGGGGTAAGAAACCGCATGACCAGCCTATACGACCTGACCGTCCGGACTTCGGACGGGGGTGCGCAAACGCTCGACGCCTATCGCGGCAAGGTTCTGGTGATCGTCAATACGGCGTCGAAATGCGGCTTCACCCCGCAATATGAGGGGCTGGAGGCATTGTGGCGGCAATATGGGGACGCCGGGTTGGTGGTGCTGGGCTTCCCCTGCAACCAGTTCGGCGGGCAGGAGCCCGGCACGGCGGAGCAGATCGCCAGCTTCTGCAGCACCAAATACGACGTGACCTTCCCCGTGATGGCGAAGATCGACGTGAATGGCGGCCAGGCAGACCCGCTGTTTCAGTGGCTGAAGCGGGAGAAGACCGGCTTCCTTGGCACCTCTGGCATCAAGTGGAACTTCACCAAGTTCCTGGTCGGCCGCGACGGCCGAGTGATTGGCCGCTACCCGCCCTCCACCAAGCCGCAGGCGATGGCGGATGCGGTGGCGGCGGCACTTGCACAGGCGGCCTAGCCTCTGTCACCAAAGCGGCCGCCGCTGCGTTGAGGTGGCATAAGCAAGGAAGTTCGCCGACATGGATGTGACGGAACGCGCGCCGGGCCCAGGCACGGGCGGCGAAAAGGAGCATCTGGCCGCGGCGCGGGAGGAGATGCGTGCCCCCAGCCGGCCCGGCGCGAAGGCGCTCGGTACCCTGGCGATCCTGGCGGTGCTGTACACGCTGTATTTCGCCTCCTCCATCCTGCTGCCATTCGTGCTCGCAATCGTGCTGTATCTCTTGTTGTCGCCGCTGATGCGCATCCTGACCAAGCGAGCGCACTTGCCGCGGGCCCTGGCGGCGCTGCTGCTGATCCTGGGGCTTTTCGTGCTGGTTGGCGGTGTGGGGGCGGCAGTCTCGGTCCCGGCCAGCTATTGGATCGGCCAGGCGCCCCAGGCGCTGCCGAAGCTGGAGCAGAAGCTGAGCTTCCTGCAGGAGCCGATCAACTACGCCCAGCAGGGCTATCAGAAGCTGAACACGCTGATGGGCGGCGCCCCGCCCGACGAGCATGGGCCATCGGGCGGCGCCCCCAGCGTCTCCAGCCTTACGTCGTTTGGCGGCTCGGTGCTCAGTGGCGTGAAGACCATGCTGGGCGACGGCTTCACCATCCTGCTGCTGCTGTTCTTCTTCCTGTCGGCTGGCGACAGCCTGCTGCGCCGGCTGGTCGAGGTGCTGCCGACGCTGGAGGATAAGAAGCGCGCGGTGGAGATCGCTTCAGAGATCGAGGAGAACGTTGCCGGCTATCTCGCCACGATCACCATGATGAACGTGCTGGTTGGTGTGCTGAACGGGCTGTCGGTTTGGTTGCTCGGCATGTCGGATCCACTGCTCTTTGGCACGATCGCATTCCTGTTGAACTATGTGCCGATCATCGGGCCGATGACCGGCGTGGTGCTGTTCTTCGCCGTCGGCATCTTCGCATTCAGCAACCCGCTATTCGCTTTCGTCCCCGCCGGCATCTACCTCGCCATCCACGTGCTGGAGGGGGAGACGATCACCCCCATGCTGCTGGCCCGGCGGCTGACGCTGAACCCGGTGCTGGTCATCGTGTCGCTGTTCTTTTGGGACTGGTTGTGGGGTGTACCCGGCGCACTGCTGTCGGTGCCGCTGCTCGCCGTGGCGAAGATCGTGTGCGACCGCCTGCCGGGGTTGCACGCGGTGGGTCACATGTTGGGGGCCGACAAGCCGCACGGGGAAATGGGCTGAGCATTAACGAAATGCTGCCATTTGCCTGCCCTAGTATGCGCCGATAAGGTCCATTGCATCGACAAGCCGGGGATTCCCGATCGTGATATCACCACGCTGCCTATCCCGTATGCCCCTCGCCGCGCTCGCCCTGATGGGGTTCGTGGGCGGCGCGAAGGCGCAAATCCTGCTCTATGCGCAGCGCCTGCCGGAGGGCACGGTCTACGTTCGCCTGGCCAGCGCCCTGCCGGCCGCCGCGAGTGTGCAGACGGATTTCGCCGGCAAGGTGGATCTGGGTGCCGATGGCGCCAATCGAATCTCGCCGTATTTCGTCGCGGGAAGCGCAGGCGGCAAGACGGTGTCGATGCAGGTGACGGAGGGTGGCAAGACCGCCACCGCCACCTTCGCGCCGAAATCCGGCACGTTCATCACCGTCGTGCTGCACCAGAAGGGCGATGCCGTCACCGCCGCGATCGTGGCTGACAAGCCTGAGTATAACCAGTTGAAGGCCCGCCTGACCTTCTACAACGCGACCGAGGATTGCACCGCCGGGTCACTGGCGGAGGGTTCGGGACGGCCGGTTTTCGCCAACATGCCGCCTGACAGCGTGCAAGCACGCTCGATCAACCCGGTGGCGGCGACGGTCACCGCGGCCTGTGGCGGGGGCAGGGCTGCGCCGCTCAGCCTCGGCCAGTTGGATGCAGGTGGGCTCTACAGTGTATGGATGATGCGGATGGGCACACAGATCACCAGTTTCATGGCGCGCGACACCATCGCCCCGCCGCGCAGTTGAGCCGCATGCGCAGCCTGCTACTGGCCGCCGCCGCCATGGTGGTGGCCGCACCGGCCTGGGCCGCCGGCGATTGCCCGGCCATTCCTCGCCGCAACCCGATGCCGTCCGAAGCGGTCGGCGCGCCTGTGGACGTGCAGCTCTGGCGCGACCAGGTGGCGGCGCTGGATGCCAAGGTTCCCAGCCTGGGTCTCGCGACCAAGCAATTGGTGTTCATCGGCGATTCCATCACCGCTGGCTGGGACCCGGGGATCTTCAGCCAATTCTACGGCACACGCTCCCCCGTGCTGCTGGGCGTGATCGGCGACGTGACCCAGGGTGTGCTGGAGCGTTTGCCGCGGGAATGGAGCGCGATGCGTCCCAAGGTGGTGGTGCTACTGATCGGCACCAACAACACGCAATGGACCAATTCCACGCCGGAAAACCTCTCGCTGGGCGTGGCGGAAATCGTGCGTTTCATCCACACCAAATCGCCCAGCACGAAGGTGCTGATCGTCGGCATCCTGCCCCGCGGGGCCGGCCCGTGGGAGCCGCTGCGCACGGTCAACACCAAGACGAACGAGTTGATTGCCAAATGTGCGGATAATCAAACGACGTTCTACATCGATGTCGGCCGCAACCTGGTGAACGCATCCGGGCAGTTGTCGAACGAGGTCTCGTTCGATTTGCTGCACCTCACCCCGGTCGGCTATGCCCTCTATGCCTCGGCATTGGAGCCGGAGATCAAGAAGCTGATGGGTGATTGATGTGAAGTGGTTGGTGGTTCTGCTGCTGCTCGCAGGCTGTGCCGATGGCGGCGATAACGAGCCCGGCAGCGCGCATGTGCGCCTGAATGGCGTCTATTCCGCGTTCGGCGGGATAACCAGCACCCGCTAAAAGGACGCCCGCGCATGAGGATGCGCGGGCGCTTCGCCTCAGAACTCTTTGGCGCTGCTAACGATGCGGCTCACCAGACCGTAGGCGATCGCTTCCTCGGCGCTCATCCAGTAGTTGCGGTCGGTGTCCAGCGCGACCTTCTCGTAGGTTTGGCCGGTTTCCAGCGCGATTTCGCGGTTCAGACGCTCGCGCATCTTCACGATCTCACGCGCTTCGATCCCGATATCGGTCGCGGGGCCGCGCACGCCGCCCATCGGCTGGTGCAGCAGGAAGCGGGTGTTCGGCAGGCACAACCGGTTTTCCTTCTTGCCGGCGATGAAGATCAGCGCCCCGGCGCTGGCCACCCAGCCAGTGCCAATCACGCGCACCTTCACCTCGGCATCCACGAAGCGGATCATGTCATGGATGGTGTCGCCGCTCTCGACGTGGCCGCCGGGCGAGTTGATGTAGACGTCGATCGGGTCGGTGCCCTCGCTGGCCAGGGCCAAAAGGCGGCCGGTCACATCGCGCGCCAGCTTGTCGTTGATCGCGCCAAAGATCAGGACCTTGCGCTGCTTGAACAGCCGGCTTTCCAGCTCGTTGATCGGCGAATTGAGCGTGCGGTTGTCGCCCGGCTCCTTCGTGTCCGGGCCCAGCGGCTCAGGAACGTCGGGGCTATCGGGCTCTTCGTCTAGTCGGATCATGCTGTCTCCTGCGGGCCGGTAGGCCGAAACATGGGATGGATGGGCGAGAATTTCACCAGGCTTTAGGCTGGAACGCCTTTGCTGGTGGAATATTCGAAGTGCAACGCGGTGTCGGGATGCACGATGGGGTGGATGGCGTGGGCGGCCATCGCCGCCTCGCTGAACCCCTGCAGGATCAGCTTCAGTTTGCCAGGATAGGTCGCGACGTCGCCGATGGCGAACACGCCGGGCACGCTGGTCTGGCAGGTGGCCGGGTTTACCTGGACGTGGTGGCGCTCCAGATCCAGCCCCCAGCCGGCGATCGGGCCGAGATCCATGGAAAGGCCGAAGAACGGCAGCAACCGGTCAGCCTCCAGGAGCTTGGTGGAGCCGTCGATATGCGCCACCTCCACGCCGCTCATCGCCCCACCGTCGCCATGCAAGCCGTGCAGTTGGTAGGGAATGACAAGTTCGATCTCCCCCCGCTCGGCCGCGGCGTCCAGTTGGGCGGCAGTTTCGGGCGCGGCCCGGAATTTCGGGCGGCGATGCACGACGTAGACCTTGGCCGCGATGCCCTTCAGCGACAGCGCCCAGTCGACCGCGCTGTCCCCGCCGCCGGCGATCACCACGCGCTTGCCGGCGTAGTCGTCGCGGCGGCGCACCAGGTATTGCACGGCGCCGCTGTCCTCGAAGGCGGTCAGTCCCTCCAGCGGAGGGCGATTGGGGCCGAACGCCCCGGCGCCTGCGGCCAGCAGGACGGTGCGGGCATGCACGGTGTCGCCCCTGTCGGTGCCCAGCACGAACGCGCCGGACGAACCCTCCAGCCGTTCGACCCGGCGCCCCAGCAGGCGCGGCGGGGCGAACGGAGCGATCTGCTGCTCCAACTGCGCGATCAGGTGCCCGGCGGCGATCGCCGGGTGGGCGGGGATGTCGTAGATCGGCTTCTCCGGATACAGGGCGGAGCATTGGCCGCCCACCTCCGCCAGCGCGTCGATCAGCACCGACCGCAGCTTCAGCATCCCACACTCGAACGCCGCGAACAGGCCGACTGGCCCGGCCCCGATGATCGCCACATCCGTCTCGATGATCTCACCCATAGACCGGGACCCTAGCGCCGGTTTTCCGTCGCGCAAGCATTGGCCGCTGGCGAGCCCGGCGAAGCCCGGCTAAACAGCGCCCATGCCCGCCACCGAAACGGCCTCGCGCCTGCATTTGCCCGACCTGTGCGCAACCGAGGCGTTGGGCGAGCGCATTGCCGCCATGCTTCGCCCTGGGGATGCGGTGCTGCTGGACGGGCCGCTGGGCGCGGGCAAATCCGCCCTGGCCCGCGCGTTGATCCGCGCCGCCGCCGGTGACCCGGCGCTGGATGTGCCCAGCCCGTCATACACGCTGGTGCAGGAATACGACACGCAGGCCGGCCGGTTGAGCCATTTCGACCTGTGGCGGCTGGATGGCCCTGGCGGGGTGGTGGAACTAGGCTGGGACGAGGCGCGAGAGGGGATCGTCATCGTGGAATGGGCCGACCGGTTGGGCGTGTTGCGACCCGGCGATGCGCTGTCCATCGTGCTGTCCGCCAATGGCGGGGATGCGCGCCACGCGGTGATCAGCGGCTGGGCGGAGCGGATTTGAGCATCACCCAAGCGATGGTGCTAGCGGCCGGCCTCGGCACCCGCATGCGCCCGCTGACGGAGCGGACGGCCAAGCCTCTGCTGCCCCTGGGTGGTCGCACCCTGCTGGATCACGCGATCGACCGGCTACATGCCGTGGGCGTATCCCGCGTGGTGGTGAACACGCATTGGCAGGCGGAACTGGTGCAGCGCCACCTCGCCCGGCGCAAGACCGGGCCAGAAATCGTGCTGCAGCCGGAGGCGACGCTGCTGGAAACCGGCGGCTCCGTCGCGGCCGCGCTGGCGAGTGGTGCCTTGGAGAATGCGCCATTCTACGTCGTCAACGGCGACAGCTTCTGGATGGATGGCCCGGCCCCGACGCTGTTGCGCATGGCGGCGGAGTTCGATTCGGCGGAACTGGACAGCCTTTTGCTGGTGCACCGCGCCTTCCAAGTACATGGCGAAGTCGGGCGCGGTGATTTCAGCGTCGACCCTTGGGGCAAGCCCCGTCGCCGGCGGGAGCGGGAGGTCGCACCCTATATCTATGCCGGGCTGCAACTGGCCACCCCGGCGCTGTTCGCCAACCCGCCGCCGCCGCCGTTCAGCACCAACGTGGTGTGGGACCGGGCGATCCAGGCTGGCCGCATCCGGGCTGTGGTGCATGACGGGCTGTGGTTCCATCTGTCGCGCCCGCAGGACCTGTCCGAGGCGGAAATCGCCCTGCACGCGAACGAGACCGGCGAAACCAGGTGAACCTGCGGACGATCGCGCCGCATCAGGCGTTCCTGGACGCGCTGGCAGCGGAGTGGCTGGCACGGGCCGGGGATGATCCCCTGGCGGTGGCGGACGGGCTGATCCTGCTGCCGACCCGCCGCGCCGCCCGCGCCCTGGCGGAGGCGTTTCTCGCCCAAACCAACGGCCGCCCCCTGCTGCTGCCCCGGATTGCCGCGGTGGGTGCGCTGGACGAAGCGCCTTTGGCGCTGTCTGGCGCGTTGACGTTGGCCCCCGCCGTGCCCGCCCCCGTGCGGCTGGCGCATTTGACTCGGCTGGTAATGGCGCTGGACGGCCGGTTCGGCGCCCCCGCCACCGCCGATCACGCCTGGCCGCTGGCCGTGGAACTTGCGGCGCTGATGGATGAGGCGGAGCGGGCGGAGATCGACCTAGCCGAGGTGCTGCCGGGCCTGGCGGCGGAGGATTACGCCACCCATTGGGGCATCACGCTTGAATTCCTGCGCATCGTCACCCGCGCCTGGCCCGACTTCCTGGCCGCCAACGGGCAGATGAACCCCGCCGCCCGCCAGGTGGCGCTGCTGGACGCGCAGGCCGCCTCGTGGACGGAGAACCCACCGACCACCCGCGTGCTGGCAGCCGGCACCACTGGCGGCATTCCCGCGGTGGCACGTCTGCTTCGTGTGGTCGCCGGGCTGCCGCGGGGTGAGGTCGTGCTTCCCGGGCTGGATCTGGATCTGCCAGACGAATCCTGGACGACGTTGGAAGACAGCCACCCCCAGGCCGGGCTGCGCCGCCTTCTGACACGGCTTGGCGCGACCAGGGGCGATGTGCAGCCGCAACTCGCGGCCGACGCTGCCCCTGCCGGCCGCACCACGCTGCTGCACCGCGCGTTGCTGCCTGCCCCCGCACTCGCCGTTTGGCGGGACGCCCTGCCCGCCGAGCCCACCGGCCTGTCCCGCCTGGCCCCAGCCGACCAGCAGGAGGAGGCGTTGGCCATCGCCCTCATCCTGCGCGGCGCGCTGGAGATGCCGGACCGCCGCGCTGCGCTGGTGACGCCGGATCGCGACCTGGCCGGACGGGTCGCAGTGGAGTTGGGCCGGTTCGGCATCGTCGCCGATGACAGCGCCGGAGAGACCCTGGCCGCCACTCCCCCCGCCGTCTTCTTGCGCCTGTTGGCGGAGGCGGTGGCGAACGGCCTGCGCCCCGTCCCCCTGCTGGCGCTGCTGAAGCATCCGCTCGCCGCCGCAGGTCTATCCCCCGCCGACTGCCGCGCCGCCGCCCGCGCATTGGAGCGGGAAGGCCTGCGCGGCCCGGCGCCCCAAGCTGGCATTGCCGGGCTGCGCGGCGTGGCCAAGTCGACGCACGCCTTCATCGATCGGCTCGAAACCTGCCTTGCCCCGTTGCTGGAAATCGCCGCATCGGACGGCGCAAGCCCGGTCGAGGCACTGACCGCGCTGATCGCCGCCGCCGAAGCCTTGGCCAGCACGCCCGACGAGGCCGGTCCCCGCCGCCTATGGTCCGGCGAGGACGGGCAGGCGCTTGCCGCCCTGTTGGGCGAGTTGCTGCCGGCGTTGGAGGTATTGCCCGTTCAGCCCCCGGGCACCCTGCCAGGCTTGCTGGATGCCGCGATCGCGGGGGTCGCGGTACGCAGCCGGCGTGCCCTGCGCGGCCGCGACGGGGTGGAACATCCGCGCGTGTTCATCTGGGGCCTGTTGGAGGCCCGGCTGCAACGCGCCGATGTGCTGGTGCTGGGCGGATTGGCGGAGACGATGTGGCCCGCTGCCTCCGATCCTGGCCCGTGGATGAGCCGGCCGATGCGCGCCGCCGCCAAGCTGCCCTCGCCGGAGGAAGCGGTCGGCCAGATGGCGCATGACTGGGTGATGACCGCCTGTGCCGCGCCGGAGGTCGTCTTCTCCTGTCCGCTGCGCCGGGATGGCGCGCCAGCGGTTCCCGCACGGTGGCTGCAGCGGCTGGACGCGATGCTGCGCGGCGCCGGGCAATCGCTGCCCGAACACCCTGCTGCACTTTGGGCCCGCCAACTGGACCAGCCGAACGGTGCGCCGCCGCGTTTGGCACCGCCTGCGCCCCGGCCGGCGCTGGAACACCGCCCCCGCATCCTGCGCGTGACGGAAATCGAGACCTGGCTGCGCGACCCATACGCGATCTATGCCCGCCGCATCCTGAACCTGCAGGCGCTGCCCCTGCTGGAAGAACCGGCGGACGCGGCGGATTACGGCACGGTCGTGCACGCCGCCGTCCACGCCTTCCTGCGCGAGGTCGGCACCAACTTCCCCGCCAATGCCGAAACCCGGCTGGTCGCCGCAATGGACGCCGCGCTGGACAACCAGTTCCTGCGCCCGGCCCTCGCGGCCTGGTGGCGGCCCCGTTTGCGCCGCATCGCCACCTGGCTGGCAGGGGCGGAGCGGGACCGGCGGCTGGGTGCCGGGCTGGCGCACATCGCATCCGAAAAAAGCGGCGACTGGCCGCTACGCACGCCGCTTCCCTTCAGCCTGAAGGGCCGCGCCGACCGGATCGAGCGCCGGTTCGACGGCAGTATCGCCATCCTGGACTACAAAACCGGAACCCCGCCGTCTGCCCGCGACGTGCTGGCTGGGCTGGCGCCGCAATTGCTGCTGGAGGCGGCGATGGCCGCCGATGGCGCGTTCGGGGACGAAGTGGTCGGCCGCGCTGTCGAACTCACCTACTGGCACCTCACCGGAGGTTTCGTGCCCGGGGAGATCGCCAGCCTGTTCAAGCAGGATGCGGACAAGATCTCCGACGAAGTGGCGATGGCGCGGTCGAATCTCACCTCGCTGGTCGCGACCTTCGACAACCCGGACCATCCGTATCTGTCCCAGCCGCATCCCGGCCAGGCACCCCGCTTCTCCGACTACACCCAGCTTGCCCGGGTGGCGGAGTGGGCGGCGCTGGAGGAGGGGGAGTGAACGCGCCCGTCTCCCCCGCCTCCGCCCGGGCGACCAACCTGCAGCAGGGTGCGTCGGACCCCCGGGTGTCGGCGTTCGTTGCGGCGTCCGCCGGGTCGGGCAAGACCAAGCTGCTGATCGATCGGCTACTGCGCCTGATGCTGCAGGGGGCGAAGCCGGAGCGCATCCTCTGCCTCACCTTCACCAAGGCGGCGGCGGCGGAAATGGCGCTGCGGCTGCAACGCATCCTGGGCGAATGGGTGACACTGCCGGAGGCAGAATTGCGCGAGGCTCTGATCTCGCGAGGCATCGTGCCCGATGCCGAGAGGATGAAGCTGGCGCCGGAGCTATTCGCCAAGGTGCTGGATTTACCGGGCGGCATGCGGATCAGCACGATCCACGCCTTCTGCCAATCCCTGCTGCGCCGCTTCCCGCTGGAGGCCGCGCTCGCCCCACATTTCCGGCTGCTGGAGGATGCGGACGGCAACGCCGAATTGCAGGGTGCGCGCGAGGACGCGATGGCCACTGCCGACCCGGCAGCGCTGTCCGTGATCGCCGGTCTGGTGTCGGACCAAGGTTTTGGTCGCCTCGTATCGGATCTGCGGCCGAAGGCGGCGAAGCTTCGCCCGTTGCTGCTAAACCCGGCCCGCCTGGCCCGGCTGCAACGCGCCCTGGGCGTATCCGGCGACGATGCCGGGCTGGTGCAGGCGGCCGTGGCATGGGACGACGCGGAGTTGCGCGCCGTGGTCGGCCAGCTGAAAACGAACGGCACCGCCAGCGAGCGGGAATTGGCCGAGCGCATGTTCGGCTGGCTGAACCTGCCGCCAGCGCTGCGGATCGAACACTGGGACGAATGGCTTTCCATCCTGCTGACGAAGGAGGGCCTTGCCCGCAAGGCCGGTGCGTTCTGCAAAGGCAAATGGGCCAAGTCCGACCCCGCCCTGGCCGCCGCCTGCGTGGCCGAGGCCGAGCGGGCGGCGGCCGTGGAAGATGACCGTCGCGCCCTGAAAGTCGCCGCCGCCACCGACGCCCTGCTGACCCTGGCGGCCCCCGTGCTGGCCGGATTCGAGCGTCGCAAGCAACTGGCCGGCCTGCTGGATTACGACGACCTCATCACCCGCACCTCCAACCTGCTGTTGGACCCCGGCACCGCCTGGGTGCTGTTCAAGCTGGATGGCGGCCTGGATCATCTGCTGCTGGACGAGGTGCAGGATACCGCCCCCCAGCAATGGCAAATCGCCGGCGCATTGACCGCCGAGTTCTTCGCCACCGAAGCGCCGGAGGAAGGCGCCCGCACCGTGTTCGCGGTGGGGGATCGCAAGCAGTCCATCTACTCCTTCCAGGGGGCCGACCCGGCGGAGTTCGACCGCTGGCGCGGGCTCATGCGACAGAGCGTGAATGACTCAGGTGGCGTGTTCCGCGACACCGTGCTGGACGTCTCGTTTCGCTCCACATCCGCGGTGCTGGCACTGGTGGACCAGGTGTTCGCCGACGACCTAGCCCACATCGGCGTCGTGGCACCCGGCGATACGTTGAAGCACGAGGCGGATCGCGCCGGGCATGCCGGGCTGGTGGAACTGTGGCCGCTGGTGCCGTTGCCGCCGCAGGAGCCGCCAGAGCCCTGGGCCGTCGCCGACCGCAATCACGGGCTGACCACAGCGCCGCAACGCCTGGCAGAGGCCCTCGCGCAATGGATCGCCGCCCAAATCGGCCGCACCCAACTGCCCAGCCGCGGCCGTGCGG
The DNA here is from genome assembly GCF_009765685.1 of Acidisphaera sp. L21. Taxonomy (GTDB): domain Bacteria; phylum Pseudomonadota; class Alphaproteobacteria; order Acetobacterales; family Acetobacteraceae; genus LMUY01. Next base: position 194,105 of record NZ_LMUY01000151.1, on the reverse strand, counting down.
TGGAGGCGGGGGACATCCTGATCCTCGTCCGCCGACGCGACGATTTTGCCCGCGCCCTGGTGCGACGGCTGAAGGGGCTGGGCGTCGCCGTCGCCGGGCTGGACCGGCTATATCTGACCGACCAGCCTGCCGTGCAGGATCTGCTGGCGCTGTGCGACACGCTGCTGCTGCCGGAGGATGATCTGTCGCTGGCCTGCGTGCTCACCAGCCCGCTGGGCGAACTGAATGACGACGACCTGATGGCGTTGGCGATCGGGCGCCCCGGCTCGCTGTGGTCCGCCTTGCGCCGCCGCCGGGGGGAGCGGCCGGAATGGGAGCGCGCCACCGCGTTCATCGAGGCGCTGTTGGCTCGCGTCGACTACGTTACCCCGCACGCGCTGCTGGTGGAGGCGCTGGGGCCGCTGGGCAGCCGGGCACGGCTGCTGCGGCGGCTGGGGCCGGAGGCGGCCGAGCCGCTAGACGAATTGCTGGGTGCGGCGATGAGCCATGCCAGCAGCCACCCGCCCTCGCTGCAGGGATTTCTGCACTGGCTGCGCCAGTCCGGCGCTGAGGTGAAGCGCCAGGCGGAGGAGGCCGGGCGGTCCGTTCGGGTGATGACCGTGCATGGTGCCAAGGGCCTGCAAGCGCCGCTGGTGATCCTGCCGGACACAACCTCGATGCCGCCGGATGGTGGCGGGCTGGTCTGGGATGGCGACGTTCCCCTGTGGTCGCCCCGCTCCGAACTGCGGTGCGCCGCGGTGGACCGGCTGAAGGCCACGGCCAAACAGGCCCGGATCGAGGAATATAACCGGCTGCTCTACGTCGCACTCACCCGGGCGGAGGATCGCTTGTTGGTCTGCGGTTGGGAGACAAGGCGCACCGTGCCGGAAGAAAGCTGGTACAACGCCGTTCGTCGCGGCATGCTGGGCCTAGCCCCGGTGGAACAATCCCTCGCGGACATCGCCGAGCCTTGGGATGGTACGAGTCTGGTGCATGAAACCACCCAAACCGCCCCCCCGCGCCAGGCGAAGCTGACCGCGCCAGTGGAGCGCCTGCCGCTACCCCGCTGGGTTGGTGGGCCGCCCGACTGGTTGCCCCACGCCGCCCCCACCGAGCCAGCGCGCCCCGTGCCGCTGGCGCCCAGCCGCCCGGCAGACGCCGGGTTGGGGCCGGTGCCGCATGCGGCATCCCCCCGCGCTGGCGATGGCGGGGCGTTGCAGCGTGGCAGCCTGATCCATCACCTGCTGCAACACGCCCCGGCGCTACCGCCAGCCGGGCGCGACGCTGCGATCGCGACCTATCTTGCTGCAGCAGGTGCGCCGGCCGGGTTGCTGCCGGAAATCACTGGCATCATCGACCATCCAGACCTGGCGCCCCTGTTTGGCCCGCATGGCCGGGCGGAGCAGCCATTGTCCGGCCTGGTCGGCGGCGCCGTCGTGTCGGGCATCGTGGATCGCATGGCTGTGTTGCCCGAACGCGTGCTGCTGGCAGACTACAAGACCAATCGCGATGCCCCCGCCCGGCCAGAGGATACGCCGGTGCTGTATTTGCGCCAAATGGCGGCCTACCGCGCGCTTGTCGCCGCTATCTTCCCCGGCCGGACCGTCGAATGCCGACTGGTGTGGACCCGTTCCGCCGCCGTGATGGCGCTGCCTGGGCGCTTGCTCGACTCGCACACGCCGGGCGAGCTTGATCCATCGCTTCACAACGCCCATTTCCAGAGCCGAAGCGCAGGAGAGATTGTATGAGCGAGAACACGATCGCCGTCAGCGACCAGACATTCAAGGCGGATGTCCTGGATGCCGAAGGCCCCGTCCTGGTGGATTTTTGGGCCGAATGGTGCGGTCCCTGCAAGATGATCGGCCCGGCGCTTGAGGAAATCGCGGCGGAGATGAAGGGCAAGCTAACCATTGCCAAGGTCAATATCGACGACAATCCGATGACGCCTTCCAACTACGCCGTACGCGGGATTCCGACGCTGATCTTGTTCAAGAACGGCAAGCCTGCGGACACGAAGGTTGGCGCGCTGCCGAAGAGCCAGCTCAAGGCCTGGGTCCAGGGCGCGCTTTAAGCATCTGACGCCTAAAAAGCCCTCCTCCTGACTTGGGAGGGAGGCTTTTTATATCGTGCCGACCGTCCGGATACGGGCGCGAGGGAAGATTTCCGCCTGGGCCAGCACGGGGGTGGACGGGCGAATGCGCTCCACGACCGCGCGCAGATGCGCCCGCACCCCACCGGACGACAGCAGCACCGGCATCTCACCGATTGCCTGCGCCGCGTCGAACGAGGCGCGCAGGCGGTTCATGAACTCGCCGAGCTTGGACGGGGCCATCGCCAGTTGGCGGTCCTCCGGCGGCCCGACGAGGCTTTCGGCGAAGGCCAGTTCCCACTCCGGCGACAGCGTCACCAGCGGGATATAGCCGGCCGGGCCGGTGTGACTGTCGCTGATCTGTCGCGCCAGCCGAGCGCGGACATGGGCCACGATCATCCCAGCCGGGCGGGTATGGCCGCCGCAGATCTCGGCAATCCCTTCCAGAATGGTTGGCAGGTCGCGGATCGACACACGTTCGGCCAGCAGGGCCTGCAACACCCGCTGAACCCCGCCGACGCTGATTTGCGAGGGCACCAGATCGGCCACCAGCTTCTGCTGCTCCCGCGGCAGCTCGTCCATCAACTTCTGCGTTTCGGAGTAGGATAGTAGCTCGGCCATGCTGTCGCGCACCACTTCGGTGATGTGCGTGGTCAGGACGGAGGGCGGGTCAACCACGGTGCAGCCGCGCGCCATCGCCTCGTCCCGCCGGCCGGGTTCCACCCACATCGCAGGCAGGCCGAATGTCGGCTCGATCGTGCGTTCGCCGGGGAAGGGCGGGATGCCGCCATTCGGGTCCATCACCAACACCTGGGTCGGCCGCAACTCGCCCCGTCCGGCCTCGATCTCCTTGATCCGGATCGAGTAGACGTCGGCGCCCAATTGCACATTGTCCTGGATGCGGACGGGGGGCAGCACGAACCCCATCTCGGCCGCGATGGCTCTGCGCAGGCCCTTGATCTGCTCCGTCAGCCGCGGGGCGTCGCCGCCAGCCAGGGCCAGCAGGCCGTAGCCGAGTTCCAGCCGGATCATGTCCATCCGCAGCGCGTCGGCGATCGGCGGTTCGCCGGAAGGGATGGGTGTCACGGCGACGACGTCCTCGGCGGGGAGAGGCGGTGGGTTCTTCCACCGCAGATACGCGCCGCCTGCCGCACCAATCGACAGCGCCAGGAACGGGATCATCGGCAGACCCGGCATCAATGCAAGCACCGCGGCGGCGCCGGACGCCATGGCGAGCGGCTTCGGGTTGCCGGCTAACTGGCGGATCAGCACGGTGTCGGCGGCACCCTCCATCCCGCCCTTGGTCACCACGATACCGGCGGCGGTCGATACCAGCAGTGCCGGGATCTGCGAGACTAGGCCGTCGCCGATGGAAAGGGTGGTGAAGGTGGCGGCAGCGTCCGCGAACGGCATGCCATGGCGGATCAGCCCGATCGCGAAGCCGCCGAACACGTTGATGCTGGTGATGAGCAACCCGGCGATCGCGTCGCCGCGCACGAACTTCGCCGCACCGTCCATGGCGCCGTAGAAGCCGCTCTCCTCCTCCAACTCCTTGCGGCGGAGCTTGGCCTTCGTCTCGTTGATCAGGCCGGAGGATAGATCGGCGTCGATTGCCATCTGCTTGCCGGGCATCGCGTCCAAGCTGAACCGGGCCGCCACTTCCGCGATACGGCCGGAGCCTTTGGTGATGACCATGAAGTTCACCACCAGCAGGATGCAGAACAGGATCACACCGATGACGACGTCGCCGCCCATCAGGAAGCCGCCGAATGCTGCCACCACGTGCCCGGCGGCCAATGTACCCTCACTGCCATGACTTAGGATAAGCCTTGTCGTCGCCACGTTCAGCGACAGCCGCAGCAGCGTGGTCAACAGCAGCAGCGTGGGGAACGATGTGAAATCCAGCGGGCGCTTGAGGAACAGCGCCACCATCAACACCAGGACCGATGCCGTGATCGAAATCGCCAGCCCCATATCCAGCAGCATGGTCGGCAGCGGGATGACCAGCACCGCCAGCAGCATGACCATGCCGAGCGCCAGTCCGACATCCGTGCCCGGCGAGTATTTCTTCAGCAGGCCCTGGAGTTGTGGGAACATAGACGAGCCTAAGCCGCCATGCCGGGTGGCGTGACTTCAAGCCCGGCGGCCGAGTAATCCCGCAGCTTGTTACGCAGCGCCCGGATCGAAATGCCCAGGATCGTTGCCGCATGCGTCCGGTTGCCCAGCGTGTGGTTGAGTGTCTGCAGGATCAGATCCCGCTCCACATCATCCATTGTGCGGCCCACCAGCCCGGCTACGCCACCTTGCATGAAGCCCGCCGGTGCGGAGGACGCTGCGGCGGAGGCGCCGGCCTCACCAGACAGTTCCACCGCATCGATCTCGTCGCCGAGCGACAGCAGCACGGCGCGATGCATGGTGTTTTCCAGCTCGCGCACATTGCCGCGCCAGCCATGGTTGGTCAGCCGTGTGTGCGCCGCTGCGGAGATTGGCCGCGGCGGCAGGCCATTCACCTCGGCATAATGGCGTGCGTAATGGTCGGCCAACGGTGCAATATCTCCACGCCGTTCCCGCAGCGCCGGAATGCGCAGGCTGACGACGTTCAAACGAAAATACAGGTCTTCACGGAAGCGACCGGCCGTGCAGTCGGCCATCATGTCGCGGTTGCTGGTGGCGAGGATGCGGACGTTGACCTTCACCGGGCCAGTGCCGCCAACGCGGTCGATCTCCCGCTCCTGGATCGCGCGCAGCAGTTTGGCCTGCAGGCGGATGTCCATCTCGCTGATTTCATCCAGCAGCAGCGTGCCACCATCCGCGGCTTCGAACTTGCCGATGCGGCGTGCGGCGGCGCCGCTGAACGCGCCCTTCTCGTGGCCGAATAGCTCGGATTCCAAAAGGTTTTCCGGAATGGCCGCGCAATTCAATGCCACGAACGGCCCGTTGGCCCGGCGTGATTTGCGATGAATGTGACGGGCCAGCACTTCCTTGCCGGTGCCGCTCTCACCCGTGATCAGCACCGATGCCTCGGCGCCCGCGACCTGTTCGGCCCGGCGCAGGCAGGCCAGCATCGTCGGGTCCCGCGCGATCAGCGTATGCCCGGTCTCACCGCTGGCGGCTTCCAGGATGGCGGCGATCAGGTCCGGGTCGGCCGGCAGTGGCAGGAACTCCCGCGCCCCGTCGCGGATGGCGCGCACCGCGGCGGGGGCATCGGAGTCCAACCCGCACGCGACGACTGGCAACGCCATCCGCTCCGCCGCCAGTGCGCGGACCAGCGCACCGACGTCGTGGCTAATCTCGCATAGCACCAGGTCGACGCGGGCGTCGTTGCGCAGCCGGGCCAGGGCGGGTTCGATTCCGTCCACCTGTTCCAGCTTGGCGCCACGCGCGATGGCCATGCGGGCGGCCTTGGCCAGCTCGCCCGATAGCGCACCGATTAGCAGGACCCTCATTCCAGCGTTACTCATCGTGCATCCTTATGCCCGGCCGTCTAAAGCCCGGTCTGCGTTAGGCCCGGTCTGCGTTAGGCCCGGTCTGCCTTGACGATTTCCGTCATCGTCACGCCAAGGCGGTTGTCGTCGACCATCACCACCTCACCACGTGCCACCAGGCGATTGTTGACGTAGATGTCGATCGCCTCGCCCAGCTTGCGGTCCAGTTCCACCACGGCGCCACGTCCCAGCTTCAGCAACTGGCTCACCTGCATGGTGGCCTTGCCCAACACGGCGCTCACGGTGACGGGGATGTCGTACACCGCCTCCAAATCCCGGATGGCACGGGGCGAAGCGGCGCCCGAGCCGCTGTCCGACAATTCCATCAGGTCCATATGATCAGGCATCGGCCATCTCCTGTTGCAGCAGGCCCATTTGGGCCAGTGCGTCCTCAACCAGTCTGCGTGCGCGTCGTGCGTCGCGGATCACGGAGCCATCGCCCCAACTGATCCGCACGTCGCCTTGCTGCATCGCCTCCGTCGGAAGCAGATGAATCCGCTCCGCCAGTTCAAAATCCAATTCGGCCAATTCGGCCTCCATCGTGCCCATCATCTCCGGGTTGATGCGCACGACGATTTTCGCCTCATCCACCAGGCCCGGCAGGATCGTGCGGCACAGCGCCTGTACCTCTGCATCGCCAAAGCGTTCGCACAGCGCCGGCAGACACGTGACCATCATGCTCATCATGCACTTGACCACGGCGTCCGCGGTCTCCAGCGCGGCGGCGTGCGCACCGGCCCGGCCATCCGCCATGCCGGTCGCCAGCAGGCCCAGCATGTGGGTGCGCGTCGCCGCCAGGCTGCGCTCCATCTCTGCCCGCCCCTCGGCGCGGGCCTCCGCCCGCGCTGCCTCCATTTCGGCCACGCTGAACGTCGGCTCGATGATTTCCGGCTCGGGCCCGGATTCTGGCTCGTCTTGAACCCGCCCGGTGCCGTCATCGTCGAAATCCTCGGCATACAACACGCCAAGTAGGTTTGGCCTATGAGAGGAGCGGTAGTCTGACATTTAATACACCAGCTCCTCGTCCTTGCCTTCGCCGATCTCGATCGTGCCGTTGGCGGCCAGTTCCTTGGCCAGCACGACGATGGCGGCCTGCGCATCGTCCACGTCGCGCAGCTTGACGGGGCCCAGCCCTTCGATGTCGTCCCGCAGCATCTTGCCCGCGCGCTCGGACAGGTTCTTGAAGAACAATTCGCGCAGGCTTTCGGACGCGCCCTTCAGCGCCAGCGGCAGCTTGTCCTTCTCCACGGCGCGCAGCAGGCCCTGCACCGCCACCGGGGACAAGCGGCCCAGGTCGTCGAAGGTGAACATCAGCGCCTTGATCCGCTCAGCCGACTCGCGGTTGCGTTCTTCCAGTGCCGCGACGAACCGCGTCTCGCTGGCGCGATCCAGGTTGTTGAAGATCTCGGCCATCATCTCGTGCGCATCACGCCGGGTCGAGCGGGCGAGGTTGGACATGAACTCGGCGCGCAGCGTGCGTTCCACACCGGCCAGCACGTCCTTCTGCACGCTTTCCATCCGCAGCATCCGCATGACCACCTCGATGGAGAAACTATCGGGCAGCAGCGTCAGCACGCGGGCGGCGTGGTCGGGGCGGATCTTGGACAGCACGACCGCGACGGTCTGCGGGTATTCGTTCTTCAGGTAGTTTGCGAGCACCGCCTCGTGCACGTTTCCCAGCTTGTCCCACATGGTGCGGCCGGCCGGGCCGCGGATTTCGTCCATGATCTGCGCCGCACGGTCGCGGGGCAGGGCGCGCTGCAGCAGCCGTTCGGTGCTTTCATAGCTGCCGACCAGGTGGCCCAGCCCGCCCATGCTCTCGCCGAACTCGACGCATAGCCGCTCCACCAACTCGGCGCGGACGCTGCCCAGTTGCGACATGGCGGACGAGACTTCCTTGATCTCGTCCTCGTGCATCATGCTGAACAGCCGCGTCGACTGTTCCTCGCCCAGCGCCAGCATCAGCACGGCGGCCTTCTGCGCGCCGGTGAACCCGCTTTCGTCTTCTGGTGAACGCATGGCTCAGCTTGCCTCCTTCACCATCCAACCGCGCATGACGGCCAGGCTTTCTTCGGGGTGCTTTTCGACCAGGTCGGCGACGTGCCGCAGCGAGGACGCCTTGATCGTGCCCTCGACATTGCCGAGGCTCACCATGCTCTCGTCGTCATTGGCACCTTCCGGCCCGGCAATCGCCAAGGCGCCAGTTGCGCCGCCCGCCACGGCGATGGCACGACCGCCGGGTCCGGCCAGGATCAACCCGCCGGCGGTGGTCGTGGCGCCGGTGCCGTCGGTCAGCAACGCCTGGTTCGTGGTCAGACGCATCACCATCGGCCGCAGCACGAAGATCAGCGCCAGCAGGGCGACCACGGCCAGCAGGGCGGTCTGGCCCAGCTTCATCAGGTCCGACTTGTCCACCTGCATGCCCAGCACGGTCGGCTTCGGCGCGACGTCGGTCTGCGTGTCGGTATCGGCGAAGCGCAGGCTCACCACTTCCACCTTGTCGCCACGCTTCTCGTCGAAGCCGACGGCGCTGCGGGCCAGGGCGCCGATGCGGTTCAGCTCGTCCGGTGTGCGATCCTGCCAAGTGACGTTGCCGTCCGCACCCTTCACCGCCACCTGGTCCACCATCACCGCCAGGCTGATGCGGCTGACCAGCGGCTGGTCGCGCACCACGGTGCGGGTGGTCTTGCCAATCTCGTAATTCGTCGTCTCTTCGGAACGCTGCTCCTGGCTGCCGGCCGGGTTGGCGCCGGCATCGGCATTGGGCAGGTTGTTGGACACGCTCACGTTGGTGGGCGTCGTCTCGGTCGTTTTGTTGGACGTGGTGTTGTTCTGGGTCGACCGCTCGACCTTCTGGTCGGGGTCGAACTTTTCCTGGGTCTCGTGGACCTGGTCGTAGTTCATCTCGACGGAGGTTTCGACCCGCACCCGGCCTGGACCCAGGCTCCGCTCCAGCATGTCCTCGACCGAGCGGGACAAGCGCTGTTCGGTTGCCACCCGCACTTCCGTCGCGGCCGCCCCGGCGGCGCCGCCCTGCGGGTCCCCGGCACGGGCCAGCAGATTGCCGCGGCTGTCGATGATACCGATATTCTGCGGGCGCAGGCCCGGCACGGCGGAGGCAACCAGGTTCAGGATGGACTGGATACCCTCCCGGTCCATCCGGGCGGCGCCGGCCATGGTTAGCACGACGCTGGCCTGCGCCTCCTGCCGGTCGCGGGCAAACGGCTCCCGCTTCGGCAGCACCAGGTGGACGCGGGCGCCCCGCACGCCGGAGATCATCCGGATGGAGCGCACCAGTTCGCCCTCCATTGCGCGCGTCTGGCTGATCGCCTGCTGGAACTGGCTGGCCGTCAGGCTGTCGCCGCGGTCGAAGATTTCGTAGCCGATCGAGCCACCGGAAGGCAGGCCATCCTTGGCCAGCAGCAGCCGGGCCCGCGGCACGTCGCCGGAAGGAACGGAGACGCGGGTGCCGTCCGGCCCAACTTCGAAGTTGATATGCGCCTTGGTCAGGGAATCGGTGACCTGGGATGCCTCGCGCAGGTCCATATCGGCATATAGCAGGGCCATATGGTCGCCGCCGCCGCCCCGCAGGGCGAGGAATGCCAGGATCAGCAGCATCGCGCCAGCCACCGCGGCCATCGCGATCAACCGGCCAACGCCAAGCGCCTTGAAGCTTTCTAGCAACGCCGTCATGCGTACGAGCCCACCTGTCCCGGCGGCGTTTTGCCGCAGGACGAACTTGGACCCGGCGCAGTTACTGGGAGATTAATGGGCGGCAAATTTTGCCGGGTGCCGCCCGCTCCCGCGGATCAAGCCTTGACGAGAGTCTAGTTGCTGGTGGTGGCCGTCGTTGTGGCGCTGGACCCGACGGATTCCACCTTGCTGAAGTCGACCGACAGCGCGCCCATCTGCAGGGTGACCGCCCCGTTGGCGTTGGTGACCCCGGTCGCCGTGCCCGTGACGGTGAACGGCACCGCCGCCGTCGTTCCGCCCGTGGGTGTGCCGTTGATCGCCACGGTATACACCCCGTCTGCCAGCTTCGTGCCGCTGCTGTCGGTGCCGTCCCAGGTATAGCTATTGGACCCGGCGCTGGAGGTGGCCGACACCTCCTTCACCTTCACGCCGGAGCTGTTGGTGATGGTGATGTCGACCGGCTCGGCGGCGGTGGTCGTGTAGTTCAGCGACCCGGTGCCGTTCTGCAGCGCCATCTGGGTGCTGTCGACCGTTACCGTCTTGCCCACCACGCCCGTCGCCTGGATCACCTCGCTGCCTTGCGTCGCCTGGATAAGGCTGGTGAGGCTGGAGTTGGTGGTGATCTGCTGTTCCACGCTGCTGAACTGCACGAGTTCGGAGGTGAAGGTGTTGGTGTCCATCGGCGCGGACGGGTCCTGGTTCTGCAACTGCGTCAGCAGCAGGTTCAGGAAGCTGGTGAAGTTGCTGCTGAG
>NZ_LMUY01000151.1:0-184033 GCF_009765685.1 Acidisphaera sp. L21 | reverse complement strand
TCCGGACATGGTGGCTGGCTCCTTCAGGCGGTGATGTCGACGCCGGCACGCAGCCAGGCGGTCGAGGATGGGTTGGTGTTTGTCGTGTCGGCGTAGGGAGTGCGGTCCTGGCGCCAATGGCCGCCTTGCTGGCCGCCACCCCCGCCGTTGCTGAAGCCTCCACCGGTGTTGGATCCAGGGTTGGACCCGTTATTGGAGCCGGTGTTGGCAGTAAAACTGGTGTCCCGGCCGGCCGGGACGGGGCTGGACGCGGCGTCTGGCGTCGATAGCGACAGGCTGAGGCTGCGGCCTTCCTGCGGCACCCCGGCATTGTCCAAAGTACGGTGCAGTTGCTGCTGATCGGCGATCAGCAGGCGAAGCGTTTCAGGCCGTTCCGCCGCAACATGGACTGAGGCGGTGCCGTCGGCCCCACGCTCGATCCGGATCTGGACCTTGCCGAGTTCCTCTGGGTCGAGCCGCAGCGTCATGGCGCCGCCTGTGCTGGAGCGCGTCAATTCGGCCAGGACAGGGGCAACCTGCCGCGTGGGGGCGGCCACATCCGTAGCGGCTGGCGCAGCTGGCGCCTCAGCCGGGCGGGTGGTGGTGCTGGGCAGGGCTGTGGATGCTGCGGTCGCCAAAATGTCGGTGTTGGCCATGGCCGGTGCGGTTGCAGATGTCGCGGTCGCGATCGTGCCGGTGCCGGTTGGGGCACTTGGCGAGGTGCTGGATTGGGGCGCGTCCTGCTGCACGAGCGTCGGGTTGGCCGCCGGCGCCGCGGGCGGAGGTGTTGCCTGGTTGCCGGACGGGCTGGGTTGCGCCGTTGGCTCGGCGGGTGGGGTGGTTGCAACCCGGTGCGCGCCGGGCGGCGAGGCTGCGGCCGGCGCCACATCAGCAACATCGGTGGTATCGGGCGCGGGGGAGGGTGCCGCGGCCATTTTGGCCTTGGCCGCCGGAAGGGGCGGCGCAGTTTTGCGCGGGGTCGCCGTGCCGGCGGGTCCCTCCGGATCGGGAGTTGGGGCGGTGATCGCGGCGGCGGGCGGTTGCGCCGGCACACTTGGCGTCGCAACCGGTGTCGCTTGGGCAAGCGAGACCGTAACCGAAGACGCGGATCCGGCCGGCGCGTTCGGCGTGGCGCTGGTGGCTGCGTGGGTAGCGGCGCCTGCTTCCACGGACGGCAAGTCCAGCGCCGGTGCCGTTGCCCAGCCATCCATGGCTGGCACATTGTGTGCGGTCGCCATGGCCGAAGCGAGCGGGAAGCCCCCGGGCTTGATAGCCGCAGGGATGTCGTCCGGCACGCTTGCGGTTGCGTCGGTCGTGCTTGCAACGCGCTGTGCGGGTGCGTTTTGCACGGGCGCCAGGGTGCCAGAGGCCTGGCCCTCGGACGGCGCGGCGGTGGCTTCGGTCGGCGTCACGCTGGCGGCGGCCACGACGAGGGGCAGGATGACCACCGGCACAACCAGTGGCATCGGATCGCTGGCGCTCGTGTCCGCGGGCTGTGCCGTGGCGTCGTCGGCGGTGCTGCGAGAGGGGCGCGTTGAGGCGGTCTGCAGCTTCGTGTCGGCGGGCGTCGTGTCCTGGACTGGCTCAGCATGTTGCGCGGGCGCCTGCAGCTTTCCAGCGGGAACCGGTGCCGGCACGGCCTGGGTCGTTGCAGCTTCGGCAGGCGTTGGCTGGGCGATCTGCGGTGCGATGTCTGTCACCCTCGCCGCAGCCTCGGCAACTGGCTGGCTGGGCGCGACGGGCGCGCTCGCCGCGGCTGTGGCGCTGGCCTGGAATCGCGGCCTTGTTTCTGCAACGGACGCGCGGGGCGGCGTCCCGGTGGACGTGGCATGCGCCACGGTGGGGGTTTCTGCAACGTTAGGTGCCGTATTCCCCGTTGCGATGGTCGCTGCCTTGCCGGCTTCGGACGGCGTGGCACTCGCGACCGGAACACCGCTGGTCAGTTGCGCCGCGGCGGATGCCACTGCCTGGTTGCCCGGCTGTGTGGCTATCGTGCTCGGCAGCCCTAAGGGTGCGGTAAGGACCAAGCCAGCCTGCGGAGCCGTCGCCGCGCTGGCAGCAATGGATGTCACATCGCTGCCAACCGCCAGTATCGTGTTGCCCAACACGGCGCTCGTCGTGTTGCCCAACACGGCGCTTGTCGTGTTGCCCAACACGGCGCTTGTCGTAACTCCCACGGCATTAGTCGTGGTCGTTTGGGTCGTGCTCGTCTGTATCGTGCCGGGCAAGGCGAACCCGGCGGACGTGGCCATGGCGACTGACATAGGGCCAGCCTTCGTCGCAACAGCCGATGCCGTCACAGTCTGGGCGGCGCCCGTCATGGCGGGTGCAGCCATGTCCATCGCAGCCAGCAAGCCCGCGAACCCACCGCCGAGTGAGGACTGCGCTGCACCGGTGGGTGCCGCGTTGGCCGTTGTCGTGGCCTGGCGTAGGGATGAGATGTCGATCGTCTGGGTCATCGCGACCAACAACCGCAAACGCCGTGCCACGCCAAAACCCCAGTAAATACGGGACCGTTGCGGGAAAAGCGGCAAATTTTGCCGGGCGCTTCGTGCCGGGTAGCACACGCCGGGCCTAGCCAGCCGCGCCGCTATTTCGCGGAATCCTGCGGATTGTCGCCGATTTCCAGCCCTATCCGGTGTGGCACGCTTCGTGCGGTAGAGGGCTCACCTTGGTTCCGCCCGTAATGGGCAACAATGGAGTTTTTTGCCCATGTCGTCCCTCTTCGGCGCATTACACACAGCAGTCAGCGGCCTCAGCGCCCAGTCCACCGCGTTCGGCAACATCAGCGACAACGTCGCCAACAGCCAGACCGTCGGCTACAAGCGCACCGACACCAATTTCACCGACTACCTGACGACGAGCACGGCGGTCACGAACGATTCGGGCTTCGTTGCCGCCACGCCGGATTACCGCAATGACGTGCAGGGCACGATCGCCTCGTCCGATAACGCGACCGCATTGGCAATCTCCGGCAACGGCTTCTTTCAGGTGACGAGCGCCAGCACGAACACCACCAATCAGGAAGTCCTGGGCACGACGACCCAATATACAAGGGACGGCAACTTCACGATGGATAAGAACGGCTATCTGGTGAACGACGCCGGGGAAGCCGTGAACGGCTGGGCCGCGGATTCCAGCGGTGTCGTGAACCAGACGACGATGGCCCCGCTGAAAGTTGACCAAAGCGCATTTCAACCGAAGGCGACCAGTTCCGTCACGCTATCGGCCAACCTGCCGGCCACGCCCAGCACGACGGACGCGCAATCCTCCCAGGTCAACGTCTACGACGCGCAGGGAACTCTGCACACCTTGGCGCTGAGCTGGACGCCAGATACGACCGCCAGCAACACCTGGAACCTATCGGTCAGCGAAGACGGCAGCACCACGCCGATCGGCACGTCGACGGTGACCTTCAACGACGGTTCCGTGGCGGGCCAGCCAGCCGGCACCATCGAGTCTGTCACGCCCGATAGCGGCGGCCTCACGACCGGCGGCACGGGAAGCGCCGCGGTGCTGAACGTTCCCTTGGCCGGCGGTGGCCAATCCATCGCGCTCAACCTGGGGACGTTCAACAAGTCGGATGGGCTGACGCAATTCGCCGGCACCGCCTACACGCTCAACAGCGCCACGCAGGATGGCATTCCGCCCGGCGCGTTCAGCGGCATCAGCACGCAGAGCAACGGCAACATCGTCGCAAACTATGATAACGGCCAGTCCCGCACCATTGGGCAAGTGCCGATCGTGCAGTTCGCCAACCCGGACGCCCTGCAGAAGCAGGATGGCCAGGTCTACACTGCCACCGCGCAATCCGGCCCAGCGACGATCAAGACCGCCGGCAGCAACGGCGCCGGCAACCTGGTCACGAGTGCGACCGAAGGCTCCAACGTCGATATCGCGTCTGAATTCACCAAGCTGATCGTGGCCCAGCGTGCCTATTCCGCCAACACCAAGATGATCACCACGGCGGACGACATGCTGCAGCAGACGATCGACATGAAACGCTAACAGGTAGGACAGGCCTATGAGCCTCGACCTGGGCCTCACCCCTGCATCAACGGGGCTGGCGAGCATCAACCGGCAAATGGCGGTTGTCTCCCAGAACGTCGCCAATGCAGGCACGGCCGGCTACTCGCGGGAGCTAGTGGCAAACACCAGCCTTACCGCGGGCGGCGTCGGCTATGGCGTGCAAGTCGGCGTTGCGACCAGGGAGACCGACGCCGCGCTGCAAAAGGCGCTGAATCAGCAGAATGCTGCGGTTGCGGGGCAACAGGTCACATCCGACACCCTGGCCTCGGTCGATGCCGCCCAGGGTGCCACCGCCGCCGGCAACGATCTGGCGAGCCGGTTGGGGACGTTGACGGACGCGTTTACCACGCTGGCGACCAACCCATCCAACCAGGCGCAGCAATCTGCTGTGGTGTCCGCCGCCAGTAATCTTGCCAGCGGAATCCGGTCTCAGTCGGCCGCCTATACCGCCGCGCGGCAGAGCGTGCAGGATGGCCTGGTTACCGATGTGTCGTCGCTGAATGCGGCGGTGAGCAATATCGGTAAACTGTCGGACGAGATCATAGCCGGAAAATCCCGCGGCGAAAGTACTGCCGACCTGGAAGCGCAACGCGATGCGCAAGAACAGACGGCGGCACAGATCGGCGGGCTGCGGTTCATCCCTTCCGGTAACGGCGACGTCACGGCCGTGTCGGGCGGCCTGATCGTCGATACCCGGGCGCAGAGCGGACCGTTCAAGATCGATTCCACGACTTTGAACCCTGGTTCCAGCGCCCCGCAGTTGACCCTGTCCGGGACCAATGTCACCAGCGCGATCAAGGATGGCAGCCTGGGCGCGCGGTTGACGCTGCGCGATACCACCTTGCCGCAGGCACAGGCCGGGCTGGACGAATTCGCCCAAACCCTGTCGACGCGGCTGGCCAATCAGGGCCTGTCACTGTTCACCGACCCGTCGGGCAACCTGCCGGCAACGGGGGGCACGCCGGTTCAGGCCGGCTATATCGGCTACAGCGCCTCGATCACGGTGAACCCGTCGGTGTCGGCGACACCCAGCCTGGTCCGCGATGGCACCAACAGCGTTGCGGACGGTACGGGCAGCGCAACCGCCTTTACCCCGAACCCGGCGGGTGGCCCGGCCGGCAGCACGACGCTGATCAACCGGGTGCTGCTATATGGATTCGGCGCCCAGGCCCAGTCGGGGGTCAATCAGCCTCCGGTGACGACGACGGGGCTGGGCGCCGATGGTTCTTTCTCGTTGCCATACAATTCGGGCGGCACGCTGGCCTCCTTCGCTGCCAACCTTGTGGGTTCACAAGCGCAGACCGCGGGCGCGGCGAAGGACGCGTTGACCGATAGCAGCGCCCTGCAGAACACGCTGTCGACCAAGCTGCAAGATGAAACCGGCGTATCCATCGATACGGAGTTGTCCAATATGGTGGTGCTGCAGAACGCCTATGGTGCCAACGCGAAGATCATCACGGCGTCCCAGTCGATGTGGACGACCCTGCTGAACGCGGTGACGCCGTGAACGTCAGTGATTATGGCACGCTTGGCCGCGCGGTTTATGCCAGCGGTGCCGTCAAGTCGCAGCTCGACACGCTCAGCGCCCAGATCGCCAGCGGCCATGTGGCCGACAGTTATGCCGGGCTGGGTGCGGCAGCGCAGACCTCGCTGGACCTGCGGCCGCAACTGGGCCATCTGGCGACGGAGCAATCGGCCATCGATGCGGTGACCGGACAGTTGGGCGTATCCCAATCGGCGCTGACGCAGATCACCAGCATTGCCAGCAACTTCAACGCGCAGCTTGCTACATTGAACAACGTGACGCCGACCCAGATCGACAGCCTGGCGACATCCGCCAGAAGCGCCATCCAGCAGGTCGCCTCGCTGCTCGACAGCACCGATGGCGGGTCGTACGTGTTTGCCGGCACCGATACCGCGAACCCGCCAATCCCGGATCCGGACAACATCACGACCTCTGGCTTCTACACCCAGATCGCGGCGGCGGTTCAGGGCCTGTCGACCAACGGTGCTGCGGCCACGGCCGCGCAAACGCTGTCGATCGCTTCGTCCGACGCAGGGGGTACCACGCCGTTCAGCGGCCCGCCGGGCCAGGTGCAGACGCTGCAACTGGGTACGAGTGCCCCCGTCCAGGTGGGCGTACTGGCCAACCAAAATACGCTGACGGTATCGGGCGGCACGTCTACCACCGGGTCGTATATGCGCGACATCCTGCGTGGCCTGGCCACGATCGCCAACCTGTCCAGCACTCAGGCCAACGACCCGGGCTTCGTCGGCCTGGTGCAGGATACGCAGGCCAGCATGTCGGGCGCGATCACCGCGATCGGCAGTGAGTCGGGCGCCCTGGGCAACATCCAGTCCTCGTTGAAGGATGTGCAGACCCAGGCTGGCGATGCCAACACTGCGCTCACGGCCCAGGTATCCTCGGTCGAGGATGTCGACATGGCCAAGACGATCTCAAGCTTGTCGCAGGTCCAGACCCAACTGAGCGCCAGTTACAAGCTGATTTCAGAAGTCAGCAAGCTGTCTCTGGTCGATTATCTCTGATTGATTCATTTCTGCTTAATGCCTGACGGGCAGAATACGGACAGGCCCACGAAAATCGTGGGACATGTTTTTAACGTCAGGACCACAAGGTAAGACACCATGTCCCTCAATTCAGTAAATACCAACACCGCCTCCTACGTCGCACTTCAGTCGCTGAACCAGACGAGCTCGGGCCTCCAGGCAGCTCAGAAGCAGATCTCCACCGGCTATCGCGTCAATGACGCGACGGACGATGGCGGTGCCTTCGCCGTCGCTCAGAAGGTCCGGTCTGACGTGTCTGCGTTGACCAGCGTGAATCAGCAGCTCGGCAATGCGCAGGGCTTGGTGACCACGGCGGTCGCGTCGTTGACCAGCATCTCCGACTCCTTCACCAGCGCCAAGGCTCTTCTGGTGAAGATCGCGGATAGCAGCATCTCCGACGACCAGCGCAACCAGTACATCACGTCGTTCAAGTCGTTGGTGTCTGGCGTGGCGAACGCGGTCGATGGGTCGACCTATAACGGGCAGACCCTGTTGGGCGCTGCTTCCGGCACCGTTGCCGGCACTTCGAAGACGGTCATCAGCAACGAGTCTGGTGCGACCAGCACGATCAGCGCCGAAGATAACAGCGGCACTGCGAATGCTCTGGCCGCGCTGGTTGGTGGCACCTTCTCGCGTAGCGCCACCGGCGTCGATACGTTCAGCGGCGGCGGCTTCTCGTCTGCTTCCACGGCGCAGACGGCGGCGGCGAATGCCCTGATCACGGGCAACGGCTTCGACACCGCGCAAACCGCAGTGGCGAACCAGCTGAACCAGGCTGGTGCTGACTCGAACTACCTCAGCAGCCAGGTCACGTTCAACAGCAACAAGATCGACAGCCTGAACTCGGGCCTCGGTGCGCTGGTGGACGCGGACCTGTCGAAGGAGTCGGCTGTGTTGCAGTCGCTGCAGATCAAGCAGCAGCTGGGCACGCAGGCGCTTTCGATCGCCAACCAGGCGCCGCAGAGCCTACTCAGCCTCTTCCGCTAATAGGCTGATCCCCGGGGGCGGCGCACGTCGTCGTCCCCGGTTCTTGCCCCGCAAGTCTGTCCGCAGGATGCCCAATGTCCAATCTAGTGCTCGAACTGCGTCCGGGTGAGGTGATGATCGTGAACGGGGCGCCTATTCGCTTCCGCACGAAGTCTCGCCTCGAACTCACGGCGCATGCCCGTTTCCTGTTCGGCAAGCAGATCATGCAGCCGGACCAGGCCGACAGCCCGGCGCGTCGCATCTACTTCGCGCTGCAGACTGCCTATATCGGCGTGGAAGAGGAACGTGCCCGCGGCATGGAATCCGCACGCACGCTCATCGCCTCGTTCAAGGACGCCACGTCGTCCGCCCTGGCACGCGAGATCCTCGATCGCGCCATGGCTGCTGCCGAGGCCGACGATTGCTACGGTGCGCTTAAACTGGCGCGTCGCATCATCCGGCACGAGGACACGATCCTTGGCCGGATCACCCCACCTGCACCTGTTGCACTACAAGCCGCGGAGTAAGGAGAAACCTATGTCCGCCTATATGCAGGCCAGCCGAGCCTACCAGATGTCGTCCGAGAGCCGCAGCCTGCGCGCGCAGGAGGCCGATATCTTCCATCGCGCCAACGGCGCGCTGCGCACCGCGCTGACCGGTAACGAGATCGACCTCGTTCGTGCCGTCGCGGACAACCGCAGGCTTTGGCTGACCGTCATGGGGCTGGCACAGGACCCGGAAAACCGCTTGCCGGCGCCGGTGCGCGCCTCGCTCATCTCCGTTGGCCGCTCGGTCAACCGCGAGATGGATTCGCCCTCGCCCGACCTGGATTTCCTAATCTCGGTCAACGAGAACGTGTCCGCTGGCCTGTCTTCCGCGGGGTAGTCATGAGCTCGGTCGGGGGCCTCGGCAGTCTCGTCCTATCGCTGTTCAACAGCACGGATAGCTCAGATTCGTCCGGGCTGCTCTCGACGATCTACGCGTCCTCATCCGGGACGGTGGGTGCCTCTGGGGACCCGATTGCGGCGTTGAAATATGCCGAGGCGAATAGCGACAAGGAAATCGCCACCACCGCGGCCGACCCCACCGTGGCGCGCGATATCGCCGCCTTCCGCACCAAGGTAGCGGCAGCGACGGACCCTGCGACCTTGCTGAAAGACCCGACGGTCTTAAAGGTGCTGCTGACGGCGAACGGCCTGGGCGACCAGGTGAGCTACACCGCGCTGGCGCAGAAGGCCCTGCTGTCCGACACCACGCAGAGCGACTCGCTCGCCTCCCAACTATCCACCACCTGGAAATCCGTCGCCGCGACCTACGATTTCGCCAATAAAGGCCTGTCCATCATCCAGAACCCGAAGGTGCTGGATACGCTGGCCAACGGTTATGCCGAAGTCACCTGGCGCGACTCCCTGGATGCGACGACGCCGGGCCTGTCCGAGGCGCTGAGCTTTCGCGACCAGGCTTCAACCATCACCTCGGTCGACCAGATCCTAGGTGATTCGACGTTGCGCAGTGTCGTCACGACCGCGCTGAACATCCCGGAGCAGATCGCGTTCCAGGACATCCCGGCGCAGGAAAACGCCATCACCAGCAAGCTCGACATCACCAGGTTCAAGGATCCGAAATTTGTCGAATCCTTCGTCACCCAATACCTGATCGCCGCCGGCAATGCCGCCAGCAGCAGCGATTCGAGCGGCCAGAGCCTCGATTCACTCGCCTATTCCGCGCGCGGCCTGGTCGTCTAGCGCCGAGCGTCGCCTGTGGCTCTGCCCTGGGGACCTTGACCTAGGGGCGTAGACCGCCAGGATCACCGGATTCGATCCGGAGTGTCCGCCTTGGCCCTGCACCACATCCCCGCTAGCCCCGAAACCATCCGCTGGGGTATCTTCGACGCGACCTTTCCGCCGCTGCTGACCGTGCAGTCCGGCGACACCGTGGTGCTGGAATGCGTGTCCGGTACCCCGGAGATGCTGCCCCCCGCCGCCATGGGCGCCACCATCCCGCCCGCCCTGCTGGCTATCCACAAGGCCAACCCGCCACGCATGGCCGGCCACATCCTCACCGGCCCGGTGGCCATCGCGGGTGCGGAGCCCGGCGACACGCTCGAGGTCCGGATCGACAAGATCGATCTCGGCTCGGACTGGGGCTATTGCGGCTTCCGTCCGCTGATGGGCACCCTGCCGGAAGACTTCCCCGAGCGCTGGGTCAGCCACATCAAGGTCGACCAGCAGCGCCGGATCGGCACGCTGCCCTGGGGCCTGGAGCTAGAGCTCTCGCCGTTCTTTGGCGTCATGGGCGTGGCGCCGCCGCCGAATTACGGCGCCATCTCCACGAAGGAGCCGCGGCAGCACGGCGGCAACATGGACAACAAGGAACTGGGCGCCGGGTCGACGCTGTTCCTCCCCGTCTGGGTGCCCGGTGCAAATTTCTCCGCCGGGGACGGTCATGGCGTGCAGGGCGATGGCGAGGTCTGCATCAACGCGCTGGAGACCTGCCTCACCGGTACCTTCACCTTCATCCTGCACAAGGGGGAGAAGCTGGCCTACCCGCGGGGGGAGACGGCCACCCATTATATCAGCATGGGGATGAACGAGGATCTCGACCTAGCAATGAAGCAGGCGCTGCGGCAGATGATCGCGTTTATTTGTTCGCGCACCAACCGTTCGCCGGAAGAGGCCTATGCATTCTGCTCGCTGGCGGTGGATTTCCGGGTCACGCAGACGGTCAATGGTGAAAAGGGCGTGCATGGCATGCTGAAGAAGGGCTTGCTGTTCTGAAACCGTGCCGGAACGCTACAGCTGGTGTTCCGGCGCGAGTTACCCACAACTTTATGTGGAAAATGGCTGGTGCCAAGCCTCAGACCCCGCTACCGTATGTTGGGGTCGTAATAGAGGCGGGCACTAGCTATGGATTGGACGGACGAGATCATCGACCGGCTGAAGACCCTTTGGGCCGAGGGTGTGTCGACGGCGGAAATCGGCCGCCGAATCGGGGTTTCGAAAAACGCGGTGGTGGGTAAGGCGCACCGCTTGTCGCTGGCCGCCCGGCCGTCACCGATCCGTCGTGGTGCACCGGGGGAGGCGCCGAAACGCTCGCCCGTGCGCCGTGTCGTTGGGCCCACATTGCCGACCATGGCGCCGCCCCCTCCAGTCGAAGTTCGTCCGCCTGTGGCTGTTGCGCCACGCCCTGTGCCAACACCCAGCCCGGCGCCCGTGCTGCGCGCGGTGCATCGTGCCCCTGGTGGACGGCTGGTGGCCTGTTGCTGGCCGATTGGCGAGCCGGGAACCCGCTCTTTCCGCTTCTGCGACGATGAATCGCTGCCGGGTAAGCCATATTGCTCCACACACGCCGCGCTTGCATACGTGAAGGTGCGCGACAGGCGTGAAGAAGCCGCCTGATTCTTGAACGATTTCGTTGCAGAACTGTCGCGGTCACCTTAGCCTGTGAGTGACCGCGGCGATTGGGATTTATGGACCCTGGGCCCGCGGCAGCGAGTTTCGGGCGGGCGCCGGTTTGGCCTGTTCCTTCTAGGCGGGGAAGGCGGGCATGGTTCTTGGTGTCGTGAAGTGGTTCAACCCGACGAAGGGCTACGGTTTCATTGCGCCTGACACAGGGGGCAAGGATATCTTTGTCCACATTAGCGCTGTCCAAAAAGCTGGCATGCGCAGCCTAAGTGAAGGCCAGAAAATCCAGTTCGAGGTCGAGCAACAGCAAAATGGACGTGCCGCAGCGGTCGGACTCGTTGTGGCCGAGTAGCGGCAGGCCTTGAACCCGTGCCAACTGCCTAGTAGCTAGGCGGGATGACCATCCGACTCAACTCGACACTGGCCGCGCCGCGACGCCAGGCAGCTGCCCTAGATGCCGATGCGGTCCGTTCCGCATACCGTCGGTGGGCTTCAGTTTATGACACTTTGTTCGGTGGTATCTCCGCCCCGGGCCGCCGCCGGGCGGTGGCCGCGGTGAACGCCCTAACGGGGCGCGACGTGCTGGAGGTGGGGGTCGGCACCGGCCTCGCCCTCCCGCACTACCTGCCCAGCAAGCGCGTCACCGGGATCGATCTGTCGGCCGACATGCTCGCCCGCGCCCGTACCCGGGTCGAGCGGGAGGCGCTGACCAACGTACTGGCGCTGCAGGAACAGGATGCCGAGGCGACCAGCTTCGCCGATGGCCAATTCGATATTGCGGTGGCGATGTTCGTGGCCTCCGTCGTGCCCAATCCGCGGCTTCTGCTGGCGGAGATGCGCCGGGTGGTGAAGCCCGGTGGCACGTTGCTGTTCGTGAACCACTTCGCCGCAACCTGCGGCCCCCGCCTCGCCGTTGAACGGGCGATGGCCCCCGCCGGCCGCGCGCTCGGCTGGCACCCCGACTTCAAGACCGAGGCATTGTTGCCGCCGGAAGATCTCGTGCGGGCAACTAGTATTCCAGTGCCGCCGGTGGGGCTTTTTACCCTGGTGCATCTTCCGAACTAGTGCATCGTTGCTGCCACGACCTTGATCTAATGCGAGGGGTCGGATAGGTCGGTTATAACGATGTGCGTAAGGGGGATATAAGGCCAGATGAAGCACTTCCGGCGCCTGTTGGTATTCCCCGCCCAAGCCCTTTCCGTTTTGGCTGTAGCCGCCCTATGCGCCACCACGCCCGCCCTCGCGCAGACGCCGAAGCCTTGGGCGATCGGGATGCAGACCTCCCACAGCCCGGTCGAGAGTGGCATTCAGAGCCTGCACACCCTGGTTAACCTGCTGATGATCGCTGTGGTCATCCTGGTGGCGGCGCTGCTTGGGTATGTCGTTTGGGCGTTCGATAAGAAGCGCCACCCCGTCGCCAGCCGCACCAGCCATAACACCGTGCTGGAAGTCGCCTGGACCGTGATCCCCGTGCTGATCCTGGTGGTGATCGCCATCCCGTCCTTCCGCCTGGTGTATTTCGAGGACCGGACGCGCGACGCGGACCTGACCATCAAGGTCACCGGGCATCAGTGGTATTGGGAATACGGCTACCCGGACAGCCAGAACATCCATTTCGACAGCTACATGATCGCCGATGAGGACATCAAGGCCGGCCAGATCCGCCGCCTATCGGTGGACAATCCGCTGGTGGTGCCTGCCGGCAAGAACATCCGCATCCTGACGACCGGGGCGGACGTGATCCACAGCTTCTTCATCCCATCCCTGGGTGTGCAGCGCTACGCCATCCCTGGTCGCACGATCGAGACCTGGATGAAGGTGGACAAGCCCGGCGACTATTACGGCGAGTGCAACCAGATCTGCGGCACCAACCACAGTGCGATGCCAATTCACGTGCACGCGGTGACGGATGCGGACTACAAGACATGGCTGGATCAGGCGAAGACGAAGTTCGCCAGCGATGCTGGCCCAGGCTCCACCAACTATGCGGCGCTTGCCGTAAAATAACGTCGGCCCATCGGTCTGAGGGCACTTAAAAGGCGACGCAGGAGAGTTCGGAACGATGTCGGCCACCACCCATGATCACGCGCATGACGACCATCACGGCCACGCGCCGGGCTTTGTTCATCGCTGGCTGTTTTCCACGAACCACAAGGACATCGGCACGCTCTATCTGATCTTCGCCATCTGTGCGGGGATCGTGGGCGGTATCCTGTCGATCATCATGCGGGCGCAGCTGGCCGCCCCCGGCAATCATTTGATCACCACGGGGCAAAGCTGGAACACCTTGGTGACGGCCCACGGGCTGATCATGATTTTCTTCACGGTCATGCCGGCGATGATTGGCGGCTTCGGCAACTGGTTCGTTCCGCTGATGATCGGCGCGCCGGACATGGCGTTTCCCCGGCTGAACAACATCTCGTTCTGGCTGCTGGTGCCGGCGTTCATGCTGGTAATGGCCGGATTGCTGACCGGGGATGGCGCCGGGTCGGGGTGGACGCTGTATACGCCGCTCTCGGCGCAGCAAGACATCTCGATGGACTACACCCTGTTCGCGTTGCACTTGGCCGGTATTTCATCACTGCTGGGCGCGATCAACTTCATCACCACCATCTTCAACATGCGCACGCCAGGCATGACGCTGCACAAGATGCCGCTGTTCGTGTGGTCGATGCTGGTGACCGCCTTCCTGCTACTGCTGGCGATCCCGGTGTTGGCCGGTGCGATCACGATGCTGATCACCGACCGTAACTTCGGCACCTCGTTCTTCGACCCGAAGGGTGGTGGCGACCCACTGCTGTTCCAGCACCTGTTCTGGTTCTTTGGCCACCCCGAGGTGTACATCATGATCCTGCCGGGCTTCGGCATGATCAGCCACATCATCTCGACCTTCTCCAAGAAGCCGGTGTTCGGCTACCTGGGCATGGCGTATGCGATGGTGGCGATCGGCGTGGTCGGGTTCGTCGTGTGGGCGCACCACATGTTTGTCTCCGGCATCAGCGTCGACACCCGGGCCTACTTCATGGCGGCCACGATGATCATCGCGGTGCCGACCGGCATCAAGATCTTCTCCTGGATCGCCACGATGTGGGGCGGCTCGATCGACATGAATGTGCCCATGCTGTGGGCAGTGGGCTTCATCTTCCTGTTCACCGTCGGCGGCGTGACCGGCGTGGTGCTGTCCAACGCCGGCATCGACCAGATCCTGCACAACAGCTACTATGTCGTTGCGCACTTTCACTATGTGCTGTCACTCGGCGCCGTATTCTCGATCTTCGCCGGGTTCTACTACTGGATCGGCAAGATGAGCGGGCACCAATACCCGGAGACGCTTGGCAAGATCCATTTCTGGGTTACCTTCATCGGTGTGAATCTGACGTTCTTCCCGATGCACTTCCTAGGCCTGAACGGCATGCCGCGCCGGTATCCCGACTATCCCAACGCCTTCGCCGGTTGGAATGGCGTCGCCTCGTTCGGCTCCTATATCGGCGGTCTGTCGGTGCTGATCTTTCTGGTGGTGCTGTTCAAGACCTTCACCTCCAAAGTCAAGCTGGCGGATAATTACTGGGGCGAGGGTGCCACCACGCTGGAGTGGACTGTTTCCTCCCCGCCGCCGTTCCACACCTTTGAAGAGTTGCCCCGCGTTCGATGAGTGACGCCACCAATCTGACAGTAGCCGCCCCTTTTGCGATGGGGGCGGAATGGCGGGACTGGCTCGCTTTGCTGAAGCCGCGTGTCGTGACACTGGTCGTTGTGACCGGGATCGTTGGCATGCTGGTGGCGCCGGGGCACCTGAACCCGGTGCTGGCCGTCACCACCGTGCTGTGCATCGCGGTGGCCGCGGGCGCAGCCGGCGCGATCAACATGTGGTACGATCGCGACATCGACGCCATCATGGTGCGCACCAGCCGGCGCCCGATCCCCACTGGCAAGATCGAACCCGGCGAGGCATTGGCCTTTGGTGTCGTACTGGCCGTAGCCTCCGTCCTTGTGATGGCGCTGGCGACCAACCTGGTCGCGGCGGCCTGGCTGGCCCTGTCGATCGGGTTCTACGTTTTCGTCTACACGATGTGGCTAAAGCGCCGCACCCCGCAGAACATCGTCATTGGCGGTGCTGCGGGGGCGTTCCCCCCGATCATTGGGTGGGCCGCCGTTACCGGCGACGTGACTGCAATGCCAGCGCTGCTGTTCGCCATCGTGTTTCTGTGGACACCGCCGCACTTCTGGTCGCTGGCGCTGTACGCCTGCAAGGATTACGGCCGCGCCGGGGTGCCAATGCTGCCCGTGGTCGCCGGCGCGCGGCACACCCGGACGCAGATCCTGCTTTACACGTTGGTGCTGACGCCGGTGTCGCTTCTGCCCTGGCTGCTGGGCTATGCTGGCCCGGTCTATGGGCTGACGGCGGCGGTGCTAGGCGCCGGGTTTATCTTCAGCGCGCTGCGGGTCTGGATGGATCGGCAGGACGAGACGGGCATCAGCCTTACCAACGACGCACCGGCACGGGCAGCCTTCCGCTACTCGCTCGCTTATTTGGCGATCTTGTTTGCGGCGGTCGCGGTCGATCATTTCCTTGGCTGATGACTTTCCCCCGCCGCTCACCCCCGAACAGGCTGTCGAGCTTCGCCGCCGCCAAAAGGGACGCAACGTCGCGCTTCTGGTCGTGCTGTTGGCTGTGGTCGCCTTGTTCTACGCGATCTCGATCGTGAAACTCGCCGGGGGATCATGACGCGCAACGGGCTGTTCGGCGCCGGGCTGGGCGTGGTGGTGGCGGGCATGGTGGGGCTGGCCTTCGCCTCGGTGCCGCTCTACCGCATGTTTTGCGCGGCGACCGGCTATAACGGCACCCCGCAAATCGGGCCCCAGGCGCCGACCGCAGAAAGCACACACTCGATCACCATCGCGATGAACGCCGACACCAGCCCGCAGCTACCCTGGGCCTTTGCACCCGAGGCAAGCCACGTGACGATGAAGCTGGGTGAGGAGCAACTGGCCTTCTACGACGGCAAGAACCTGTCCGACCACACGATCACCGGGCACGCGCTGTATAACGTCACGCCCGACGTGGTCGGCCGGTATTTCCACAAAACGGAATGCTTCTGCTTCACATCGCAGACGCTCGGTGCCGGGGAGAAAGTGCAGTTTCCCGTCACCTTCTGGGTCGACCCGGCGATCCTCGATGATCCCGATACCAAGAACATCCATACGATAACCCTGTCCTACACCTTCTTCCCCTCCCTGGAGGAGGCGGCGAAGGTCGGCGCGTTGGCCAAGGCAGGGCCCCACACGGGCAACACAGGCATCCCACGCGTCCTAGAACCAGGCGCGACCGGGGGATGACGCACCGTGCAGCACAATCTATCCTGACCGTAATAAGCCGACCAACACGATAGGGCCGTTCATGGACACGCACGCCGTCGCCGCGCCAATCGCCTCGTCCGGGTTGAAGCAGCCCTATCACCTGGTGAACCCAAGTCCCTGGCCACTGACGGGGGCGGTCGGTGCCGGGCTGACGGTGATCGGCATCATCCATGCCGCCCATTTCGGCAGCTTCACGTGGTTGACGCTCGGCCTGCTGGTCGTGCTGGGCACCATGTTCATGTGGTGGCGTGACGTGCTGAAGGAAAGCGGCACCCCCGGCCTCCACAGCGCCGTGGTTCGCCTGGGCCTGCGCTACGGGATGATGCTGTTCATCACCAGCGAGGTCATGTTCTTCGTTGGCTTCTTTTGGGCGTTCTTCCATTTCGCCCTGTTCCCCGAGCATGTGTTGGACGCGACCGGCCCCGCAATATGGCCGCCCGCGGGGATCGAGACGTTCGACCCCTTCCACCTGCCGTTCCTCAACACGATGATCCTGCTGCTGTCTGGCTGCACCGTGACCTGGGCGCATCACGCGCTCATCGAAAATGACCGTAAGCACCTGATCATGGCACTGGGGCTGACGGTGCTGCTTGGCATGTCCTTCACCGGCTTTCAGGCGCTGGAATATTCCGACGCGCCCTTCAAGTTCTCCGGCGGCGGCGTCTACCCGGCGGTGTTCTTCCTGGCCACCGGCTTCCACGGCTTCCATGTCATCGTCGGTACCTGCTTCCTGATTGTCTGTTGGTTCCGGGCGAAGGGTGGCGAGTTCACCCCTCAACGGCATTTCGGGTTCGAAGCCGCGGCCTGGTATTGGCATTTCGTCGACGTGGTGTGGCTGTTCCTGTTCGTGGCCGTGTACTGGTGGGGCGCCGGCGTTACGGTCGCGGAGTAGCGTGGCGGGCCCCGATCCACTCGGCCTACTCCGCACTGCGCTGCTCTGTCGCTGTCCGCGCTGCGGGCAGGCCAGCATCTTCACCAGCGTGCTCACCGTTCGGGAGCGCTGCCCGGTCTGCGAGTTGAATCTGGCCGCGGCGGACACCGGGGACGGGGCAGCCGCCTTCCTCATCCTCATCGAGGGGGCGGTGCTTGTGGTCCTGGCCTTCTACGTGGAATTCCACTTCAACCCGCCGCTATGGGTGCACGTAATCCTGTGGCCCGTGCTGGCGATCCCGTTCACCATCCTGCTGATGCGGCCGTTCAAAGCCTTTCTGGTGGCGCAGCAATTCCGTAACCGCCCCGGCGAGATGGGCGCGGAATGAGCGCCTCCGCCGCCTTGCCCCGCAGCCGTGCCCGCACGCTGCTGGTGCCGGCCATGGCCACGCTGGTCATGCTCGCCGTGCTGCTAAGCCTGGGTGTGTGGCAATTGCAGCGCCTGCAGTGGAAGCTCGGCATCCTGGCGGAGATCGACCGGGCGGAGGCATCGGCCCCCGTCCCGCTGCCCGCTCACCCGCTGCCCTTCACCAAGGTGAGCGTCACCGGCCACCTGCGCGGCGACGTGCACGCGCTGTATGGCGCCGACGTGCGCGACGTGCCTGGGGGCACCGCCATGGGCGCGCAACTCATCGAACCGCTGGAACGACCGGGGCAGGACCCGATCCTGATCGATCGCGGCTGGGTGCCGGACGGCCAATTGGGCGCGCCCGCCGGAGATGCCACCATCACGGGCTACGTCCGCGCGCCGGATGCGCCGGGCGCATTCAGCCTGACGGATGACCCAGTGGCGCGGCGATACTACACGCTGGATCCGGCGAAGATCGGCGCCGGTCTCGGCCTTTTGCGGGTCGCGCCATTCACCCTCATCGCCATGGGAACCGGCGGCATGCCGGAGCCAGCGACCGCCCTGCCGCGGCCACCCAACGATCATCTCAACTACGCGCTCACCTGGTTCGGCCTGGCGGCATCGCTGTTGGTCGTGTTCGGTGTCTACGCCCGCAAGGTCTTTCGTCCATGAACGCCTCCTCCAGCCTCGCCTATGACCGCCTGCGCGACCGCTTCACCCGCATCGCGACGCTCAACGAGGCGGCCTCCATGCTCGGCTGGGACGCCGCCGCCGTCATGCCGGAGGGCGGGGCCGCCGCCCGAGGCGACCAACTGGCCGTGCTCGCGGGGCTGGCGCACGGCCAACTCACCGCCGCCTCCGTGGGGGACGACCTGGCCGAGGCGGAGGCGCCGGCGGACGATTCGTGGCGGAAGGCCAATCTGCGCCTGATGCGCCACGCCTATACCCGAGCCACCGCCATCCCATCCGACCTGGTGGAGGCGACCGCCCGCGCCAACGCCGCCTGCGAGACGGTGTGGCGGGAGGCACGGCGATCCGCCAATTTCGCCCTGGTCGCCCCGCATCTGACGGAGGTCGTCCGCCTCACACGCCACGCCGCCGCCGCCATGGCGCCGGCCCTCGGCCTGTCGCCCTACGATGCGCTGATGGACGGCTACCAGCCCGGCATCACCGCCGCCGACGTGTCGCCAGTCTTCAGCCAATACGAAGTCTTTCTCCACCACGCCCTGCCGGAGGCGCAGGAGGTCCAGGCCCGCTCCCCCGCGCCCCTGAAGCTGACCGGCAAATTTCCCGCCGACGTGCAGGAGGCACTGTGCCGCCGCCTGTCGCAACGCGCCGGGCTGGAGTTCACCCATGCCAGGCTGGACCGCTCCACCCACCCATTCTGCGGCGGCACCCCCACCGACATCCGCATCACCACGCGCTACGATGAGGCGGACCCGGCACAGGCCATCATGGGCGTCCTGCACGAAACCGGGCACGCACTGTATGAGCGCGGTCTGCCCACCGCCTACGCCCGCCAGCCCGTGGGCGAGGCGGCCGGGATGGGCGCGCATGAGAGCCAATCGCTGATCATGGAAATGCAGGCCTGCCGGTCGGACGCCTATCTCTCCTGGCTAGGCCCCGAACTCCATGCCG
This sequence comes from Acidisphaera sp. L21, assembly GCF_009765685.1. Lineage (GTDB taxonomy): Bacteria > Pseudomonadota > Alphaproteobacteria > Acetobacterales > Acetobacteraceae > LMUY01. Next base: position 164,812 of record NZ_LMUY01000151.1, on the reverse strand, counting down.
AATTCGGTGGTGACGCCGCGCCCTACGCCCCTGAAAACCTCGCCCGGCTATGGCGCCGCGTGCAACCCGGCTTCATCCGCGTCGAGGCCGACGAAATGACCTACCCGGCGCACGTCATCCTGCGCTTCCGGCTGGAGCAGGCATTGATCACTGGCGAGCTGGAGGTCCCCGGCATTCCCGCCGCCTGGAACGAGGGCATGCAGTCGCTGCTTGGCATCACCCCGCCGGACGATGCGAAGGGCTGCTTGCAGGACATCCACTGGTACGACGGGGGCTTCGGCTACTTCCCTTCCTACACGCTGGGCGCCATGGCGGCGGCGCAGCTGATGACCGCCGCACGCCGGGCCACACCGGAATTGGATGCTGCACTCGCCCGGGGGGAGCACGCGCCGCTGCTAATGTGGCTGCGCGCCAATGTGCACAGCCAAGGTAGCCGGTTGGGTTTCAACGACTTGCTGCGCGCAGCCACCGGCAAGCCGCTGGACCCGGCAGATTTCGAGGCTCACCTCACCTCGCGCTACCTGTCTTAATCTTCCGTCCGGCGCGCGGCCCCGGTCTTAACCTAGCAACCTGGCGTTAACCCGGCTGCGGCACACTCGTTGCCGCAATGACACGTAACCCCCCTGCCCAACGGCCACGCCCATTGCCGCCTCTGCGGCTCCTGCTGGCAGCCCGACAAGGCGCCACGGCGCTGGAGTTCGCCTTGGTCTCGCTGCCGCTGGTGATGCTGATCATCGGCAGCATTTCGTTCGCCTACGTCTACTATCTGCAATTCGTGCTGGACTATTCCCTGCAACAGGCAGTGCGGCAGGTCCAACTTGGCAAGGTCCCCACCGGCACCGCGCCCGCGACCTACGTGGCCAACACGATGTGCCCGATCTTCTCCGGTTTCGCGTCCTGCGCCGGGCTGACCATCTCCGTTCAGCCAGTCACCGACTACTGGACCAATTTCGTCACGGTCAACAGCAACTCGACCTCCACCTCCTTCTGCACAGGGCAGGCGGGCACGCTCATGTATGCGCGGGCCACCTACCAAGCCCCCGTCTGGGCGAGCTTCATGCTGATCGCCCTGCCGCCCAGCCCGGCCTCCTCCGGCCAGAACATCGTATCCGCCGCCGCCTTCGCGAACGAGAACCCGGCCGGCATTGCCATCACAGGGGTCGCCGGATGCTGAAGCTATGGCGCAGCCGCCGAGCACTGGCCGGGTTGGAATTCGCCCTCGTGGCGCCGGTGCTGGTGCTGGTGCTGCTGGCGATGGTGGATCTGTCCCGCGCCTTCATCATGGGTCGCCGGCTCACCGTCGCCGCTGCCTCCGTCGCCACCATCGCCTCCACCGAGGCCGTGGCCACCGCAAGCCTGAGCACTCTGACGGGCCAGCAGGCCTTCGCAGCCACCACCGCGCCATTCGCGGTCTTCCCGCTCTGGCTCGCCAACCAACTCAGCGTCAACGGCAGCTTTGCCATCACCCTGTCCGAGGTGAATTTCACCCCGACGCCCAAGGGCTGCACCACCGGCTGCACCTATACCGCGGCTGTGGCATGGAGCGTCGCCAACCCGTCCGGCCAGCCGACGCTGCGGGCATGCGGTGCCGTCGCCTCCCAGCCCGATGGCTCCAACCCCAGCCTCACCGCGCTGCCGGCCAGCGCGTTCGGTGCGACTGCGGTGCTCGTGGCGGACATCTCGCAGGTCTACGTCCCACTTTTCACCAGCGTCTTTGTAGGTAGTTTCACCATGCAACGCTCGGCCTACGTGTCCCCCCGGGTCAACAACGCGATCACGCTGGTGCCAGGGTATGTTGGTCCGAACGTGATCTGCCCGCTGGTGGGCTCCTGATGCGCTGGCCGCGTTGGGGCGCCTGCGTCCCCCGGCGGGATCGTCGTGGCAACGTAGCGATCGTCACTGCGCTGATTGCCGTGCCATTGATCGGGTTTGCCGCGCTGGCGGTGGATGTCGGCGCTGCCACCTCGGCCCATGCCACGCTGGATGCCGCGGCCGACTCGGCGGCGTTGCTGGCGACGACGGTGGCCTCGAACCAATATCAGGCCGGCTCCAGCACGGCAGTTGCCACGGCCACGGCGGCGGCGAAAAGCCGGTTTGTCGCGCAGGCGGGCACCATCTCCAGCGTCGTGTTCGGCACCCCGGTCATCACCGTCACCCAAACTGGCACCCAATTCACGTCGAACGTCACCTACAGCGCCGTCTACACCACCGCACTTGGTGCAGTCGTTGGAATGAAGACGATCCCGCTGTCCGGTGTTTCGTCCGCCAGCATGTCGGTCAATCCGTATGTCGACATTCAGGTGCTCATGGACACCTCCGCCTCGATGCTCATTGCGGCCACCGCCAGCGACATTTCCAACCTGCAGGCGCTTACCACCGCGTTCAAGGCGGCCAAGAACGAGGTCGTGCCCGACAATGCCGGGCAGCAATGCGCCTTCGCCTGCCACTGGAACACCGCAGGCACCGACTACCTGGCGCTGGCCCAACTCGGCGGGGTGACCTTGCGATTGGACGTGCTGCGATCCGCCGTTGGCAACCTGATCACCAATATTGCCGCGGCGAATAAATACGGCACCTTCCGGCTGGGGCTGTCGACCTTCGCGCAGGCGTTCAGCACGATCTACTCCATGAGTTCCAGCATCTCGGGCGCCAGCACCGCACTCGCGTCGATCTCGCCCGACGTCAACATGTGCACGTCCAACTGCCCCGAAACCTATTTCTCCGCCGCGATGAGCAGCCTGGCCGCGACGACGACCGCCTCCGGGGACGGCAGCACCCAGGCGAAATCGCAGAAATACCTGTTCATCGTTTCGGACGGCCTGGTCGACCAGATGAGCGGCAGCGCCCGCGTCATCGGACCCATCAGCCCCACCGACTGCCAGGCGCTGAAGAATAACGGCGTCATCATCCTGACGCTGTACACGCCCTATCTGCCGCTGCCGACCAACCCCTTCTACATGAGCAATGTCTGGCAATATCAAAGCATGGGCACGCCGGACCAGATCCAGCAGGCGATGACCGCCTGCGCCAGCGCCACCAACTACGCCTTCGTTGCCTCCAACTCCGCCGACATCGATACCCAGCTGAACGCGATGCTGGCCACGGTGCTGCAGACCTCCGGGCATTTCACCCAATAGGCCCAGCCTGCCCCCACCTCCCCCGCCAACTCGCCTCTCGCCAACCCGCCTCTTGCCAACCCGGCTCTCGCCAACCCGGCTCTCGCCCTGGCGGCGGTCTGCGCCTATCGTGGCCGGATGCGTTACATCTCCACCCGCGGGCAGGCGCCCGCACGTGATTTTGCCGGCGTGCTGCTCGCCGGATTGGCCGAGGACGGTGGGCTGTTCATGCCCGAGACCTGGCCCACCCTCTCCCATGCCGATCTGCGCGCCCTGCGTGGCCTGCCGTATCCCGAGCTCGCGGCGCGGGTGATGCAGCCCTTCATCGGTGACGCCGTCCCCTTCGCCAAGCTGCAAACCATCTGCCGCGACGCCTATGCCAACTTCGCCCACCCGGCGGTCGTCCCCCTGGTCCAGCTCGACACCACGCTCTGGTCGATGGAGCTGTTTCACGGCCCCACCCTGGCGTTCAAGGACATGGCGATGCAGGTGCTCGGCCGCCTGTTCGACCATGTGCTGACCGCGCGCAACGAGCGGGTCACCATCGTCGGCGCCACCAGCGGCGACACCGGGTCCGCCGCGATCGAGGCCTGCCGCGACCGCAGCCGCGTCGACATCGCCATCCTCCACCCCGCCGGCCGCACCAGCGAGGTGCAACGGCGGCAGATGACCACCGTGAACGCCGCCAACGTCGCCAACATCGCCGTGGATGGCACCTTCGACGATTGCCAGGACCTGGTGAAGGCCATGTTCGCCGACACTGCCTTCCGCACCGACATGCACCTGTCCGCCGTCAACTCCATCAACTGGGCCCGCATCGCCGCCCAGATTCCCTACTATATCCACGCCGCCCTGGCCCTGGGCGCGCCGGAGCGGGAGGTGGCGTTCAGCGTCCCCACCGGCAATTTCGGCAACGTCCTCGCCGCCTGGGCCGCCCGCCGCATGGGCCTGCCTGTCGCCCGCCTGGTCGTCGCCAGCAACCGCAACGACATCCTCTCCCGCTTTCTGGCCGGCAACGACATGAGCATGGCGCCGGTGGAGCCGAGCCTGTCCCCCTCGATGGACATCCAGGTCAGCTCCAATTTCGAGCGTCTGTTGTTCGAACTGCTGGACCGCGACCCGGCCGCCACCGCCGCCGCCATGACCGGCTTCCGCAGCACCGGGCGGATGGAGGTGCCGCACACCGCGTGGCAGCGCGCCACCACGCTGATGCACGGCTTCCGCCTGGACGACGAGGGCACCCTGGCCGAAATCCGCCGGCTGGATAGGGAATGCGGCTACCTGGCCGATCCGCACTCCGCCATCGGCATCGCCGCCGCCCGGGCGTTGCCCTGCACCCATCACACGCCCACCATCGCCGCGGCCACCGCCCACCCGGCCAAGTTCCCCGACGCCATGGAACAGGCGACCGGCCGTCGCCCGCCGCTGCCAAAGCACTTGGCCGACCTATATGAGAGGCCGGAACACTTCACCACCGCCCCCAACGACCTCGATGCCATCGAGGCGCAGGTTCGGGCTTTCGCATACAGGAACGCCGCATGAGCATCCGAGTCTCCACCCTGCCGTCCGGACTGACGGTGGTGACCGAGCAGATGGACCGGGTCGAAACCGTCTCGCTGGGTGCCTACGTAGGCGCCGGCACGCGCAACGAGACGGAGGCGGAGAACGGTGCCAGCCATTTCCTCGAGCACATGGCGTTCAAGGGCACCGAGCGGCGCACCGCCACCGCCATCGCCGAAGCGGTGGAGGATGTGGGCGGCCACATCAACGCCTACACCGCGCGCGAGCAGACCGCCTATTACGTCAAGCTGCTGAAGGAGGACCTGGCCCTCGGCGCCGACATCATCGGCGACATCTTGACCCACAGCACCTTCGCGCCCGAGGAGTTGGAGCGTGAGCGCGGCGTCATCCTGCAGGAGATCGGCCAGGCCAACGACACGCCCGACGACATCGTGTTCGACCATTTCCAGGAAACCGCCTACCCGGACCAGCCGATGGGTCGCCCCACGCTGGGACGCGAGGCCGGCATCAAGGACATGAAGCGGGACGTGCTGACCGGCTACATGCGCCGCCACTACACCACGGGCAACACCGTGGTCGCCGCCGCCGGCAACCTCGACCATGACCGCACCCTGGCCCTGATCACCGAGCATTTTGCCGACCTGCCCCAATCCACCCCGCCAAAGGCGGTTCCCGGCCTCTACGGCGGCGGCGAGTTCCGCGAGGGCCGCGACCTCGACCAGGTCCACATCGTGCTGGGCTTCCCGGCCATGGCCTATAACGACCCCGACTTCTATCCCTCGATGCTGATGTCGACCCTGCTGGGCGGCGGCATGTCGTCCCGGTTGTTCCAGGAGATCCGCGAGCGCCGCGGCCTGGTCTACTCCATCTACTCCTTCACCGCCCCCGCCCTCGATGGCGGCCTGTTCGGCATCTACGCCGGCACCGGCGAGGAGGAGGCGAAGGAACTGGTCCCCGTCACGCTCGAAGAACTGCGCCGGGTTCAGGTGGATGCCAACGAGGACGAACTGCGCCGCGCCCGCGCTCAGACCAAGGCCGGGCTGCTGATGTCGCTCGAATCCACCGGCAGCCGGTGCGAGCAACTGGCCCGGCAGATCCAGGTCTTCGGCCGCATCGTCCCCGTCGCCGAAACCGTCGCCAAGATCGAGGCCGTCACCCTGGCCGACATCCGCCGCGCCGCCTCCCGCATCTTCCGTGGCCGGCCGACCCTGGCGGCCCTCGGCCCGACCGATCACGTGCCGCATCTCGTCGACATCGCGGACCGGTTGGCCGCATGAGCCAGCTCGACCTCCTCACCGCCCTGTTGGACCGCGCCCGCCAAGCCGGTGCCGACACCGCCGAGGCCGCCGTCTCCGGCTCCACCTCGCTCTCCATCTCCCGCCGCCTCGGCCAGACCGAGCATCTGGAGCGCTCGGAGCGGCGTGGGCTGGAGCTGACGGTGTTCGTCGGCAAGCGCAGCGCCTCCGTTTCCACCACCGAAATCGCCGCCTCGGGCTTCGCTGCCCTGGCGGAACGCGCGGTGGCAATGGCCAAGGTCGTCCCGGAAGACCCCTATGGCGGCCTGGCCGACAACGCCCAGACGGTGGACGCCGGCCCGCTGGAACTCGCCGACCTCACCGAGCCGACGGTCGAAGCGCTCACCGTCCGCGCCGCCTTGGCCGAGGACGCCGCCCGCGCCGTGCCCGGCATCACCAATTCCGAAGGCGGGGAGGCGGGCTACGGCCGCTACGAATTCCTGCTCGCGACGTCCGCGGGCTTCCTCGGCGGCTACGCCCGCACCAGCCACTCGGTCAGCGCCACCGCGCTGGCCGGCGAAGGCGTCGGGATGCAGCGGGATTACGACTACCACTCCGCCACCTTCCTGTCCGACCTCGACGACCCGGTGGCCATCGGCACCAGCGCCGCCCACCGCGCCATCGCCCGGCTGAACCCGACACGGCCTGCCACGGCCAAGCTGCCCGTGCTGTTCGACCCACGCGTTGCCGGCGGGCTCATCGGCCATCTGGCAGGCGCCGTCAGCGGCAGTTCGGTCGCGCGCGGCACCACCTTCCTGAAGGACAGCCTGGGCAAGCAGATCTTCGCCCGCGGCATCCGGATCACCGACGAACCCCGCCGCCTGCGTGGCCCGCGCTCCCGCCCGTTCGATGGCGAGGGCATCCCAAGTGCCAACACGGTGCTGATCGACGACGGCGTGCTCACAACCTGGCTGATGGACAGCCGCGCCGCACGCCAACTCGGGCTGCAGGCGAAGGGTTCGCCCGGTCTCACCAACGCCTTCCTCTCCGCCGGCAAGCTGACCCCGGCCGACCTGATGGCCGACATCACCGAGGGGCTGTACATCACCGAATTGATGGGCCAGGGCATAAATGGGCTGACCGGCGATTACAGCCGCGGCGCCGCCGGATTCATGATCCGCAACGGTGCGCTGGCCGAGCCGGTGGCCGAAATCACCATCGCCAGCAATCTGAAGGAGATGTTCCTCAATCTGACCCCGGCGAACGACCTGCGCTTTCGCCGGGCGGTGGACGCGCCAACGGTGCGGATCGACGGAATGACGATGGCGGGCGGCTAGCCCGCCCAACACCTTCGATCACGCCACCCGCGGTTTCCTCCGCCGGCTGGTCCGAATCTTTGGATAACCCGCGGACCTTGGACAAGATCGGCGCCGGGTCGAGGCCGAGATCGCGGCAAATATCGCGAATGATCGCCTCGGTCGCCCGTCCGCCGATGTCGTCCACGGTGTCCAGCGAGTCCAGCCGGTCCTGTAACGCCTCGGTCAGCCGTTCCGCGTCCGCGCGATCGGCGTCACGCGCAATGACGTCGCTCACCGTGCGAGCGATCTGCCGCCGCGCCATCGCCCGACGGTCATCCGCCCCACCCGGCCGTGCCCAGCCCCGATCCAGCTTTTCGGCCAACCACACCGTTCGGCGGACCGCCCGGGAAACCTGCGTAAACGCGGCAGCGATGATCTCGGTCCGCGCCACCACGCTCCGCCGGGCTTCCGCGGCAGCGGCAGCAGCCCGGTCCGCCTCGATCGCCTCGGCCAGCGAGGTCGCCACCGGCGGAACCCCGCTTGCCACGACAGCGCTCGCCGCCGCTTCGGCCTCGGCCATCTCGGCCTCGGCCGCATGCCCCACCAGCCGGGCAATCTGCATCCCGACCTGCACCAATTCGGCCAAGGCATCCCGAAACGGCGCTGGGCCGCGTGCAGTCTCGTCGGAACGGGGAGGGGCGGGGTGCATGGATCTCCACCAAGACCACACGGGCAGCCGGCGTTTCAAGCAATAGGTGAGCCTCGTTCGTAAAGGCTCCTCCTCAGTCTTCGGCCCCGGTGCTCCTTGGATGATGGCTGCTCGGTTCAGGCCGTCGCCAGCCCGTAGCGTGGCGAGGGCTTGGCGTTGCCGAATCTCGGGCCGAGCGCACGCCGGTCCGCCTCCCAGCGGGTCCAATCCTCGCTTTCCTGCAGGCCGGGGATGGTGACGAGTTCGCCTTGATCGAGACCCGCCAATGCGGCATCGACCAGGTCGGTGGCCGACATGGTGATCGACGCGGTTTTCTGCGCCGCATAGCCCGCGACGTCCCAGAACTCGGTTGCCGTCGCGCCGGGCAACACGGTTTGGATGCGCACGCCCTTCTCGGCCAGATCCTTCTGCAGCGAGTGGCCGAAGCTGAGGACGTAGGATTTCGAGGCACTATAGACACCGTTCAACATCTCGGCCGCGATCCCAACGACCGAGGAGATGTTGATGATCGTCCCCGACCCGCGCGCCACGAAGGCCGGCGCGACCGCGTAGGTCAGCCGCGTCAGCGCCGTGATGTTGAGGAAGATCATGGCCTCCATCTCGTCCACGTTCGCCGTCTCGATCGACGCGACGGATCCGATGCCCGCGTTGTTGACGAGCATGGTGATGCCCGCATCGTCCCGTAGCCGCGCCTCCAGCCGGGCAAGGTCATCCTTGCGGCCAAGGTCGGCCTTGAACGGTTCGACCGATCGCCCCGTCTCATGCGCCAGGCGGGCGGCCAGTGCCCGCAGCCGCTCCTCGTTGCGGGCGACCAGCACGAGGTCGTAGCCGCGCTTCGCCAGGCGGTCGGCATAGACCGCGCCGATACCGCTCGACGCTCCCGTAACAACGGCAACGCCTTGGGAGGATTGAATGCTCATCGTCCGATTGCTCCATGTGCCGCTCACGCCGGTGATCTGTTCCACCGTCTGCGTGTCTGCGGCCTGTTTCGATGAGCGGAACCTAGCGTTGACCGGCTATGGCGTGAATGTCATAGATGCGTCTCTTTAGGACGCATGGGGCATCTGGGCATGCAGCGGGTCGGCTTTGTCAGCTATCCGGGCGTCTCGATCATGGGATTGGCCGCAATCCCCGCCTTCGAGCTTGCCAATCTCATGGGCGACCACGCCTGCTACGACCTTCATTTCCTCTCCGAACATGGCGGCCCGATCCGCACCTCGGCTGGCATGACCGTGGCGACGGAGGCGTTCGATGGGACGGTATTCGACACCCTGATCATCGGCGGCGGAACATTCGTCCACCCGTCGACGTCCGGCCTCGTCGCCCTCCTGCAGCAGGCATCGAGGCACGCACGCCGGGTAGCCGCGATTTGCACGGGGGCGTTCGTCCTCGGCGAGGCTGGTCTGCTCGACGGGCGCCGCGTCACGACGCACTGGATGCACGCGCGCGAATTGCAGACGCAGTTTCCGAAATGCACCGCCGAGATGGATCGTATCTTCGTCAATGACGGCCCGATCTGGACCTCCGCCGGCATGAGCGCCGGCATCGACCTGGCGCTCGCCCTCATCGAGGCCGACCTCGGTCAAGAGGTCGTTCAGGCGATAGCCAGGAAGCTCGTCCTCTACCATCGCCGGGCAGGCGGCCAGTCGCAGTTTTCCACCTTGCTGGATCTCGAAGCGAAGTCGGATCGCGTCCAATCTGCCCTGACCTATGCCAAGCAGAACCTTCATCGTCCGCTGACCGTCGACGACCTGGCAGAGGCCGCGTGCCTGAGCCCCCGGCAATTCAGCCGTGTGTTCCACGCCGAAACAGGGCAGTCCCCGGCCAAAGCCATCGAAAACCTTCGGGTGGAGGCTGCGCGTCTGATGATGGAGCGCAGCCGGCATCCGATCGACGTGGTTGCCGATCAAACCGGGTTTGCAGACCGCAACCGGATGCGCCGTGCCTTTCTCCGAGCGTTCGGACAGCCCCCGCAGGTCATCCGGCGCAACGCCCGCGATGCGCTATCGACCGCGGTGGAAGCCTGACGGCCGCCGGGCAAACCCGCAGGTTCGGCCCGGCAGCCTATGGCTCGATCAGAAATTGCGGCGGCAGGCTCCAAAACGGCCCAGATGAGTGCCCGGCGGGCAAAACCGGCGCACCGGCCCCCGGTAATAATTCGGAACGCAACGTCCGAACGGCGTTCGGTGGAAGCGCGGCCCACACCCCTCTGCAACTTGGACGATGCCACTATCCGGCGTGCTCATCTGCAGGCCCGGCATCGCTCGTGCCGCGCCGCCAGCAGCCATAGCAGACACGGCGATCACGGCCGCCAAAGCGAGGTTCCTCATACCGATACTCCTCTTGGTTGATGCAACGACTGCACATCACCACGGCACGAGGGCAGCTTGAAGGCGTGGATGCGACGGAATGTATCAGTAGCGCACGCGCGGCCCCCACGGACCCATCGAGCGGATCGGCGCCGGCAACCGCCTCTGCGGCCGCGTGAAGTGGTCGGCGGCGTACCGGCTCCGCTGCACCAACGCCACGCCCGAATCCGGCACACAGCGCCCAAACAAGGGCTTGTGATAGCCCGGCCCACAATCCCAGCTAACCTGTTGGGCCAAAGGCGCTAAGTGCATCAGCGGCATCCCGACTGCGAGGACCGCCAATCGCTTAGACCATTGCCCGGTTACGCAAGCGGCCATACTCTGTTCACGAATCAGCCCGGCACGCCACCGGGCCAACGCCCGGAACAGAGCGAACATGCCAGCCATCGCTACGTCTAACGCGCCCCTGTCGCGGCATGCCATGGCGTACGTCCTCGCAGGCGGACGGGGGTCGCGGCTCCACGAACTCACCGACACCCGGGCCAAGCCGGCAGTGTATTTCGGCGGCAAGTCCCGCATCATCGATTTTGCGTTGTCCAATGCCCTGAACTCCGGGATACGTCGTATTGGCGTTGCAACGCAGTACAAAGCACACTCATTAATACGTCATTTACAGCGCGGCTGGAATTTCTTCCGCCCGGAGCGCAACGAAAGCTTCGACATACTTCCCGCCAGCCAACGTATCAGCGAAACGGCGTGGTATGCAGGCACGGCAGACGCCGTCTACCAGAACATCGACATCATCGAAAGCTATGCACCCCAGCATATCGTTCTGCTCGCCGGCGACCACGTCTACAAAATGGACTACGAGCCGATGCTGCAACAGCACGTCCAGTCCGGCGCAGACGTCACCATCGGCTGTATCGAGGTCCCACGGATGGACGCGTCCGGCTTCGGCGTCATGCACGTCGACGCGGAGGACCGGTTGATCGCCTTTCTGGAAAAGCCAGCCGACCCCCCAGGCATGCCGGACCGGCCGGACATGGCGCTGGCCTCCATGGGCATCTACGTGTTCGAGACGCATTTCCTGTTCGACCAACTGCGCCGCGATGCCGCCGACCCGAACTCCGCCCATGATTTCGGCCACGACATCATCCCCTACATCGTCAAGCACGGCACCGCCGTGGCCCACCGCTTCTCCCGCTCCTGCGTGCGCTCCACCCACGAATCGGAGACGTATTGGCGCGACGTGGGCACCGTGGACGCCTACTGGGCCGCCAATGTGGACCTGACGGACGTGGTCCCCGCGCTGGACCTCTACGACAACGATTGGCCAATCTGGACCTATGGGGAGATCACGCCCCCCGCCAAATTCGTCCACAACGACGATGGCCGGCGCGGCTCGGCGGTCGACTCGATGGTCTCCGGCGGATGCATCGTGTCCGGCAGCAAAGTCGGCCGCTCGCTGCTGTTCACCGGCGTCCACGTCCACAGCTTTGGTGAGTTGCAGGGCGCAGTGCTGATGCCCTATGTCGACGTCGGCCGCGGCGCCCGCCTCACCAACGTGGTGGTGGATCGCGGTGTCCGTATCCCCGAGGGCCTGGTGGTCGGGGAAGATCCGGCGCTGGACGCCACACGCTTCCGTGTCTCGCCGAAAGGCGTCTGCCTCATCACCCAGCCGATGATCGACAAACTAGCAGGTTAAATGACTGTATGAAGGTTCTTGCCACGGCCAGCGAGATATTCCCGCTGGTGAAAACCGGCGGTCTCGCCGACGTCATGGGCGCGCTGCCGCGGGTGCTGGCCAAGCAAGGCCTCGAAGTTCGCACCCTCGTCCCCGGCTACCCCGCCATCCTCGCCGCCCTCACCGATGCGGAGCCGGTTTACGCGCTTCCCACCCTGCATGGTGGCTCCGCCCGCGTGCTGGCCGGCAAGGCCGCCGGGCTCGACCTCTTCGTGCTGGATGCTCCGCATCTCTTCGACCGCCCCGGCAACCCCTACATGGGCCCGGATGGCCGCGACTGGCCCGACAACCCGCAACGCTTCGCCGCCCTATCCCGCGTGGCCGCCGACATCGGCCTGGGCGCCGTGCCCGGCTGGATACCCGGCGCCGTCAACTGCCACGATTGGCAAACCGGGCTCGCCCCCGCCTACCTGGCGCTGGCCGGCGGCGCCCGCCCCCGCACGGTCATGACCATCCACAACCTCGCCTTCACCGGCCAGGTCCCCATGGCCCTCTGGCGCGACCTTGGCCTCCCACCCGACTCCCTCGGCACCGACGGTGTCGAGTTCTATAACGCCATCGGCTACATGAAGGCCGGGCTCTACTACGCCGACGCCATCACCACCGTCAGCCCCACCTACGCCGCCGAAATCCAGACCCCCGAATTCGGCTGCGGCTTCGACGGCCTGCTCCGCACCCGCCACGCCGTGCTGCACGGCATCCTCAACGGCCTGGACGAAACCGTCTGGGACCCCTGGTCCGACCCGGCGCTCCCCGCCCGCTTCCGCAAGGGCCACCTCCGCGGCAAGACAAAGTGCAAAGCCGCCCTGCAAACCCGCCTCGGCCTGGCCACCGACGCCGCCGCCCCCCTGTTCGGCATCGTCAGCCGCCTCACCGGCCAGAAGGGCATGGACCTCGTCCTCGACACCCTGCCCACCCTGCTGGAGGGCGGCGCCCAGCTCGCCGTGCTCGGCAGCGGCGATCGTGGGTTCGAAGACGCCTTCCGCACCGCAGCCGCCGCCCATCCCGGCCAGGTCGCAACCACCATCGGCTATGACGAGGCGCTCTCCCATCAACTCGTCGCCGGCGTGAACGCCCTCCTGGTGCCCAGCCGGTTCGAGCCATGTGGCCTCACCCAGATGATGGCCATGCGCTACGGCGCGCTCCCCGTCGTCAGCCGAGTCGGCGGCCTGGCAGACTCCATCGTCGACGCCAACGAGGCCGCCCTGCGCGCCGGCGTCGCCAACGGCATCGTCGCCGACCCCACCCAGGCCGGCCTCACTCGCGCCCTCCAACGCGCCCTCGGCCTCTGGCAGGACCAACCCGCCTGGACCCAGGCCCAACGCGTCGGCATGGCCGCCGAACTTGGCTGGGAGGCATCCGCCAAACGCTACGCAGAGGTGCTAGCGCACTGAATCATTTGCCCCCAGCCGGCGCGCGCGATAGGAACCGCGCCGAGCTAAGGAGAATACGATGCAGGAAGACCTGGGGGTGATCGCACCCGAGGCCCCGGCGGTGAAGATCCCCGGCAATCTGTCCGAACAGACTGTGCTGTCCGTCCATCACTGGACCGACCGGTTGTTCAGCCTGGTGATGACCCGCGACCCCAGCTTCCGCTTCGAGAACGGCCAGTTCGTCATGATCGGCCTCATCGTGGACGGCAAACCGCTGCTCCGCGCCTACAGCGTCGCCAGCCCGAACCATTCCGAAACCCTGGAATTCCTCAGCATCAAGGTGCCGGACGGCCCGCTCACCTCCCGCCTGCAGCACGTCCAGGTGGGCGACAAGGTGCTCGTCGGCCGCAAGCCCGTCGGCACCCTGCTGCTCGACAATCTGCGCCCCGGCCGCGCCCTCTACATGATCGCGACCGGCACCGGGCTCGCCCCCTTTCTCAGCCTGGCCGCCGACCCCGAGGTCTACGCCCGGTTCGACCACGTCGTAATCACCCACACCTGCCGCCGCGCCGCCGAACTCGCCTATGCCGAGCACCTGACCGACCACCTGCCCAACCACGAATTCCTCGGCGAGGACGTCAGTTCCAAGCTGATCTATTACCCGAGCGTCACCCGCGAACCCTTCAAGCACGAGGGCCGCATCACCGACCTCATCACCAGCGGCAAGCTGTTCGCCGACACCGGGCTCCCCCCGCTCGACCCGGCGGAGGACCGCGTGATGATTTGCGGCAGCCAGCACATGCTGGACGATCTGAAGGCCATGCTGCTGGAACGCGGCTTTACCGAGGGCAACAGCAGTCACCCCGGCGACTTCGTCATCGAAAAGGCCTTCGCCGAACGCTGACCTAGAACCTGGTTCTCCCAGCATGAACGCAGCTTTCGCGGCCTTCCTGCTGGGCTTTCCCGCGCTGTTTTCCATCGTCAACCCGGTCAGCGGCGCCTTCATCTTCCGCACTCGCACGGTCGACCGCTCGCACGAGGAACGGGTGCGCCTGGCCCGCCGGGTCGGGGCATACTCCGCCGGCGTCATGTTGGTCGCGCTCTGGGCCGGCTCCTACGTCCTGGCCTTCTTCGGCATCACCCTGCCAGCCCTGCGCTGCGCCGGCGGCATCATCCTCGCCCTCTACGCCTGGAGTTCGCTGAACGCCCCCGAACGCCGCGAGGCCCGCAAGGCCGAGCAAGTGGATGCCGCCGCCGGCCAGGACGACGTCGCGTTCTATCCGCTGACCCTGCCATTCACCACCGGACCCGGCACGATCTCGGTCGCCGTGGCGCTCGGCTCCGCCCACCCGGCAACCGGCATCGCGCTCATCCCATTCTTCATCGGCATGTCGGTGGCCGCCCTCGCGGTCGCGGCGCTGGTATGGGCGCTCTACAGCGCATCCGACCAACTATCCCGCCTGTTCGGCCAGGTCGCCAGCCGAGCGATCACCCGTCTCTCCGCCTTCTTCCAGCTCTGCATCGGCGTGCAAATCCTGATCAACGGCGTAACCGAGATCCTCCGCCCCCTCTTGGCGCATGCACCCTGATGTTGCGTGGGCCTCGAAGAGACCGTTCGCGAATGGTCTCTCAGGTGCCTGGCAGTTGCCCCGGCTTCCCGAACAACCAACCCTGGCCGTACTCGACGCCCAGATCGGTCATCATCTTGGCCTCGTCATCCTGCTCGATCGTCTCGGCGATCACTTTGGCGCCGACGAAATTCGCCAGTTCGATCATCGACAGCAGGAAGCCATGCTCTCGCGCATTCTGCAGCGCGCCACGAACATACGCGCCGTCCAGCTTCACATAATCGACCCGGAATTCCTTCAAATACTTGAACGCCGCCGACCCGGCGCCGAAATCGTCGATGCACACCGGCGTCCCGATCGAGCGCAATTCGTCGATGAACGAGGACGCGCTGGCAATGTCCTCGATATCCGCGGTTTCCGTCAGCTCGATCAGGATCTTCCCGGGCGCCACGCTCGTCCGTAACAACTCGGTCACCTTCTCGCGAAACCCCGGGCTCTGCATCGACAGGCCAGACACGTTGACGGCGATGGAACTGCCGGAGGAACCGACCTGTGCGGCGACGCCCTGTTGCATGACCGCCCAGTCCAACTCCTCCGACAGGCCTACCGACTCGGCGAATGTGACGAAATCCTGCGTGGTCTGGATGCTGTTGCCCGGCGTGAAGATCGGCCGCAGCAGCGCCTCGTAATGATGCACGCTCCGGCTGTTCAGATTGACCACCGGCTGGAATGCCAGGCGGAACCGGTTTTCCGCCAGGGCGGTGCGCACCGTGCGCGCCCGCAATTGCGCGCTGGCGATGAACTCGGCCAGCCCGTTGGCGAACCCGGCCTCCGACGTCGCTTTCGTCCCGCCATCGGCGAAGCGGGCCAGCGCGAACCGCAGGGCCCGGGCAGCCTGCGGCCCGGTCAACCCATTTCGTTCCAGCCCCAAACCGGTGCCCTGCACCTGCGTGCGCGCCGTCGCCGGGTGCGCCCGCAACAGAATCTCCAACTCGGCTGCAACGGCGGACAGGTCCGGCGCCGAATCGGCCAGGATCCCATAGCGCCCAGACGAGATCTCTCCCGCAATGCTGCCGGGACCGCCCAATCGACCTAGCACCTCGACGATCTCCGTTTGCAATGTGCGTTGTGCGTCGACCGGGAGGGATTCCCGCGCGGTAGACCACCCTTCGACTTCGAGCAGGCTGACGGCGCCGCCGTCCTCGCTGCGCAACCGTTCTTCGGCCAATCGGGTAAACGAATTCGGAACATTCGCGCCCATCGTCATCGCCGCGACCGGTCCCGGCAGGCTGGGCAGGCGGCCAATCGTGAAACACAACCGGCCGGAGGATGACGGCATCGCCAGCCCGGATATCACCATCGGCGTGGCCGCGGCATCGGACAGGCGCAGCACCAGCGGGGGCAAACGGCCGCGCAAGGCAGTCGTGTACAGCGCCAGATCCAGTGTTGCCTTGTCGGCCGGGGCGAATAGGCGATGCAGGTGCCGCCCGGTAAATTGCTCCGGCGCCGCACCGAATCGCGCCTTGAACGCACCTGCTGCGAAGCAGATCGTGCCGTCAGCAGTCGCCTCGACCAGCAAATCCGCCGCCGCGAATGCGAAAGCGAGGAAGCGGTCTTTTTGGCTCTGCACCGGCTTGGAGGGCTTTTCGGCAAGGTGGGCGGACATGCAACTCGCCTCGTTGATGAGGCCAACTTGACGCCGAGCGGTTAAACCGTCGTAAACGGCTGGGGCAATTCCTGGGCAAAACCCTAGCGCACGCCATCGAGCGGCTCCCGGCTAGCGGCCAAAGGAACAAGCGTCATGCAGTTGAGCGGCATCCACCATCTGACCGCGATTTCGTCCGACGCCTCGGGCAATCACGCCTTCTACACCGGTATGCTGGGCATGCGCCTGGTGAAGAAGACGGTGAACCAGGACGACACCACTGCCTACCACCTGTTCTACGCCGATGCCGAGGGCCGCCCGGGCACCGATCTGACGTTCTTCGACTGGCCTACCGCCCCCGAACGCCGCGGCACCGGCAGCGTCGTGCGCACCGCCCTGCGCGTCGCCAGCGGGGAGGCGCTGAGTTGGTGGCTCGGCCGCTTCGCCACCGCCGGCATCCCCACCCGCCAGGTGCGCGAGGATGGCCGCGACGGCCTGGCACTGCAGGATGCCGAGGGCCAGCGCCTACTCCTATTGGACGATGGCGGCATCGGCGACGCGCGCCCCTGGTCGGGCAGCCCGGTGCCCGCTGCCTACCAAATCCGCGGGCTCGGCCCGATCACCATTTGCATCCGGGAGATGGCGCCGACCGAAACCTTCCTCGTGGACATCCTCGGCATGCGCCGCGACCGCGATTTCCTGGCGGCGGATGGTGGCACCACCACGGTCTTCGCGATGGGGCAGGGCGGTCCTACCGCGGAGTTGCACGTGCGGGTCGAACCCAAGCTGCCTGCCGCCAGACAAGGCGCCGGCGGCGTGCACCACGTCGCATTCCGCATTCCCGATGCAGCCTACGATGAATGGGTGGACCGGTTGCGCCGCCTGGGCGTGCGGTTCAGCGGGCCAGTGGACCGGTTCTATTTCCGCAGCCTATATGCCCGCGAACCCGGCGGCATCCTGTGCGAGATCGCGACCGACGGCCCCGGCTTCACCGCCGACGAGCCAGCCGATCAACTGGGCAGCAAGCTCGCTTTGCCGCCCTTCCTGGAACCCCGTCGCGCCGCGATCGAGGCTGGACTCAAGCCGCTTTAAGGGGCGCCGTATTTCTCCACGAACGCCTCGGCCGATAATCCTCGGAAATCGCCCATCGCCGCGCGTAACCGGTCGCGGTCC
Source organism: Acidisphaera sp. L21 (assembly GCF_009765685.1). GTDB lineage: Bacteria > Pseudomonadota > Alphaproteobacteria > Acetobacterales > Acetobacteraceae > LMUY01. The sequence continues at coordinate 147,121 of NZ_LMUY01000151.1, read as the reverse complement.
CAATCCCACCACGCGATCTGCTCCAGCGCCTCGACAATCCGGTCCGAAAATCGCGACCGCAGCACCCGCGCCGGGTTGCCGACGACGATGCTCCAGGCCGGGACGTCCTTGGTCACGATCGCCCCGGACCCTGCCACCGCGCCGTTGCCCATGCTCACGCCCGGCAGCACCACCGCCCCATGCCCGATCCACACGTCATGCCCCAGCCGGCAGCGGAACGACCGGCGCCAGTCGAAGAACGCCGGGTCATCCTCACCGAGGTCGTAGGCGCTGCTGCGATAGGTGAAATGGTTCATCGCCACCCGCTCGACCGGGTGGTTGCCCGGGTTGATGCGGGTGTGCGCGGCGATCGAACAGAACTTGCCGACATCGGTGTAGATGATGTCGCTGTCGTTCACGACATACGAGAAATCCCCGAACGAACACTCCGCCACCTTCGTCCGCGCACCCACCTCGCAGTAGATGCCGAACTGGGTATCCCGCACGCTCGCCGTACGATGGATATCCGGCTCGGTGCCGAGGTTCTTGGTGACGCTGGCCGGGTCGCGCATCAGTTCAGGAACAGCTTGCCCGGATTTAAGATGCCATGCGGGTCCAGCGCCGCCTTGACGGAGCGCATCACCGCCAGCGGCCCATCGCCGACTTCCTGCTCCAGGAACTCACGCTTGCCGATGCCGATCCCGTGCTCCCCGCTGCAACTGCCTTCCAGGGCCAGCGCACGGGCCACGATCTTGCGGTCCAGCGCCCAAACCCGCTCCAGCCCGCCTTCCTCCTGCGGCACCAGGATCACGGTGTGGAAATTCCCATCCCCCACATGCCCAACGATCGGCGCCGACAGGCCGGACGCCTCGATATCGGCCTTGGCCCCTAGGATCAGCTCCGCCAGCCGGCTGATCGGCACGATGGCGTCCGTCGCCACACCCTTGCACCCGGGTCGCGACGCCAGTGCGGCCCAATAGGCATCGTGCCGCGCCTGCCACAGCTTGTTGCGCGCCCCGGAATCGGTGGCCCAGCGGAACCCGCTCGCCCCGTTATCCGCCGCGATCTCCTGCGCCAGCTCCGCCTGTTCCTTCACCCCGGCGGTCGTGCCGTCGAACTCGAAGAACAGGGTCGGCACCGCCTGCAGCCCCTCCAGCTTCGAGAAGGCGATGCTGGCGGCCATCTGCACCTCGTCCAGCAACTCGATCCGCGCCACTGGAATACCAGCCGCCAGGATCGTAATGACGGATTCCACAGCGCCCGCCAGCGTCTCGAACTGGCACACGGCGGCGGATTGCGCCTCCGGAATGCCTTGCAGCCGCAACTGGATCTCGGTCATCACACCCAGCGTGCCTTCGGACCCGATGAACAGCCGCGTCAGGTCATACCCGTTGGCGGATTTGCGCACCCGCCCTCCGGTGTTCACGACCCGGCCATCCGCCATCACCACGGTCAGCCCCAATACGTTGTCGCGGATTGTGCCGTAACGCACCGCGTTGGTGCCGCTGGCCCGGGTCGCGCACATGCCGCCGATGGTGCACTCGCTACCCGGGTCCACCGGGAAGAACAGCCCCTGGTCCCGAAGATGCGCGTTCAACTGCTGCCGGGTCACCCCCGCCTGCACCCGGCAATCCATGTCCGGCCCGTTCACCGCCAGCACCGCATTCATCCGCGCCAGATCCAGGCTGATGCCGCCCCGCACCGGCGTCACATGCCCCTCCAGCGACGTCCCGGCGCCAAACGGGACCACCGGGATCCGATGCGCGTGGCACAGCGCCAGCAGCTTGGACGCCTCCTCCGTCGTCTCGATGAAGGCCACGCCATCCGGCATCACCGGCGGGTTGGTGTCCTCGCCATGGCTGTGCTGTTCGCGCAGCGCGGCGTTGGTGCTCATCCGCTCGCCGAGAAATTCCTTGGCCTGGGCCATGACGGCGTCCACAGGTCGTGACATCTTCGTTCTCCTGACAAGGCCAGTTTAGCCCCTGGCGACGGTCCGGGCTAGGCGGCCTGGCTCGCCACGAATTCGGCCGAAACCCGCCGCGGCGGTTTGACCCCCCGCCCCGCCAGGCCTAGCGTTTGCCAAAATCAGCGGGAGCGTTCGCAGACATGGCCAACAACAAGATCAAGCAACTTTGGGCTGCCGGTAAGCCGGCGGTGAACGGCTGGCTGGCCATCCCGAACGGGTTCTCCGCCGAAGTCATGGCCCAGGCAGGCTGGGACAGCGTAACGGTGGACCTGCAGCACGGCGTGCAGGATTACCTCTCCATGGTCACCTGCTTCCAAGCCATGCAGGCACACCCTGTCCTCCCCATGGTGCGCGTCCCCTGGAACGAGCCCGGCATCATCGGCAAGGTCCTGGATGGCGGCGCCTACGGCGTCATCTGCCCCATGGTCAACACGGTGGCCGAGGCGAAAGCCTTCGTGTCCTACTGCAAATATCCCCCGATGGGCGCCCGCTCCAACGGTCCGATCCGTGCCGGCATCTACGGCGTCAGCACCGGCTACCAGAAGACCGCGAACGACGAAGTCCTCTGCCTCCCCATGATCGAAACCGCCGAAGCGGTCGCCAATCTCGAGGCGATCCTGGACGTCCCCGGCATCGACGCCGTCTATATCGGCCCGTCCGATCTCGGCTTCTCCATGGGCCTCATCCCCATCCTCGACCGCGAGGAGCCGGAGATTCTCAAGATCTACGACAAGGTGCTGAAGGAGACCGCCAAGCGCGGCCTGTCCGCCGGCGTCCATTGCGGCAGCGCCGCCTACGCCAAGAAGGCCATCGGCATGGGCTTCAAGCTGGTCACCATCAACAACGACAGCGGCCTCATGCTCGGCGCCGCCCGCGCCGCCCTGTCGGAGGTCCGTGCCAGTTGAGCGCCTTCATCCGCCTCAACGACAGCGACGGCGTCGTCATCGCCCGCTCCACCCTGCAAACCGGGGTGGAGATCGCCCCGGGGGTGCTGACCACCGAGCGCATTCCCGCCGGCCACAAAGCCGCGGTTCGCGCCCACGCGATGGGGGAGGCGGTCCGTCGCTACGGCCAGGTGATCGGCATCGCCACCCAACCGATCGCCGCCGGCACCCACGTCCACACCCACAATATCGGCATGGGCGATTACGACCACGACTACGCCTGGGGCGTCGACAGCAAGCCCACCCCCCACGCCAACCAGGCCCGCTCCTTCATGGGCATCCGCCGCCCGGATGGCCGCATCGCCACCCGCAACTACATCGGCATCCTCACCAGCGTGAACTGCTCCGCCCACGTCGCCGGGCTGGTGGCCGACCAGTTCCGCCGCAACCCGTTCACCGGCGCCGACCCGCTCTCCGATTATCCCAACGTCGACGGCGTCATCGCCCTCACGCACAAGACCGGCTGCGGCATGACCGACGGCGAGCCCCTGCGCCTGCTCCGCCGCACCCTCGGCGGCTACGCCCGCCACGTAAACTTCAGCCACGTCGTCGTCCTCGGCCTCGGTTGCGAGGTCAACCAACTCGGCTCCATGATGACCGAGATCGGCCTGGCCGAGCGTGTCCGCAACATGGACATCCAAACCATGGGCGGCACTCGCAAAACCGTCGAAGCCGCCGTCGCCTTCGTCCGCGAGGTCCTCGCCGAGGCCAACGCCATCCACCGCGAACCCTGTCCCGCCAGCGAACTGACCGTCGCCCTGCAATGCGGCGGCAGCGACGGCTATTCCGGCGTCTCCGCCAACCCCGCCCTCGGCATCGCGAGCGACCTCCTCGTGGCCCAGGGCGGCACCGTCATCCTTTCCGAAACGCCTGAGACCTATGGCGCCGAACACCTCCTCACCCGGCGCGCCCGCTCCCGCGAAGTCGGCGAGAAACTCGTCGGCCTCATGCGCTGGTGGGAGGAGTACACCGCCCGCGAAGGCGCCGAGATGAACGCCAACCCGTCCCCCGGCAACAAGGCCGGCGGCCTCACCACAATCCTGGAAAAATCCCTCGGCGCCATGGCCAAGGCCGGCAGCACCGACCTGGTGGAGGTTTACCGCTACGCCGAACCGGTCACCGCCAAGGGCTTCGTCTTCATGGACACGCCGGGCTACGACCCCGTCGCCGCCACGGGGCAGGTCGCGGGCGGCGCCAACCTCGTCTGCTTCACCACCGGCCGCGGCAGCGTCTTCGGCTGCAAACCCTCGCCGTCCATCAAGCTCGCCACCAACACCCCCATGTACACCCGCATGGTGGACGACATGGACATCAACTGCGGCACCATCTTGGACGGCGAGGAAACCCTGCAGGATTGCGGCGCCCGCATCTTCGACAGCATGCTGCGCGTGGCCAGTGGCGAGAAATCCAAGAGCGAGGCCTTCGACGCCGGCGGCCCCGAATTCGCCCCCTGGGTCATCGGCGCCACCATGTAGCGTGCGCCCACTCCTCCCCACCGACGCCGACGCCTACGCCGCCCTCGTCCGCCGCGCCTTCGCCGCCTGGCAGGTCGACCCGGCGCCCTCCGCCCTGCGCGTCACCGGCGACGACATCCGCGCCCACCTCGCAGCCGGCGGCGGCGGCGTCACCACAGCCCCCGACATCGCCGGCCTGTTGTGGTCGGAAAAAGATGGCGGCCTCTACATCAGCCGCGTCGCCGTCGACCCGGCGCATCGACGCCAAGGCCTCGCCAACCGCATGCTGGCTGCGGCGCAATCCGAAGCGACTCGGCGCGGCCTGCCTCATCTCTGGCTATCGACCCGGCTGGCGATGACAGGGAACCGGAGGCTTTTTTGCGGGTTCGGGTTCGAAGAAACGACTCAGCACGCTCATCCCGGCTATTCCGAGCCAACCTTTGTAGACATGATGAAGCGGATACGGCACGAACTACTTGAACCGTCAGACGTCTAGTCTGCGGTCGCCACCGAACAAGGTCTCCCCATGAATCATCTGCTTAAGCTTGCCGCCGTGGCGCTCACGGTCGGATTGGTGTCGCTGACCGGCGTGACCACCGCTTCCGCTCAGCCGCGTGAGGGCTATCACCGCCCGCCGCCGCACCGCGTCTATCATCGCCCGTATCACCGCCGGTACGTTCCCCCGCATCGCCGCTAGTCTACGGACAGGTCGGCCGCTCCCGTGAAGCTCATTAGCTGGAACCTTCTCCGCCTCGTGGGTGCAAGCCTTTCGGAAGTGGTCGACCTGATCGAACGGGAGCAGCCGGATATCCTGCTCATGCAAGAGGCCACGCATGACATCGACCCGCTGCCGCAGCGGGTCGGTGGTGGCTATCACCGCATCCCGCTTCCCGGCCGGGTGCACGGCCTGGCGGTCTGGATGCCCCACGCGCTGCCCAACGAACCCGTCAGCATGCCGCTGCCCTCCGGCACGATGGTGCATCGCGTCGCCCAGATCATCGATCTCGGCGGCTTCACCATCGCCAACGTGCATTTATCACACGGCCAGATCCTCAATCGCCGGCAGCTGCGCCGCATCGCCGCCCGCCTGCCGCACAACGCCGCCGTCATCGGCGACTACAACCTGGTCGGCCCAGTGCTGCTCCCCGGCTTCCGCGACGTCGGCCCCCGCCGCGCCACCCATCGCATGAGCGACGTGCTGCCCCTGCGGCTGGATCGCTGCGTCGTGCGCGGCATGCATTGCGAGGGCGCCGCCGTGCTGCCCCGCGGTGCATCGGACCATCGGCCGATCACGATGCGCCTTTCTGTCGCCGAGGCCTCAGAGGTACGGAAGCATCAGCCGCACGCCCGCATCGCGTAGCCGCGCCGGCAGCGTGCGTCCGTCCAGATCCGCCTGGGTGAGCGACTTGCCGCGGTTGCTTTGCATCAACGCGCTCAGCGTCTCCGCAAACGCGTTGCTATAGACCTCCAGACATAATTCGAAGTTCAACCGAAAGGAGCGCATGTCCCAATTGCAGCTCCCGACCATCGACCACTCGCCATCCACCACCATCACCTTGGAATGCCGGAACGGCGGCGGACAACGCCAGATGCGGGCGCCGTCGCTCAGCAACGGTCCGACATTCGCCCAGGTCGCCCAATCGATGAACCGATGGTCGCTGATCTCGGGGATCACGATATCCACCGACACGCCGCGGATCGAGGCGAGGGACAGCGCGGTCATCAGCCGCTCATCCGGCAGGAAATACGGCGTCATGATCGCGATGCTGGTGCGTGCGCAGGCGACGGCCTGCAACACCGCGAACTCGATCTTCTCGATGTCCTCGTCCGGCCCCGAATCGATGATGCGGGCCGGCGCATCGCCCGGCCCATCGATATCCGGAAACCAGGCATCGCCATCCAGATCCTCGTCCGTGGCGAACGACCAATCTTGCAGAAACGCCTCCGTCAACTGGCACACCACCGGTCCGTCGATGCGGAAATGCGTGTCCTGCACCGGGGTCTTCGGATTGGTCGCCATCACGTTCTCATCGGCGATGTTCAGCCCGCCAGTGAACCCGATGCGCCCATCCACCACCAGAATCTTCTTGTGCGACCGCAGGTTCAGGAACGGCATGCGCCAGGGCAGGGGCGAGTGCAGGAAGCGCGCCGCCGTGACCCCCTTCGCTGCCAGCGCGCGATAAACCGGCGAGCGCAGCCAGCCGCCGCCGATCCCGTCGATCAGCACCCGCACCTCGACCCCGCGATCCTTCGCCGCGGCTAGCGCATCGACGAACTTCGTCCCCCATTGGTCCAGATGGAAAATGTAGGACGACAAGCCCACCGTCCGCGTCGCCTGCCCAATCGCCTCCAGCATCAGCGGATAGCCTTGATCGCCATCGTGCAGGATCTGCAACGCGTTGCCCGGCAGTGTCGGCCGTGCGGTAATCCGGCCGATCCCTCGCTCCAGCGGATCCAGATGGTCGTCATCCCCGGGGGAGGGCCAGGCGCTGCGCCCGCCACCACGGCGAATGGTAGATCGCAGCCGCCTTGCCCGGCGCTGCACGCGATTCACGCCGAATACGAAATACACCAGCGCGCCGGTGATCGGGGCGAACCACGCCAGCCCGATCCACCCAACGGCGGACGCGACCTCCCGCTTGCGCAACAGCACGTGCCAGGTGACGCAGGCCGCCACGACCAGCCCGACGGAGAAGACGACGTCCGCACGGACGAGGTGGAACGTCAACCAGAAGTCATTCATGCCGGCTGCCTTAGCCGGTCAGCCGCCCCTCTCCCAGGGGGAGGGGCGGATTTTCTTGCCGCTTACGCCGCCACCAGCTTCTGCTGCTGCTCACCCAGCCCCTGCACGCCCAACCGCATCACCTGGCCGACCTTCAAAAAGATCGGCTCCGGCTTGATGCCCAGCCCCACACCCGGCGGCGTGCCGGTGGCGATGATGTCGCCGGGGTGCAACGTCATGAAATGGCTGACGTAGCTAACCACATGCTTCACGCCGAAGATCATCGTCTTCGTGCTGCCGTTCTGCATTTTCTTGCCGTCCACCTCGCACCACAGCGACAGATTCTGAGGATCCGGGACCTCGTCCTTCGTCACCATCCACGGGCCGGTGGGGCCGAACGTGTCGCAGCCCTTGCCCTTGTCCCAGGTGCCGCCGCGCTCGGCCTGGAATTCCCGCTCGCTGACGTCATTCACCACGCAATACCCGGCGACGTAATCCAGGGCCTTGTCTTCCGTCACGTAGGACGCCTTGCTGCCGATCACGATGCCCAATTCGACCTCCCAATCGGTCTTCTTGGACCCGCGCGGGATCATCACGTCGTCATTCGGGCCGCTAAACGCGCCCAGCGACTTCAGGAACACGATCGGTTCCTTCGGGATCGCCGCACCCGTTTCCGCGGCGTGATCGGCGTAGTTCAGCCCGATGCAGATGAAGTTCATCGGCCGCACCACGCACGAGCCGATGCGCGGCGTCCCCGCCACCACTGGCAGGCTGTTGATGTCGAGCGCCGCAATCTTCGCCAACCCAGCCGGCGATAGCGCCGCCCCGTCGATGTCGCCGATATGCGCCGACAGATCCCGTGTGGTGCCGTCTGCGGCCAAAATGGCCGGCTTCTCGGCGCCGGGCGCGCCAACTCGGAGCAACTTCATGTTCGTGTCTTTCCCCAACAAACCTAGTGATTACAAAGTCCAGCCGCCATCGATGACCATGGCCTGCCCGGTGACGAAGCGGGATTCGTCGCTGGCGAGATACACCGCCAACGCCGCGATCTCCTCCGGCGTCCCCAGCCGGCCCATCGCCTGGCGCGCGACGAAGGCGGTGCGCGCCTGCTCCATCCCGCCCGCCGCAGCGGCATTGGCGGCAATCCGGTCGTCCAGGCTCGGCGTCTGCACCGTCCCCGGGCAGATCGCGTTGCACCGCACGCCGCGCGCCACCGTATCCGCCGCGACCGACTTGGTCAGCCCGATCACTGCGGCCTTCGTCGTCCCGTAGATGAACCGCAGCGGCGCCCCCTTGATGGATGACGCGCCGGACGAGATGTTGATGATCGACCCACCACCCTCCGTTAGCATCGCCGGAAGGAACGCCCGGATCGTGTGGAACATCGACCGCACGTTCAGCGCAAAGGCGAAATCCCACTCCTCCTCCGTCGCATCCAGGATGCTGCCCTGGTGGACGAACCCGGCGCAGTTGAACAGCACGTCCACCCGCCCGACCTCGCTCGCCACCTTGGCGATATCGGCGGCGTTGGTCGCGTCCATCCGGAACACCTTGATCTGGTCGGTGGCAAGATCGGCCAGCTTTGCCTCGTTCAGATCCGTCGCGATCACCTTCGCCCCCTCGGCGGCGAAGGCCAGCGCCGTGGCCCGGCCGATCCCCTGCGCGGCAGCGGTAACGAAGGCGGTTTTCCCCGCAAGGCGGCTCATTCGGTCTCTCCTGATCGTGGTTGCAGCGGCTCAGTGGTTGTGTCGCGACTCGCCGCGTGTCTCGATGATGTCCAGGTATAGCGTCGCCGTTTCCAGACACGCCCCTGTGCCCTGCTGCCCCACCATGGAACGATAGATCTCCTCCCACGGCGTCTTGTTATCCAGCTTCGGCGGCGTCCAGGCGGCACGCCGCGCCGTCAATTCCGCCTCCGGGATCAGCACGTCCACCTTGCGCGTGTTCAGATCGATCCGGATCGGGTCGCCGGTGCGCAGCAGCGCCAACCCGCCGCCCACCGCCGCCTCGGGCGACACGTTCAGGATGGACGGACTGCCGCTGGTGCCGGATTGCCGCCCATCCCCCATCGTCGGCAACGTGTCGATCCCGCGCTTCAGCAGGGCCGCCGGTGGCTGCATGTTCACCACCTCCGCCCCGCCGGGATACCCGATCGGCCCGCAATTGCGGATGATCAGCAGCGAGTGCTCGTCCACCCCCAAATCCGGGTCCTCGATGCGCTCGTGGTAATCCTCCGGCCCCTCGAACACCACGCACTTGCCCTCGAACACGTTCGGATGCGCCGGATCGGACAGGAAGCGCGCACGGAACGCCGGGTCGATCACGCTGGTCTTCATCACGGCGGACTCGAACAAATTCCCGCTCATCACCACATACCCGGCATGCGACATCATTGGCGCATCGTAGCTGCGGATCACCTCGCGATCGGCCGCCTCGACCCCCGCCAGATCCTCCGCCAGCGTTCGCCCGGTCACGGTGCGCACCTCGCCATGCAGCTTGCCCGCCGCCAGCAACTCCCGCATCACGCCGGGCACGCCGCCGGCGCGATGAAATCCCTCGCCCAGGAACCGCCCCGCCGGCTGGCAATCCACCAGCAGCGGAATCTCCGCCCCCAGCCGCTGCCAATCGTCCAGATTGTGCTCGACGCCCATGTGCCGCGCGATTGCCACCATATGGATCGGGCAGTTGCTGCTGGCGCCCAGCGCCGCTGCCGCAACCACCGCATTCTCGAACGCGTGCTGCGTCATGATGTCCGACGGCCGCAGATTTTCATGCACCATCGCCACAATCCGCCGCCCGGTCTCATACGCCATCCATGACCGCTCCCGATACGGCGCCGGGATCGCGGCGCAGCCCGGCAGCGACATCCCCAGCGCCTCCGCCAGGCTGTTCATGCTGGTCGCCGTGCCCATCGTATTGCAATGACCCGGCGAGGGCGCCGAACTCGCCACCATGTCCATGAACTGCTGGTAGTCGATCTCCCCCTCCGCCAGCAGCTTGCGCGCCTCCCACACGATCGTGCCGGACCCGGACAGCCGCCCCTTCCACCATCCATCCAGCATCGGCCCGCCAGACAGCACGATGGCCGGGATGTTCACCGTCGCCGCTCCCATCAGGCAGGCCGGCGTCGTCTTGTCGCACCCGGTCGTCAGCACCACGCCATCCAGCGGATAGCCGTGCAACACCTCCACCAAACCGAGATACGCCAGGTTCCGGTCCAGCGCCGCGGTCGGCCGCTTCCCGGTTTCCTGGATCGGATGCATCGGGAATTCCATCGGAATGCCCCCCGCGTCGCGAATCCCGTCCCGCGTGCGCTTCGCCAATTCCACATGGTGCCGGTTGCAGGGGGACAGATCGCTGCCGGTCTGCGCGATCCCGATGATCGGCTTGCCGCCGGTCAACTCCTCCCGCGTGATCCCGAAATTCATGTACCGCTCGAGGTACAGCGCCGTCATCCCGGGGTTGTGCGCATCGTCGAACCACCGGCGGCTGCGTAGGCGGCGCGCGCCTTCGTTGGCGTGTCCGTTCGACTGGTCCATCCGATCCCCCTGGGAATTAGCCTTTGATCCCGAGCCTGTGCGCCAGGCTCGGGAGTGTCAACGCTTCGGCTAATCGTCTTCCGGGAGAATGACGTTCTGCGGGCTATTGCCCAGCGCCGCCGCCATCGTCTCCGCCGACTTGATCCGGATGTCCCACTCCGCCTCCGGCGTCCAATACGCCGAATGCGGCGTCACGATCAGCTTGCCCTCCAACGCCGGGTCCCGATCTCGATACGCCCGCAGCAATGAGGGGATCGGGTCCACCGGCGGCTCCACCGGCATCACGTCCAACCCGGCAGCCGCGATATGGCCGGAGCGCAACGCCGCCTCCAACGCGTCGAAATCCATCGTCGGCCCGCGCGCCGTGTTCACCACGATCGCGCCCTTCGGCATCGCCGCAAACTGCGCCGCCCCCAGCATCCCCTTGGTATGCCGCGTCAACGGCACATGGACCGACAGGATGTTGGACTGCGCCAGCAACTCCTCGAGGCTCCGGGCCCGCGTCATACCCACCGCCAACTCGCTGCCATTTGGCAGCCGCGGATCGTAGAACACCACCCGGAACCCCAGCGCCTTGGCCCGCAGCGCCGCCGCCGTGCCGATCCGACCCAGCCCCAACACGCCGAACGTCTGGCTGCCGAACCGCCGGATCGCCGGGTCCCGCACCAGCAACCAATCCGGCGCCGCCCCCCGCTGCTTCTCATGGTGATGGATCAGCCCACGGGACAACGCCAGCGCCAACGAAATGGCATGGTCCGCCACCTCCGTGGTGCCGTAATCCGGCACGTTGCACACCGTCACGCCGTGCTTGGCCGCGGCAACCCGGTCGATCCGGTCATACCCCACGCCCATCCGCACCGCGGCCCGCAACTTCGGAAACCGCTTGAACTCCTCCGCCGAGATCCAGAACCGGAACAGCATCAGCCCATCTGCCGACGCGCATTGCTCGTCCGTCAGATCCGCCAGCGACCCGGCGTCCAGCATCACCACCTTCGTGGCCGGGCCAAAGATGCGTTGCTCCTCCACATCGTCCGGATACATCCGTTCGGGATACAATACCGTTGTCATGGTCTTCTTCGTCGCCTCCCAGCCACAAGCATGATCCTGCGGGCGCGCCGGGGCTGGCGCAACCCGGTGCGGCGGGGCAGGGTGCGGGCAAAGCAACGAGGGGGAGAGACCACGCCATGAACGGTGCGGAGAGCCTGGTGCACACATTGCTGGCATCCGGGGTAGACACAGTGTTCGCCAACCCTGGCACGTCCGAGATGCACTTCGTCGCGGCGCTCGACCGCATTCCAGGGATGCGCTGCGTGCTCGGCTTGTTCGAGGGCGTCGTCACTGGCGCCGCCGACGGCTACGCCCGCATGGCCGAGCGCCCGGCCGCCACCCTGCTGCATTGCGGCCCCGGGCTCGCGAACGGCCTGGCCAATTTGCACAACGCCCGCCGCGCCCGCACCCCCATGGTCAACATCGTCGGCGACCAGGCCACCTACCACCGCCCGCTCGACGCGCCGCTTACCGCGGATACCGAGGGCTGGGCTCGCCCCGTCTCCGGCTGGACCCGCACCGCCGCCAATTCCGCCACCGTCGGCGCCGACGCCGCGCAGGCCGTGCAGGCGGCAATGACTGCCCCAGGCCAGATCGCCACGCTCATCCTGCCATCCGACTCCAGTTGGGACGAAGGCGGCATCGTCGCCGCCCCCTTGCCGCCTCCCCCCGCCGCCCTGGCCGACACCGGCACGATCGAGGCGATTGCCCGCATCCTCCGCTCCGGCGACCCGGCGATGTTCATCATGTCCGGCCGCGCCCTGCGGGCAGACTCGCTGGCCGTCGCCGGCGGCATCTGCGCCAAATCCGGCGCGCGCATGATGGCGCAAACCTCCAACGGCCGGATCGAGCGCGGCGCCGGGCGCATGCCGATCGAGCGCGTGCCCTACCCGGTGGATCAGGCCATCAAGGCCCTCTCCGGTCTGAAGCACATCATACTCGTCGGCGCCGTCGCCCCCGTCGGCTTCTTCGCCTACCCCGGCAAGCCCGGCCGCATGTATCCCGATGACTGCATCGTCCACGTCCTTGCCCGGCCCGACCAGAATGGCCCGGCGGCCCTTGCTGTATTGGCCGACACGCTCGGCGCCGAACGCGCCGTGGCCCCGTCCGCCCCCCGCGGCGAACGCGCCACCGGCGCCATCACCTCCGAGGCGGTGGCCAACACCCTGTCGGCCCTGATGCCCGAGGGCGCAGTCATCGTGGATGAGAGCGTCACCTTCGGCCGCGGCCTATTCCCGCTCACCCGCGGCGCGGCCCCGCACGACTGGCTGGCCCTCACCGGCGGCGCCATCGGCGACGGCCTGCCCATGTCAACGGGGGCCGCCGTGGGCGCGCCCGGCCGCCGCGTCATCACGCTGCAGGCCGATGGCTCGGCCATGTATACGGTGCAGGCGCTGTGGACCCAGGCACGTGAGAAGCTCGACGTCACCACCATCATCCTCGCCAATCGCAAATACGCCATCCTGCTCGGCGAATTGGCCGGCGTCGGCGCCAACCCCGGCCGCACCGCGCTCGACATGCTCGATCTCGGCAACCCAAACCTGAACTGGTGCAGCATCGCCGATGGCATGGGCGTCGAAAGTGCCCGGGCCGACACCATGGAGCGCTTCGCCGAATTGCTGGAGACAGCCAACCGCCGCAGCGGCCCCTTCCTCATCGAACTCATGACATAGCCGCGGCGGCCCCGCGAACACCATTGCGTTTACCGGTCGTTAGTCTATAATTATGGACACGATGATCGAATTTGCGACCGTTTGATGATGCGGGAGGTATCGTTGGCCGCTGCAAGTCCTGCCTATAGCCTGACACCGCGTGAGCGCACCCGCCTCGCAGGTATCCTGGCCCGGCTCGCCTCTCCCTTCGAGAGCGAGCGGGCTGCCGCCGGCTTGCTCGCCAGTGCCTACATGGCCAAGCACAATCTCACCTGGTCCGATCTGATGACCGGCCATCCCGCGTCGCCGCCACCACCCCCCGCGCCCGAGAAACCCTCGCGGGAGCGCCGGCACAGCTTGGGTGCGCTCTGGCGCGGCTACAACCGCCGCCGGGCGGCCCAGGCGCAGCACGTGCTCAGCCGCCTCGCCTGATGGGCAGACATGCGCCAATCACTGATGAAAATCCCCTGGACAGAGTCGGATCAAGGGCTTAAACCCCGCGCCTCATCCGGAACGCGGGAGGCTCTGGGCGCATAGTTGCGTCGATGGAGCCGTTTGAACCGCGGTCCCTGGGCGTTTATAAGGAGCCAGGGCGTTGGCGAAGAAGATCGTTGGCTACATAAAGTTGCAGATCCCCGCCGGTAAGGCGAACCCATCCCCGCCAGTCGGCCCGGCGCTCGGTCAGCGCGGCCTGAACATTATGGCGTTCTGCAAGGAATTCAACGCGGTCACCCAGCAGATGGAGCCGGGGATGCCGATCCCCGTCGTGATCACCGCCTTCGGTGACCGTACCTTCACGTTCATCACCAAGACCCCGCCGAACACCTACTTCCTCAAGAAGGCCGCCGGGATCACCAAGGGCACGACGACGCCGGGCAAGGGCGCCATGGTCGGCCGGGTGACGATGACGCAGCTTCGCGAAATCGCCGAGACCAAGATGAAGGACATGAACGCCAACGACGTGGACGCCGCCGTGCGCATGTTGACCGGTTCCGCCCGCTCGATGGGCCTCAGCGTGGTGGAGGGCTGATACCATGGCACACGACAAGCGCCTGAACGCCGCCCGCGCCACCATCGACCGGGCCAAGCTATATTCCCTGCCCGAGGCGATTTCGATCATCCGGACCAACGCCACGGCGAAGTTCGATGAGACGGTCGAGTTCTCGATGAACCTGGGCATCGACCCGCGCCACGCCGACCAGATGGTCCGCGGCATGGTCTCCCTGCCCAACGGCACCGGCAAGACGCTGCGCGTCGGCGTGTTCGCCCGCCCGGCCAAGGCCGCCGAGGCGCTGGAAGCCGGCGCCGACGTGGTTGGCGCCGAGGACCTGGCCGAGAAGGTTCAGGCCGGCGAGATCGAGTTCGATCGCTGCATCGCGACGCCCGACATGATGGCTCTGGTCGGCCGCTTGGGTAAGATCCTCGGCCCACGCGGGCTGATGCCGAACCCCAAGCTCGGCACCGTCACGATGAACGTCAAGGACGCCGTTCTCGCCGCCAAGTCCGGCCAGGTCGAGTTCCGTGCCGAAAAGGCCGGCATCATCCACGCCGGCGTCGGCAAGGCGAGCTTCGACGAGGCCAAGCTGGTGGAGAACATCCGCGCCCTGGTCGACGCCGTGCAGAAGGCCAAGCCGACGGGCGCCAAGGGCACCTATCTGCAAAAGGCCGCCCTGTCTTCGACCATGGGCCCGGGCATCCGGGTCGATGTGTCGAGCCTGGCGACCTAGGCACTCGCTACAGAAATTCGCCGGCCGCTCCCTCGGGGGCAGCCGGTGGGCAGGCAGGGCCGAACGGCCTTGCCGAACCTGTCCGAGATTGCACGTATCCTTCTGGATCTAAGGGGCCTCGGCCCGCGCGCAGGAGACGGGAATGCCAGACACCGATCGAATGATCGGGTGATGTTTGGCGGTTCCGGCTGAGTGGACAGGCGAACCGGGGATGCTCGCTGCGGCGGTGCATTCCCAAAGGGCAACCTGGCCCCACGCGGTCCAAACGCGCGGGGCTACCGACGGAGAGCGGCATTGGACCGTACGGAGAAGCGGGAGTTCGTCTCTACCCTCGCCGACGTGTTCGCGCAGACGTCAATGGTCGTCGTCACCCGCAATGATGGGTTGACGGTCGCCGAAGTGACGGTTTTGCGGACACGGATGCGCGCGGCAGGGGCGACCTTCAAGGTCGCGAAGAACCGGCTGGCCACCCTCGCCCTGGATGGGACCCGATTCGAAAGCATCAAGCCTATGCTGAAGGGACCGACCGCGCTTGCGTGGGCGGCCGACCCGGTGGCAGTGGCCAAGGTTGCAGTCGAGTTCGCCAGAACCAACGAGAAGCTCGTACTGATTGGCGGTGCCCTTGGCACCCAGACGCTGAATGCGGATGGGATCAAGGCGCTCGCCGAACTGCCGAGCCTGGATGCGCTGCGTGCCAAGCTCGTGGGGCTGCTTGCAGCACCCGCGACACGGATCGCAGGCGTACTGCAGGCACCGGCCGGGCAACTCGCGCGGGTTCTCGGGGCCTATGCCACGAAGGACGGCGATACGCCGCCCGACGAGGCAGGGGCGGAGGCGGCGTAAGCCAGTCACGAGCGAGAATTTGGCCCGCCAGGCACTTGAATGTTGCCCCGGGCTTGCATGGAACCGACCAGACTATCATCTAGGGATTTGACATAATGGCTGACCTGACCAAGATCGTCGACGAGCTCTCCGCACTGACCGTGCTGGAAGCCGCTGAGCTGAGCAAGTTGCTCGAAGAGAAGTGGGGCGTTTCCGCCGCCGCACCGGTGGCCGCTGCCGCCCCTGCCGGTGGTGGCGCCGCCGCTGCCGCCCCCGTTGAGGAGCAGACCGAATTCACGGTGATCCTGACCGCCGCCGGCGACAAGAAGATCAACGTGATTAAGGAAGTCCGCGCGATCACGGCGCTGGGCCTGAAGGAAGCGAAGGACCTCGTCGAGGGCGCGCCGAAGACGGTTAAGGAAGGCGTGACCAAGGATGAGGCTGCCAAGCTGAAGAAGCAGCTTGAGGACCAGGGTGCAAAAGTCGACATCAAGTAGCACTCTTCGCCTCGCCGCCGGGTATCGTCCCGGCGATTGAGGGTCTGGACTGGGGCGGGCGGGAATCCACGGCGGTTCCCGCCCATCCTCCGTTTTCGGCCACGGATCGGCCGAATGAGACGACCGGCGCGCAAGCCCGGAGACGATGGCACGCCGGGCGTTGTCCGGCCAAGATGCAAGGATTGGCATGAACGCGATCACGAAGTCCTTCACCAGCCAGAAGCGGATTCGCAAGAGCTTCGGCCGTATTCCCGAAGTAGCGCCGATGCCGAACCTGATCGACGTGCAGCGGTCGTCCTACGAGGCGTTCCTGCAAATGAACGTCCTTCCCGACAGCCGGACCAATACCGGTCTGCAGGAAGTGTTCAAATCCGTGTTCCCGATCGACGATTTCGCTGGCCGCGGCCGGCTTGAGTTCGTCGATTACGAGCTGGAAGAGCCGAAATACGACGTCGAGGAGTGCATCCAGCGCGGCATGACCTTCGCCGCCCCGCTGAAGGTCACCCTGCGCCTGATCGTGTGGGACCTCGACGAGGACACCGGCGCCAAGTCCATCCGCGATATCAAGGAGCAGCCCGTCTACATGGGCGACATGCCCCTGATGACGGATAACGGCACCTTCATCATCAATGGCACCGAGCGCGTCATCGTCAGCCAGATGCACCGTTCGCCCGGCGTGTTCTTCGATCACGACAAGGGCAAGACGCACAGCAGCGGCAAGTTCCTGTTCACCGCCCGCGTCATCCCCTATCGCGGCAGCTGGCTGGACTTCGAGTTCGACAGCAAGGACCTGGTCTACGTCCGCATCGACCGCAAGCGGAAGCTGCCGGTCACCACGCTGCTCTACGCGCTGGACAGCATGGCGACGGCGCAACTGCGCGAGGCGCGGCTGGCCAAGGGCGAGACGATCGACATCCCCGAGATCCGCGGCATGGATGCGGAGGAGATGCTGACCTTCTTCTACGGTCAGGTCCCCTTCACTCGCACCGCCAAGGGCTGGGCCCGCCCGTTCGACCCCGACGCCTATCGTGGCATCACCCTGGCCGAGGCGCTGACCGACGCCGACACCGGTGAGGAAGTCGCCGCCGCCGGCGCCAAGCTGACGCAGCGAACCGCCCGCAAGATCGCCGAGAACACCAAGACCGTGCTCGTCGGCCGCGCCGACCTGCTGGGCCGCTTCGTCGCCATCGACTTGGTGAACGAAGAGACCGGTGAGATCTACGCCGACGCCGGCGAGGAGCTCGTCGAATCCCGCCTCGCCGCCATGGAAGAGGCCGGGATCACCACCCTGCCGACCCTCGCGGTCGACCAGTCGAATGGCCCATGGGTTCGCAACACCCTGGCCGTCGACAAGAATAGCAGCCGTGAAGACGCGCTGACCGATATCTATCGCGTCATTCGCCCCGGCGAGCCGCCGACCCCGGAAACGGCCGAAGCGCTGTTCCGTGGCCTGTTCTTCGACGAAAGCCGCTACGACCTGTCCGCCGTCGGCCGCGTGAAGATGAACATGCGCCTCGGCGAAGACGTCGCCGACACGGTCCGCACCCTGCGCAAGGAAGACATCCTGCGCACCGTGAAGATCATGTGCGAACTGAAGGACGGCCGCGGCCAGATCGACGACATCGACAACCTCGGCAACCGCCGGGTTCGCTCGGTTGGCGAGCTGATGGAGAACCAGTATCGCGTCGGCCTGCTCCGCATGGAGCGCGCCATCCGCGAGCGCATGGGCTCCGTCGACATCGACACGGTCATGCCGCACGACCTGATCAACGCCAAGCCGGCCGCCGCCGCCGTGCGCGAGTTTTTCGGCTCGTCCCAGCTCAGCCAGTTCATGGACCAGACCAACCCGCTCTCGGAAGTGACGCACAAGCGCCGCCTGTCCGCGCTTGGCCCTGGCGGTTTGACGCGGGAGCGCGCCGGCTTCGAGGTGCGCGACGTGCATCCGACGCATTACGGCCGCATCTGCCCGATCGAGACGCCGGAGGGGCCGAACATCGGCCTCATCAACTCGCTGGCCACCTACGCCAAGGTGAACAAGTACGGCTTCATCGAGACGCCATACCGCCTGGTGAAGGACGGCGTGGTGCAGGACGGCTGGAAATACCTCTCCGCCATGGAGGAGGAGCGACTCGTCGTGGCGCAGGCCGATGCCCCGACCGACGAGGTCGGGCATTTCAGCCAGGAACTGGTCTCGGTCCGTAACCGCGGCGATTTCCGCCTGGTCAAGCCCGAGGACGTGACCGCGGTGGACGTGTCCCCGCGCCAGCTCGTCTCGGTTGCCGCCGCGCTGATCCCGTTCCTCGAGAACGACGACGCGAACCGGGCGCTCATGGGCTCGAACATGCAGCGCCAGGCCGTGCCGTTGATCCGCGCCGATGCCCCGCTGGTGGGCACCGGGATGGAGGCCGCGGTCGCCCGCGACTCCGGCGCTACCATCGTGGCCAAGCGGGCTGGCATCGTCGACCAGATCGACGGCGCCCGCATCGTGGTGCGCGCCTCCGGCGAGGACGGCACCACCTCCGGCGTCGATATCTATCGTCTGCGGAAGTACATGCGCTCCAACCAGTCCACCTGCATCAACCAGCGCCCGCTGGTTCGCGTCGGTGACCGGGTGGCCAATGGCGACATCATCGCCGACGGCCCGAGCACGGAACTGGGCGAGTTGGCCTTGGGCCGCAACGTGCTCGTCGCGTTCATGCCGTGGAATGGTTACAACTTCGAGGACTCCATCCTCATCAGCGAGCGTATTGCGCGCGACGACGTCTTCACCTCGATCCATATCGAGGAGTTCGAGGTCATGGCCCGCGACACCAAGCTGGGCCAGGAGGAGATCACCCGTGACATCCCGAACGTCGGCGAGGAATCGCTGAAGAACCTGGACGAAGCGGGCATCGTCTACGTCGGCGCCGAGGTGAACCCCGGCGACATTCTGGTCGGCAAGGTCACGCCGAAGGGTGAGAGCCCGATGACGCCCGAGGAGAAGCTGCTCCGCGCCATCTTCGGCGAAAAGGCGTCCGACGTTCGCGACACCTCGCTGAAGCTGCCGCCCGGCGTCACCGGCACCATCGTCGACGTCCGCGTCTTCAGCCGCCGCGGCGTCGACAAGGACGAGCGTGCGATGGCGATCGAGCGCTCGGAAATCGAGCGTCTGGCCAAGGACCGCGACGACGAGCGCGCGATCCAGGAACGCTCGTTCCTGAACCGCCTGCAGGAGAAGCTGCTGGGCCGCAAGGCCGCCGGTGGATTCAAGGGCATCAAGGCCGGCACCGACGTCACGACCGAACTCCTGGCGGAACACCCACGTGGCGCCTGGCGTCACATCGGCGTCCAGGACGACGCCGTCATGGCCGAGATCGAGACGCTGAAGCGCGAGTTCGACGTCGCCGTGGGCAAGATCACCGCCCGCTTCGACAGCAAGGTCGAGAAGCTGCAGCGTGGCGACGAGCTGCCGCCCGGCGTGATGAAGATGGTCAAGGTCTTCGTCGCGGTGAAGCGCAAGCTGCAGCCCGGCGACAAGATGGCCGGCCGCCACGGCAACAAGGGCGTGGTCTCTCGCGTCACCCCGCTGGAGGACATGCCGTTCCTGGAGGACGGGACCCCGGTCGACCTCGTGCTCAACCCGCTCGGCGTGCCGAGCCGGATGAACGTGGGGCAGATCCTGGAGACCCATCTCGGCTGGGCCTGCGCCAATCTCGGCCGCCAGGTCGGTGAGCTGGTGGAGGAATATCGCCGCACTGGGCAGCGCCAGGCGCTGCTCAATCGCCTGACGGACATTTACGGTCCCAAGGAGTTTGCGGAGCAGATCGAGCCAATGAGCAACGATCAGTTGCTGGAGCTGTGCGACAACCTCAAGAAGGGCATCCCCATCGCCACCCCGGTGTTCGACGGCGCCCGCCAGACCGACATCGAAAACATGCTGACGCTGGCCGGCCTCAATACCTCCGGCCAGGTGTATCTGACCGACGGCCGCAGCGGCGAAGTGTTCGAGCGCAAGGTCACCGTCGGCTACATCTACATGCTGAAGCTGCATCACTTGGTCGACGACAAGATCCACGCCCGGTCCATCGGTCCCTACTCGCTGGTCACCCAGCAGCCGTTGGGCGGCAAGGCGCAGTTCGGCGGCCAGCGCTTCGGCGAGATGGAGGTCTGGGCGCTCGAGGCTTACGGCGCGGCATACACCTTGCAAGAAATGCTGACGGTGAAGTCCGACGACGTGTCCGGACGGACCAAGGTCTACGAGGCGATCGTGCGCGAGCAGGACAATTTCGAGGCCGGCATCCCCGAAAGCTTCAACGTGCTGGTCAAGGAATTGAAGAGCCTGGGCCTGAACGTCGACCTGGATAGCTTTGCATAAGAATAGGCGAGGGGCTCTGCCCCTCGACCCCGCCAGAGGACAGTCGTCCTCTGGACACCTGTATGAAGGGGTGAAGGGGACGACGGTCCCCTTCCGGGTCCAGGGCAGCGCCCTGGCCTCCCCTATTCTCGTCTCTTAGGAGGTCGATATGAACGAACTGATGAAGATCCTGGGCCAGGCCGGCACTGCCGCCACCTTCGACCAGATCAAGATCCAGATGGCCTCCCCGGAGCAGATCCGCTCCTGGTCCTACGGCGAGATCAAGAAGCCGGAGACCATCAACTACCGCACCTTCAAGCCGGAGCGGGACGGCCTGTTCTGCGCCCGCATCTTCGGGCCGATCAAGGACTACGAGTGCCTGTGCGGCAAGTATAAGCGCATGAAGTTCCGCGGCATCATCTGCGAGAAGTGCGGCGTCGAAGTCACACTGCAGAAGGTGCGCCGCGAGCGCATGGGCCATATCGAGCTGGCCTCGCCCGTCGCCCACATCTGGTTCCTCAAGTCCCTGCCCAGCCGGATCGGCCTCATGGTCGACCTGACGCTGAAGGAGCTGGAGAAGATCCTGTATTTCGAGAGCTACGTCGTTCTCGACCCCGGCACCACCGACCTGAAAATGCACCAGCTCCTGTCCGAGGACATGCTGGAGGCCAAGCAGGACGAGTATGGTGACGAGTTCCGCTTCGGCATCGGCGCCGAAGCCATCAAGCAGATCCTGCTGGGCATCGACATCCAGGCCGACAAGGTCCGCCTGCGCGCCGAGTTGAAGGAGACCACCTCCGAGGCCAAGCGCAAGAAGCTGGTCAAGCGCCTGAAGCTGATCGAAGCCTTCGGTGAGAGCGGCGCCCAGCCGGCCTGGATGATCCTGGACGTCGTCCCGGTCATCCCGCCGGAGCTACGTCCGCTCGTGCCATTGGACGGCGGCCGGTTCGCGACCTCCGACCTGAACGATCTGTATCGCCGGGTCATCAACCGCAATAACCGCCTGAAGCGCCTGATCGAGCTGCGCGCGCCGGACATCATCGTGCGCAACGAGAAGCGCATGCTGCAGGAATCGGTGGACGCGCTGTTCGACAACGGCCGCCGTGGCCGCGCCATCACTGGCGCCAACAAGCGTCCGCTGAAGTCGCTGTCCGACATGCTGAAGGGCAAGCAGGGCCGCTTCCGCCAGAACCTGCTCGGCAAGCGCGTCGACTATTCCGGCCGCTCGGTCATCGTCGTGGGTCCGGAGCTGAAGCTGCACCAGTGCGGCCTGCCGAAGAAGATGGCGCTCGAACTGTTCAAGCCGTTCATCTACTCCAAGCTGGAGAAATACGGCCACGCCACCACCATCAAGGCCGCCAAGCGGATGGTGGAGAAGGAGCGCCCGGAGGTTTGGGACATCCTCGAGGAGGTGATCCGCGAGCATCCCGTGATGCTGAACCGCGCCCCGACTCTGCATCGCCTCGGCATCCAGGCGTTCGAGCCGGTGCTGATCGAGGGTAAGGCGATCCAGCTTCACCCGCTCGTCTGCACCGCCTTCAACGCCGATTTCGACGGCGACCAGATGGCCGTCCACGTGCCGCTCAGCCTCGAAGCCCAGCTCGAAGCCCGCGTGTTGATGATGTCGACCAACAACATCCTCAGCCCGGCGAACGGCAAGCCGATCATCGTGCCGTCCCAGGACATCGTGCTCGGGCTGTATTATCTCAGCCTCGAAACCGCGGCGTTCCGCGAGACCGACGACAAGAAGACGACGGCGTTCGGCACCATCGGCGAGATCGAGTTCGCGCTCGCCGCCAAGGCCGTGCATCTGCACGACAAGATCCGCGCCCGCTACGACACGGTCGATGCAGATGGCAATCTGTCGCGCAGCATCGTCGTCACCACGCCGGGTCGTATGCTGATTGCGCAGATCCTGCCGAAGCATCCGAATGTGCCGTTCTCCCTGCTCAACCGCCAGTTGACCAAGAAGAACGTCTCGGACGTGATCGACGCCGTGTATCGCCATTGCGGCCAGAAGGAATGCGTGATCTTCGCCGACCGGCTCATGGGGCTGGGCTTCGGCCAGGCCGCCAAGGCCGGCTTGTCCTTCGGCAAGGACGACCTGATCATCCCCGACAACAAGTGGGAGCTGATCGGCAAGACCAAGGACGAGGTAAAGGAGTTCGAGCAGCAGTATCAGGACGGCCTGATTACCGCTGGCGAGCGCTATAACAAGGTCGTCGACAGCTGGTCGCGCTGCACCGACGAAGTGGCCGCCGCCATGATGAAGGAGATCAGCAAGCAGGAGGTGGGCAAGCCCACCAACAGCGTCTGGATGATGTCCCACTCTGGCGCCCGTGGCTCGCCGGCCCAGATGCGCCAGCTTGCCGGCATGCGCGGCCTGATGGCCAAGCCGTCCGGCGAGATCATCGAGCAACCGATCATCGCGAACTTCAAGGAAGGCCTGACCGTGCTGGAGTATTTCAACTCCACCCACGGCGCCCGGAAGGGCCTGGCCGACACCGCGCTGAAGACCGCCAACTCCGGCTACCTCACCCGGCGTCTCGTCGACGTCGCCCAGGACTGCATCATCCACGAGGAAGATTGCGGCACCGAGCGCGGTCTGACCGTGAAGCCAGTGATGGATGGCGGTGAGGTCGTCGCCAGCCTGTCCGAGCGTATCCTGGGCCGCACCACGGCCGAGGACGTGATGGACCCGATCGCGGGCACCATGCTGCTGGCCAACAACTCCCTCATCGAGGAGACGGAGGCCGAGCTGATCGAAAAGGCCGGCGTGGAGCAGGTAAAGATCCGCTCCGTGCTGACCTGCGAGGCGGCAACCGGCGTCTGCGCCCATTGCTACGGCCGCGACCTGGCCCGTGGCACGCCCGTCAACATCGGCGAAGCGGTGGGCGTCATTGCCGCCCAGTCGATCGGCGAACCCGGCACCCAGTTGACCATGCGCACCTTCCACATTGGCGGTGCCGCCCAGCGTGGCGCCGAGGTCTCCAACGTCGAGGCCAGCCATGACGGCACCATCGTGGTGAAAAACCGCGTGGTGGTGGAGAACAGCTCGAAGATCCAGGTCGTGATGTCGCGTAACTGCGAGATCGTGCTGGCCGACGACAAGGGCCGCGAGCGCGCTCGCTTCCGCGTGCCCTACGGTGCGCGCCTGCTATCGGACGACGGCCAGGCCGTCACCCGCGGCATGAAGCTGGCCGAGTGGGACCCGTACACCCTGCCGATCATCACCGAACGTGCCGGCACCGTCGAATACCTCGACCTGCTGGACGGCGTGACGCTGATCGAGAAGGTGGACGAAGTCACCGGCCTGACATCGCGCGTGGTGGTCGACTACAAGCAGATGACCAAAGGCGTCGACCTGCGTCCCCGCCTGCAACTGAAGGACGAGAAGGGCGATGTGCTGAAGCTGCCGAACGGCACCGAGGCACGCTACTTCCTCAACCCGGACTCCATTCTGTCGGTCGAGAACGGTGCCGTGGTGCATGCCGGCGACGTGCTGGCGCGTATTCCGCGTGAGGGCAGCAAGACACGTGACATCACCGGCGGTCTGCCGCGCGTGGCCGAGCTGTTCGAAGCCCGGCGTCCGAAGGACAACGCGGTCATCGCCGAGACCGATGGCCGGGTCGAGTTCGGCAAGGACTACAAGGCGAAGCGCCGCATCATCGTCAAGAACGACGAGACCGGTGAGGAAACCGAGTACCTCATCACCAAGGGCAAGCACGTCTCGGTGCAGGAGGGCGACTTCGTCCGCCGCGGCGACCCGCTCGTCGACGGCCCGCGCGTGCCGCACGACATCCTCAAGGTGCTGGGTGTCGAGGCGCTGTCCGACTATCTGGTCAACGAAATCCAGGACGTCTATCGACTCCAGGGGGTGAAGATCAACGACAAGCACATCGAGGTGATCGTTCGCCAGATGCTGCAGAAGGTCGAGATCACGGATCCGGGCGACACGACCTTCCTGACCGGTGAGCAGGTGGACCGCGTCGAGTTCGATGCGGAGAACGGCAAACTGCAGAAGGACGACCGGGTGGCGCATGCGACCCCGGTGCTGCAGGGCATCACCAAGGCCAGCCTGCAGACCCACAGCTTCATCAGCGCCGCCTCCTTCCAGGAGACGACGCGGGTGCTGACCGAGGCCGCGACAGCGGGCAAGGTCGATACGCTGAACGGGTTGAAGGAGAACGTGATCGTTGGGCGTCTGATCCCGGCGGGCACCGGCAGCGTGATGAACCGCCTGCGTCAGGTGGCGATGAACCGCGACCAGGGCCGGGCACTGCCGACCCAGGAGACACCCCAGATCACCGGGCGCCAGGCGGCCGAGTAACGCCGCTACACCAGACGAGATCGGCGAGGGGGCTTCGGCCCCCTCGTTGCGTTTTGAAGCCCTTACAGCCCCGTTGGGCGCCTCTGTAACCTTGACGCAGCCACTTGTACTAGCGAGTACTTGCGAGTACCAGCGTGGGACCTGTACGCCCCCGCTCTGCTGAGTCCCCGGCAAGACATGGCAGGCATTCGCCGCCGCATGGAAAGTTAAGTTCGCGGCTGTTGCGCTTGACTCCGCCTCTCCCGCCTCATACAACGCGCCCCTCGGCAGACCCCTGGGTCCGCTGAAAGTTTGCACCAGAGTGTGCGGTGCCGCCTCCCAAACCAGGGAAGCCAAGGCCGGATGCAGTATGGACACCGCGCGGGTGGGCATCGCCTCACTCCGTGCGGTTTTGGTTTGACGACGAGCGTGGGCTCGTCGGTGGATGAGGAACGAGAGGCCGTATGCCGACCATCAACCAGCTCATCGCGAACGGCCGTGAGCCGGCTCCGAAGCGTAACAAGGTTCCGGCGCTGCAGTCCTGCCCGCAGAAGCGCGGCGTCTGCACTCGCGTCTACACGACCACGCCGAAGAAGCCGAACTCTGCCCTTCGTAAGGTCGCCAAGGTGCGCCTGACGAACGGGTTCGAAGTCGTCAGCTACATCCCTGGCGAGGGTCATAACCTGCAGGAGCACAGCGTCGTGCTGATCCGCGGCGGGCGCGTGAAGGACTTGCCGGGCGTGCGTTACCACATCCTGCGCGGCGTGCTCGACACGCAGGGTATCGCCAAGCGTCGTCAGCGTCGTTCGCTGTACGGCGCCAAGCGGCCGAAGTGAGGGTAGAGCGATGAGCAGACGCCGCCGCGCGGTCAAGCGCGATATCCTGCCGGACGCCAAGTTCGGCGACACCGTCATCACGCGTTTCATGAACGCGCTGATGTATGACGGCAAGAAGTCCAACGCCGAAGGCATCGTCTACGGCGCCCTGGATGTGCTGAAGCGTCGGGGCGGCCCTGCGGCCGACCCGGTGCAGATGTTCCATTCGGCGCTGGACAACGTGAAGCCGGCCGTCGAAGTGCGCTCCCGCCGGGTCGGCGGCGCCACCTACCAGGTGCCGGTCGAAGTTCGGACCGAGCGTCGTCAGGCGCTGGCCATCCGCTGGCTGATCGACTCTGCCCGCAAGCGCGGCGAGCACACGATGGAAGAGCGGCTGTCTAACGAGTTGAACGATGCCGTGAACAACCGCGGGTCCGCGGTAAAGAAGCGCGAAGATACCCATCGGATGGCCGAGGCGAACAAGGCCTTCAGCCACTACCGCTGGTAACGAACCCCACCACCCCAACTGAACCCACCCCTCATCTAGTCTGATCTCAGGGCGGGGCGACGGAGCAAGACGATGGCCAAGGCGAAATTTGAGCGGAACAAGCCGCACTGCAACATCGGCACGATCGGCCATGTGGACCATGGCAAGACCTCGTTGACGGCAGCTATCACCAAGATTTTGGCGAAGAGTGGCGGCGCGACATTTACCGCCTATGACCAGATCGACAAGGCACCTGAGGAGCGGGCTCGTGGCATCACGATCTCGACCGCCCACGTCGAGTATGAGACCGCGAACCGCCATTACGCTCACGTGGACTGCCCGGGCCACGCCGACTACGTGAAGAACATGATCACGGGTGCGGCGCAGATGGACGGCGCGATCCTGGTGGTGTCCGCCGCCGACGGCCCGATGCCGCAGACCCGCGAGCACATCCTTCTGGCCCGCCAGGTTGGTGTGCCGGCGCTGGTCGTGTTCATGAACAAGGTCGACCTCGTGGATGACCCCGAGCTGCTGGAACTGGTCGAGATGGAGGTCCGCGAGCTGCTGTCCTCCTACCAGTTCCCCGGCGACGATATCCCCATCATCAAGGGTTCGGCCGTCATGGCCCTGAACGACAAGAACCCCGAGCAGGGCGAGAACGCCGTGCTCGAGCTGATGGCCGCCGTCGACGCCTACATCCCGCAGCCCGAGCGTGCGATGGATCGTCCGTTCCTGATGCCGGTGGAAGACGTGTTCTCCATCTCCGGCCGCGGCACCGTGGTGACCGGCCGTGTCGAGCGCGGCATCGTCAAGGTTGGCGAGGAGGTCGAGATCGTCGGCCTGAAGGACACCGTGAAGACCATCGTCACGGGCGTTGAGATGTTCCGCAAGCTGCTGGACAGCGGACAAGCCGGTGACAACATCGGCGCCCTGCTGCGTGGCACCAAGCGTGAGGACGTCGAGCGCGGCCAGGTTCTGGCAAAGCCGGGTTCGATCACCCCGCACACCCAGTTCAAGGCCGAGGCCTATATTCTGACGAAGGAAGAGGGTGGCCGTCACACGCCGTTCTTCACCAACTATCGTCCGCAGTTCTACTTCCGCACGACAGACGTCACCGGCGTGGTGAAGCTGCCCGAAGGCACCGAAATGGTGATGCCGGGCGACAATGTGTCGATGGATGTGGAGCTGATCGCGCCGATCGCCATGGATGACGGCCTGCGTTTCGCTATCCGCGAGGGTGGCCGGACCGTTGGCGCCGGTGTCGTTGCCAGCATCCAGAAGTAAGACCCGTTTTGGGTCGGATCGCGAACTGAGAAGAAGTCATGGATAGCCAGAACATCCGCATTCGCCTGAAGGCGTACGATCACCGCGTGCTGGATAACAGCACGCGGGAGATCGTGAATACGGCGAAGCGTACGGGTGCGCGGGTTCGCGGTCCGATTCCGCTGCCGACGCATATCGAACGGTTCACCGTGAACCGCTCTCCCCACGTGGACAAGAAGAGCCGCGAGCAGTTCGAAATTCGGACCCATCGTCGTCTTCTGGACATCGTGGAGCCCACACCGCAGACGGTGGACGCGCTGATGAAGCTCGACCTCGCCAGCGGCGTGGACGTCGAGATCAAGCTGTAAGGGATCGGGATAATGCGAACCGGTCTGATTGCGAAGAAGCTGGGCATGACCCGGGTCTTCAAGGAAGACGGCACTCACGTGCCCGTCACCGTGCTGCACCTGGACCAGGTGCAGGTTATCGACGTGCGCACCCAGGAGCGGGACGGCTATACGGCCCTTCAGCTCGGCTGGGGCCGCGCCAAGGTGAAGAACGTAAGCGAGCCGAACAAGGGCCACTACGCCCGTGTGAAGGTCGAGCCGAAGCAGCGCGTGCGCGAATTCCGCGTCGATGCCGACGCAGTGCTGGAGAGCGGTCAAACGCTGTCTGCCGCGCATTTCGTCGTCGGCCAATGGATCGACGTCTGCGGCATCACAAAGGGCAAGGGCTTCGCCGGTGGCATGAAGCGCTGGAACTTCCGTGGTTTGGAGGCCTCCCACGGCGTGTCCGTCAGCCATCGTTCGCATGGTTCGACCGGCAACCGTCAGGATCCGGGCAAGACCTTCAAGAACAAGAAGATGGCCGGCCATCTCGGCGTCGAGCGTGTCACCACCCTGAACCTTCAGGTTGCGGCCATCGATGCGGACAAGGGCCTGCTGATGGTGCGTGGCGCGGTGCCGGGCAGCAAGGGTGAGTTCGTGACGGTGCGCGACGCCATCAAGAAGGCACGTCATGCCGACGCGCCGTTCCCGGCCGGCCTGTTGCAGAGTGCGGCAACGCCCGCGGAGACGACGGATGCAAGTTGAGATCAAGACGCTGGACGGCGGTAGCGCCGGCCAGCACGAACTGCCGGACGCGATCTTCGCGCAGGCGCCGCGGGCCGACATCATGGCTCGCGTCGTCCATTGGCAGCTCGCCAAGCGCCGCTCTGGTAACCATTCCACCAAGGGCATGGGCGAAGTCTCCGGCACGACGAAGAAGCCCTACAAGCAAAAGGGCACCGGCAACGCCCGTCAGGGCAGCTTGCGCGCGCCGCAGTATCGTACCGGTGGTCGCGTGCATGGCCCGGTCGTTCGCAGCCACGAATACGACCTGCCGAAGAAGGTTCGTCGTCTCGGGCTGATCAGCGCGCTGTCGCAGAAGCAGGCCGAGGGCAAGCTGGTCGTGCTGGACGCCGCCATCGGCAGCGACGGCAAGACCAAGTCGCTGAAGGCCAAGCTGGCCGGCCTGGGCTGGACCTCGGTTCTGGTGGTGGATGCCGCCGTCGACCAGATGTTCCTGCGCTCCGCCGCCAACCTGCACCGCATCGACATCCTGCCAACCGCAGGCGCCAATGTGTATGACATCCTCGGCCACGACGTGCTGGCGATCACCACGGCCGGCGTTGCCGCGCTGATGGAGCGTCTGTCGCCGACCAAGGCCGAGCCGGAGGAGATCGCAGCATGAGCGCCGCTCAGGTTTTGGTCGCCCGTAAGAAGGCGGCCACGATGTCGAAGGAGACGATGTTCAACATCATCCGCGCTCCCGTTATCACCGAGAAGGCGACGATGCTGGGTGACAAGAACCAGGTCGTGTTCCGTGTCTCGCTCGAATCGACCAAGCCCGAGATCAAGGCGGCGGTCGAAGCGCTGTTCGGCGTGACCGTCCTGGGCGTGAACACGCTTGTCCAGAAGGGCAAGACGAAGCGTTTCAAGGGTCGGCCCGGCGTCCGCTCGGACGTGAAGAAGGCGATCGTGCAACTGACGCCGGGGCAGTCGATCGACTTCTCCGCGCGGCTCGCGTGAGGCGCTAGCGATGGCATTGAAGAATTACAATCCGGTCACTGCGAGCCTTCGCGGCACGGTGCTGATCGACCGCAGCGAGCTCTGGAAGGGCAAGCCGGTCAAGACGCTGACCGAGGGCAAGAACAAGACCGGCGGCCGTAACAACCACGGCCGCACGACCAGCTTCTTCCGCGGTGGCGGACACAAGCAGTCATACCGCTACGTCGATTTCAAGCGCCGCAAGTTCGGCGTGCTCGGCACGGTGGAACGCCTGGAATACGACCCGAACCGTTCGGCCTTCATTGCGCTGATCCGGTACACGGATAACGAGCTGGCCTATATCCTGGCCCCGCAGCGCCTGAAGATCGGCGACGCGGTGATCGCCGGGCCGAAGGTCGACATCAAGCCCGGCAACGCGATGCCGATGGGTGCGATCCCGGTCGGGACGATCATCCACAACATCG
Organism: Acidisphaera sp. L21; assembly: GCF_009765685.1. Lineage (GTDB taxonomy): Bacteria > Pseudomonadota > Alphaproteobacteria > Acetobacterales > Acetobacteraceae > LMUY01. The sequence continues at coordinate 117,053 of NZ_LMUY01000151.1, read as the reverse complement.
AGATGAAGCAGGGCGCTGGCGGCAAGATGGCGCGCGCCGCCGGAACCTTTGCCCAGCTTGTCGGCAAGGACTCCGGTTACGCGCAGATCAAGCTCACCTCCGGTGAGCTGCGGATCGTGCGGGCCGAGTGCATGGCGACGGTGGGTGCGGTGTCCAACCCGGACAACCAGAACCAGTCGCTGGGCAAGGCCGGTCGCGCCCGTTGGCTCGGCCGCCGCCCGCATAACCGAGGCGTCGTGATGAACCCGGTCGACCATCCGCATGGTGGTGGTGAGGGTCGGACCTCCGGTGGCCGTCATCCGGTCACGCCGTGGGGCAAGCCGACCAAGGGCTACAAGACACGTGAGAACAAGCGGACCGACAAGCTGATTATTCGTCGCCGTCCGAAGGGGAAGCACTGATATGGCACGCTCCGTCTGGAAAGGCCCGTTCGTCGACGGGTACCTCCTGGGCAAGGCCGAGGCGTCACGCGCGTCGGGTCGCAACGAGATCATCAAGATCTGGTCGCGTCGCTCCACGATCCTGCCGCAGTTCGTAGGCCTCGTCTTCGGGGTCTATAACGGGCACAAATTCCTGCCCGTGCAGGTGAACGAGAACATGGTGGGTCACAAGTTCGGCGAGTTCTCGCCGACCCGGACCTTCTCCAGCCACTCGTCGGACAAGAAGGCGAAGCGGGGATGAGCAAGCCCAAGCATCCGCGTTCGCTGGCAGAGACGGAGGCTCAGGCGGTTCTGAGCAACATCCGCGTCAGCCCACGCAAACTGAACCTGGTCGCCGGCATGATCCGCAATCTGCCCGCCGGGCAGGCTGTGGCAACGTTGACCTTCAGCAAGCGCCGCATCGCCCAGCAGGTGAAGAAGACCTTGGAAAGCGCGATCGCCAATGCCGAGAACAACCATCAGCTCGATGTCGACCAGTTGGTCGTCACCCGGGCCGAGGTCGGCAAGTCGATCGTGATGAAGCGCTTCATGGCCCGCGGCCGTGGTCGCTCGTCCCGCATCGAGAAATTCTTCAGCCATCTGAAGATCGTGGTCGCCGAGCGCCAGGCGCCCGCAGCCGAGAAGGAAGCCGCATAATGGGTCACAAGGTAAACCCGATCGGTCTGCGCCTCGGCATCAACCGGACCTGGGACAGCCGTTGGTACGCCGGCAGCGATTACGCTCGGCTGCTGCATGACGACCTGAAGCTCCGCGCCCATCTACGCAAGCGCCTCGCTGGCGCCGGCGTGTCGCGTGTGGTGATCGAACGTCCGGCCAAGAAGCCCCGCGTCACGATCTACGCCGCTCGACCCGGCGTCGTCATCGGCAAGAAGGGCCAGGACATCGAGGTTCTCCGCAAGGAGTTGCAGAAGATGACCAAGGTCGAGGTCAACCTCAACCTGGTCGAAATCCGCAAGCCCGAGATCGATGCCGTGCTGGTGGCCGAGAACATTGCCCAGCAGCTTGAGCGTCGCGTGGCGTTCCGTCGTGCCATGAAGCGTGCGGTGCAATCCGCCATGCGTCTCGGCGCGCAGGGCATCCGGATCAACTGCGGCGGCCGCCTGGGCGGAGCCGAAATTGCACGGACCGAGTGGTATCGTGAGGGTCGGGTGCCGTTGCACACGCTCCGCGCCGATATCGATTTCGGCACGGCAACCGCGAAGACCACATACGGCACTTGCGGCGTGAAGGTCTGGATCTTCAAGGGCGAGATCTTGGCGAACGACCCCTCGGCGCAGGATCGCCGCGCGGCCGAGCAGGCGCCGCAGCGTTAAGGACGGACGAGCATGCTTTCCCCCAAGCGGACTAAGTTCCGCAAAGCCCATAAGGGCCGGATCCACGGGCTGGCCAAAGGCGGCACAGCCCTCAATTTCGGCGCGTTCGGCCTGAAGGCCCTTGAGCCGGAGCGTGTCACCGCCCGCCAGATCGAGGCGGCTCGCCGTGCGATCACGCGGTCGATGAAACGCGCTGGCCGCGTCTGGATCCGGATTTTCCCGGACGTGCCGGTGTCGCAGAAGCCCGCCGAGGTTCGGATGGGATCTGGTAAGGGTAGCCCGGAATTCTGGGTCGCTCGCGTCAAGCCCGGCCGCATCATGTTCGAGATCGACGGCGTGTCCAACGAGCTGGCACGGGCGTCGCTGGCGCTGGGTGCTGCGAAGCTGCCGATCAAGACCAAGTTCATCACCCGGCTTGGGGAGGGCTGAATATGGCAAAGGCGACCGACATCCGCGCGAAGTCTGCGGACGAGCTGGGCACCATGCTGCTCGACCTTCGGAAGGAGCAGTTCAACCTGCGCTTCCAGCGGGCGACCGGGCAGAATGAGGGCATCGGCCAGGTTAAGAAAGTGCGCCGCGACATCGCGCGCGTGAAGACCATCATGGCGGAGCACAAGCGCTCCGCCGCTGCGAAGTAAGGGAGTCGGACGATGCCAAGGCGCGTCCTAACCGGGCGGGTAACCAGCGACAAGATGGACAAGACCATCACGGTCCTGGTCAGCCGTCGCGTGATGCATCCGCTGTACAAGAAGTTCATTCGGCGCTCGAAGAAGTACGCCGCCCACGACGAGACCAATCTCTGCGTCGAGGGTGACACCGTGCGCATCGTCGAATGCCCGCCGATCAGCAAGCGCAAGACGTGGATCCTGCTCGAGCGTAATGGTGAGCTCGTCGGCGGCGTTCCGGCAGAAATCGCGGCCGTGGCAGGGGCGCATCACGATGCCCCCGTCCAGGTCTAGGAGCCGGTAGATGATTCAGGTTGAATCCAATCTCGACGTTGCGGACAACTCCGGGGCTCGCCGGGTGCAGTGCATCAAGGTGCTCGGCGGTTCCAAGCGTAAGACGGCTTCGGTCGGCGACGTTATCGTCGTGTCCATCAAGGAAGCAATTCCGCGTGGTAAGGTGAAGAAGGGCGACGTGCACCAGGCCGTCATCGTGCGCACGGCGTTCCCGGTGCGCCGCAACGATGGCAGCGCGATCCGCTTCGACCGCAACGCTGCGGTGCTCATCAACAAGCAGCAGGAGCCGATCGGCACCCGCATCTTTGGGCCAGTGGTGCGCGAACTGCGCGGCCGCAAGTTCATGAAGATCATCTCCCTGGCGCCGGAGGTGCTCTGATCATGGCCGCAAGGATCAAGAAGGGCGACCAGGTCGTCGTCATCACCGGCTCCGATAAGGGCCGCCGTGGTGAAGTGCTGCAGGTGATGCCGAAGGACGAGCGCGCCGTCGTGCGTGGCGTTCGCATCGTCAAGCGCCACACCAAGGCGACTGGCATGGGCGCGCCGAGCGGGATCATCGAGAAGGAAGGGCCGATCCATCTGTCCAACCTGATGCTTGTCGATCCCAAGAGCGACAAGCCGACCAAGGTTGGCTTCCGCGTGCTGGACGGTGGCCGCAAGGTTCGTGTCGCCAAGGCGACCGGCGAAGTGATCGAGAGCTGATATGAGTGAGACCAAGGACATCGCGCGGCTGCAAGCCCGCTATTACGAGACCGGTCGTGCCACCCTGCAGGAACAGTTCGGGTATAAGAATCCGATGCAGGTGCCGCGCCTGGAGAAGATCGTCATCAACATGGGCGTTGGCGAAGCCGCCGGCGATCAGAAGAAGCTCGACGCCGCCGTGGCCGAGATGATGCTGATCAGCGGCCAGAAGCCGGTGAAGACGTTGGCCAAGAAGGCGATCGCGGGCTTCAAGATCCGCGAAGGCCTGGCGATCGGCTGCAAGGTGACGCTGCGCAAGCGGCGTATGTATGAGTTTCTCGACCGGTTGGTGACCATCGCCCTGCCGCGCGTGCGTGACTTCCGGGGCATCCCGGGGAATAAGGGCTTCGACGGCAATGGCAACTTCGCCATGGGCCTGAAGGAGCAGATCATTTTCCCGGAAATCGCCTACGACAAGATCGACGCGGTGCGCGGGATGGACATCATCTTCGTGACGACGGCGAAGACGGATGCGGAGGCGAAGGCCCTGCTGAAGACCTTCGACGTGCCGTTCGCTGGCGAGACGGGTGCGCAGGCCAAGGCAGCCTAACAGGGCCTTCGGCCTAAACAGAGTTTTAGGAAAACCGCCTGGACACGGTCCGGCAGGTTCCAAGGAGTGAGTGGACGATGGCGAAAGTCTCCCAAGTCAACCGCAATGCCAAGCGTGAGCGCATGGCAGCGCGCGACAAGACGAAGCGTGCCGTGCTCAAATCGGTACTGATGGACCGCGAGGCTCCGGTGGAGGAGCGGTTCGACGCCTCGATGAAGCTGGCGCAACTGCCGCGTAATGGCGCCAAGGTTCGCGTCCGTTTGCGTTGCGAGCTGACCGGCCGCGCGCGGGCTAATTATCGCAAGTTCAAGCTGTGCCGTATCGCGCTGCGTGACCTCGCCAGTGCCGGGCAGATCCCCGGCATGGTCAAGGCGAGCTGGTAAGGGAGCGCTGCGATGTCCATGTCGGATCCGTTGGGTGATATGCTCACCCGAATTCGCAACGCGCAGCGTGCTCGTCACGCTGGCTGTGTTGCGCCCGCGTCCAAGCTGCGGGCGAATGTTCTGGATGCGCTGAAGCGGGAGGGGTTCATCCGTGGCTTCTCCGCCGAGGAGCTGCGTCCCGGCGTTGGCCAGCTGCGGATCGAGCTGAAGTACAACGAGGGCGAGCCCGTCATCAAGGAGATCACGCGCGTGTCCAAGCCGGGCCGCCGCGTCTACTCCAAGATCAAGGAGCTGCCGCGCGTGTATGCCGGGCTGGGCGTCTCCATCCTCTCCACGCCGCGTGGCGTGCTGAGCGATGCCGAGGCCCGCGCTGCCAATGTTGGCGGCGAAGTCCTGTGCCGCGTGTTCTGAGGAGGCTGGTATGTCACGGGTAGGTAAATATCCGGTCGAGATCCCGGCCGGTGTTCAGATAGCGATCGTCGACAACGTTTTGACGGCCAAGGGCAAGCTCGGCGAGCTGTCGCTCCAGCTGCGCGACAACGTGTTGGCGAAGGTGGAGGACGGCAAGTTCTCCGTCGCGCCGAACGGCCCGACGCGGGAGGCCCGCATGATGTGGGGCACCACGCGCGCGCTGGTCGCCAACATGGTCAAGGGCGTGTCCGCAGGCTACGCCAAGACGATGGAGATCCAGGGCACGGGCTTCCGCGCTGCGGTGACCGGCCCCAATCTGGTAATCAACCTCGGCTTCAGCCACGACGTGGTCTACCCGGTGCCCGAGGGCATCACGATCACGACGCCGCGCCCGACCGCTATCACGGTGACCGGCGTCGACAAGCGCCTGGTTGGCCAGGTGGCCGCTGAAATTCGCGCGTATCGCCCGCCGGAGCCCTATAAGGGCAAGGGCGTCCGCTACGAGACCGAGACGATTCGCCGTAAGGAAGGCAAGAAGAAATGAGCTCCCCACGCGATCTTCGGGAGCGTCGTCGCGAGCGGCTGCGCTACCAGCTCAAGAAGAAGTCGGCTGGGCGCCCGCGCCTGTCGGTCTTCCGTTCCGGCAAGCACATTTACGCCCAGGTCATCGACGACGCGCAGGGCCGGACCCTGGCCGCGGCCGGCAGCCTGGACAAGGATCTGCGCGAGTCGCTGCGCACCGGCGCCGACAAGGCCGCCGCTGCCGCGGTTGGCAAGCTGGTGGCCGAGCGTGCCGTGGCCGCTGGCGTCACTGCCGTGGTGTTCGACCGCGGCATGTATATGTACCATGGCCGCGTGAAAGCGCTGGCCGATGCCGCCCGCGAAGGCGGGTTGGCGTTCTAAGGGGCTAATGGCAATGGCACGGGAATCCCGGGACGGTAACCGCGGCAGTCGCGAGCGCGATCGTGACGGCGGCGACGACCTCATCGACAAGCTGGTCACGATCAACCGCGTCGCCAAAGTGGTGAAGGGTGGCCGTCGCTTTGCCTTCGCCGCGCTGGTGGTGGTAGGCGATCAGAAAGGCCGCGTTGGCTACGGCGCCGGCAAGGCGCGTGAAGTTCCGGAGGCGATCCGCAAGGCGACCGACCGGGCCAAGCGCACCATGATCCGCGTTCCGATGAAGGAAGGCCGCACGCTGCACCACGACGTGCATGGCGAGTATGGCGCCGGCATGGTCGTGCTACGGGCGGCTGAGGCCGGCACCGGCATCATCGCCGGCGGCCCGATGCGCGCTGTTTTCGAAGCGCTGGGCATCAATGACGTGGTCGCCAAGTCGCTTGGCAGCCGCAACCCGCACAACATGGTCAAGGCCACGTTCGCCGGGCTCGCCCGCTGCGCCAGCCCGCGTTCGGTCGCGGCCCGCCGCGGCAAGAAGGTGAGCGATATCCTCGGCAAGCGCGATGCGCCGGAGTCGGAGGCCGCAGCCGATGTCTGATACGATGAAGAAGCAGGTTCGGGTGGTGCAAGTCGCCTCCGGACTGGGCCGTAAGCCTGGGCAGATCGGCACGCTGATCGGGCTTGGCTTGAACAAGATTCGCAAGGTCAGCACGTTGGAAGATACCCCGGCGGTGCGCGGCATGATCCGCAAGGTGCATCACCTGGTGCGGGTGGAGGAGCTGTCGTGAAGCTCAACGAACTACGGGACAACCCCGGCTCACGCCTGAAGTTCAAGCGCGTTGGCCGCGGCATCGGGTCCGGCAAGGGCAAGACGTCCGGCAAGGGCGTCAAGGGTCAGAAGGCGCGTGAGGGCGTATCGCTGAATGGGTTCGAGGGCGGTCAGCTCCCGATCTATCGGCGTCTGCCGAAGCGCGGCTTCAAGAACATCTTCCGCACGGAATATGCGCCGATCAACCTCGGCACCATCGACAAGGCGATAGAGGCCGGCAAGCTGGACGCCGGGTCGATCGACGAGAAGTCGCTGGAGAAGGCTGGGCTGGTTCGCCTGGCACGGGTCGCCGGCGTTCGGCTGCTTGCGCGCGGCGTCATCGGTCGCGCGATCACCGTCACTGTTTCCGGTGCGTCAGCCTCCGCGAAGGCGGCGGTCGAGGCGGCGGGCGGCAAAGTGACCACGACGGTCGCCGAAAAGGCTGCGCCAGTCGCAGCATGAGGGCAGGGGCGGCGCCCCTGATCCCGGCCGGGGGCGTAAGTCCCCGGCACCCCTTATTCCAGGCTTCCGAAGGGTAGTACCCTTCGGTTGTGGCGTGGGGGCGTGTCCCCCAGAGACTTGCACGTAGAACGATCCGCACGGCACACTATATGCCGAGGGTTCTTGGGGGATAGACGTATGGCTTCGGCCGCCGAGCAGATGGCTGGCAGCATGAACCTCGGTGCCTTCAGCAAGGCCACCGAGTTGAAGAACCGGATCTGGTTCACCCTTGGTGCTCTTATTGTCTATCGCGTCGGCAGCTACGTGCCGGTGCCCGGCATCGACGGCTCCGTGATGAGCCACGCCATGACGGAGCAGGGCGGCGGCGTGCTGGGCATGTTCGACATGTTCAGCGGCGGCAATCTCAGCCGCATGACGGTCTTCGCGCTCACCATCATGCCGTATATCAGTGCCTCGATCATCGTGCAGCTGATGTCGGCGGCGATCCCCTCGCTCGAATCCCTGAAGAAGGAAGGCGAGAGCGGCCGCAAGAAGCTGAACCAATACACTCGCTACCTGACGGTGCTGATCGCGATCTTCCAGTCCTACGGGATCGCCGTCGGGTTGGAGGCATTCCACGACCGGGCAGGCCTAGGCGCGGTGCTGGACCCCGGCCTGTTCTTCCGCCTCTCCTGCGTCGTGACGCTGACCGGCGGGACGATGTTCCTGATGTGGCTCGGCGAGCAGATCACCGCCCGTGGCGTGGGCAACGGCACCAGCCTCATCATCTTCGCCGGCATCGTGGCCAATCTGCCGCACGCGCTCGTCACCCTGCTGGATCTGGGCCGCACCGGCGCGCTGTCGCCGGTGTTCATCCTCGCCTTCGTGGTGATCGCCGTCGCCGTCATCGCCTTCATCGTGTTCATGGAGCGGGCGCAGCGGCGGATCGTGGTGCAATACCCCAAACGCCAGGTCGGCCAACGCATGTTCGGCGGTGATTCGACCCACATGCCGCTGAAGGTGAACACCGCCGGCGTCATCCCGCCGATCTTCGCCTCTTCGATCCTGCTGATCCCCGCGACGATCGCCGGCTTCGGGCAGAGCAACCCCAACTCCATCCTTGGCTGGCTGTCGACGGAGTTGGCCCATGGCCAGCCGCTATACCTCGCGCTCTACGCGGGCATGATCATCTTCTTCTCGTATTTCTACACCGCCGTGGTGTTCAACCCGCAGGAGACCGCGGATAACCTGAAGAAGTACGGCGGCTTCATCCCCGGCATTCGCCCCGGCAGCAACACCGCCGACTATTTCGACCGCATCCTCACCCGGCTCACGACTATCGGCGCGCTCTACCTCTGCGTGGTCTGTCTGCTGCCGGAGGTTCTGATCGCCAACTACAACGTCCCGTTCTATTTCGGTGGCACCAGCCTGATGATCATCGTATCGGTCACCATGGACACGGTGACGCAGGTGCAGTCGCATTTGCTGGCGCACCAGTATGAGGGGCTGATCCGTAAGTCGAAGGTGCGCGGGAGGGCTCGATGAAACTCATCCTGCTCGGCCCGCCCGGCGCGGGAAAAGGCACCCAGGCGAAGCGGCTGCAGGAGCGGCATGGCGTCGCGCAGATCTCGACGGGCGACATGCTGCGTAGCGAAGTCGCAGCCGGCAGCGACGTCGGCAAGCGTGCCTCCGCGGTGATGGCGTCTGGCGCCCTCGTCTCGGACGACATCATCATCGACATGCTGGCCAACCGCGTGCGCCAGCCGGATTGTGCGAACGGCTTCATCCTCGATGGCTTCCCCCGAACCGTCGCCCAGGCCGAGGCGCTGGACCATATGTTGGCGGAGCTGAAGCTCGAACTTGATGCCGTCATCGAACTGAAGGTCGACGATGCCGCGTTAGTGGAGCGTATCGCTGGCCGGTTCACCTGCGCCAAATGCGGCACCAGCTACCACGACACCTTCAAGCCGACGGCCAAGGCTGGCGTGTGCGACGTGTGTGGTTCCACCGACTTCATCCGCCGCCCCGATGACAACCGGGAAACCGTGCGGGAGCGTCTGGACGTCTACAACCGTCAGACCAAGCCGATCCTGCCGCATTACGAGGCAACGGGCCGGCTGCACACGCTGGACGGCATGGCCTCGATGGATGAGGTTGCGGCAGCGATCGAATCGGTGCTTGCAACGCTGCCCACCGACCATGTTCACCTAGATGTGACTGAAGTTCGTTGACTCTGTATCGGGTCGCCTTATAAGCACCCTCTCCGGCGCAACGGCAACGTTTGCGCCCGCATATTATTATTGGTGGCCCAGCGCTGAGGCGAGCAGGCCGCCCCGACCACCAGCCCGGCTGCACGCTGCGATGGCGTGCAGCCCGGGTTTGACCAGGAGACGAGCGTGGCGCGTATTGCCGGTGTGAATATCCCGACTAACAAGCGGGTGACGATCAGCCTTCGCTACATTTACGGCATCGGCCCAACCAAGGCCGCCGGGATCTGCGAGAAGCTGGGAATTCCAGACGATCGCCGGGTCAATCAGCTTTCCGACGAAGAAGTGCTGAAGATCCGCGAGCTGATCGACCGTGAGTTCCGGGTCGAGGGCGACCTGCGCCGCGAAGTGGCGATGAACATCAAGCGGTTGATGGATCTGGGCTGCTATCGCGGCCTGCGCCATCGCCGTGGCCTGCCGGTGCGCGGCCAGCGCACCCACACCAACGCCCGCACCCGCAAGGGCAAGGCGGTGGCGATCGCCGGCAAGAAGAAAGTCACCAAGTAAGCATCCGGCGCCGCGCCGAACACTCGTACGAAGACAGGATCACCTCATGGCGAAAGCCCCCGCGCGTCCCCGTCGCAAGGAGCGCAAGAATATCATCTCCGGCGTGGCGCACGTGAACGCTACGTTCAACAACACCATGGTCACCATTACCGACGCCCAGGGCAACACCATCGCCTGGTCGTCCGCCGGCATGGGCGGGTTCAAGGGTAGCCGCAAGTCTACCCCGTATGCCGCCCAGGTCGCCGCCGAAGACGCGGGCCGCAAGGCGCGCGAGCACGGGATGGAGACCTTGGAGATTGAGGTGAATGGCCCGGGTTCCGGCCGTGAGAGCGCGTTGCGCGCGCTTCAGGCGGTCGGTTTCTCCATCACCCAGATCCGTGACCTGACGCCGATCCCGCATAACGGGTGTCGCCCGCGCAAGCGCCGCCGCGTCTGATTCCGGACCGCATTCGATGAAAGGCGGGCTTCGCGTCCTATGACGCGGGGCCCGAATTGACATGAGAAACGACACATCGGTTATGCAGCGCAATTGGCAGTCGCTGATCAAGCCGGAGAAGCTGGAGTTCGAGCCCGGCTCCGACCCGTCGCGCACTGCGCTGGTCGTAGCGGAGCCGCTGGAGCGCGGCTTCGGGATGACGCTGGGCAATGCTATCCGCCGCATCCTGCTGTCGTCCCTGCAGGGCGCCGCGGTGACGGCCGTCCAGATTGATGGCGTGCTGCACGAGTTCAGCAGCATCCCAGGCGTGCGTGAAGACGTCACCGACATCGTGCTGAACGTCAAGCAATTGGCGCTCCGCATGCACGGTGAAGGTCCGAAGCGCATGGTGTTGACCGCGACAGGCCCCGGTGAAGTGCGGGCCGGCCAGATCCAGGCCGGGCACGACATCGACATCATGAACCCCGACCTCGTGCTCTGCACGTTGGACGAGGGCGTGAAGCTGGGCATGGAGTTCACGGTCAACTTGGGCAAGGGCTACGAGCCCGCTAGCAGCAACCGCCCGGAAGATGCCCCGATCGGGCTGATCCCGGTCGATAGCATCTACTCGCCGGTGCGCCGCGTGTCCTACCGCGTTGAGCCGACGCGTGTTGGCAACCTCACCAACTACGACAAGCTGTTGCTGTCGGTCGAAACGAATGGCGCCGTGACGCCTGAAGACGCGGTGGCGCTCGCTGCCCGCATTCTGCAGGACCAGTTGCAGCTGTTCATCAACTTCGACGAGCCGCAGCAGTTGCGCGCCGAAGAGCACCACGACGATCTGCCCTTCAACCGCAACCTGCTCCGCAAGGTGGACGAGTTGGAGTTGTCGGTCCGTTCGGCCAACTGCCTCAAGAACGACAATATCGTTTATATTGGCGATCTGGTGCAGAAGTCGGAGCAAGAGATGCTTCGCACCCCGAACTTCGGCCGCAAGTCGCTGAACGAGATCAAGGAGGTCCTGACCAATATGGGCCTCACTCTCGGGATCACTGTCCCCGGCTGGCCGCCGGAGAACATCGAAGACCTAGCCAAACGGCTAGATGAGCCTTTTTGAGGATATAAGAAGATGCGTCACGGTGTGAGCGGCCGCAAGCTCAGCGTCACGACCAGCCATCGCTTCGCCATGTTCCGCAACATGGCCGTCGCGCTGCTGAAGCATGAACAGATCACCACCACTCTGCCGAAAGCCAAGGAGCTTCGGCCAGTGGCGGAGAAGCTGATTACCCTCGGCAAGCGTGGCGGGTTGCATGCCCGGCGCCAGGCCTACGCGCAGCTTCGCGACGAAAAGATCGTCGCCAAGCTGTTCGATTCGCTCGCGACCCGGTACAAGGCGCGGCCGGGTGGCTACACCCGCGTGCTGAAGGCTGGCATGCGCTATGGCGACGCGGCCGACATGGCCGTGATCGAACTGGTCGAGCGTGACCCGACGGCCAAGGGCAAGGATAGCGGCCCCCGTCCGGAAGCTGTCGCGGACGAGGCTGCGTAATTCGATGAGGCTGACCGGCCGCGCAGCGCTCGTCGCCGCGGCCGGATGTCTTCTGGCCGGCGGCGTTGCCATGGCTCAGACGACGGCTCCGGACCCGGCGCTCAAGGCGGGTCCACGCCAAACGACACTCACCGTCGTCGACCGGCTGGGCACCACCCAGCAGGAAGAGACGATCGCCGTCTACTTTTCGGGCGTTCTCGCCGGCACATTGCACGTGGATGCGGCGCATCCGGAGGACAGCTTCACGGTAGCGGTGCCGCTGATGCCGAAGCTGGGCTTCACCCTGTGCGGCAAGCTGGTCACGCGGGAGGCGAATGGCGGCCTTTCCACTCATCCAATCGACAATGGCGGCACGCTCGCGGGTTATGACAGCTCGATCCTGGCGGCGCTGACCTTGGGCGACGTCCTATTCACCCTGCAGGACGAAACCGGCACCGGCACGAACGATGTGCAACAGGGTCCGGCCTGCACCGCCGCCATTTCCTAATGGCCCGGCGGCCGCCCCAAGACCTGTTCGGCACGCCGGAGGACGACGCAGCCCCGTTCGCCCCCTCGCCCGACGGCCCCCTGGCCGACCGGCTGCGGCCGCAGACGCTGGCCGATGTTGTCGGGCAGGACCACCTGCTCGGCCCGGAGGGCACCATCACCCGGATGCTCGCCCGTGGTTCGCTGGCGTCGCTGATCTTTTGGGGCCCACCCGGCGTCGGCAAGACGACGATCGCCCGTCTGTTGGCGACCGCAGCCGGCCTGCATTTCGTCCAACTCTCCGCCGTCTTCTCCGGCGTTGCCGACCTGAAACGAGTGTTTGAGGAAGCCAAGCGCCGCCGCGCCACCGGCCAATCGACCCTGCTGTTCGTAGACGAGATCCACCGCTTCAACCGCGCCCAGCAGGACGGCTTCCTGCCCGTGGTGGAAGACGGCACCGTCGTGCTGGTTGGCGCGACGACCGAAAACCCCTCCTTCGCCTTGAACGGCGCATTGCTGTCGCGCTGCCAGGTGCTGGTGCTGCGCCGGCTGGATGACGACGCGCTGGAATTGCTGTTGGCCCGCGCCGAGGCCGACCATGCCCTGCCGCTGCTGCAAGACGCCCGCATGACCCTCCGCGCCATGGCCGATGGCGACGGCCGGTATCTGCTGAACATGGCGGAGCAATTGCAGGCCCTGCCGGCCGACAGCCCGGCCCTCGACCCGGCTGCTCTTTCCAGCCTGCTGGCCAAACGCGCCGCGCTGTACGACAAGGACCGGGAGGAGCATTACAACCTCATCTCCGCCCTGCATAAATCCCTGCGTGGATCGGACCCGGATGCGGCGCTGTATTGGTATGGCCGCATGATCACCGGCGGCGAGGACCCGCGCTACATCGCCCGCCGCCTGGTCCGCTTCGCCTCCGAGGATATCGGCCTGGCCGACCCCCAGGCCGTGGTGCAGGCCCTGACGGCGTGGGAGATCTACGAGCGGCTCGGCAGCCCGGAGGGCGAATTGGCGATTGCGCAGGCCGTGGTGTATTTGGGCTCAGCCCCGAAATCGAACGCGCTCTACGTCGGCCTCGGCCAAGCGATGCGCGCCGCGCAGGAAACGGGGAGCCTGGCGCCCCCCAGCCACATCCTGAACGCCCCGACCCGGCTAATGAAGGACCTCGGCTACGGCGCCGGGTACGATTACGACCACGATGCGGAAGACTCGTTCTCCGGCCAGGACTACTTCCCGCCGGGTATCGAGCGACAGAATTTCTACCGTCCCGTCGACCGTGGGTTCGAACGGGAATTGGGTAAGCGGATGGCACACTGGGCCAATTTGCGGCGCGAGCGTGTGGCGAGCGTCAAACCTGACCCTCAAGATGAAGGCTAGGTAGGACTGCCATGGGCGTGACCATCCAAACCGTTTCCGACGACGATGCCGACATCCGGCTCGACCGCTTCCTGCGCCGGCACTACCCGGCGTTGACGCAGGGCGCGTTGCAGAAGCTGTGCCGCACCGGCCAGATCCGCGTCGATGGCCGCCGGGTGGAGGCATCGGCGCGTCTGGTGCCCGGCCAGGCCGTGCGCGTCCCCCCCGGCATGCCCGCCGCCCCCGACGAGCGCCCCCCCAGCGTCACCGCCGCCGACGTGAAGGAGATGGAGCGCATGGTGCTCCATCGCGATGACCAGTTGATCGTGCTGAACAAGCCCTCCGGCCTGGCAACCCAGGGCGGCCCTGGCATTACCCGCCATCTGGACGGCATGCTGGACGCCCTGCGCGATGGCGGCGACCGCCCCCGCCTGGTGCACCGCTTGGACCGGGACACCTCTGGCGTCATCGTGCTCGCCCGCACGCCCGGCATGGCCGCCAAACTCGCGGCCTCCTTCCGCACGCGGGAGGTGGAGAAGACCTACTGGGCCGTGGTCGTCGGCAATCCGAACCCGGAATCCGGCCAGATCGACCAGCCGCTGAAGCGCGTGACCGGCCTTTTCGGCGACCGCACGGTGGCGACCGACCGCAAGGACAAGGAAGGCCAGCGCGCCTACACCAATTACCGCCTGCTGGACGCCGCCGGTCGCAAGCTATCCTGGCTGGAACTGCAACCGCTCACCGGCCGCACGCACCAGCTCCGCGTGCACTGCGTCAGCCTCGGCACCGTCATCGTCGGCGACGAGAAATACTCGGAACCGCGGGACAACGGCAGCGGCGGCAGCTTCGTGGAGGGATTGGCCGACCGGCTGCATCTGCACGCCCGCTCGATCCTGCTGCCGCACCCGGCGGGCGGCACGTTGGAGGTCGCGGCGGACCTGCCGCCCCACATGCGCGACAGCTTCAACACCCTGGGATTCCAAGCCCCGTCCGCCCCGGCGGTGACGCGGCTGCTGCGCGATCCTAGATAGGGGCGGTTACGCCAGGGAGCGCGCATGAAGAAGGGCTGGGTTGTGGCGATCGCGGCGGTGCCCGTTGTGGTGATCGCAGCCGTGGCGGGCGTCGCATTGTCCTTCGACCCCAACGGGCAGAAGGACCGCATCGTCGAAGCCGTCCGCCGCGCCACCGGCCGGGACCTGACCTTGGCCGGCCCCGTGCGGCTCGGCTGGTCGCTCACCCCCACGCTGGAGGCGGAGGACGTGTCCTTCGCCAATATGCCGAGTGGCTCCCGCCCCGCGATGGCGACGGCGGGCCGGGTCGAGTTCCAGGTGAAGCTGCTGCCGCTCCTGTCGCACCGGGTAGAACTGGCCCAGGTAACGCTGGTGCGGCCCGATATCCTGATCGAGACGGATGCGAATGGCCGCGGCAATTGGCAGTTCGAACGCGCGGCCCCGGCGCCCAGCGCCACCCAATCGCCATCCACGCCGGGCACGCGGACGCAGACGATATTGGACCGGCTGGTCGTGGATGCCGGCCGGGTCACTTGGCATGACGGCGTCACTGGCCGGACGATCGTCGCCGATCTACCCAGCGCCACCCTGCAGGGCGGCGACGGCCCGGTGCACCTGGTGGCCCAGGCGCAATCATCCGGAACGGCGGTCACGCTGGATGCGACGCTCGGCACCATCCCGCAATTGACCGGGGCAGTCGCCGGTCCATGGCCGGTGAAGCTCGTGGCCGCGATCGGCAACGCAACGCTCGCCGTAACGGGCACGGCCGACCCCGTCGCCCGCACGCTGTCTGGCCGGGTGGAGGGCGCGGTCCCAGACCTGGCGCAACTGGGCGGGTTGCTGCAGCGCCAGGATTGGCCAGCGCTGCACGATATCCAGTTTGCTGCCACGCTGCCCGCAGCCGGCGGGTTGCCGCAGGATGTGTCGCTGCATCTGGGCGCGTCCGATCTGGGCCGATACATGCCGGGCGCCACGCTGGGCCATCTGTCGCTCACCTGGCCCGCCGGCCAGCCCGCGCGGTTGGATGCGGATGGCAGCATGGCCGGCGCGCCCTGGAAGATCGGCAGCGGCCTGGTCCCGGCCGGCACGACCGGCGCTGGGCTGCGCGGGCTCAGCGTGTCGTCGGCGTTCGGTGATGCAGCAGGCGATTTGGCCGTCCTGTCCGCCCCGCGGCCTGCCTTGCGCGGAACATTGGTGTCCAACCGGCTCGACCTCGATGCGATCCGCACGGTCTTCGCACGCCCCGCGCCCGCAGCGGCACCAGCGCCAACCGCCCCCGCGCCGAACGCCCCGCCCGCTGCGCTCGCGCCAGCCCGGGTGTTCTCCGACACGCCGCTGCCATGGGCCCGTTTGAACGCGGCAGATGCGGATTTGCAGCTCTCCATCGCCACGCTGCGGCTGGGTGGCGCGGAGTACCACAACGCCACCGGCCATATCGTGCTGCAGAACGGCGCCTTGCGGGTCGATCCGGCCTCGGTCCAAGCGCCGGAGGGGCGGGTCGATTTCTCCGCCAGCGCCGACGCCAATGCCCCGGCGCCGCCCGTGGCACTCGCTCTACGCTCCGCCGCCTTCGCGCTGGATCCGCTGATGCAGGCATTCGGCCTCCCCACCGGATCGGACGCCACGGCGGAGTTGGATGTCGCCTTGCACGCCACCGGCGCCACGCCGCACGCGCTGGCGGCGACTCTGGACGGGCATGTCGGGATCGCTCTGGTCGATGGCGATGTATCGAACGCCGCCCTATCGGCTGCCCTGGGCGACATCATGCGTATGGCCGGCGCCAGGCTCGACACGAACGGTCGCAGCCACGTGCGCTGCCTTGCGATCCAGGCGGATGCAAGGGCTGGGCAAATCAGCTTGCCCGCGTTGAAGCTCGACACGTCGCGCCTGCTGTTGGAGGGTGGGGGCACGGTGAACCTGTCCGACGAGACGATGGCGCTGCGTCTACGCCCCCTGCTGCGGCTGGGCGGGGCAGGCGTGTCCGCGCCCGTGCGGCTGGACGGGTCCATACGCCACCCCACCGCGGCGCTAGACGCCGCCAACGGCACGGGCCGCGTTGGCGTGGTGATCGGCGGCCTGGCCGGCTCGGCGGAGAACTGCACCGCCGAGCTCACCGCCGCCCGCGACGGCCGCGCCGGCCCACTGCCGGCCGAGGCCGCCGCCGGTAAGCCGCCCAAGCCCGCCGATCTGCTGCGGAGCCTGCTGCGATGAAGCGCGTCTGGACCGAGGCACGCGCAATCGCCTCGCCCGAAGGCTGGGGCGTACAACTGGATGGCAAACCGCTGCGCCTTCCGGACGGCCCGGCGTTACTGGTGCCGCAACATGGATTGGCCGAGGCCGTCGCGGCCGAGTGGCAAGCGGCCGGGCAAGCCACCGGCGTGATGGACTACACCGACGTACCGCTGACCCGGCTTGCCGGCACCGCCCAGCTTCGCATCGTGCCAGACACCAGCGCCGTCGTGACGGCCATCGCGGCCTATGGCGAAACCGATCTCATCTGTTACTGGGCCGACACCCCGCCCGCGCTCGTCGAACGGCAGGAAACCGCGTGGCGCCCCTGGCTCGACTGGTCGCGTCGTGAAGTAGGGGCAGTGCTCACCGTCACCACGGGCATCATCCACGTGAAGCAACACCCGGCGGCCCTCGCAGCGCTGCGCCGCGCCGTTGCGGCGGAAAGCGGCTGGGTGCTCGCCGGCCTGGGCATCGCCGTGCCGGCCTTGGGCAGCCTCGTGCTCGGTTTGGCCCTGGCCCGCGGGGAGATCACGCCCGCAAACGCCCACGTCACCGCCCGCGTGGATGAACTGTTCCAGATCGAGCAATGGGGCACCGACGATGCGGCGGAGCTTCGGCAGGGCCAGGTCGCCACCGATATTGCCGATGCCGCGCGCTTCATGGAGTTGGTGCGATGAGGGCCAAGCGGGTGGTCATTGCCGGCCGGGTGCAGGGCGTCGGCTACCGCGACTGGATGGTGGTGCAGGCCCGTTCCCTCGGCGTCGTCGGCTGGGTCCGCAACCGTGCCGACGGCGCGGTGGAGGCGCTGGTCTACGGCGAATTGGACGCGGTGGAGGAATTGCTGCGCGCCTGCCGCCGCGGCCCCCGCATGGCCTCCGTCACCAAGATCGAGGAAGACTGGGCCGAACCGCCCATCGAACCCGGCTTCATCCGCCGGGCATGAAAAAGGCCCCGGAGCCTGCGCCCCGGAGCCTTCCTTACCGATACCGGCTTAGTTGTTGCTGCTGCGATTGCCCGTGAGCTGAAGCAGAAGCATGAACAGGTTGATGAAGTTCAAGTAGAGGCTCAGCGCGTCATACACGCTGCGCTTGCCAGCCTCATCCGTGCCCTCGGAATAGGCGAACTGCGCGTAGGTTGCTTTGATCCGTTGCGTGTCGTAGGCGGTGAGGCCCGTAAACACCAGCACGCCAACGATGCTGATCATGAACTGCAGGCCGCTGCTGCCGATGAAGATGTTGACCACGCTGGCCAGGATCATCCCGAACAGGCCCATCATCAGGAACGAGCCCATGCCCGTCAGGTCCTTCTTGGTGGAGTAGCCGAACAGGCTCATCGCACCGAAGGTCGCCGCCGTGATGAAGAAGGTCCGCACGATCGATTCGCCGCTATAGGCGAGGAAGATCGACGTCAGGCTCGCGCCCATCGCGGCGCAGAATGCCCAGAAGATGCCCTGCACGGCGGTGCGCGACAGGCGGTTCACGCCGAACGACAGCACCAGCACGAAGGCCAGCGGCGCCAGCATCGCGACGATCGCGAGCGGCCCCTGCGTGCGATGCATGCCGAACGGTGTCTGCACCATCGGGTAGAACAGATTGATCGCCTGGGTATGCGCCACCCCGTAGGCGACGATGCCGGTCAGCAGTAGGCCGGACGTCATCCAGTTGTAGACGCGCAGCATGTAGGCGCGCAGCCCGGCGTCTAGCGCCGCGGTGCTCGCAGCACTGGCCGGCGCATACGACCGAAAATCAGGAGTGTAGGCCATGGCCTATGGGTTTCCTCGTGACGGGGCGAGATGCCCCCTCTCCGTGCCTATGTTGGCTGAAGCGGAAAACCAATCAAGTAGATTTCGAACACTTAACCTGACTGACGCCTAAAACCAGCGGCATCGATCTTGCTGAGTCCCGCCCGGCCAGAGTGTCGGCACCAGCTTTCGGCCAGACATGACCAATTTAAAGGGAAAAACCGCCCTTGGCGAAGCCGCGCATGCATCTCGGGTTCGATTTCTCCTACACGCATATGGGCGGCCGCTGGCGGATGCCGGGTTCGTGGGAGGGTCGAACCTTCCCAGATGTCACGATGTATGAAGATGTCGCCCGCATTGCCGAGCGCGGCTGTCTCGACATGATTTTCTCCGGCGATGGCACCGGCGTGCCCGACACCTGGCGCGGCTCGCGCGACGCCGCCATCGAGTGGGGCATGAACTGGCCACGTCAGGATCTGAACCCGATCATGGTCGCCATGTCCCGGGTCACCAAGCATATCGGCTACGGCCTCACCTACTCCTCCACCTTCATGCACCCGTATTACACCGCACGGCTGATGAACTCGCTGGACCACGTGACAGGCGGCCGCATCGCCATGAACCTCGTCACTTCCACCCGCCCGGCCGACGCCGCCAATTTCGGCTTCGACGAATTGATGGAGCACGGCAGCCGCTACGAACGCATGGAGGAATTCGTCGACGTATGCCGCCTGCTCTGGGACAGTGCCGAGCCCGACGCCATGCTATGGGACCGCGCCACCGGCCGCGTCGGCGACCCGGCGAAAATCCACGACGTCCGCCACGCCGGCCGGTTCTTCAAGGTGCAAGGCCCGCTGAACACCCCGCCCTCGCCCCAGGGCCGCCCGGTGCTGATCCAGGCCGGCGGCTCCCCCCGCGGCATTCGCGCCTCCGCTTACGTCGCCGACCACGTGTTCGGCGCCGACATGGCGCTGCCGCTCCAGGTGAAGCAGCGCATCGCCCTGGACCAGGCGCTCACCGAGCAAGGCCGCGACCCCCAAACCGTCGGTATCCTCTGGCAAACCCCCATCGTCGTCGCCGAAACCGAGCGCGAGGCCCACGCCAGACGTGACCTCCTCCTCGATGCCGTCCCGGCGGATGCCGTGGGGGCCTACCTATCGTACAACGCCGCCTACGACTTCTCGACCCTGCCGCAACGCTTCTCCCTGCGGCAACTGCACCACGACATCATCGCCGCCAACGCCTCCCCCATGGGCCTGGTGCACGAGCTATCGCAGCAGATCGGCCCCGATGTGGAAATCACGCGGGAGGAGTTCTTCGACCACGGCCGCCGCTTCGCCACCTCGTGGGACACGACCTTCGCCGGCACCCCCACCCAACTGGCCGACCGCATGGAGGAAGCCTTCGAGGCCACCGGCAGCCGCGGCGGCTTCATGCTGGGCCACATCGTGTCGATGCCGGGTGACCTGATCGCGATCGTGGACCTGCTGGTGCCCGAACTGCAGCGCCGCGGCCGCTTCCGCACCGAATACAAGGGTCGCACCCTGCGCGAGAATTTGGCGGAAGAATAACGTCCTGGCACAAGCCTTGCTTCGTCCCGCTCGTTCCGAACCCGCTCCGGGTTTGCCCGAGGGAGAATGGCCAGAATGACCACCCGTCTGCGCCGCGCCGTCCTGCGCGGATTCGCCGTGACCTGCCTGGCCACCACGATCCTCGCCGGGCATCCCCGGGCAGAGACCGTAGGCCCCGTCACCGACGATGTCGGCGTGGTGAAAATCCCCAAGGGCCAACCGATTCTCATCGCCGCCCTCCTGGTCCTCTCCGGCCCCGACCTGTCGCTCGGCGTCGACGCCTCTCGCGGGGCGGAGATCGCGTTCGACGACCACAAGAACATGCTGGTCGGCCACCCGATCAAATACCTGCCAGAGGACGGCCAGTGCAGCGTGGAAGGCGGCCAGACCGGCGCCACCCGCATTGCCGCCAACAAGCAGGTCGTCGGCGTCATCGGCACCGCCTGCTCGTCCGAATCCCGCGGTGGCTCGCCCATCCTTTGGAATGCCGGCATGCCACAGGCCGTCACCAGCGCCACCGCCCCGGCATTGACCGCGGCCGATCGACCGATGGGCCTGCAGGGCATCGTCCGCTTCGTCTACAACGATCTGAACGCCGCTGCTGCCGCCGTGAAATATGCCCAGTCCCTGAAGGTGACCAAGGCCGCCACCCTGCACGACGGCAGCCTGTACGCCGAGGAATTGGCCACCGCCTTCGCCAAGCAATTCAAGGCCGCCGGCGGCACCATCGTCGCGGCCGAGGCGATTTCCCCCTCCGACACCGACCTGCGCCCGGTGCTGACGCGCATCGGCACCTCGCAGCCCGAATTGCTGTTCGCCCCGATCTTCACCGGCGCCTCCGCCTACCTCACCCGGCAGGAAAAGGAAGTGCCCGGCATGGCCAAGGTGCCAGTCCTGGGCACCGACGCCGTGCTCTCCCCCTCGTTTCTCGAGGCCGCGGGCGATAGCGCCATCGGCTACCGCCTCACCGGCATCGACAACGACCCCAAGCTGATGGGCTCGCGCTACGGCGACTTCCTGGCCAAGTACAAGACGAAGTTCGGCGAGGACCCGATCGGCGGCTTCCACGGCAACGGCTACGACGCTGCCCTGGCGATGATGACCGCGATCGAGAAGGTGGCGAAGACCGACGCGGCCGGCGACACCTATATCGGTCGCAAGGCGCTACGCGACGCGCTGATGGCGACCACCGACCTCGATGGCATCACCGGCAAGCTGAGCTGCGACAAGTTCGGCGACTGCGGCGCCTCCCACTTCGCCGTCTTCGAATACACCAGCGGGGACCCCAGCAGCTTCAAGATCGGCGTGAACCCCAAGCACGTCTACCCGTAGCCGGGATGCCGCAGGCCGGGTTTCTACAGGACTGGCTCCGCCGCGCCACCGCCGTCGATTGGTTTCTGCTGGCGTTGCGGATCGTGGTTCTGGCGGTGGTGGGCACCGGCTTCGTCGCCGGCCTGCTCCACCCCCGCTACGGGCGGGAGGAATGGTTCTCCTTCCTCGCCTTCGGGCTGACGATCGGGGCGATCTACGCCCTGATCGCGCTCGGCTACACCATGGTCTACGGCATCCTGCGCATGGTGAACTTCGCCCATGGCGACGTCTTCATGTTCGGCGCCTACGCCGCCTGCTTCTCGCTCATCGCCTGTAACCGCGCCGGCATCCTCAATGCCTACCCGGTGATCAGCTTCACCATCGCCGTCATCGTCTGCATCGCCGTCTCCGCCGGGATCGCCATCTTGGGGGAGCGGATTGCCTACCGCCCCTTTCGCCGCGGCCGCTCCCTGGCGCCACTCATCAGCACGCTGGGCCTGTCCTTCGTGCTGGAATACTCGGCGCGCGGCATGTTCGGCGCGCAGAACAAATCCTTCCCCACCATGCCCGGCATCGACGGCATCGTCGCCTTCGCCGGCTTCTCCGTCCCCCGCGTCCAACTGGTCGTGGTGGCCGCCGCGGTGCTCACCATGATCGTGCTCACCCTCATCGTCATGCGCACCCGTATCGGCACCGCCATGCGCGCCGTGGCGGAGGACAAGGACGCCGCCACCCTCATGGGCATCAACGTCGACCGGGTGATCGTCTTCACCTTCGCGCTCGGCGGCGCGCTGGCGGGCATCGCCGGGCTGCTCTACGGGCTGGTGTTCAAGCAGATCTCCTTCTTCATGGGCTTCTTCCTGGGCGTGAAGGGCTTCGGCGCCGCCGTCCTCGGCGGCATCGGCAACATCCCCGGCGCCATGCTCGGCGGCTACGCGCTCGGCCTCGTGGAAAGCCTCGGCCCCGCCGCCTTCCTCGAGGGCCTTGGCGTCACCGCGCCCTACCAACTGCGCGACGCCATTGCCTACACCATGCTGGTGATGGTGCTGATCTTCCGCCCCCGCGGCCTGCTGGGTGAGCGTCTGTCCACGGCACGGGCGTAACAAGGTGGCGAGCGACCTGGCCCAGGGCGTCGCCCGGCGACCCATCGCACTCCCCGGCGGCCTGCGCCCGGCGGTGAACGTGACCATCTCCGTCGCAGTCGTCTGCGCCTTCACCGTCCTCGTCGGGCTGTTCGGCCAGTTCAGCGATCGGGCGATGGTGGTCGGCGTGCTGGATATCGGCCACTCCCTGATGCTCGCCGCTGCCCTGGCCGGCGGCGCGGTGCTGGCCCGGCGGCAGCGAATGGCGTCGGTGCTAATCGTCGCCCTCATCTCCGGGGCCGTGGCGGGCGGCCTGGTGCAGGCCCTGGTGGTCGTCGCGCGCTGGGCCAATCTGCGCTGGATGCTGGTCTCGCTCACCCCGGTCACGCTGAACCGGGTCGGCTTCCTGCTGCCCGACGACCAGGCTGCCTTGGTCCTGGCCGCATCCGGCGCCTGCGCTGCGCTGGTCGGCGCCGGCCTCGTCCTCTGCGGGCCCATCCCCCGCCGCATCGTGCTCGGCGCGCTCGGCGGCGTCGTCTGCGCCGGCCTGCTGCGCGAACTGATCCGTGGCATTCTCGGCGGCCTCGGCGGTGTGGACGATTGGGGTTTCACCTATGACGGCCTGCTCCCCGCCGGCGCCGCCGTCTCCGCCGCGATCGGGGCGCTCGTCACAATACGTCCCGGCGCCGCCCGATACGCCCAGCTTCCCCCCCGGGTAAAACTCGGCGCCCGCCTGCTCTGCCTCCTCGTCTTGCTCGCCCTCCCAGCGCTGACCAACGATTTCGTCGCCCAGGTGATGATGCTGGTCTGCCTCTACACCCTCATGGGCTTGGGCCTGAATATCGAGCTGGGCCTGGCCGGCCTGGTCGACCTCGGCTTCGTCGCCTTCTTCGCGGTCGGCGCCTACACCGTGGGCCTGCTGACGGCGGATGCAACCGGGGCAGGCGGCCACCTGACCTTCTTCGCCGCCCTCCCATTCTCCATCGCCTTCGCCGCCCTGGCCGGGTTCCTGTTCGGCCTCCCCGTACTGAAAGTCCGCGGCGACTACCTCGCCATCGCCACGCTCGGCCTGGGCGAGATCATCCGCGTGCTGGTCCTCTCCGACATGCTGAAGCCAGAACTCGGCGGCGCCCAGGGCATCGTCAACATCCCCAAACCCGCATTGTTCGGCTTCGTCCTCAGCTCCCCCACACGGCTGTTCTACATGACGGCGATCATGGCCGCCGCCGCCGGCTACATCGCCTGGCGCCTGCAGCATTCCGGCCTCGGCCGCCGCTGGCTGGCGGTGCGGGAGGACGAGGATGTCGCCCAAGCCCTCGGCATCAACCTCGTCGGCGTCAAACTCTCTGCCTACACGATGGGCGCCGGGTTCGCTGGCCTCGCAGGCGGCATCTTCGCCGGGATGGTCGGCTCCGTCTTCCCGCAAAGCTTCCAATTGCTCGTCTCGGTGAACGTGCTGGCGATCCTGGTCGTCGGCGGCATCGGCAGCCTGCCCGGCGTCATCATCGGCGCCGCCGCCCTCATCGGCGCCCCCGAAGTCCTCCGCGACCTCGGCGAATACCGCTACCTCATCTACGGCATCGTCGTCATCGCTGTGGTCCGCCTGAAGCCGGACGGCCTCAGCCCCAAGGCCATCCGCCAGCGGGAGGCGCTATGACGCTGCTGCTCTCCGCTACCGGTATCAGCAAACGCTTCGGCGGCCTGCTGGCGATCGACAACGTCAACCTCGCCGTGCCGAAGGCCGCCATCCACGCCATCATCGGCCCGAACGGGGCAGGGAAGACCACGCTCTTCAACTGCCTCACCTCCTTCGTGAAGCCCAGCGCTGGGGAGATCTACCTCAACGGCGCCCGCATCGACGGCCTGCGCCCCGACTTGGTCGCCAGCCACGGCATCGCCCGCACCTACCAGAATATTCGCTTGTTCCCGGATTTGACGGCCATCGAGAACATCATGGTCGGCCTGGACGCGAAATCCCCTGAATCCCTGCTCGGCGCCCTGTTCGCCACCCCCGCCCACCACCGCAAGGTCCGCGACACCATCGCCCGCGCCACCGCCCTGCTGGCCGCCGTGGGCCTGGTCGGCCGCGGCGACCGCCTGGCCCGGCATCTGCCCTACGGCGACCAACGCCGCCTGGAAATCGCCCGTGCCATGTCCATCGACCCGGTCCTCCTCCTGCTGGACGAGCCAGCCGCCGGCATGAACCCCGTGGAAAGCCACGCCATGCTCGAACTCATCCGCCGCCTGCGCGACGAGTTCGGCCTCACCATTATCCTCATCGAGCACCAGATGCGCGTCGTCATGGGCATTTCCGAGCGCATCACCGTGCTCGACCACGGCGCCTGCATCGCCGAGGGCACGCCCGCCGAAATCCGCGAGAACTCGGCGGTCATCGCCGCCTACCTGGGCGCCCGCGCCGCCAAGCACGGCATGGACGCGCTGGAGCGCCAGGGTTGAGCGCACTCGCCGCCGATGACCTGCACGTCGCCTACGGCAACATCCGCGCCCTCCGCGGCGTCTCCCTTTCAGTCGCCGAGGGCACGATCTGCGCCGTCGTCGGTGCCAACGGTGCCGGCAAAACCACCACGCTGAACGCGATCTGCGGCCTGCGCACGCTTACCCAGGGCCGCATCACCCTGGACGGCCGCGACGTCACCACCATCCCCCCGCACGATCTAGTACCGCTCGGCCTCGTGCAGGTGCCCGAGGGCCGCCGCGTCTTCAGCCGCCTGACGGTGCGCGAGAACCTCAGCATGGGTGCCTTCCGCCGCCGCAGCCCCCGGGGTGAGTTGGCCGAAGATCTGGACCGAGTGCTGGGCCTATTCCCCCGCCTGCGCGAACGCATGACCCAACTCGCCGGCACGCTCTCCGGCGGCGAGCAGCAGATGCTCGCCATGGGCCGCGCCCTGATGTCCAAGCCCCGCACCCTGCTGATGGACGAGCCCAGCATGGGCCTGGCCCCCCGCTTCGTGGACCAGGTGTTCGAAACCATCGTCGCGATTAACAAACTCGGTGTCACGATCCTGCTGGTGGAGCAGAACGCCTACATGGCGCTGGAAATCGCCCAGATGGCCTACGTGCTGCAGTCCGGCGAGATCGTCCTAGCCGGCCCCGGGCCGGAGCTGATCGATAGCGAGGCGGTGCGGACCGCCTATCTGGGTTAGGCCAGAGTGGGCGAGCCCCGGCGCCACCAGCACCCGCCTCAGCACCCGGCGCATCGGCATCTCCACGCCGTAGAACAGTGCCAGCGCGATCACCGCAGTCGCGGCCAGCGGCACGACGAACCGCCGCATCCCCTCATGTGAAGAATCGAATGCCCCATACGCCAGCAGCACCGGCTGATGGATCAGATAGAGCGAAAACGACACCCGTCCGAGCCACACCGCCGGGGCCGTCGCCAGCAACCGGGCCGTCACGGATGTGCCGTCCATCAACCCGGCGACCAGCAATGGGGCCAGCAGCACGAGCATCTGCAACTCCATCTGCTGCGGCGCCGCCCAGATGGCGAGAATGACGATCAGCACCGCCACCGCATCGGTCGCCATGCCCATGATCGCCGCCCATGCCGGCCCGCGCAGCCACAGCAGGTAGGCCAGCCACCCGCCCGCGAACATCGACACCCCACGCAGTAGCGGCATCCAATAGGCGACTGCACGCTCCGGCGGCCCCGCCCCGATCAGCAGCGCCCGGATGTCGAAATAGTAGCGGAACGCGATGTAGTCAGCCGCCACGGCGACCGCCAGCAGCACCGCCACCAACCGTGGCCTCGCGGCCAGGCGACGACTGGCGCGAAACGCCAACGGGAAGACCAGCGCATAGCAAAACGCCTCCACCGAGACGGACCAGGCCGGGTTGTTCCACGCCCCCGCCAAACCGGGCACTGGCAGGGCGTTCAGCAGCAACGCCTGGCCCAACAGGTGCGAGGTCGCCAAGGGTGCCGGGTCGCACGAACGCTGCACGACGATGGTGATCAGTAGCGTCACCAAATACACCGGATAGATCCGCGCCACCCGCGCACCCGCGAATGCCCCCAGCCGCAGCGTCCCCCGACCCCCCGCGCCATACACCAGGCACAAGGTGAAGGCGCTGAGGCAGAAGAAGACGTCGACCACCACGTTCTGAAACGTAAAGTAAATTAGAAACGAATTTTCACCGCTGGCGTAATGTCCAATCACGACTATTAACGCGCAGACGCCGCGTAGGCCGGTGAGTTGTCGGATCTCTCCCATCATGCGTCGACCGCACAGCCGCCGATGTTACGGGACCCCGGATATCACGCCCCGAGAACTAAGGTGTTACTGCGGCAGACGCGTCTCAACTGGCTGCGCGGACGGCGTGCGCGACCGCCTTCTGCGCCAAAAACTCGGCCCGCTGGCGCTCCAATTCCTCGGGCGCGATGCGGTCGACGTTTGAGAAATCCAGTTTCCACGCCGCATCGTCCGCCCAGCGCAACGGGGACTGCACAGTCGTGCGCGAACCCGGCGCGGTTTCCAGCACCCGCAACGCCAACCCCAGCGTGAAGTCCTGTGTCGAGCGGTCCCCCGGTTTGCCGGCGCCATTGCCCAGCGGAAAGTCGCTGAACAGGAACCGCGGAACGCCGCAATGCTCCACGATGTCCTTGGCGCACCCCATGATGACCGTCGGGATGCCCGCCGCCTCCAACTGCCGCGCCACGAGGGAGAGGGTCTGGTGGCAAACCGGACAGTTCGGCACCAGCACCGCGATATCCACCCCATCCTCCTGGCTGCGGCGCACGATCTCTGGCGCGTCGGTGGTGATCGTGGCGCGATGGCTGCGATTGGTGGGTGCGCCGTGAAACCGCGCCGCGACCCGCCCGATCCGCCCGGCCACCACCGCATCGCGCAGGGCGCGCAGCGGGAAATAGCTCGCCTGGTCCACGGCGCTGGTATGGGTGCGGTCATACGTGACGTGGGAGATGCGCAGATCGTGCTCGGCCGCCGTATCGCCGGAATAGACCGTGAAGAACTTCGCCGCACTGTTATACGGCGCGCCCGGCCCCTGGTCGCCCTTTGCCGGGTCGAACGGCGCGGCGGTCGTGATCAGTGCGACGCAGGATTCGGCCAGCGTCTTGTGCAGAGGCGTGAACGGCACCTCCGCAAACGAGGCCCAGCGATATGGCACCGTGAACCCGATGGCGCGGTAGAAGTCGCGCGTGCGGTCCATATACGGGATCGGGCGGTCGGAATCCGGCGAAAATCCGGGTGAGAACGCATTCGGCACGATCAACACTCCCATCGCCGCAAGCGGTGGGACAGCCTGAGGCTATACCGGGTGCTACGCTTTTCCCCGTGCTGCGGCTAGCGTCATCGCAGGATTGAGGATTCGGGGTTTGCGCACGGGCTGGCTGCTGCTGCGGGATGGAGTGGTTCGGCTGCTGCTCACCGGGGCAGTGGGGCTGGTCGCCGTATGGGGCGTGGCAGTCGGAGGTGATGTTCGCCTCGTCGCGCCCCCGCCCACGGCCTTCATCACGGACCGCGACGGTGGATTTCTCACCCAGGCCGGGCACGAATCGTTGCGCCCGGATGGCGGCCGCCAGGTGGATTACGGCTACTGGCCGGTCGACCCGCCGCCGCGCGTGGTCGCCGCCACCCTGGCGTTGGAGGATCGGCGCTTCTGGTCCCATCCCGGGATCGACCCGGCCGCCGTGCTGCGGGCCACCTGGCAGCACATAACCGGCGGCCACGGCTCCGGCGCGTCCACCGTGGCGATGCAGGTCGCCCGCATGCAGCACCCCCGCCCACGCACATTATGGGCCAAGGCGGTGGAGGCGGGGACCGCCCTGGCGCTGACTGCCGAATACGGCCGCGCCGCCGTGCTGGCGCAATATCTCCGCCTGGCCCCGTACGGCGAGAACAGCCATGGCATCGCCCACGCTGCCCGCTGGTATTTCGACGAGCCGGCCGAGGACCTCACCGTCGCGCAGGCGGCGATCCTGTCAGCCATCCCACAGGCGCCGGGCCGCATGGCGCTGCACCGTCATCGCTCGCGCGCCGCCGCCCGCGCCCGGCTGGCCATCGCCGGCATGGACCTGTCGCCAAAGGACCGGGATGCCGCGCTGGCCGACCTCGCCACGCTCGCCACCGTCCCAACCCGGCGTCGTCCACCCTTCCTCCAACTGGCTCTCCGGCTGCAAACGCTCGCCCCCGCAGGCGGCATGGTCCGCGCCACGCTGGATGCGCCGATGCAGCGCTGGGTCACCGCCACCGCCACCCGCCAACTCCGCGCCTGGCAGCAGGATGGCGCGCAGCAGGTCGCCGTCATGGTGGTCCGCCGCCACACGCGCGAGGTGCTGGCCGATGTCGCCTCCGCCGGGTTCGCCAGCCAGCCCGGCGGTGCGATCGACTACTCCGCCATCCTCCGCTCCCCCGGCAGCACGCTGAAGCCGTTCCTCTACGCGCTGGGCCTGGATCGCCAGGTGATCGCACCGCAGGACGTCATGGCCGACCTGCCGGAGGGTGCGGCCGGCATCAGCAACGCCGATCACGATTTCCTCGGCCCGCTCCTGCCCCGCCAGGCGCTGGCAAACTCCCGCAACGTCCCGGCGACCAACCTGCTGCGCCACATCGGCCTGACGGACAGCTTCGCCTTTCTCCGCACCATCGGGCTGCACGCCCTGACCAGCCCGGCGGAACGCTATGGCCTTGCCATGGCGATCGGCGCACTCCCCACCTCGCTGGACCGCCTGATGCGCGCCTACGCAACCCTGGCCGAGGACGGCATGGCCGCCGACCTCCGCTGGTTCGCCGGCCCGGCGCCCGAGCCGCACCGCGTCATCTCCATCGACTCCGCCCGCCTCGTCGGCCGCTTCCTCAGCGACCCGCTGGCCCGGCTGCCCTCCTTCCCGCGCTATGGCTCGTCCGAATTCCCCTTCGCCGTGGCGCTGAAGACCGGCACCTCGCAGGGCTACCGTGACGCCTGGACGCTGGAATGGTCGCGTGATTATCTGGTCGGCGTGTGGATCGGCCGCGCCGATGCCGGGCCGATGAGCCAGCTGAGCGGTGGCCGAGCGGCGGCGTTGCTGGCCCAATCCATCATGCTGCGCCTGCACGGCGTCGGCCGCAGCGACCTGCTGGCTGGCGATTTCGCCGCCCCGCCGGGCCGCGAGGAAACCGAACTCTGCACCGGCACCGGCCAGCGCGCCGGCCCGGGCTGCGACGAAAAGCTGGCCGAGTGGGTGCGCCCCGGCGCCACCCACCCCGCCGCGCCGCCCACTCCACACCTATCGATCACGCAGCCGGACCCGGACACCCATGTCTGGCGCAATCCGGAGGCGCCGCCCGCGCTGAACCGCCTAGTACTGCGCGCCACCGCCGACCCGCCAGTGCCGCAGATCGTGTGGCTGGTGGATGGCAAGCCCGTCGCAACCACCGCCCCGGACGCGCCGCTGTTTTGGCCGATGACCCCGGGCCGCCATCACTTCCAGATCCGCCTGCCCTTGGCGGCGGGCGTGTCCAAGCCGGTGGCGGTCATTGTCGAGTGACCCCGCGGGAAACCCTACGCCGCCAGACGCCTTTAACGAGCGGCGACAATCACGATTCGATGCAGGAGTACCGAACCTGACCCGCCGGGCCAGAGTTGTAATCATCACCGGCGGGTCATCCGGCATCGGCCGCTGCACGGCGGCCTTGTTTGCGCGGCACGGTTGGAAGGTCGGCATCATCGCGCGCGGCACCGCCGGGCTGGCTGCCTCCGCCGCGGATATCGAACAGGCGGGCGCTGACTCCGCCACCGCATCTGCCGATGTCAGCGACAGCAAGGCGCTCCGCCTCGCCGCCGACGCGATCGTGGCCCAACTGGGCGTGCCGGATCTGTGGATCAACTGCGCCGGGAATGGCGTCTACGGCCGGTTCACGGCCGTACCGGCGCATGAGTATGATCGGGTGACGGCCGTCACCTACGGCGGCACGGTGAATGGCTGCCGGATCGCACTGGCGCTGATGCAGCCCGGCAATGCCGGCACCATCGTCAACGTATGCTCCGCCTCCGCCTTCCATGGCCTGCCGCTGATGTCGTCATACGCCGGCGCCAAAGCGGCGGTCCGCGGGTTCGCTCAGGCGCTGCAGGCGGAACTGACGATGGCGCGCAGCCCGATCCGGGTGAGCACGGTATTCCCGCCCGCGGTCAACACGCCGTTCTTCTCGCATGCGACATCCCATATGGGCTGGCCCGCCCGCCCGGCGCCCCCGGTCTACCAACCGGAAATCATCGCTGCCGGTATCTACCAGGCCGCGATGACGGGCTGCCCGGAAGTGATCGTCAGCGGCACGGCGCTCGCATTCTCGCTGGCGACAAGGGTGTCACCCCGTCTGGTCGCCTACCTGATGTCCCGGCTGGGGTTCGACGGGCAACTCACCCGAGACCCCGGTCACGCGTCGCTGGAACAGCCGACCTTGTTCGAACCGGCCGACCACGCCTCCCCGGTGCATGGCGCGTTTGGCGGGCGGGCGCGGCGGCGCAGTCTGTATCAGTGGTTCACCCACCAATCCCGCGCCGCCGGAGCGCTGGCGTTGCGGACTATCCGCCGGCCAGCGTCTCCGTAGCGTTCCAAACCCGGTCGGTCAGCGTCTTGTTCTCGGTCCGGCGATTGGCCCGCACCGGCCGGCGGTGCTTCACGTAGACGCCATTCAGCGTGGCGAACTCCGGTGCCAGGCAGGCATGCAGTGGCGAGTCGGCCCCCTGTTCCTCCGACAGCAGAAACGGTGACATCGCCCGCCAGGCGAGCCCAACCGCGCCCGACGCCCGCACCAGCTTGGTCGCGACCGCACCGGGGTGCACCACGTTGGACACGACGCCCGTGCCCTCCAGCCGCGCGGCCCAGCCGAAACTGGTCATCATCATCGCCAGTTTGGACTGGCTGTACGACCGCACCATGCCCCAGCGACGCTTGCCCTCCAGATCGTCCGGCTCAATGCCAGCACGATCCGAGGCGGACGAGCCGATGTTGACGATGCGGGCGCTCCCAGCGGTCTTGGCCGCGGCGCGCAAGGCCGGGACCAAGGCGCGGGTCATCACGAAGGCGGATAGGTGGTTGGTGGCCAGCACGCGCTCGTGCCCTTCCTCCGTCACTTCGCGCGTCGTGCAGAACGTCCCGACATTGTTGACCAGCAGGTCGATTTCGGGAAACCGCGCATCGATCAGCATTGCAGCCTGGCGAGTGGCGGCAATCAGCGACAAATCGGCGATCAGCAATTCCAGCCGCGCCGTCGGCACCTGTTGCGCAATCCACTGCATCGCGGCTTCCCCGGCGGGGCGGCTGCGCCCGACCAAGATGACCGTATGCCCGGCCCGCGCCAACCCCAACCCAATCCAGCGGCCAAGGCCCCCGGTGGCACCTGTTACGACGCTGACAGCCATTGAGTGAAGGTTCCAGAAGTTAAGTTTTGCCTATTATGTCATGCAGGTCTCGATGAGGCGAGACTTGACCTATGCTTTTACGGCGCCGAAATCATGTGCAACGAAGATAGAAAAGCGAGCGACCATGACGGAAGGTGCCACGACACCATTGCCGGTGCGGCTGGATGGTCTGCGGGTGGCGATCACCGCCGGAGCCGGTGGAATCGGCCGGGTCATCGCCGACAGCTTTGCCGCAGCCGGCGCCCGTCCCTATGTCTCCGACATCGATGAGGCTGCACTCGCCACGTGTCCATACCCATGTATGATTGCCGATGCGGCCAAGTCCGGCGACCTCGATCGCTTCATGGATGCCGCCCTGGCCGAACTGGGCGGGCTGGATGTGCTGGTCAACAATGTCGGCATCGCCGGCCCAACCAAACCGGTCGAACAGCTTGACCCGGCGGAGTTGGACGCGACGTTGCAGATCTGCCTTGCCAGCCAGTTCCATTGTGCCCGGCGTGCGGTGCCGGCGCTGCGTGCAGCGGGCGGCGGCTCGATCATCAACCTCAGTTCCGCCGCCGGGAAGTTTGGATTCGCCTTACGCTCGCCCTACGCCGCGGCGAAATGGGGCGTGGTCGGATTCACCCGCAGCCTGGCGATCGAATTGGGGCAGGACGGCATTCGCGTAAACGCTTTGCTCCCCGGCCTGGTGGAGGGGCCGCGCATCCGAAGCGTCATCCGCAACAAGGCGCTGGCGCTCGGCGTCGGTGACAATGAACAGACCGAACGTGCGCTGCTGCCCGTCAGTCTGCGATGCTTCGTCACGCAGCAGGATATCGCAAATATGGCGCTATATCTTGCCAGCCCATTCGGCGCCACGATCAGCGGACAGGCACTGAGCATCGATGGCGGCATGGAAAGCCTATCATAGGTCAATCGCTCACCGTCCTTATGTTGCCGTGCCTACTTCCGTCTGCCGGACTGCGCTCGTAAACCGGGGGGATGAGCGCATCCACCCTGCAAGACGGCGTACCCCTGCCGCAGCGATATTGGGCCGTGTTGACCATCGGGCTGGCTGTCGCGATGGCGGTGATCGATGGGGCGATCGCCAACATCGCGTTGCCGACCATCGCCATCGATATGCACGCCACGCCCGCCGCCTCCATCTGGGTGATCAACGCGTACCAACTCGCCGTCACCGTCTCGTTGCTGCCGCTGGCCTCGCTGGGCGAAATCCACGGCTACCGCCGGGTGTATCAAACCGGGCTTGCGGTGTTCACCATCGCCTCGCTGGCCTGTGCGATGTCCAACTCGCTGGCGATGCTGACGGCGGCGCGCGTGTTACAGGGGCTGGGCGCCGCCGGGATCATGTCGGTGAACTCTGCGCTCACCCGATACGTCTATCCGCGTTCGATGCTGGGTCGCGGCATGGGCATCAACGCGCTCATCGCCGCCACCTGCTCGGCTCTCGGCCCGACCGTCGCCTCCGGCATCCTCGCCGTATCCACCTGGCAGTGGCTGTTCGCGATCAATGTGCCCTTCGGCCTCATCGCCTTTGCCATCGCCAATCGCACCCTGCCATTGACCCCGCGCGGCAACAGCCGGTTCGACGTCGCCAGCGCGGTGTTGAATGCGCTCACCCTCGGGCTGCTCGTGCTGGGGGTGGATGGCTACGCCCATGGCGAGGGCATCGTCGGGACGTTGATCGAAGTGGCCGTCGCCATCGTGCTCGGCGTGTTGCTGGTGCGGCGGCAACTGGATCGCTCGGCTCCGTTGCTGCCGGTGGATCTGCTGCGGATCCCGCTGTTCCGCATGTCGATCATGACGTCCATCCTCTCCTTCGCCTCGGCAACGCTAGCCTTCGTGTCGCTGCCTTTTCATCTCCAAGGCACGCTTGGCTGGACCGCGACGCAAACCGGGTTGCTGATGACGCCCTGGCCGGTCGCGACCGCGATCATGGCGCCGATCGCCGGGCGCCTGGCCGATCGCTATTCCGCCGGCATATTGGGCGGCATCGGCATGTCGACTTTCGCCGTGGGATTGCTGTTGCTGGCCACCATGCCGGTGGATGCGGGGCCCGTCGGCATCGGGCTGCGCATGGCGATATGCGGCCTCGGCTTCGGCTTCTTCCAATCGCCCAACAACCGGGCGATCGTCACCTCGGCGCCCTTGCACCGCTCTGGCGGGGCCAGTGGTATGCTGGGCACGGCCCGGCTACTGGGACAGACCTTCGGCGCGGCGCTGGTGGCGCTGGTGTTCAGCCTGGTGCAGCGCGGGGTGACGATCACGCTGCTGGTCGCCGCCGGTTTCGCCGCCTGCGGGGCCTTGGCCAGCCTGATGCGGCTGCGGGCCGGCCAGCCGGTTAGGGGCTCTTTGCCTGCGAAAACGACACCCGAACGGTAACGATGGTCCCGCCCTCGGTCCTGCCGACGCTGATGGCGTCGCGGGACCGGGCCAACGCCGCGATCAACCGCATGCCCAGGCTGGCGCCGCTCCCCGGCTTGTAGTCGTCGGGAAAGCCAGCGCCGTCATCCTGCACACTGATGTCGACGCCGAGATCGGTCTTGCGCACCCGCACGGCAATGGCGCCTGCGCCGTATTTCAGGGCGTTCGTGATCATCTCCACCGTGATCAGCCCGACTGGCGTCACGTGTTCCGACGGCAGCTTCATCGGATCGACGTCCAGCGCGATCGGCCGTTCCGCCATCGCAGCGCCAAGCGACTCGCTCATATCGGCCATGAGCCCCTCGAGGTAGGAGGCAAGTTCCACCCGTTCGACCGCCCCCTCCTCGTGCAGGCGACGATGCACGGCGGCGATCGACATGATTCGGCTGGCAGCTTCCTGCAGGCGGGATTTCTCGCTGCCATCCGGAATGCCGCGGGCTTGCAGATGCAGCATCGTATGGACCAGTTGCAGATTGTTCTTCACCCGGTGATGAACCTCCTGCATCAGCATGTCCTTCTGCTGCAGCAACTCCTGCTGGACGACGCTCTGGCGTTGCCGGGTAATGGCGGCGGACAAAATATTTGCCAGCGCCTGCATGAACGACAGATCGTGGACGGTGAATTGATACCGGTCGGAGCTATCGGCCTCCAGCACGCCGAAGGGCAGGCTGCCCTCCACCTCGATGATGACGTTGATCGCGCGATGGATGCCGTGCTCGGCCAGCACCGCCGGCGTGCGAAACCGCGCCTCCTGCGTCAGATGATTGGACACGACGGGCATCTTGGTGCGCAACGCGAACCCTGCCGGGCTGGCCAGATCCGCACCCAGCGCCACGCGACCGACGACGCCCTCGCGCCAGCCAACGCCGTTGCGCAGCAAGAAATCCTGTGTGGTGGGGCGATATTCCAGCACCTTGGAATACGCGGTGTTCAAACCCTTCGCCGCGACCTCGCAGGCCTGGTCCAACACGCTGTCCAATTCGGCGCCACGGAAGGCAAACATGCCGAATGATGCGACGAGTTCCTGTTGTTGTAACCGGACCGTCAGCTCGATCTCTGCCACGGACCGTGGTTCGGCAGCCCGGCTCATCACGTTGAGGTCCTCCGCTCGGCCCGCACAGCACGTGATAGCATTGCTATAACTTCAAATCTAGGTGATTACCGCGGACGCTGACAAGACTCAACACTCTGTTGCAGTAAATAGACAGCGCACCAACAAGTCCCATGGCCCACCAAGATAGCGCCACAGCGCCAGCCCGATGACGGCGCCGCGCTCGACTTGGAATGTCGCCTGCAATTTGGCAAAAACGCGCTTTGCCTCATCCGGCGCTGCCTTATTTTGCACGGTGATGTGCGGGGACCAGACCCGGCGATCCTGCGGCGTCAACCAGGGCTCCCACGCCGCTGCGAGGTGCTCTCGGATGTCCGAGACCGCACTCATATCCAACAGATAAGCAGTGCCAAATCCCAGAAAGCGCAACCTGGTTGTGGCGAAAGGGCAGGGCGCCCGCCCCTCACACACCGTCGCCACAAGGCGGCTGATGGATGCCTCCTCCGCGCCCGGCAACTGGTGGAATAGGGTGACGTGCGCCGGCACCTGGTTGCGCTCCGGCGGGAATAGATGCTGCCGCGCCACCTGGAATCGGTCTTGTGAGACGGGGTCCAGCAGCGCGGTCAAGATCAGCGACGGCAGCGCGCCGCCCGGCGTCAACGGCCTTTGAACACGGGCGGGCGCTTGTCCACAAAGGCCTTGGCGGCTTCCCTGTGGTCCTCGGTCAGGTAATTCCGGGCCTGGCCAAGTGCCTCCATGTCCAGCACCGTCTGCATCGGCTCGGTCTCGGCCGCATGCAGGTTTCGCTTCATGTACGAGAACGCGACCGTTGGCCCGCTGGCGATCTGCCGGGCCATGGTCATGGTCTCTTCCATCAGCACGGCGTCATCCACCACGCGCGTGACCATGCCCAGGCGCTCGGCCTCGGCCGCGTCCACCGGCGTGTTCAGGTAGTACATTTCCCGTGCTTTCGCCGTCCCGACCAGCCGGGTCAGTGACCAGGAGCCGCCGAAATCGCCGGAGAATCCTACGGCTGCGAAGGCGGTACGGAATTTGGCGCTGCGGGCGGCAATGCGAAGATCACAGGCCAGCGCCAGCCCCATGCCGGCACCAGCCGCCGGGCCGTTCACTGCGGCGATCACCACCTTTCCGATGGTCCGCAGCAGCCGCACCGATTCGTGCTTGCCGCGTAGGCCCTCCTGCCGTTCCTCCATGGTCGTCTCGACCGCGCCGGCCATGCGCTTGACGTCGCCGCCGGCGCAGAAGCCGCGCCCCGCGCCCGTCAGCACGATGCAGCCGACCGCCGGGTCGGCACCCAGCCGGGTCAGCGCCGCAATCAGCCCGCGCACCATGTCGTCGCTCAGCGCGTTCAGCCGATCGGGGCGGTTCAACGTCAACACAGCAACGCCGCCGTCGATGGTCTCAAGCAAGTCGGACATTCTCAGGCCTCCAGAAGCAGCTCCCGTAACCGGGCTTGCCGCGTTGGGCCAAGGTCGAGCGCCTCGGCCAAATAGGTGTCGATCGAGCCATATTGCCGGCGCGCAGCATCGAACGCCGCGGTCAGCAATAACGGATTGGCCCGCAACAGCGATTCGCGCACGGATGCGGGCAGGTCGTCATTCGGCACCGTGTCGCGCCGCCACAGGGTGTTCGTCGCCTCGAAATCCGCAACCACGATGTCCCACGGCACGCCCAGCATGGTCAGCAGCATCGCCGCGCCGAACCCGGTGCGGTCCTTCCCGGCTGAGCAGTGGAACAACAGCGGCATCCCACCCTCCAGCAACAGGCCGAACAGCCGCTGATATTGCAAGTTGCTGGACAGCGCGTAGGCGGCGTAGGCGCGTTCCAGCACTGCGAACAGCGCCTCGCCAGTGGCTTCCTTGGTCGCCAGGATATCGCGCAGCCCGGCGCCCACGGTCGGTTCGATCGGCAGCGCCACGATCGGCACGTCCCGGATTACCGTCGGCGCCCGCCCACTTTCCTCCGCCCCGCGGAAATCGCAGATCGTGCGCAGGCCCAATGCCTGGATGGTGGCCAGGTCCGCCTCGGTCAGCTTGGCCAGCGCCGCCGAGCGAAACACCAGCCCGCGCCGCACTCGCCTGCCATCCGATGTTCGATAGCCGCCAATATCCCTCACATTGGAGGCGCCTTCGAGAACGATCGAGTGGGGCGGGTCGATGTCTGGCATATCCCAGGCGTAGCCGATCTTTTCGCCCCCGCCAACCAGACCAACCGCGTGCACACCGTCCTGGCATCCGATGCGCGCCGGGTCGCCGCGCCTCGGTTGGACCACGGCGAGGTCGGAATGACGGTGCAGTGCCGCCCGGTGGCCGAGATCCTCGCGGGCCTCGGCAGCGGCATCCTGCCCCAATCCATGCAGGTGTCTGGCGTTCTCCTGGCGCTTTCGGCCGCCGGACGTATCCGCCTGTAAGCCTAGCGGCGCGCCACGCGACGTGGGGCAGGCCGGCCCCGGCGCACGGCCGCACCCGGGGACGGGATGGACGCCGGCGTGCTGCGAGCTATCGGCGCCTCTGCCGTCTTGCACACGTCATCGTCGCCAGTGCCGAATTGGATCGTGGGCAGCAGCGCCGCCGGCGGGAACAGCACGCCGAGCCCGATCGCAGCCCCGCCACGGAGCGCCAACGGACCAATATGCGGCCGGATCCCGGGACTGCTCAGCTTGCCCTTGATGTCGATCGGCGTCGGCAGCGAGCCAACCGAGAAATGCTTCGTCGCCGTGGACAGAGTGTAGTCGATCGTCTCGTCGGCCAGGTTGACACCACCCGTGCCCTGCACCCGCGCCTCGCTCGTGTCCAGGATCATCGTCCGCGTGCTCATCTGGCCCTTGTTCAGCACGAAATCCGCCGCGAAGCACTGCAGATCCGCCCGCTGCGGAATGCCCAGCGCCGACAGAATGGCATTGCCAAATGCCAACCCGGCGATGTCGACCAGCAATGCGCTCAGATTGCCGCCGGACATTCCCAGCTTCAGCCCGCCATCGCCATGTCCCAGCAGAGATGCCAGGGAATCACCGGTCGAATCCAGCCGCGCACTCCCGCTCATCGCCCCTGCACCCTCGACCAGGTGCGTAGCCGACAGCAGCCGCGCCAGGTCGACGCGCTTGAACTCGACGCTCGCATTCGCCTTCACGTTCTTGCCGACCGGCTGCAGGTCGGTGGCGATCGCGATCTGCCCGGTGCCCACGCCGAACGACAGCGGGTTCAGCACCACGCGACCGTTTGTGATGTCCAGATTGGCGACGATATTATCCAACGGAACCGACCGCCCCTCGATATGCGCACCCTTGTACCGCAGCTTGACGTCGGCCATGTTCAGCTTCGGCAGGTTGATCGGCGTGTCCGGCAGGATGCGGTCGCTCGATTCCTTTTTCGCCAATTCGGTCTTCTGCTGCGCGCTCTGGTTCGCCTCGCCCTTGCGCCCGGGCGTTTCGCCGATGAATCCGCCCAGATCGGCCAACTCTACCCGGCGGGAGAACAAATTCGCGTCCACGAACGGCCGCTCCCGCGTCGGATCGACCAGGATGTCGCCGTTGAGGTCGCTATTGCCCAACCGCCCGGTAA
Organism: Acidisphaera sp. L21; assembly: GCF_009765685.1. Classification (GTDB taxonomy): domain Bacteria; phylum Pseudomonadota; class Alphaproteobacteria; order Acetobacterales; family Acetobacteraceae; genus LMUY01. The sequence continues at coordinate 78,167 of NZ_LMUY01000151.1, read as the reverse complement.
ACCCGGTGAAGCGCACCTTCTTATCGGCATAATCCAGCTTGCCGGCGATCGAGTAGGCCGGCGTCTCCGGAATCGGCACGCCGGTCAGCGGCGTCAGCAGCGCCATGTCCGGCCCGCTGAATTGCAGCTTCAAATCCGCGCCGGCGAAGTTCAGCGGGTTCTTCACCGAGCCTGTCAGCACCACCCGCGTCGGGCCGTTCGCGATGTGCAGATCGATAGGGTAGGGCTGCGACGTGTCGCGCAACGACAGCAACGCGCCGCCGACCAGTTCACCTGTAATCGGCTGGTTCGCGTATCGCCCCTTCGCCTTTACCACGATCTGCCCGGCATTAGACCCGCCATCGCCCGCCGCCGCACCTGCCCGGGTCGCGATGTCCAGGTCGAAATTCGCCTTCACTTTGGCGATCTCCACATGGGCAGAGCCATCTTTGATCACCAACTGGCCGATCTTCGGCCCGGCATCCGGGTCGGCCGGCTTGTCGGTTGGCGTGGACGAACTGGCAGGCGCCGGCCAATTCGCTTCGCCCTTGGCATTCTGCTCCGCATCGATCACCGGCTTGTCGACGACAATCTGCGGAATGACGATTTGGCGCGTGTGAATATACGCCATGACGTCCGCTTGCACCGTTAGACGATCCGCAGTGGCGAAGGGCTTGTCCGTCTGGTAACCGTCCGCGCTGGCAATCTTTACGCCGTCCAGGACGACGACCGTGGTGCGGCCAAGCTGCACATGGAGATGCTGCGCCGTCACCTTGCGACCTAGCGCCGAGCTGGCCTGCGCATCGACGATCGGCAGGAACCAGTCCCAATCCCACAGCGCCACAGCCGCGACGGTCGCCACCACGACCGTGCCGAGCACATAGGCCCAGATATGGCGGCTGCGGCGGGGTGGGGCTGGCATGGTGTCGCTGGGCATGGGACGCGAACGCCCCCCACCGCAGCCGGTTGCAGGCAGTCGCGCGCCCGCGCATGTTACCGTCAACTGTATCGGGAGCCCGGCCATGATTTACGAACTTCGCATCTATCACTGCCTACCAGGCCGCCTGCCCGCGCTCCTGAAGCGCTTCGAGAGCACGACCCTCGGTATCTGGGAGCGCCATGGCATAAGGCAGGCCGGTTTCTGGACCACCTTGATCGGCAGTTCCAACATGACGCTGACGTACATGCTCGCCTGGGAGAGCCTTGCCGAGCGGGAGCAGAAGTGGACCGCCTTCCAAGCCGACCCGGAATGGAACACCAAGCGAGCCGAATCTGAAAAGGATGGCCCCATCGTGGCCAATATCGTCAGCGAATTGATGGTGCCGACCGCGTTCTCCAGCGTGCGTTGAGCCGGGCGGCGACCCGGCCGCCGCGCCGGGCGTAGCGCGATGCAGCTATTCGAACTCGTCCTGGTGTTGCTGCTGACCGGGGCGGTCCTGACCGTGATCGCCCAGCGCATCGGCACGCCCTACCCGGCGCTGCTGGCGGTCGCCGGCGCCGCGCTGGCGCTGCTGCCCACCGGCGCCGACCCTGGGCTGGACCCGGAACTGGCCTTGGCCCTGTTCGTCGCCCCCACCCTGATGGATGCGGCCTTCGACGCCTCGCCCCGGGACCTGAAGGCGAACTGGCGCCCCGTCACCAGCCTGGTGCTGATCGCAGTCGGCGTCACGGTGATCGCGGTCGCGATCGTGGCGCGGCTGCTGGTGCCGGACATGCCCTGGGCGGTCGCGATCGCCCTCGGCGCCATCGTCGCCCCGCCAGATGCCTCCGCCGCCACCGCCGTGCTGCGCCAATTATCGCCACCGCACCGGGTCATGGTGATCCTGGAGGGCGAGAGCCTGCTGAACGACGCCAGCGCGCTGCTGATCTACCGGGTCGCGCTGTCGGCCGTCGCGGGCGGCGCGTTCTCCATCTGGATGGCCGGGTGGCTGTTGCTGGTCACCTGCCTGGGCGGCGCCGTGCTTGGCTTCGTCACGGCACGCCTCTACCTCCTGCTGGTCCGCCCGGCGCACGATATTGCCGTGTCCGTCGTCACCCAATTCGTTGGCACCTTCGCCGTCTGGATCCTGGCCGAGCGGCTGGGCGTCTCCCCCGTCATCACCACCGTGTTCTACGCCATCACCATCGCCCGCCTGGCCCCCGGCCGATTGGGCGCCGAACACCGCCGGGCCTCCTACGCGGTGTGGGAGGTCGCGGTGTTCGTGCTGAACGCGCTGGCCTTCATTTTGATCGGCCTACAACTCCGCGGTGTGCTGGAACGGCTGCACGGTCACGCCGCGGAGTTCGCTATCTTTGCGGGGTCTATCCTGCTGACCTGCGTGCTGGCGCGCATGGCCTGGGTGATGGGTTTCACCACCCTCATGCGGAAATTCAGCCGCAACGGCACGATGCGGGCGCCGGCTAATGGCGCCTTCGTCGTTTCCTGGTGCGGCATGCGCGGCATCGTCACGCTGGCAACCGCCCTGGCATTGCCCGTCGCAGTCGGCGACACGCCGGCCTTTCCCTATCGCGATCTGCTGGTCGCCGCCGCGTTCGCCGTGGTTTTGGGCACGCTGGTCATCCAGGGCGTCACGCTGGCCCCACTGCTCCGCTGGATGCGCCTGGACGATGACGGCGCCATCACCCGTGAGTTGTCGCTGGCCCGGCACGAAGTCTCCTCCGCCGCCCTGCTGGTGCTGCACGCCGCACCCGGCCAGCACGCTGCCGCCCTCTTGGCGGAATTCGAGGACGCTGGCACCTCCCAGGCCGACCGCCACAACCTTACCCTGCAGGTGATCGCGGCCAAACGGCATCGCTTGCTGGAACTACGCCGCAGCCTGGTCATCGGCGACAGCACGTTCCAGCATCTGGAGGAGGAGCTGGATTGGGCCGAGGGCCACACCCTCCGCCGCCTCCGCTCGGCCGGCTAGCCCATCGCCTGCTCGCCTCTGGAATGTGACAAGCCCCGCTGCCCCTGCCTAAGCTGAGCTCGTCATGTTCACCAACTTCGTCCTCTCGCTGCGCCAGGCCGGCGTGCCCGCCTCCATCATGGAGTATCTCGCCCTGCTGGGCGCGATGCAGACCGGTGTGGCCGATTACAGCGTGGACGATTTCTACTTCCTCAGCCGCGCCGCCTTGGTGAAGGACGAGCGGCACCTGGATCGGTTCGACCGCGTGTTCGCCACCTGCTTCAAGGGCCTGGAAGCCACCAGCGAACCAGGTGCCGAAGGCGTCTCCGCCGAGATCCCGGAAGAATGGCTGCGCCGCCTGGCCGAAAAACTGCTGACCAAGGAAGAACAAGCCCAAATCCAGGCCATTGGCGGCTTCGAAAAGCTGATGCAAACCCTGCGTGAGCGCCTGGCCGAGCAGAAGGGACGCCACCAAGGCGGCTCCAAATGGGTCGGTACGGCCGGCACCTCGCCCTTCGGCGCCTATGGCTACAACCCCGAGGGCGTCCGCATCGGCCAGGACACCAGCCGCAACCGCCGGGCGGTGAAGGTGTGGGACAAGCGCGAATTTCGCGACCTGGACGATTCCGTCGAACTTGGCACCCGCAACCTCAAGGTCGCACTGCGCCGCCTGCGCCGCTTCGCCCGCACCGGTGTGCCGACCGAACTCGACCTGCCCGGCACCATCCACGCCACCGCCTCCAACGCCGGCACGCTGGACCTGCGCATGCAGGCGGAGCGACGCAACACCGTGCGTGTGTTGCTGTTCCTGGACATCGGCGGCTCGATGGACGATCACGTGAAGACCTCGGCCGAGCTATTTTCCGCCGCCCGCAGCGAGTTCAAGCACCTGTCGTTCTTCTACTTCCACAACTGCCCCTACGAGCGGGTGTGGACCGACAATCGCCGCCGTGCCGAAAGCTCCATCGCCACCACGGAATTGCTGCGCACCTACGGCGCCGATTACCGCGCCATCTTCGTCGGCGATGCCACGATGAGCCCGTACGAAGTCGCCATGAAGGGCGGCAGTGTCGAGCATTGGAACGAGGAACCCGGCAGCGCCTGGCTCAACCGCATGACCGCGCACTGGCGCCGCAGCGCCTGGCTGAACCCGACGCCGAAGCCGGATTGGGGCTACACCCAGTCGATCGGCATGATCCACGCGCTGATGGAAAAGCGGATGTTCCCGCTGACCGTCGCCGGCCTGGACGACATGGCCCGCGAACTAACCCGCTGAGCGGCTAAGCCGCGTCATCCAGCCGCAGAATCCAGGCAATCTTGCCAGTTGGGTTATGCGCCATGGTGATCGTCATCGGGGTGACGGCACCTTCACTGTCCAGCACCACGCCGTGGCAAAACAGCTTGCCGTCGATCCTTCCCAGCGTCGCCATCTGCGACACTGCCACCATCTTCAATGCCCGTGACTGTGCAGCCTCCGTGGCATTGAAATTGGTCACCAGCGCATCGACCACCATGCGCTCAGCGCAAGGATTAGACGATGCGGCGGCCGGCTGAAGCGACATACCCACCACCAGCGCTACCGCCAACATCCCCGGAATAGTCACGCGCTGCATCATGCTTCTGCCTAAAAGACGTTCACTCCTTAAATTTGTATCAATGCTTCATGTAAGCAACAAGTCTCTGTGGGTGAGATTCGCCTCAGATCACGCGTTTGTTCCTAAGCGCCCCAATCTCCGCCTCCGACAGCCCCAGCCGCTCCGTCAGCACCGAATCCGTGTGCTCGCCGAGCATCGGCGGCGGCAGGCGATAGCCGACCGGCGTCTCGCTCAGCCGCACCGGGTTTGCGATGACTTTGACCCCGTCCGGAGTCGCGGCGTGCGGCATCTGCACCACCACGCCGCGCGCCACCGCCTGCGGGTCGGCGAAGACCTGCTCCAGCGTGTTGATCGGGCCGCAGCCCACCTTCAGCGCCTCCAGCTTCTCCATCCACCAGGCCGTCGGATGCTGCTTCATCACCGGGTTCAACGTCTCGGTCACGAAAGCGCGGTTCGCCACGCGGGCGGCGTTGGTGGCAAACCGCGGATCTTCCAGCAGATGCGACAGCTCGAACGCATCGCAGAACCGCTTGAATGTCGGGTCGTTGCCGATCGACAGCACCATGAAGCCATCCTCGGTCGGCACTACCTGATAGGGCACGATGTTCGGATGCTGATTGCCCAGCCGCGCCGGGTTCTCCCCGGTGGCCAGGTAGTTCATTCCCTGGTTCGCCAACCAGGCCACATGCGTGTCCAACATGCCGATATCGACCTGCTGGCCGGCGCCCGTCGCATCGCGGTGACGCAGGGCAGCCATCACGCCGATGCAGCCGTATAGCCCGGCGAACAAATCCGCCACCGGCACGCCGACCTTCTGCGGCAGCCCGTCCGGCTCACCCGTCAGGCTCATCACGCCACCCATCGCCTGGATCAGGCTGTCATAGCCGGGGCGCGGCGCATACGGCCCCGTCTGCCCAAACCCGGTGATCGAGCAATAGACCAGCCGCGGGAATTTCGCGTGCAATTGCTCGTAGCCCAGGCCGTATTTCGCCAGCGCGCCGACCTTGAAGTTTTCCACCAGAATATCGGATTGCTCGATCAGCCGCAGCGCCAACGCCTGGCCCTCCGGCGTGGCGATGTCCAACGTGACCGACCGCTTGTTCCGGTTCACGCCGACGAAATACGCGCTCTCCTGCGTGCCCGGCATCACCGGCGGGGCGAACCCACGCGTGTCGTCGCCGCTGCCGGGCTTCTCCACCTTGATCACGTCCGCACCCAAATCGCCCAGCATCTGCACGCAGGTCGGCCCGGCCAACACCCGCGTCAGATCGAACACCGTCACACCATGCAGTGGACCCTGAGGCTGCTCCATTCACGCGCTCCCGCTTGCCCGGCCCGCATCACGGGGCCATTGTCATCATTCGGCTTACAAGCAGACCGCCTTGGGAGGCAAACCGATGCTGGACCGTCCGCAATCCACTGCCGAGGCCCCGATCCTCGACGAGCGCCGCCTGGCCCAGGCAATGTCCGGCCACCATTTGATCGGCGGCCGCTTCGTGCCGCCGAAATCCGGCAAGACCTTCGCCGTGGTCAACCCCGCCACCGGGGAGGAGATCGGTCGCGCTGCCGAGGGAGATGCCGCCGACGTGGACGCCGCCGTGCAGGTCGCCGACGCCGCGCAGAAGGAATGGGCCAAGATGGCCTCCCGCAAGCGCGGCGCCCTGGTCAGCCAATGCGCCGCCCTCCTGCGCGAGCATGTGGAAGAACTCGCCCGCCTCATCGCGCTCGAAACCGGCAAGGCCCTGCGCACCGAAAGCCGGGTCGAGGCGAACACGATCGCCGACATCTTCGAGTTTTTCGGCGGCCTGGGCGGCGAGTTGAAGGGCGAAACCGTGCCTTTCGCCCCGAACGTGCTTTCCGTGACCATCCGCGAGCCACTGGGCGTCGTCGGCGCCATCATCCCCTGGAACGTGCCGATGCTGCTGATGGCGCTGAAGGTCGCCCCAGCCCTCGTCGCCGGCAACGCGGTGGTGGTGAAGTCGGCCGAGGAAGCACCGCTGACCGTGCTCCGCGTCTGCGAGCTGGTGAACCGCATTCTGCCCCCCGGAATCTACAACATGCTGTCCGGCTTCGGCCCGGAATGCGGCGCCCCCCTGGTGGCCCACCCGAAGGTGCGCAAAGTCACCTTCACCGGCAGCGTCGAAGTCGGCCGCATCGTCTCCAAGGCCGCTGCGGAAAAGCTGATCCCGGTTACGCTGGAACTGGGCGGCAAATCCCCCATGCTGGTCTTCGCCGATTGCGATTTCGAGAAGACGGTCGCCGGCGCACTCACCTCGATGCGCTTCACCCGCCAGGGGCAAAGCTGCACCGCCGCCAGCCGCATCTACGTGGAACGCCCGATCTTCCAGCGCTTCGTCGATGCGATGGCGGAGCGTGTGGACGCCATGGTCATGGGCGACCCGCTGGATGAGAAGACCGATATCGGCACGATCATCAGCAAGGAACAATTCGGCAAGGTCCAGAAATACATCGACCAGGGCAAGGCCACCGCGGGTGCCGACGGCCGCGCCTGTTCCGCCATGCCCAGCGACCCGGCGTTGAAGAAGGGCCTGTTCATCCGCCCCCATATCTTCACCAATCTGCCGGACGACAGCCCGCTGGTGCAGGAAGAAATCTTCGGCCCCGTCACCTGCATCTTCCCGTTCGACGAGGTGGAGGAAGTGCTGGCCAAGGCGAACGGCACCGAATACGGCCTCGCCGCCTCCGTCTGGACCAACAACCTCAAGGTCGGGATGGAACTGGCGCATCGGCTGGAGGCCGGCCTCGTACAGCTGAACCAGAACCTGGTCGTGCAGGCCAACCTGTCCTATGGCGGCGTCAAAAGCAGCGGCCTCGGCAAGGAAGCCAGCCTAGAAGCCATGTTGGAGCATTTCATGCATAAGAAGACCATCATGGTGAATTACGCCTGACATGGCCAAAGAGTGGGACATCCCGTCGGAGCTTCAGCCCGACTCGGCTGATTACAGCTTCGACCTCGACAAGGTGCTCAGCGCCGTCGTGGGCCTGCGCGCCACCGCACCGTCCGACGCCTTCACCGCCTCCGCCCTCGGGACGGAGCGGGAGGGTTCGGGCGTGGTGATCGGGGATGATGGGCTCCTGCTCACCATGGGCTACCTGATCACCGAGGCGGAGACGGTCTGGATCACTTCCGCCGACGGCAAGGCGACGCCGGGCCACGCGCTCGCCTTCGATGGTGAGACCGGGTTCGGCCTGGTGCAGCCGCTGGGCAAGCTGAACCTGCCGAAGCTGGAATTCGGTGAGAGCGCCGGGGTCAAGCTGGGCGATTCGGTGCTGTTCGCCTCCTCCGGCGGTCGCCGCCGCGCGATCGAGACCAAGGTCGTCGGCCGGCAGGAATTCGCCGGCTATTGGGAATACCTGCTGGACGAGGCGATCTTCACCGCCCCGGCCCATCCCTTCTGGGGCGGCGGCGCGCTGATCGGCCAGGACGGCAAACTGCTGGGCGTCGGCTCGCTGATCCTGCAGCAGGGCGACGGCAAGGGCCGCCGGCACGACATGAACATGATCGTCCCGATCGACATGCTGGCGCCGATCCTGGGCGATCTCCGCCGCTTCGGCCAGGTGAACCGCCCGGCACGCCCTTGGTTGGGCGTCTACGCCATGGAAGATGACGAAACAGTGGTGATCGGCGGCCTTGCCGATGGTGGCCCGGCCGATCGCGCCGGTCTGCGCACTGGCGACCACGTGCTGTCGGTCGAGGACGAGGAAGTGACCGATTTGGCCGGCCTGTGGCGCGGCGTTTGGGCCTGCGGGCCGGCCGGCTCCAAGGTGACGCTGATGGTACGCCGCGACGAACGCCAACTCCCCGTCAGCATCGCTACGGTGGACCGCCGGACGCTGCTGAAATCTCCCCGAATGCACTGACCACAGTCAGCCAAGGACGTCCCATGACGAAGATCGCTGTTCTCGACGACTACCAGGGCGTCGCGTTCGACTACGCCGATTGGGCGCCCGTAAAAACCCGCGCGGACATCTCGATTTTCCGCGACAACCTCGCCGACCCGGATGCCCTGGTTCAGCGCCTGCTGCCATTCGACGCCATCGCCGTCATGCGGGAACGTACGCCGCTGCCCCGTGCCATTCTCGAGCGTTTGCCGAACCTCAAGTTCATCAGCTCCACTGGCGCCCGCAACGCCTCGATCGACATGGCGGCGGCGAAGGACCGCGGCATCGCCGTCAGCGCCACCGGCTACAACGCGTCGGGTGCGATCGAGATGACGTGGGCGCTGCTGCACGCCGCTGCCCGGCACATCCCGGAAGAGATCGCCTCCTTCCGCAATGGCGGCTGGCAGGTCGCGGTCGGCGCCGATCTACGCGGCAGCACGCTGGGCCTGATGGGATTGGGCAGTATCGGCAAGGCCGTGGCCAAGGTCGGCTTGGCCTTCGGCATGAACGCCATCGCCTGGAGCCAGAACCTGACCGCCGAGGCGGCCGCGGCCGTTGGCGTGCGCCTGGTCGACAAGGAAACCTTGCTGAAAGAGGCGGATTTCCTGACCGTGCATCTGGTGCTGTCGGATCGGAGCCGCGGTATCATCGGTGCGCCGGACCTGGCGCTGATGAAGCCGACGGCATGGCTGGTCAACACGTCCCGCGGGCCGCTGGTCGATGAAGCGGCGCTGATCGACGTGCTGGAACGCAAGGCGATCGCCGGCGCCGCGCTGGACGTATACGACGTCGAACCGCTGCCTGTGGATAACGTGCTACGCACGCTTGGAAATGTGGTGGCCTCGCCACATGTAGGCTTCGTTACGTCAAAGACTTATGCGATATTCTTCAAGGACACTGTGGAGAATTTGGTCGCTTGGATGGACGGGTCGCCGATCCGGGTGATGTAACGGCGGCCGGGGCACCCCCCCGGCTCTTTTCGTACGGGCGCGCCCTCGGCGCACCGCTGGCACTGTGGCTGATGGCGGCTTCCCAGCCGACGCCGGCCCAGCTGACCCTGATAGAACAGAAGCGCGCGGCCGAACTCGCCGCCAGCCGCGCCGCTGCCGCCCGCCAGCATCAGGCGGAGATCGACGCAAAGCGCCTGGCCCAGGCCCGCGTCACCACCACCGCCTCCCTCCGCACGCTGGAACAGGCCACTGCCGACGCCGCCACGACCATGAGCGACCTGGCACGCCGCCGGGCCGAGGCGGAGTCGCGATTAGCCGCCCGCTCCGCCGAACTCGGGCCGTTGCTCCCGTTGATCGAGCGCTTGTCGCTCTACCCGGCGGAAACCCTGCTGGCGGTGCCCGGCAGCGCCCAATCCTCGCTGACCGGGCTGCTGGTGCTGAAAGGCATGGCCCGCCAGTTGGAGGCCGATGCCGAGGCAGTTCGGGCCGAACAAGCGGAGGTAACGCGGCTGGCGGAGGCGATGGCCATGCAGGAGCGCCATCTGACCGCCGCGCAAGCCGCCCAATTTGCCCAGGCGGCCGGGCTGGACCAGCAGATTTCCGAAGCCAAGGCCCGCAGCAAGGACGCCGAGGACGCTGCGGCCGCCGCCGCCCAGCGCGCCGCCGACCAGGCCGGCCAGGCCGAGACGCTGCGCGCCGCGCTCACCCAGCTCGACACCACCCGCCGCCAGGATGAGGCGAAGGCCCGGGCCGACGCCGCCCTGGCCGAGCGTCAGCGCCAGGACGCTGCTGCCGCCGATGCCCGGCGCAGGCAACTGGCCCTGGCGCAGCCCGCAGGCCCCGGCCTCGGCGACGCGAAAGGCCAGGTCGGCGCGCCAGTTGCCGGCAGCGTGGTCAAGGCATTCGGCGAACCCGGCGACGCCGGTACCACCAGCGGCATCTCCTACGCCGTGCCCCCGGCCGCTCGCGTCTCCGCCCCGTGCGATGGCAAAGTGGTCTTCGCCGGCCCGTTCCGCTCCTTCGGCCAGCTGATGATCGTCGATTGCGGCGGCGGCTACCATTTCGTGCTGGCTGGGCTGGACCGGCTGGACGTCGCCGTCGGCCATCCGGTTCAGTCTGGCGAACCGGTCGGCGTCATGCCATCCTGGGATCCACGCAGCACCGCGAACCGGCCGCTGCTGTATTTGGAGCTGCGCCAGAAGGGTCAGCCCATTAATCCTGCGCCATTTTTACGCGGTCGCTCGTGACGGTGGCACAGAGACACTCTATGTGCGAGGCTGACGGTTGTGTTCCGCGCCGTGCGGGCGCCGAGGGGATTTACGCATGAAGTTCCGTTCCGGGCTGTTCGTGGGCGCCGCATTCATCGCCGGCGTCGCCGTCGGCCCCGCCAGCGGCCTGCTCACCGGCACGCCGATCTGGGCGATTGGCACGGCGCAGGCGCAGAACGCCAGCGGCAAGACCGACACCTACAACCTGCTGCGGCTGTTCGGCGATGTGTTCGACCGCATCCGCGCCGAGTATGTGGAGCCGGTGAACGACCGCGACCTGGTCGAAAACGCGATCAACGGCATGCTGACCGGGCTCGACCCGCACAGCTCCTACATGAACGCCAAGTCGTTCCGCGACATGCAGGTGCAAACCCACGGTGAGTTCGGCGGTCTGGGCCTGGAAGTGACGCAGGAAAACGGCATCATCAAGGTCGTCTCCCCAATCGACGACACGCCCGCCGCCCGCGCCGGGATCAAGGCCGGCGACCTGATCACCACCATCGACAAGACCACGGTCCAAGGCCTGTCGCTGAACGACGCCGTCGACAAGATGCGCGGCCCGCCAAACAGCCCGATCCATCTGGTGATCAAGCGCGAGAACGTCGACAAGCCGATCGAGCTGACGCTGAACCGCGAAGTCATCCGCATCCAGGTGGTCAAGAGCCATTTGGAGGGCGATATCGGCTACGTCCGGCTGACGCAGTTCAACGAACAGACCGACTCGGGCCTTCGCGCCGCCGTGGCCAAGTTCCGCCAGCAGATGGGCGACAAGTTGCACGGCATAGTGCTGGACTTGCGCAACAACCCCGGCGGGCTACTGGATCAGGCGGTCAGCGTCTCCGACGACTTTATCGAGCAGGGTGAGATCGTTTCCACCCGCGCCCGCCATCCGGAAGACAGCCAGCGCTGGAACGCCAAGCCCGGCGACATCACGGGCGGCCTGCCGGTCGTGGTGCTGACGAATGGCGGCAGCGCCTCCGCCAGCGAGATCGTCGCCGGCGCGCTGCAGGACCATCACCGCGCGGTCATCCTGGGCCAGCGGACCTTCGGCAAGGGCTCGGTCCAGACCGTCATTCCGCTGCCGGGCAATGGCGCCATGCGGCTGACCACGGCGCGCTACTACACGCCATCGGGCCGGTCGATCCAGGGCCTGGGCATCACGCCAGATGTGCCCGTCGCCGCCAGCCGCACCGAGACCGCGCATTTCGGGCCGGAGCGGGAGGCCGATCTGAACCATGTGCTCACCAACGAGGGGGGCACGCCCAACACCCCGGCCGCTCCGCGCGCGGACCTGCCGCCGATCGCCAGCTCCATCCCCAAGCTGCCGCCGGAAAATTGGCCCGCTTTCGACGCGACCAAGCCGGAGACGGACTTCCAATTGCAGCAGGGTCTGGCGGTGGTGCGCGCCATGTCCACGCAGCAGCAGCGCCACGCCGACCGCTAGCGTTCGGGGCGCGCCGTGGCCGGGGTGAAGCCTCCCCGAATGATGGTGGGCGGCAAAGGCTGGCGGACGCTCGGCATCGCTTGGGCAGCCATCCTGGTGGTGGTCGCCGCCGGTGGCGGCACGCTGCAATATCTCGGCCCGCCCACCGGCCACCCGGCGCCCCACCCGGCCGAGGCGCATCCGGTTGCTGCGGGGCCCGAGGCCGCACACCGCGCCGCGCACCCCGTCGCGGAACCCCATGCGCCGGACGCCCCCCACGCCGAATCGGCCACCCGCGTCGCTACGCCGCCCGGCACGATTCCCGGGCCCGATCCAGCCCTGCAAGAACCCGCGCCGGACTTCCCGGGCGCGAAGCTGCCGCGGCTTGGCCCGGACGGCCGGACCTCCATGCGGGTCTATGCCCGGCCCTTCGACGCGTCGGATAAGCGGCCTCGGGTTGCGCTGCTCGTTGTGGGCTTCGGCATGTCCGACACCGATAGCCGCGCCGCCATCGCCAGCCTGCCGCCCGCCGTCTCGCTCGGCATCTCCCCCTACACGAAGGACCCCGCCCCCCTGCTGGCCGACGCCCGCGCCAAGGGGCACGAGTATTTCGTCACCCTGCCGATGGAGAGCCAGGGCTACCCGCTGAACAATTCCGGCGTCCGTGCACTGATGACCGGCGTCGACCAATCCGATAACGACCGCAACCTGGAATGGGCACTGTCCCGCATGCAGGGCGAAGTCGGCTTGACCGGTGCGTCCGACGGCCTGCGGGGGGAGCGGTTTGCCGCCTCCACCGTCGCCATGGGCGCCGTGCTGAAGCAATTGGCCGATCGCGGGCTGATGTATGTCGACCCCCGACCTAGCACCGCCCCCGGCAAGCCGGCTGGCCCAATCGTCACCACCACGCTGGTCATCGACGACCTGCAGGAGCCCGCGGAGATCGATGCCCGCCTCGCCGAGTTGGAAAAACGCGCCCGCGACGGCGACCGCGTGCTCGGCCTGGTCGGCCGCGTCCGCCCGGTGACTACCGAGCGAGTGCTGAATTGGGCGCGCGAGCTAGACGCGCGGGGTGTGGCGCTGGTACCCGTCAGCGCATTGCTGGCACGGAACGTCACGAAATGACCGAGTTACCCTACCGCCCCAATGTCGGCGCCGCCCTGTTCAACGCGCGTGGACAGGTCTTCGTCGCCCGCCGGGCCGATCTGCCGAATGCCGAGGGCGCACCCGGCGGCTGGCAACTGCCCCAGGGCGGCATCGACGAGGACGAGGACCCACGCGGCGCCGTGTTGCGTGAGTTGGAGGAGGAAGTCGGCACCGCCAAGGCCACCATCATCGGCGAACACCCGGACTGGCTCACCTACGACCTGCCGCCGGAACTGATCGGCCGCGCTCTCGGCGGCAAATACCGCGGCCAAAAACAGCGCTGGTTTGCCCTACGCTTCGACGGTCAGGATTCCGACATCCGGCTGGACCTCGACCCGCACCCCGAATTCGACGCTTGGCGCTGGGTCGATCTGGTCGAACTCCCAGCCCTAGCCGTCCCGTTCAAGCTCGAAATCTACCGGGTGCTGGCCGTGTCCTTCGCCCGCTTCAGCGCCGGGGCGGCGTAGCCGATAGCGGCACGGCGGCCTCGCTACGGCTGCCGTGCATCTCCGCATAGGCGCGCGTGAACTCCGCCCCCAGCAGGAAGATCTGCGACGAGTAATAAACCCACAGCAGCACGATCGCGAGCGCCCCGGCCGCGCCGAAGCTGTTGGCGACCGCCGTCGTGCCCAGGTAGATCCCGATCAGCGTCTTGCCGATATCGAACAGCAGCGCCGTGACGACGGCGCCGATCCCCACATCCTTCCAGTGCAGCCGCCGGTCGGGGAGGATCTTGTAGATCGCCGCAAACAGCACCGTGGTCAGCGCGAACGAGATCGCGAAGTTCAGCACCCGGATCAGCAGCGCCGCCTCCGGCAAAAAGCCGCCGACATAGGTTTGCACGGCGGCAATCGCCGTGCTCACCACCAGGCTCACCATCATCAGGAACCCCAGCGCCGCCACCAACCCCAAACTCGTCGCCCGCGCCCGCACCAGCCGACCCACCGTCGTCCCCTTCGGCTCCGCCCGCCAGATCGCGTTCAGGGCCGACTGCATCTCCCCGAACACGCCGCTGGCCGTCACCAGCAGCGTCACCGCGCCGATGATGGTGGCCTGCGTGCTGGACCCGCTCAGCCAGGCGCTGCGCACCATCCCCTGGATCGCCACCGCGGCATCATGGCCCATCAACCCCTGGATCTGCCGTGCCAGGGCCCCCTGCGCCGCGTCCTCCCCGAACGCCATCCCAGCGATCGCCACGATGATGACCAGCACCGGCGCCAGCGAAAACACCGTATAATACGCGATCGAGGCGCCCCGGCTCAGCGCGTTATCCTCGATGTAGCCGTTGACGCTTGCCTTGATCAGAGTCCAGGTGTTGCCCAGCATGCGCGCGATCCGTTGCTTCGCTTCGGCAACGGCGAACGCGCCGATCGGGTTGCAGGGGAGCAGGTATTGGATCGTTTCAAGAGCACGGAAAGCTACATCGCCTCCCGCGACCTGGAGGTGGCGGTCAACGCTGCCGTCGCCCTGCAGCGCCCGCTGCTGATCAAGGGCGAACCCGGCACCGGCAAGACCGTCCTGGCGCACGAGGTCGCCAAGGCGTTCGGTCGCGACCTGATCGAGTGGCACATCAAATCCACCACCAAGGCGCAGCAGGGTCTCTACGAATACGACGCCGTCTCCCGCCTGCGCGACAGCCAGTTGGGCGACGCCCGCGTGGCCGACATCTCCAACTACATCGTGCGCGGCAAATTATGGGACGCGTTCGACGCGGACGAGCAGGCCGTCGTGCTCATCGACGAGATCGACAAGGCGGACATCGAATTCCCCAACGACCTGCTTCTGGAACTCGACCGCATGCAGTTCCACGTCTACGAGACGCAGAAGACCATCTCGGCCAAGCATCGCCCCGTGGTGATCATCACCTCCAACAACGAGAAGGAGCTGCCGGACGCCTTTTTGCGCCGCTGTTTCTTCCACTACATCCGCTTCCCCGACCGCGACACGATGGACCGCATCGTCGAGGCGCATTACCCCGGCCTGCAACAGGACCTGGCGCGCGAGGCGCTGAATGTCTTCTTCAAGATCCGCGAGATCCCCGGCCTGAAGAAGAAGCCCGCCACCAGCGAATTGCTCGACTGGCTGAAGCTGCTGATGATCGAGAGCATGCCCGCCGAGGCGCTCCGTTCCAACGACCCCCATTTGGTCATCCCCCCGCTGCACGGCGCACTGCTAAAGAACGAGCAGGACGTGCATCTGTTCGAGCGTTTGGCCTTCCTGAACCGCCGCGGCAGCTGATGATCGGCCGTCGGGCGCTCCTGGCGGCCGGGGCAGGGTTGCTGGCAGCGGCCGCCCCGGACGGGTTGCCCCAGGTCTTTGCCGCAATCGAGGCGCGTCGTGGCGGACGCCTGGGCGTCGCCGTGCTGGACACCGCGACCGGCCGCACCGCTGGCTACCGGCAGGACGAGCGCTTCCCGATGTGCAGCACCGCCAAGCTGCCGACGGCCGGCGCAGTCCTGGCGCATGTCGGCGTCGCCGGCTTGCAGCGCCGCATCCATTTCCCGAAGCACGATCTGGTCGTCCACTCCCCTTTGACCGCGCCCCATGCCGACACGGACGGCATGACGCTGGACGCCATCTGCGCCGCCGCCCTGAGCCAGAGCGACAACACCGCCGGCAACCTCATGCTGCACATCATCGGCGGCCCCGCCGGGCTCACGAGGTATCTCCGCACGCTCGGCGACGAAATGACCCGGCTGGATCGCTGGGAAACCGCATTGAACGAGGCAAAACCCGGCGACGTCAGAGACACCACCACCCCCGCCGCGATGCTCGCCGACATCCAGGCGCTCACACTCGGCCACGCGCTCCCCGCACCGGCCAAGGCGTCCCTGCTGGGCTGGCTGCGCGGCAACCAGGTCGGCGACGCCCGCCTGCGTGCCCGCTTGCCCCCCGGCTGGCAGGTGGCGGACAAGACCGGCACCGGCGACTTCCGCACCAGCAACGACGCCGGGCTGCTATTCCCGCCCAACGGCGCCCCGCCGATCATCGTCGCCGCCTACCTCACCGAGGGCTCGGCCGACGATGCCGTGCGGGAAGCCGCGCTCGCCGATGTCGGTGCCGCGGTCGCGGCCTGGGCCTAGAACCGAAAGGACGCGCCATGACGGTGTCGAACGACGACGAGTTGGCAGGGTTGAAGCGGATCGGCCGCATCGTCGCCAACACGCTGGCGGCGATGGGCCAAGCCATCGAGCCCGGCATCACCACCCGCGAACTCGACCAGATCGGGCGGGACTTCATGGAGGGAGCCGGCGCCCGCTCCGCGCCCGAGCAGGTTTACGCCTTTCCCGGCGCCACCTGCATCAGCGTCAACGAGCAGATCGCCCACGGCATCCCCGGCGACCGGCGGATCCGCCCCGGCGACCTGGTCAACATCGACGTGTCCGCCGAAATGGACGGCTACTTTGCCGATACCGGTGCCTCATTCGCCGTCCCGCCTGTAACGAGCGCGGTGGAGCGTCTGTGCCGGGACGGCCGCCGTGCGATGTGGACAGGCCTGCGCCAGGTCGGCAGCGGCAAAAAGCTGGCGGGCATCGGCCATGCCGTCGGCGCCTTCGCGCGCCAGAACGGCTACACGCTGGTCCGCAACCTCGCCAGCCACGGCGTCGGCCGCTCCCTGCACGAGGCGCCGACCGAGATCGCCACCTGGCCCGACGCCTCCGATCGCCGGATCATGCAGGACGGCCTGGTGTTCACCGTGGAACCGTTCCTCTCCTTCGGCGCAGAATTCGCCGACACCCGCGAGGATCCCTGGACCCTCTACAGCCAGCCCAGGGCGCTCACCGTCCAATACGAACACACCGTAATCGCCACCCGCAACGGACCGTTGATCCTCACCATGCCGGGCTAGCGGGGGCGTCTAGCCCGTTCGCTCCGCCAACGCCCACGCGGCCTCCGCCAGCTTGCGAAACTTCGTGCCGATGTTCAGCGCCCTGGCATCCGCCGCATTGCCATCCAGTGCCCGGCGATACACACCCGCCGCAATGGCCGCCCAGCGGAACAACGAGAACACGATGAAGAAATCCAATTCCGGCACGCCCGCGCGCCCGGTGCGGCGGCAATAGGCGGCGACATACTCTGCCTCCGACGGAATGCCGGTCATGTCGGCGCCAATCAGCCCCTCCATCGTCACCGGCAGCCGCCACGGGATGCAGTTATACGCCAAATCCGCCAGCGGATGGCCCAGCGTCGACAACTCCCAATCCAGCACCGCGACGACCCGTGGCTCCGTCATGTGAAAGATCAGGTTGCCCAGCCGGAAATCCCCATGTGCGATGGAGGTTTCGTCCTCCTTCGGCGTGTGCGTCGGCAGCCACGCCATCAGCCGATCCATCTCCGGCACGTCCCCGACGTTGGAGCCGACATATTGCTTGCTCCATCGGTCGATCTGCCGGGCGACATAGGCTTGCGGGCGGCCGAAGCTGCCCAACCCGGCTGCCTGCCAATCCACCCCATGCAACGCCGCCATCACGCGGTTCATGTCGTCATACATCGCCGCCTGGTCGGCAGCCGGCACGCCCGTCAGCGTGCGGTCGGCGAAGATGCGGCCGGGCACGTTGTCCATCACGTAGAACATCGTGCCGATCACGCTGTCGTCCCGGCACAGCAGCCGCATCGGCGCCACCGGCACGGCCGACCCGGCCAGGGCCGACTGCACCGTATACTCCCGGTCCACCGCATGCGCGGACGGCAGCAGCGTGCCTGGCGGCTTCTTCCGCAGCACGTATTCCGCACCCGGCGTGTGCAGATGGAATGTTGGGTTCGACTGCCCCCCCTGGAACTGCCGCACCGTCATCGGCCCGGCAAAGCCCGGCAACTCCGCCGCCAAATACGCCGCCAACGCCGCCTCGTCGAACATGTGGTTGGCCAGCGGCGGCACCAGCACCGGCGCGCCGATGATGCCCGGCGCGTTGCTCACACTGTTCATTCCAGCGCCGCGCCCCCGATCGTAACGCCCCCGTCGATGACGAAGACCTGCCCGGTGGTGAAACTGCCCGCCGGGCTCGCCAGGAAGATCGCGGCGCCGGCGATCTCGTCCGGCTCGCCGATGCGGGGCAGGGGGCTGTCCTTCACCCGCTTGGCCAGCGTCGGCGGATCCTCCCACAGCGCCCGTGCAAAATCGGTCTTCACCAGACCCGGCGCGATGCAGTTGGCTCGGATGTTCTTCCGTCCCCACTCCACCGCGATGTTGCGCACGATCGCCGTGTCCGCCGCCTTGGATATCCCGTACGCGCCCAGCGTCGGCGTGCCGCGAATGCCCGCGATCGAGGAAATGACGACGACCGCCCCGCCCCCACGCTCTGCCATCTGCGGCAACACCATGTTGCACAACCAGAAATTGGACCGCACGTTCGACCCCATGATGCGGTCGAACGCCTCGTCCGGGCAGTCGATCGCCGGGCCGAAATACGGGTTCACCGCCGCATTGCAGACCAGGATGTCGATCCCGCCCCACTTCGCAATGGTGTCGTTGACCAGACCCTGAAGCTGGTCCTTGTGCGCGATATTGGCCGGCAGGACGATCGCCTCACCCCCTTTGGCCCGGATGCCCGCCGCCACCTCCTCGCACGCCGGCGCCTTCCGGCTGGAGATGACGACCTTGGCCCCATGCTCCGCCATCCGCTCGGCAATGGCGCGGCCGATCCCTTTGGAACTGCCGGTAATCAGCGCGACCTTGCCGGTCAGATCGAACAGGTTGCTCATCGCCACTTACTCCGCCGCCACATTGGGCCGGGCCGGCTTGTACTTCGCCAACTCCAGCCGCCCCAATTGGTGACGATGCACCTCGTCCGGCCCGTCCACGATGCGCATGGTGCGCGCGGTCGCGTACATCCGCGCCAGTCCGAAATCGCTGGTCACGCCGCCGCCGCCATGCATCTGGATCGCCCAATCCATGATCTGGCACGCCATGTTGGGAATGGAGACCTTGATCTCCGCAATTTCCCGCTTGGCCGCCTTGTTGCCCACCGTGTCCATCTTCCACGCGGCGTGCAGCACCAGCAGGCGCCCCTGGTCGATCATGATGCGGCTGTTCGCGATCCGCTCGATCGTCACGCCCTGGTCCGCCAACGGCTTGCCGAACGGGCTCCGCGCCAGCGAACGCGTGCACATCATCTCCAACGCCCGCTCCATCAGCCCGATGGTGCGCATGCAGTGATGGATGCGTCCCGGCCCAAGCCGCCCCTGCGCGATTTCGAACCCGCGGCCCTCGCCCAGCAGGATATTGGTCGCCGGCACCCGCACGTTCTCGAAGCTGATCTCGGCATGCCCATGCGGCGCGTCGTCATACCCGAACACCGGCAGCATGCGATGGATGGTCATGCCCGGCGTGCCACGCGGCACCAGGATCATCGATTGCTGGCGATACTTGTCCATATTCGTCGGGTCCGACTTGCCCATCACGATGAACACGGCGCAGCGCGGATCCCCGGCGCCAGACGACCACCATTTCCGCCCATTGATCACGTATTCGTCGCCATCGCGCACGATCGACGTCTCGATGTTCGTCGCGTCCGACGACGCCACCGACGGCTCGGTCATACAAAACGCCGAGCGGATTTCGCCCTCCAGCAGCGGCAGCATCCACTGCTTCTTCTGCTCCTCCGTCCCATACAGCTCCAGCGTCTCCATGTTGCCAGTATCGGGGGCGGAGCAGTTGAACACCTCGCTCGCCCATTGCGTGCGGCCCATGATCTCCGACAGCGGGGCGTATTCCAGGTTGCTAAGCCCGAAGCCCTTCTTGCTGTGGGCCAGAAACAGGTTCCACAGCCCCTCCGCCTTCGCCGTCTTCTTCAGCTTTTCCACGATCGGCACCGGCTGCCAGCGATCGGTCGCGTTGGCCATCTGCTCGATGTAGGTGGCTTCGTTCGGATGCACGTGCGCGTCCATGAACGCCTTCACGCGGGTGCGCAGGCCCTGCACCTTTTCCGAGAATTCGAAATCCATGGAAGCTCCCTCTTTTCTACACTTCGTCGTTGGGGTGATACCGCCACGATCCACCCGGGCTGGCAAGCGACCGGGCCAATCACCGGCGGTTACGTTTCGACACCAACCAATCGGTTTCGCGCGACAGCCCGCCCTGCCAAACCTTTGACGGCGAACCCACATCACGCACATCGCGTTGTGCCAACCGCCGCACACTGCGCCTTGCCGTAGGAGCCGATCCTGCTTCACAGCCTGCCCGACTGGTTGAGCCTCAACGGGCATGGTCCGCTGCTACAGGGAATCCTGATCCTGCTCGGCACCTTCGTGCTGGAGGACGCGGCCACCATCCTGGCTGCCATGGACGTGCAGGTCGGCCAGGTGTCCCCCACGGTGGCGCTGATCTCGCTCTATCTCGGCATCGTGCTCGGGGATCTTGGGCTATACGGCCTCGGCCGGCTGGCCGCCGCCACGCCCTGGGCCCGGCGCTGGGCCCCACCCGACCGGTTTACCCGTAGCGGTGACTGGCTGCGCGGCCACGTCGTCTCCGTCGTCTTCGTCAGCCGGTTCCTGCCTGGCGCCCGGCTGCCAACATACACCGCGTGCGGGTATTTCCATGTGGACATCCGCCGCTTCGCCCTCGCCGCTGTCGGCGCCACGCTGATTTGGACCACGCTGCTGTTCGGCGTGTCGCTGCAGCTCGGCCAATACATGACCGCGTATTTAGGTGCCTGGCGTTGGGCGGGCATGGCAGGCTTCGCGTTGACGGTGGTGCTGGCAGGCCGGATCGCTGCCCGACTGCAATCATCGGAGCCTTCGGTATGATCGACACCACCCTTTCCGTCGGTCGCACCGCCCAGGCGCGCGAGCGCATCGTCTCCCCCTTCGAATTCTGGCCAAGCTGGCTGTTCTACGCACCCGTCGTCGCACAATGGATCTGGCTGGGCCTGCGCTACGGCGACATGAGCCTGCCCACCGCCGCCAATCCCACGATCGAAACCGGCGGCCTGTGCGGCGAAAGCAAATCCGCCATCCTGGACATGGCCGAGCCGGATGCACAGGGCTGGATCGCCCCCTACGTCACCCTCCGCGCCGGGATCGACGACGTCGCGGCGCTGGCCGAACGAGCCGGCTTCGGCTGGCCCGTGGTGTTGAAGCCCGACATCGGCTGCAACGGCGCCGGCGTGCGCCTGGCCGCCGACCCGGCGGCGTTGCAACAGGCCGCAGCCTCCTTCCCGCGCGGCGTCGCCCTATTGCTGCAACGCTTCGTGCCGGAGCCGAACGAGGCCGGGTTGTTCTACATCCGCCACCCGCACGAAGAGACCGGCCGTATCACCTCCGTCACGCTGAAGCGCCAGCCGAGTGTCACGGGCGATGGCCGCAATTCGTTGGAAACGTTGATTCGCAATGACCCGCGCGCCGGCCAGGTGCCGCAACTCTATTTGCCCCGTCTCACCAGCCGGCTGGCGGAAATCCCGGCCGCCGGCGAAATCGTGCCGCTGGTCTTCACCGGCAATCACTGCAAGGGCTC
This sequence comes from Acidisphaera sp. L21, assembly GCF_009765685.1. Classification (GTDB taxonomy): domain Bacteria; phylum Pseudomonadota; class Alphaproteobacteria; order Acetobacterales; family Acetobacteraceae; genus LMUY01. Next base: position 56,563 of record NZ_LMUY01000151.1, on the reverse strand, counting down.
GGTCTTCCTGGATGGCGCCGATCGCATCACCCCCGCGCTGACCCGGCAGGTCGATGCCATCGCCCGCGCCATTCCCGGCTTCTATTTCGGCCGCATCGATGTGCGCTACGGGTCGGAGGCCGCGTTGCGCCTGGGCCAAGGCTTCACCGTGATCGAGGTGAACGGCGCCGGGTCGGAAGCGACCCATATCTGGGACGCCCGCTGCACCCTGCGCGACGCCTACGTGTCGCAGTTCATGCACTACCGCGCCGCGTGGGAAATTGGCCGTGCCAACCGCGCCGCCGGCGCTCGCCCCACCGGCCTTTGGGGCATGTTCCGCGCCTGGCGCCGGCAGCAGGCGCTGATGGCGTCCTATCCCAACAGCGACTGACGCCTATCGCCGCCGGGCGGTCGGCGGCGTCAACGCACGCGGGCTCAGCGCGCGCAATAGATCGGCCACGGAATCGGCCAACTGCCCCAACGCGCCGCTCATCGCCGCGACCACATCCGGCGTGCCAGTGCTGGCGGGTTGCACCGTCAGGCGTAGCGAGTGCGTGGCTGCAGGGTCATGCGCGCGCCCCTGCTGCACCGCCACCTGCGCCAGCAGGATCACCGAGCCGCCAGTGTCCAGGTCGAACCGCTGGATATCCAACTCGACCGTGGCGGACGGATCGACGGAGATGGTCCCCGCCTCGGTAAACACGCTGCTGCCGGGCAGCCGCTGCGCCAGATCCAGCGCCAGCACGCGCCCCACCATATCCCCCAGCGGCTCGCCCCAACGCTCCCCACTATTCAGCGTCAAGCGGGAGACGGAATTGTCGCGAACGATCTCCGGCCGATCTAAATAACCCGCTAGCCCGGGCCGGGCGACCTTGATCGCCATCGGGCCACCGCTAGCGGCGGAGCCCGGCACGGCGCGCAGTGTGTAGATCGCCGGGTCTGGCGAGGCGCATCGGGCCAGCGCCAGCACCGCCGGGGCTACCAGCAGAAAGCGACGTCTCACCGATCCGCCCCCGTGTTGGTCCGGCCACGGATCAACGCCTCCGGATGCCGGTCCAGGAAATCCGCCAAAAGCCGGATGGATCGAACACCATCGTTCAACTGCGACATCAATCGCTCCAGATCACGCGAAAACTGCGAGTTCGCGCCATACCCTGCGTCCACCGATCCGACCAGCCGGTTTGCGCGGGCGATCGTCGACTGCAGATCGCTGCTCACCTCGGGCAGGCGACGCATCAACGGCGACAGCCCGGCATCGGTTCGCCGCACCAGCCCCTGCACGTCCTGTAATGTGCCGGCAAGTCCCGCCACGGCGTTCTTCAACTCCGGACTCCCCACCAGGCCGTTGATCGCCGCCAGCGCCCCATTGGCGTTTGCCCCGATCGCGGCAAACGGGATCTGCCCGATCTTGTTGGCAATATCGCTGAGCGCCGTGGTGATGCCGCCCAGCCCGCCGCCTTGGGTGGGCAGCACATAGGCATCTCCCTCCCGCGTCACCTTCGCCGGGGGTGGGCTCTGCGGGAAGTCCAACGACACCGCCATCGACCCGGTGAGGTAGCTGATGGTCGACAGCCCCGCCCGCATCCCATGATCCACCAGGCGCTGCGCTACCAGCCCGGCATTGTCGCTCCGATTGCCGCCGATGGCGCTCAGCCGCTCCGGCTGCACCTCGATCGCGACGCGCACCCGGGCGGTGGCGTTCACCGGGTCCAGCTCCAGCCGGACGTTGGTGACGTTGCCGATGGTGATGCCATACATCTGCACGGGCGAGCCGACCGACAGCCCGGCGGTCGACGTCTGGAAATACAGTACGAACGGCAGTCGTTCCTTATACCCGGCCGCGTTCGCCGCCGGCTCGTCATCATACAGCCGGAAACTGGCATCGCTGGCCGCACTCGGCGTCTCCCGGCTATCCTCCGGCGTGCTGAACGCCACGCCGCCCGACAGCACCGCCTGGATCGATTCCAGTTCCACATGCACGCCACTGCCGCCCAGTTCGACGCTCAGCCCCGAGGCGTTCCAGAACCGCGTGCCGGAGCGAACCCATTTGTCATACGGCGCGCGCACGAACACGTTGACGTCGATCGGGCCATTTCCCTCCGGCAACTGGTAGCCCAGCACCTCGCCGACCGTAATGTCGCGGTAGAACACCGGCGAGCCGCTGCCCAACGAGCCGATGCGTGCCGTGGTCAGCTTGAACGTCGTCCCAGGCTCGTCCGATCGCACGCCGGGCGGGTTCTCCAGGCCGGTATATTCGGTCTGGGATTTGGCATCCTTATCGGTGCCAGGGTCCATCTCGATATATCCGCCCGACAGCAGCGTCTCCAAGCCGGAGATATTGCTGGCCGACAGCCGCGGCCGCACCACCCAGAACCGCGCCTTGTCGGTGAGGTAGGGATCGGCCTCTCGCGTCATGCGCACATGCACGATGACGTGGCTCATATCCGAGGACAATCGTATGCCCGTAACGGTGCCGAGGTCGACCGCCTTGTGCCGCACCCGCGTCTGCCCGGCGGTCAGGCCCTCCGCGCTTTGGAAGGTGATGACGATCTCCGGCCCGCGCCGGGACAGGGTGGTGAAGGCCAAATAGCCGCCGATGACCGCCGCCACGATCGGCAAAATCCAGACGAGCGAGAACCCGGATTTCCGCCGGACATGGGCCTCGGGCGGGGTGTAGGGGCGGGGGTTTGGCTGGGAAGAAGGCGGCGGGTCGGGTTGGCTCGGCGGGGTCTGGTCGCTCATGCGGCTCTCGGCTCGGCCGGCAGGGGCGCCGGGCGGTTCTCTCGTGGCAGCAGCGTGTTCGGGTCGTTGCGCGCTGCGTCGCGTGCCTCGGCCCGGTCCCACATTACGCGGGGGTCGAAGCACGTAACGGCGAACATGGTCAAGACGACGACGCTGCCGAAGCAGATCGCGCCCAGCCCGGGCGTGATGCTCGCGATGGCGCCAGCGCGCACCAGGCCAACCAGCGTGGCCATCATGAAGATGTCGATCATCGACCAGCGCCCGATGAAATCGACCAGCCGGAAGACCACCGTCCTGTCATGTAGCCGCCAGGACGACCCGCGCTGCGCCGTCATCAGCATCACCGACATGCTGAAGAGCTTCAGAAGCGGCACCATGATGCTGGCCACGAACACCAACAGCGCCAGCGGCCACATGCCTGCGTCCAGCAATTCCTGCGCACCGCCCAGGATCGTCGACTCGTTGCCCTTGCCCAGCCGGGTGATGGTCATCACCGGGAAGGCATTGGCCGGAATGTAGAGCAGGGCGGAGGCCGCCAGCAGCGCCCAGGTATTGACGATGCTGTTGGGCTTGCGGCTCCGCACCACGCTGTCGCAGCGCGTGCATCGGTCGCCATCCTGCCCATAATGCACCCGGCCACACACGTCGCACCCGATCGGAGTGCCGGGCCCAATTTCCGCCGGTGGCACCAGGCCGCGTGCCTCCATGGCATGCCAGATCTCGTCATCATCCAGGTAGTAGTCGGCGGCCACCATGGTCATCATCAGCGCCGCCACGGCGTAGAGCGCGATGCCCACATCCACGGTCGCGATCGCGCCCAGGCGGGTAAACGCCACGAACACGCCCAGCAGAAACACCTCCACCATCGCCCACGGCCCGACCCGGCGATACCACTTGAACATCAACGGCAGGCTGCGTGGCGGATTGGCGGTGCGCAGCCCCACCATCACGGCGACCATCACGCCGATTTTCACCAGCGGCATGATGATGGCGGTGACGCCAACGATCAGCGCAAGTTCCCACGCTCCTTCCTCCCAGAAAGCGACGGGAAGGGACAGCATGGTCGTCTCCCGCTGCCGCCCCACGATATCGACTGAGAGGAACGGCGCCGTCACTGCCACCCAATACAGCACGAGCGAGGTAAGGCTGAGCGCCAGCGTCTTGTCGAATGACCGCACGCGGGTGCGCCGCAGCGTAGCATCGCATCGCAAGCAGTTCGCCTCCCCATTCGGCGGCAGCCGCGGGATACGCTGGAACAGTCCGCAATCCGGGCATTCCCGTTCGTGGTCGGTCGGCGCAGGCTGGGTCGATCGCTCGGTCATCGGGCCGCAACCTGAACGACCCAGCGCCGCGGTGCCAGCGGCTTCCGCCCGGTACGCGCGGAGTTGTCCCCTGGGGGCGGCACGCATGGCTGATCCGCCCGTTTTCCAAGCCGTTGCAGCCATCAGCGGACAACGGTATACCCGCCGCGTTGCCGACATAGCTCAGGGGTAGAGCAACTGATTCGTAATCAGTAGGTCCTCGGTTCAATTCCGAGTGTCGGCACCATTTCAACCGGTACAAACGCCAGCGACTACGCACCTCCGTGAGCTTCCTGTTCTCAATAACCCATCGCGGTGGTTGAGCCACAAGCAAATGCAGTCGCGAGGCACCGGCTAAACTCCCAGGCTGATATCCTATACTACGACGCTGTTCAAAAGCGGCTGTACTCGTCCCTTTCTCCAAGCAAACATTCGCGCGTGACTGGACGCATATCGTCGCACCAGCCGCATCGACGGCTTGGCGTCAACCGTGCGCAATTGCCACATAAACTCCACGATCGTCCCCGACATTGTATCAGTGTGCAACGCCAAGGGGGGCTTCTGCGTAATACCGAACGATCGACACGGCTCGACCAAGGTCGATATCAGCCGCCAGGTGAGGCGGATTAAACGTTGGAACTTTCTAGATTAATTTGAGCCAAAGGCTCGGAGTCGGCGTGCAACAAGATGCTTATTAAGGCGGGCACCGACAAAGCCCGAAGGCTAATTGATGAAAACCGCGCGAGTTTCGAAGGAAATGCCGCCAAACGGCGGGTCAGAGCCTTGGAAGCCGCCCTAGCAGCCGCCCAATCTGAAATGGCGATGCTGCGGTCGCATGTCCAGCAGCTGCAAGACAGCAACAGCTGGCGGTTGACCCATCCGATCCGGACCATGATCGACGCCCTGAAAACCTTGCTTCGTACAGTGGCGGAAACCCGGCGCGAGCCGGCGGCTCCTCGGCCCATGACGGACCAGGATCGCTACGATGCTTGGATCGAAACCAGCGAGGCCGCCTGCCGCGCAGCGATTTCGCCTGTCGAAACCACCCATCACCGAACGACCCTGGGGTTGGTCATGTGGGTGCCACCCGGGTGCAGCTTCGCGGCTCAAACCCTGCTGGCTGATTGCCCGGCTGCCTGCTCCATCCTCGTCCTGGACCCGACTGCAACTCTCCCGCCACCTTCGTCCGAGGGCGGGCAAATCCAATACGCCACGCTCCCACCCGGCGCCCAGCCTGCTGAGGCCGTGGCATTGGCGCTGAGACGGCTGGACGCGGACATGCTGTGCTTTTTCGATGCGCGGGACCGTCTGGCCCCCGGCGCGCTGGGGCTGGCGGCGGAGGTGGCGGCGCAATTGTCGCCGCTCGATCTGATGTTTGCCGATGAGGATTGGCTGGACGACTCAGGCCGGCGCGTGAACCCCTTCTTCAAGCCCGGCTGGGATCCAGAACTACAACGAGGACGCGACCTCGTGGGCCCGTTCACGTTTTTCCGGCGCGCTCTGGTGGAAAACGCCGCCCCAGTGCACGGATCGGCTTGGCTCTATGATCTCACCAATCAGGTCGCCGCAGCGGCGCGAGAAGATCGCATTCACCACATCCCGGCCGTGCTCTGCCACCGCACGATGGTGCCGCAGGATCTTTACCCGGCCATGCGCCAAGCCGCGACCGCACAACTCGCCCGGGACGATATCGCCGCACGCGTACAGCCCCATCCGAGGGAGCCAGCCTGGAGCCGCATCGTGTATGCCCTGCCAGACCCACCGCCGCTGGTCTCCCTCATCATTCCAACCCGGGACCGCGCCTCGTTGCTGCGGGAATCCGCAGACGGCGTCCTGAACCGGACCGACTATCCGCATATCGAACTCCTGATCGTGGACAACGATTCCGTCGAACCCGAGACACTCGCCCTGCTGGAGCGGCTGGCCGGCGATCCGCGGGTCCGGGTGTTGCCCCAGCCGGGCACGTTCAACTGGTCCGCGGCCAACAACCTGGCTGCGCAACACGCCACCGGCTCGGTATTGGTATTTCTGAACAATGACATCGCCATGGTGCATCCGGACTGGCTGACCGAACTCGTGTCCCAGGCGCTGCAACCCGGCGTCGGCGCGGTCGGGGCCAAGCTGCTGTATCCGGACGGACGGGTACAGCATGCCGGGCTCACGACCGACCGTTCCGGCGTGCCCCGGCATATGTTCCGGTTTCTGCCGGGTGATGAAAGCGGTGCTTTCGGCTTGGCCGGCTTGACGCGCCAAGTATGGGGCGTCACCGGCGCATGCCTGGCAATGCGAACCGAATTGTTCCAGGAGGTGCGCGGCCTCAACGAAGCCTTTCCGCTCGCATACAACGACGTCGACCTATGCCTGCGGCTGACCGCGCATGGTTACCGCGTCATTTGGACGCCCTGGTCCCAGCTAACGCATCATGAGATGGCCACCCGTCCGCCCGACAGCTCGGACGGGCGGCGGGAGCAAACGGTGCTTGAGTTGGAATGGCTGCTGCGTGATTGGGGCGCTTTGATTGAATGCGACCCGTTCCTCAATCCAAACTTGCACCTGGTCGACGAACAGCCCCAACTCCGCGACCTCGGCGCGCTGCTACCAGCACTCTGACGGACGGCACTCCCGCCTGATCAGCCGGCTTGGCGGGCAAATGCGACTGGCGGCCCCCCGATCTGCGGGCCCCGAGCAGATCGCAGGCGGGCGGTTTGGGGCACGCCGATCGGCTGCGCCTCGCATCCTGCCTGGGTCTTGGGCAGATTCGCCGCCCCCATCGCGGCCAGCAGCCTGGCATGGTCGAGCGAGGCCTGGATCATCACCTTCTGGAATTCCGGCGTATAGCGGCTCAGGTCTGGTGGCACGCAGGCGGGGGCTGCTGGAGGCAAAATACTCACGCCCGGACCCGTGCCAATCGCCGTCAGCACCGACGCGTCGATATAGCGCACCGCCAGCGGCCAGGCAGCCACTACCCGGCGCACATACCCATCGCTCACGCCTGGCGTCTGCGAGTGGTAGGCCGCCGCCGCGGTGGCCCAAAGATGCGACTGTGCATACAACCGGGTCAGGAAGTCGGCGGCGTACTTGGCGTTGGCAACCGGGTCGAACGCCTGGTCCAGTGAGGCGAAGGCCGTCGGGTGGTAGCTGAGATTGACCTGCAGGCACCCGACATCGATCGATTGCACGCCCTTGGCCAGATAGCCCTGGGTGGCCGCGATCGCCTGGTCCTTCGTATCGTAGAAATACCCGGTCCCGCCGACATTGATGGTCCACGGCCAGGGCGCGACGCGGCCCGTCGGTGGGCTCACCCGGCCGCTCTCGACCAGCCCAATCGCCCCCAACAACTGCGCGGGCAGGTGCAACGCCTGTTCGGCCGATTGAATGGCCGCCTGGCACACCCGATCATCCGGCAGCGGCCCCTGAACCACCGGCGCCACCGCCCGAGCCTTCGCCCCCGCCGCGGACGGCGATACCGCAACCATCACAGCCGCGAGAACCAGGAGGTGATATGGAAGGGCCATCAGCAATTCATAATGACCGACCCCTTCCAAGTCGAGATTTGCCATCCCGCCGAGACGTCTCGCCGGCACGGCGGGGATCGATCTATAAAGGCGGCCCGTGACCTTTCGAGGATGGTGCCCATGCGTTCCCCGATCCTGGGCGCGATTGCCGACGACTTCACCGGCGCAGTCGAACTGGCCGGTGTGCTGGCGGCAGGCGGGGCGCGTACCCTGCTCTTCACCGGCCCGCAAGCCGTTCCCCCGCAACTGGCCGACACCGATGCCGTCGTGATCGCCCTGCGATCCCGCGTGGCCCCGCCGGACGAAGCCATCGCGACCGTCCAGGCCGCCGCCGACGCGTTCGAGGCTCTGGGCGTGCAGCAAATTTTCTTCAAATACTGCGCCACCTTCGACAGCACCGACAGCGGCAACATCGGCAATTGCTCCGAAGTGCTCCTGGCCCGCACCGGCGCCCCATCCGCGCTGTTTTGCCCCGGCTTCCCGGAAGCATTCCGCACGATCTACCAGGGCCACCTCTTCGTCGCGGACCGGCTGCTGCAAGACTCGCCGAAGCGCTTCGACCCACTAACCCCGATGACCCGCTCGCGCCTCAGCGACGTACTGGCGCCGCAGACCACGCTGGCGGTCGGCTTGCTGCCGTGGGAGGTCGTGCAGGCTGGCGCGGCGGCAATCCGCAGCCACGTCGCCGGGCTGGCCGCGGCGGGCACCCCGTTCGTGATCGCCGACACGCTCACCGATGGCGACCTGCAGGCCATTGCGCAGGCCAGCTGGGATTGGCGGTTCACCACCGGCGGCTCCACCGTGGTCGGCCACTACCCGGCGATTTGGCAGGAACAGGGGCTTATTCCCCGCCTTGTGCCACCCTCGCCGCCGCGCGTTGCGGGCGCCGGAGCCGTGCTGGCGGGTAGTTGTTCCGACCGCACGCGGGAACAGATTGCCGCGTTCGGCCAGCACCATCCGGTGCTGGAGCTGGACGTGCTGGCCAACGAGGCGGCCACCGTGTCCCATGCGCTAGACTGGGCCACGCCGCGCCTGGCGGATGGGCCTGTCTGCATCACCACCTCCACCTCCGCCGACGCGGTAGCCGCTGCACAAGCCCGCATGGGCGCGGTCGCCGCGGGCCGGTTCGCGGAGGGATTGTTGGGCCAGATCGCAACCGGGCTGGTGGCGCGCGGCGTGCGGCGCCTGCTGGTGGCTGGCGGCGAAACCTCCGGCAGCATCGTGCAGGCGTTGGGCATCACCGAACTGCACGTCGCCCCCTATACCACCGCCGGCCTGGGCGTCTGCCTGGTGGAGGCGCCGGTGCGTCTGGCGCTGTGCCTGAAATCCGGCAAGTTGGGCACCGTGGACATGTTCGCCCGCACCCTGGCCGAGATGGGAGACGCCGCATGACCGCCGATCCGAACGCCATCGCCTTCGTCTACCGCGAACTCGCCCGGCTCGGCCTCAACAACGGCAGCAGCGGCAACGTCAGCCAGCGCAGTGGCGCCGGCATGCTCATCACCCCCTCCGGCACCACTGCCGAGACGGTCACCCCCGCCGGGCTGGTGCAGGTGACGCTCGACGGGCAGGCGCAGAGCCCTGGCACCCCATCCAGTGAGGCACCGATGCACGCCGCAATCTACGCCGCCTATCCGCAGGCCGGCGCCATCGTGCACACCCACGCCGATTACTGCACCGCGCTAGCGTGCTTGGGGGAGGATCTGCCGCCGTTCCATTATATGGTGGTGGGCTTCGGCGGCGGTGACGTGCGATGCGCGCCTTATACGACCTTCGGCACACCCGCCTTGGCCGAATCCGCCGTGGCGGCGCTGCAAGGCCGGTCCGCCTGCCTGTTGGCCAATCACGGCATGATCTGCCACGGCCGCGACCCGGCGACGGCGCTGTCCGCCTCGCTGCGCCTCGAAACCCTCGCCCGGCAATATCTACTGGCCCGCAGCGCCGGGTCACCCCGCCTGCTGACCCCAACCCAGATCGAAGCCGCGCGCGAGCGGTACAAAACCTATGGATCGCCCGCCAGGGGCTAGGGCGCTTTCGACCGGAGGAACCGGACGATGCTGTCGTGCTGCTGCTGCAGGTAGGTTGGCGCTCGCCAATCGCTCAGCACCTCCACCCCGGGCAGCAGCGCCGCCAATTCCGTGCTGGTGATGGCCGGGTGCGGAATGTCCGTGCCAGGCAGCAGGAAGGTCGGCACCGGGCAGGCCTTGGCGAAGGCGCGATCGACGCAGAAGACGAAATCGTGGTCCCACATATTGCGCCCGAACGCGGCGATGGCCGCCTCGTCCAACGCCGGCCGGGCGGCACGGAGATCCCGGCTCCATTCGACCTGGCTATCGGGGAAATACTCCGGATGGTCCGGGTTCAGCCCGATCGGGTTCTGCAACACCGCGGCAGTCACACGCTCCGGCGCTCGCTGGGCCGCCTTCAGGCAGAAGCTGCCGCCGATGCACCCGCCCAGCACATGGAATGTCTGGAAACCCAGATGGTCCATCAGCGACAGATGGTCTTCCGTGTAGGTGTGCCAGCCATGGTCCGCCTCGACAGCGGTCTCCGACTGCCCGGCATTGCGCTGGTCCATCGCGACCGCGGTAAACCCGGCTGCGGGCAGCGCCTGCGTCCAGTCAACCCACGGCCGCGGCGGCCCCCCCGCCGGGGCGGACCACATCTCCAACCGGGATCGCAGGCCGCCCGGTGCGAACAGCAACACCGGGTAGCCTTCGCCATACAACTCGTAGCGGATCCGGCCATCTGGCCGCGTGAGAAAAGGCATGGGCAACCTCCGATGCGGTGACGCAGCCTAGGACTTCAATTGCAGGCCCGGAAACCGGATCAGGCTATCCGGCACCACGCGCAGCCCGTCCAGCTTCGCCGTGGCGCCGAACACCAGCACGGGATGCCAAAGATAGATGTAGGGCCGGTCCTTCAGGTAGATTTGCGCCGCATTGGTGTAGGCCACCATGCGCTGCGCCATGTCGGTGGTGGACCGGCCGGCGTTCAGCGCCTCGTCCAGTTTGGGATTGCAGTAATGCCCGCCATTCAGCGCCATGCCGCAGGCGTTGAAGTTATACAGATTGGCGTCCACGTCGGTCCGGCCGCTCCATTGGATCAGCAGGCTCTCGAAATCGCCGCTGGTCCAGTTCGCCAACAGGGTCGCGGTTTCGGTCTTCACCAACTGGATGTCGATCCCGGCATCGGCCGCCATGGACTGGATCACCTCCGCCGCCTGCTGGTAATCGGCGGAGTTCGGGATCGTCATCTGCACCGTCACCCGGTCGAACCCGGCCTGCTTCAGCACCGCCTTGGCCCGCGCCACGTCGCGCCCCGGCACCGGGATCGACGCGACGTAGAACGGGCTGCCCGGCGGCACCGTCTGATTGCCGGGGATGAACAATCCCTCGAACGCCACGTCCACCAGCGCCTTGCGATCGATCGACAAATCCAGCGCCTCCCGCACCGCCTCACTCTGGCCGATCTTGGTATTGGCGCGCGGCCCGTCCGCGATGTTCACCGCGATGTAATAGGAAGACAGGCTCGGCCCCGTCATCACCTGCAGCCGCTTATCCGCCTTCAGCGTCGGAATGTCGGTCGGCTGCACCGTCTCGATCAGATCCAGCGTGCCGCCGCGCAGCCCGACGGAGCGCACGGTCGGATCCGGAATGGGGAAATAGATCACGCGGTCGAAATGGATGGACTTGGCGTCCCAATACTCGGGGAAGCGTTCCAGCTCCATCCGGTCCTGCGCGATGCGGCGCACGAACCGGAACGGCCCGGCGCACACCGGATGGGCAGCGAAATCGGCACCCGACAACGCGGCCGCCTTGGTCGACATGATCATGCCGGATCGATCGGACAGCGCCGCCAGCAATGGCGCAAACGGCTGGCTGAGGTGAATGCGCACCTCCAGCGGGCCCGACGCCTCGATCCGCTCGATCGGCCCCATCTCCGGCTTGCGGGTGGAGCCTGGGAGGTTGAGGTGGCGCTGCAACGAGGCAACCACCGCGGCAGAATCCATGGTGGAGCCATCATGGAACTGCACGCCTGGCCGCAAGGTCAGCACCAGCGTCCTGTTGTCGTCCTGCCAGGTCCAGGCGGTGGCCAGTTGCGGCACGATGGTCAGGTTGGCGTCGATGTCCACCAGCTTGTCGCACATGGCGGCAAACACCTGCCGCCCGGCCACGGTGCGGGAGATGGTCGGGTCAAGCGCATCCGGGTCGCTTGCCAGGCCGATGCGCAAAGTTTGCGCTTGCGCCGACATGCCAAGAAACAGGAAGACGGCGGACAGGACCCACAAACGGCGCATGGCGAACTCCTTCCGCCACCGATTAGCAAGAGTTACGCCACGGTAATTATCCGGATTCCAGCCGGTCGGCTACAGCAGCGCCACCAAGATCATCGCGATCCCCACGATCGCCACCGTGAATGCGAGCGACCGCAGCCCCGGCACGCCAGCGGCATAAAGCGGCACATAGATCAGCCGTGCCCATATATACAGCTGGCATCCCAGCATCGTCAGCCAGCCATGGCGGTCCAGCACATGCGCCATCAGCACCGCGGCCGCGAAGAACGGCCAGGTCTGCATGTAATTCGCGAAGGCGCGAACCACGCGGCCGCCGACGCCGGTCAGCGGCAATTGCGCATCCCGTGGCCCGGCGTTGTACGCGGCGCCATGCTGCGCCGTGGCGACGAAGCCGGTGGCCAGCACATGCACGAGCCCCAGCACGATGGACCAGGCGAGAATCTGGAGTTCGATGGTCATGGATGGTGCTTTCAGGATGGGCGTAGGGCAACGTCGGCCGATGCCGCTTGGTTGCCCCGGACCGTCCTGTCTGCAAGGCTTGTCCTAACCCTGCGCGGTCGGGCCAGGCGGCCCGCAGCCAAAACAGAGAGCTAGTGCAAAGTTCGTGCGTCTTTCAGCACGAAGTTTGCACTAGCCTCAGAACTCTTCCCAGTCGGCCGCCTGGTCGCGGGCAAGGTTGCTCCGGCCACGGGCCACCACGCGCGGCGCAGCACGCCGCGTCGCACTCGGCGGCGCCTTGCGCACGGGCGCCGCCTCCGCCGTGTCCCGGGCGAGTTTGAAGCTCGCCGTCAGCACGCCCAACTCCTCGGCCTGTTGCCGCAGCGCCTCGCTGGCAGCGGTGCTTTGCTCCACCATCGCCGCGTTCTGTTGCGTCACCTGGTCCATCTGGTTGACGGCGGTGTTGACCTCCTGCAGCGCCGTCGATTGCTCGTGCGCCGCCTTCGCCATGCCAGTGATCGCCTCCGCCACGCCGGCGACCTGCGCCACGATGCGCCCCAACGCCTCACCGGTTTCGCCAACAAGCCGCACGCCCGAGCCGACCTGCTGCGTACTGGCGCCGATCAACACCTTGATCTCCTTCGCGGCGTCGGCACTGCGCTGCGCCAGGGCGCGCACCTCCTGCGCCACGACGGCGAAGCCACGACCGGCGTCGCCGGCCCGGGCCGCTTCCACCCCGGCATTCAGCGCCAACAGATTGGTCTGGAACGCGATCTCGTCGATCACGCCGATGATCTGGCCGATCTGCCGGGCCGAGCCCTCGATCGCGCCCATCGCCGCCACCGCATTCTGCACGACGTTGCCCGAATGCTCCGCATCCACCTGCGCCTGCCGCACCACGGCAGTCGCATTGCCGGCGCTATCGGCCGTGCGCTTGACCGTAGCGGTAATCTCGTCCAGCGCCGCGGCCGTTTCCTCCAGCGTTGCGGCCTGCTGTTCGGTCCGGCGGCTCAGATCGCCAGCGGCCTGCGCAATCTCGCCGCTGCCCGAACGGATGGCGGCGGCATTGGCGACTACGGCCGTAATCGTGTCCGACAGTTTGGCGACCGCGCCGTTGAAGTCGGCGCGCAGGCGCTCGTATTCCGGCGCAAACCGCTCTTCGATACCGCAACACAAATCGCCCGTGGCCAGACGGGACAGCCCGGTGGCCAATCCCTCCACCACGACCCGCTGTTGCGCGGCGGCTTCGGCACGCTCTGCATCGCCACGGGCACGGTCGGCCTCCGCCGCGGCGCGCGCCACTTCGGCCTCTGCCTCCAGCCGCTGCGTGTCGACGGCCGCGTCGCGGAAGACCTGCACCGCGCGGGCCATGCCGCCCACCTCGTCCTGCCGTGCCGTGCCCGGTACCTCGGACGCGACGTCCCCCGCTGCGAGCTGCACCATCTGCGCATTCAGCGCCCGGATCGGCCGCACGACGGATCGTATGATCAGCACCGCCACGACCGCGACCAGCGCGAGCACGCCAAGCGCCACGGCGGCCAGCTTGAGGGCGGACGCCCAGAAGATATCGTCCAGATCGTCGACGAACGAGCCGCTAACGATCGTCCAGCCCCAAGGTGGATAGTCCATGAACACGCTCGTCTTCTCGATCATCTGGCCGCCACTGGCACGCTGGGTCCAGTAGGTGGTGACCGCCCAGCCGTCTCGGCGGGCGCGCGGAATGACCTCGGCCGTGTAATTTACGCCATGACCATCGAGCGACGTGCTGTAATCCTTACCGAGCCGGTTCGGGTCGGGATGAGCGATCATGATCTGCTTGGCGTCGCGGACGGAGATGTAGTCCTCCTTGCCGTAACGCATGGCGGAAATGGCCGCCAAGGCCCGCGTCTTCGCCTCCGCTTCCGCTAACTTGCCGCTTTGGGCAAGGCTGTGATTGGCATCGATGACACCGCGCGCAACTTGCGTCAGCGCGGTCAACTGGCCGATGCGTTCGGACCGCAGGTTCTGCCACTGCATATCCAGCGCCACGCCGCCAAGCGCGATCAACCCTGCGAAGGAGAGCGCTGCAAAAACGGACAAGCGCCGCGATATCGTGAAGGCCCCAAGTCTGCGCATCCAATTCTCTCCCGTCGAATTGGTAAACAGATTAGGGAGTCGTCATTAATCCTTCGTGTATCCGCAACAAGTGCAGTCTGGTCACCCCGGGTGGACGATAACCCGCTGCAGGATGCGCCAGCCCTCCTGCTGCCGGGCCAGGCGGTCGCGGTAGCTGCCCATGCTGACGATGGTGAAGGCGCCGCCATCGTGCTGAACGACCAAAAAGTCGGACTCGGCCATCGCGACATCGCCGGCTAGATCGATGGTGAAATTGGCGACGAAATGCCGCCGCGCCGGTGCTTCCCCGTTGCCGCGCCCCCGCCCGATGCGGGCCAGCAACGCCTCGATCTCGACAGGCCCGGTTGCGCTGCCGAGCTTTGACCGCCATTCGCCATCCGCCGTAAACAGGGCAACGACTTCGCGGACCGCCCCCTGGTCCCACAATCGGCCATAAAGGCTGAGCAACGCTCGGATCGCCTCGCGGTCCTCCGCCGGATTAGGTGGGGAGGACACGGGGCATTCCAATCCGGATGGTGGTGCGCGCCAGCCCCAGGCAGCACGCCGCCCCCGCCAGCATCAGCACGCCGGCCAGGACGAATGCCCGGTCGTAACTGCCAGTTGCCGCGATGACGTAGCCGGTGAGGATGGGCGCCAGCAATCCGAACAGATTGCCTCCCACCACCATGACGCCCATCGCCTTGCCCACATTGGTCGGGTCGGGCAGCAGATCGCTCAGCAGTGCGAAGAGCTGGGAGGTATTCACCGCGATCCCCGTCAGCGCCACCGTCAACATTCCCAGCAGCATCGGCGTGCTGTCGGTGAACGGCGCCGCGGCGATCATGCAGGCGGCGGTCAGCATGGAGATCGCGATGATGTATCGTCGGCCGCCCGGCACCCCGCGATTGCGGCTGATGATGCGGTCGCTCAACCGGCCGATCGCAATGCAGAACACCATCGCCAACAGATACGGCACGGCGGTGAAAAGACCGGAACGCGCGATGGTTAGGTGCTTGGCCACCTGCAGATAACTCGGCAACCAGGACAAGAACAGGTAGGAGCAATAGGCGCTGCAACCCTGGGCAATGACCAAGCCCCACATCGCTGGCTGCGACAGAATGGCTGCGAGCCCGGCGAGGCTCGACCGGTCCTGCACGTCGGCCCGCGCCATTTGCCGCTGCGTCACGATGTAGTCCCGTTCCCCTGCGCTCAGCCAGCGAACGCGTTCGGGCGGGCCATAAACCCACCACCACGCCACCAGCCACACGCCGCCCAGCACGGCCGCTGCCAGGAAGGAGGCGCGCCAGCCGATCGTATCCAGCAAGGCGCCCACGACGATGGCGCAGATGGCGGGCCCGGCAAAGGCACCGCTGTTGAACACTGCATTGGCAGTTCCCCGTTCCCCCGCCGGGAACCATTCGCGCACGATGCGCGCCCCCGCCGGGTTGGTCGTCGCCTCCCCAGCGCCCATGGCGAGGCGCGTCAGGATCAAGATGGGCAGGCTGCTGGCAAAGCCCGTGCAGGCGGTGGCCAACGACCACAATGCCAGGCCGAAACCCGCCACTCGTTTTGCGCCCACGCGATCGACCAGGATGCCCATCGGGATCAGCGCGAACGTGTAGGTCCACAGGAACGAGGAAAACACGTACCCGAGTTGGACTGGCGTCAACCCGAACTCCGTCGCCACCGGCTTGGCTGCCAACGACAGGGCGACGCGGTCGATATAGTTGATCGCCGTCAGCAGAAACAGCAGCAGCGCAACCCACCAACGGCGGTTCATTCGGACGATCCCATTTGGGCTTGGTAAATGCCGATGGTAGTCTTCCAGCGCAGGCGTATCAATGCGCCCAACGGATCGGGGATGGAACGCGTGACACGTTTGACATCGATAGCGCCTGCAGAAATGGATGCGGCGCAATGCCGCGTGGTCGAGGCTGCTTTGGCCGGCCGCAGGCAATACCTACCCGCACCGCTGACGGCGTGGCTGCATAGCCCGGCCATGGCAATGCCAGCGCAAGCGTTGGGGGAAGCCATTCGGTTCGACCTTCGTCTGGCGCCCGTCGTCACCGCAATGGCGGCATTCACCGCAGCGGTGCATTGGAATGCTGGCTACGTGCAAAATGTTCAGGAAGCCAAGCTGCGCGCCGAACATGTCGCCGAGGACGCCATTGCTGCGATCAAGGCTGGCGCGCGCCCAGCACTATCCGATCCCGCGCAAGCCACTGCGTACGATGTGGCGCGTCGGCTGTTGACGGGGCAAGGGATGGACGATGCCACCTACGCCACTGCGACCGGCGTGCTGGGGCAGAGCGGCATGGTCGAACTGGTCACCGCGATCGGCTACTATACTATGGTGTCGCTGACGGTGGTCACGTTCGGAATCGCATCCGCCGAACAACCGGCATGAGCGTGCTGCAGGCGACCGCGCCGGTGCTCGACCCGGTGGAGATCCGCACCATGCGGCGGATCGCCTGGCGGTTTTTGCCGCTGCTGGTGGTGGCGTTCCTGGTGACCTATCTGGACCGCGTGAATGTCGGTTTCGCGGCGTTGACCGCCAATCACGATCTGGGCCTGTCACCGCAGGATTTTGCCTTCGGCGCCAGTATCTTCTTCCTCGGCTACTTCGTCTGCGAATTGCCCAGCAATTTGGCGCTGGAGAAATTCGGTGCCCGCCTCTGGCTCGGCCGTATCTTGATCACGATCGGCATCATATCCGCCGCGATGGCCGCAGTACAGGGTGCGCGCTCGTTCTACGCCGTTCGCCTGCTGCTGGGCATGGCGGAGGCCGGGCTGTTCCCAGGCGTCATCTTCTTCATGACCAAGTGGTTCCCCAAACGACACCGGGCCAAAGCGATGGCGTTGTTCATGTTGGCCATTCCTCTTTCGAGCTTCCTCGGTGCGCCAATCTCCGGCCTGATCCTGGGGCTGAACGGCATCCAGGGCTTGCGTGGCTGGCAATGGTTGTACCTGCTGGAAGGCGCGCCCTCCGTCATCCTCGGGTTGCTATGTTTCGCGTTGCTGAGCGACACGCCAAAGACCGCGCGATGGCTGCCGGAAGACGAGCGGGACTGGCTGCTGCACGAATTGGCGCGGGAGGCTGGCCAATCCACCGCGCCGGCCGCCGGGTCACGGTGGCACCTGTTGGCAAACCCGACGCTGCTAATATTCGCAATGATCTTCTTCGGCGTCACCGCCGGAACCTATGGGTTGAGCCTTTGGCTCCCCCTAATTCTGAAGTCACCGGGCTATAGCGATTTCCAGACGGGCCTCATGGTGGCAATCCCGTTCGGGTTCGGCTGCGTCGCCACGATCTTCTGGGGCCGCCAGTCCGACCGCATGGACGAACGGGTTTGGCATACCGCGATCCCGGCCTTTCTCGCGGCAATCGGGCTCGCCGCTTGCTTGATACTGCGGTCGCCGGCAACCCAGATCCTGGCGCTGTCGGTGGCGTCGCTGGGGCTGTATGGCGTCAAGGGCCCATTCTGGGCGCTGGCGACGGAGCGATTGGCCAATGTCGACGCCGCACCCGGCATTGCCATCATCACCTCCCTGGCTGGCCTGGCCGGCTTCGTCGGGCCATATGCGATCGGCTGGATCAGGGGTGCGACGGGAAGCTTCGAATTGGGATTGCTGTTTCTGGCCGGGCTATGCCTGGTGAGCGGGCTGCTGACGCTGCTGCCCATGGGCCGCGCCCGTGTCTGAGCGCCCGGCGGTCATGCTGGCGATCATGGAACCACCGCCAGGTCTTGAGGAAGAGTTCAACGATTGGTATGACACCGAACACCTGCCGCAGCGGCAGGGCCTCCCAGGGTTTTTGACCGCGAACCGCTGGATCTGCACCACGGGATTTCCTCGCTCGCTGGCCATCTACGATCTTCGCGCCTTGTCGGTGCTGGACGACCCGGCGTATCGCGCCGTGGCCGGCGCGCAATCCACCCCATGGAGCCGCCGCCTCCTCGCCCGGACTGCGCGCGCCGGCCGCATCCGCGTCGAGGCAGAGCGGATCACCCCGGGCGACTCGTTATCCCTGCCGCAGGACAACGTGAATTGCCTTTTGGTGGCGCGTTACCCCGGCGCCGGGCCGGGGTTTGCGCCAGCGGCAACCTCACGCTTCGCCACTCTGGGCCGACTGGCGCAATGCCGGCTATTCGCCGCGCCGGGCGGCCACGAGTATTGGGTACTGGCGGAATTCGCCGGACCGGTCGGCTTCGACACACTTGCCGACGCGGTCGGCGACATTGCCGGCACGGCTGCCACGTTCTTCAACCTATACGCCCCATACCGCCCATCTGCCGGGTAGACGCCCTGGGGGGATGTCCTACGTCCTCTGGCTTACGACCACGCCCAGCAGACCGCCCAGTAGAACCAGGGCGCGCGGCGCGGCCAATTTGGAGTCGCCGCGCTGTAGTTCGCTGGCAATGACCACCGTGGACACGGCCGCCACGATCGCCCCACCCAGGCGGCGCGTGGCGGGCGGGATCATCAGGACCCCGCCGGCGGTTTCGGCGATGGCCGCGGCGCGCATGGCGTTGTCCGACCATTCGAGGTGCCGGAACATCCTGGCATAGCCCTTGTTTCCCGTCAGCTTATCGGCGCCTGCGACGGCAACGGCGCCCCCGAACAAGGCAAGCAACAGCTTCATCGTGCGATTCCTTCTCTGCCTGGGTGAAAGTCCGCTGAGGTCATGCCGGTTTCCTGAACACGCGCCGGCGCGACCGATTGGCGCAATCCGCGTTGGTGCGTCAGGCAAAACAGAGGAGGGCCGCAATGACGGCATTACCGAAGAAGGGCGACAAGGTCAGCTGGGGCACGTCGCAGGGCGAGACGCACGGTACAGTCGAGAAAGTTGTGACATCGACGACGAAGGTGAAGGGCCACACGGCCAAGGCGACGAAGGAGGAGCCGCAGGTCCTGGTCCGCAGCGACAAATCCGGCAAGGAAGCCGTCCACAAACCCGAACACGTCAAAAAGACCTAGTGCCTGGGCCGGCAACGATCAGGAGATCTGTATGAGCGTGAGTTTAACCGGGCAGGTGGCATTGGTCACCGGCGCCAGTTCCGGCCTAGGCCTCGGCATCGCCCACGCGCTGGCGGAGGCCGGGGCGGCGGTTGGGATCAACTACAATGCCCACGCCGAACCGGCCGAGCAGGCGGCCGCCGAAATCATCGCCCTAGGTGGACGCGCCCGGGCCTTGAAGGGTGATGTGTCGCACGAGCCTGACGCCATCGCCCTCGTCGACGCCATGGTGCGGGAATGGGGCGCGCTCGATATCCTGGTCGCGAATTCCGGGCTGCAACAGGACGCACCGGTGGCCGAGATGACGTTGGCGCAATGGGACAAGGTGATCGCGGTCAACCTCACCGGCCAGTTTCTATGCGCGCGCGAGGCGATCCGCCAATTCCGCAAGCAGGGCCGCCGAGGCGTCTCGAAAGCGGCTGGCAAGATCCTGTGCATGAGTTCGGTGCACGAGGTCATTCCCTGGGCCGGCCATGTGAACTACGCCGCGTCGAAGGGCGGCGTTGGCATGATGATGCGCACTTTGGCGCAGGAGGTCGCGTCCGACGGCATCCGGGTGAACGGCATCGCCCCCGGCGCAATCCGCACCGCCATCAACAAGGCGGAAACCGAGGGCGAGGCGGCGGAGCGACTGCTGCGGCTCATCCCCTATGGCCGCATCGGCGAGGCCGCGGACGTCGCCAAAGCAGCCACATGGCTGGTGTCCGACGAGTCTGACTACGTCGTGGGAACGACGCTGTTCATCGACGGCGGCATGGCGCTTTACCCGGAGTTCCGCGGCAACGGGTGACGATGCCCCGCGGCTGATGCCGCTCCCGCCAGTCCGACGCCTTCAGGGACACTTTACCTGTTGGGTGTAGCATGCTCACCGACATGCCCAGTTCCCTTCATCTCGCCGGCGGACGCTGGTTTACCGTCGCGACGATGCATCGCAGCCCGGTTGCGAATGATGCTTCGGCGCGGCGGTCCTTTCCGAGGCGGTTCTACCAAGGTTTGGCGTGTCTTTGGCTGTTCCTGATCGTCGGCTATCATCTCCGCGGCCTCACAGTCGCGCCGGCGGATTGCGCTGCGTTACTCATACCGGCGGGTTTGCTGTTGTGGACCGCCGGGTGCCTACGCGCACGCCGGGTCATGCGGCTGGCCGATCTGCTGGAGGCAGTGACGCTCTACGTGTTGTACGGCATCACCTTCGTGCTCCTCTCGATCCTACTCGGAACCAGCCCGTCGCCTTTGGCGGATGCCTGGCTGGCGATGGTCGACCGGACGCTGTTTCCGGTACTCGATTGGCCGTCGGCCATGCTGGCCCTCACGAAGATGCCCGCCTTCATGGTGCCGGCGAATTTCGCTTATGAAAGCATCCAATGGCAGCCGTTCCTGCTGATCTGCCTGCTCTGCCTCAGCAACCGCACACGCGCCTGCTGGACGTTCATGGCGGCATGGTCGGCGGCGCTCGTGGTCGTGATGGCCATATTTTCCATCATGCCCGCCCTTGGCGCCTATCCTCATTTCGCCATCACCGCCGCGGATGTGCCAACCGTGCATGATATGGTTGCCTGGCGCCAGGCAACCATCCTCACGAAGTTGCGAACCGGCGAGCTATCTCGGATCAACACCGATGCGCTTGAGGGCATCGTGTCATTCCCCAGCTTCCACGCGGCGGGCGCGGTGCTGCTTGGGTGGGGGTTCGGATTCAATCGTTGGACACGTATCCCGTTTGGCCTCCTCAACGCTGGCATGTTCGTCTCGGCCGCGCCGATCGGAGGCCACTATTACATCGACCTGGTTGCCGGCGTACTCGTTGCCATTCTCGGAATCATGTTTGCCCGCCGCTGGGGGTCGCCGGTTGCAGGCTATCGCAACGCCTGGTTGCCCGGCGTGTCGGCGCCGGGCAGCTAATTCCCGCGGCGGCGGCACTTCACGTTCGGCGTAGACCTGACTGTGTCGCGGAACGCACCGCTGCTTTCTGCGCTGCCATTCCGCAGGGAGTGGGGAATGCCGATGGTTGAGGTCAGCGCGATACAGTTGGACGCCCTTGCGCAAGGGCTGACCGGGCTGGAAGTGGGCGACACCAAGCTCCTGTTCGTGCGGGAAGGCAACGACGTCAGGGCATTCCAAGGTACATGTCCCCACGCCAAGGCCCCCTTGGCCGACGGTGTTCTATGCGAGGGTCGGATCATCTGTCCCTGGCACGCAGGCGCCTTCGACAGCAAAACCGGCGCCTTGCTCGAACCCGTGCCGCTGACCGGGTTGCAACGCCATGCGGTGCGCGTCATCGACGGCAGGGTCCTGGTCGACATCGAGCCGATGCACACTGACGCACTGGCGCCCGGGGACGCATTGGCGCACGCGCCCGATGATCGTGTCTTTGTGTTGGTGGGCACCGGGGCGGCCTCGGCAAGCGCGGCGGCGCTGCTCCGCGACGACGGCTTCGGCGGTCGCGTCATCTTGGTAGGGCCGGACGCAGCCGAGCCGTTGGACCGCACGCAGCTCAGCAAGATGGCGCTGGCGCAGGACGCATTCGATCGCAGCACGCTGCCGCTGCTCGATGACGAGCTGCAGAAAAAGTTAAAGCTCGAGCGAATTGTCGCCCGCGTCACGGCCGTCGATCCAGGCAAACGCCAACTCACCCTCTCGACCGGCGAAACACTCGCCTACGATGCCGCCATGCTGGCGACCGGGGCGCAGCCTCTTGCGCTATCAATCGAGGGCGGTGATCTGCCGCATGTGCGGACCTTGCGCAGCCTGAGTGATGTGGATGGGATCCTCGCCCATGTCGAACCCGGCGCGTCGGCCGTCATCATCGGCACCAGCTTCATTGGGATGGAAGTCGCATCGGATCTGATCGACCGTAAGATGAATGTCACGGTCATTGGCCGAGACGAAATCCCATTCGCCAAGCAATTCGGTCCCCGGGTCGGCGCTGCGCTGCGGACATTGCATGAGTCCAAGGGCGTGCGCTTCCGGCTTGGCACATCGGTTCAGCGCATCACGCTGGACGCCGTCATCGTGAACGATGAATCGCTGTCCGCTGGTTTGGTCGTCGCCGGCCTCGGCGTCGCCCCTGTGTTGGACTACGTGCCGTCACTGCAGAAGGCGGATGATGGCGGCCTGGTCACGGATACCGCCCTGCGCGTAGCGGACGGTCTCTGGGCCGCGGGCGACATCGCCTCGCCGTCCGGCTGGCCAAGGATCGAGCATTGGCGTCTGGCGCAGCAGCATGGCCGGGTTGCCGCCGCGGCGATGCTGGGTCGCGACGCATGCTACGAGGGCGTCCCCTTCTTCTGGACCGCGCAACACGGCAAACGCCTGCAATACATCGGTCACGGACGCGGCGATGGAGACATCGCCTATGATGGCGATGTCGAGGCGTTCGATTTCGTCGCTTGGTATCTCGAAGGCGGAAAAGTCACCGCGGCACTGGTTTGTTGCCGCGATAGGATCGCCGCGACATTGTCACACGCGCTACGGCGCACCCGCACGCTTGCCGAGGCCCGCGCCATGGTTGGTCTATCGGCCGGCGGACAGTAACCACCAGGCGTCACCCGCCCATCGGTCCGGCACAGTCCGCGCCAGCCGGTACACGCTTTGCATCCCATGCTGCAACAACACGGTGGGTGTCGATGTATCGCTTTTCCGCTTGGCTCTGCCTGGGCCTGATATCGCTTGCCGGGGTCGCCCAGGCCCAGCCCACCGACACGCTGCACATCGGCATGCGCGACGATCCGGATATCCTGGATCCGACCTTCTCCCGCACCTATGTCGGCACGGTCGTCATGACCGCAATCTGCGACAAGCTGTTCGACTTCGATGCCAAGCTGAACATCGTGCCCGTGTTGGCCACCGGCTACGAATGGGCCGATCCCAAGACGCTGCTGATCCATGTTCGCCCGAACGTCACCTTCCAGGATGGTGAACCGCTGGATGCCGCCGCTGTGGTCTACACGCTGCAGCGGGACCTGACCATGAATGCCAGCATGCGCCACAGCGAAGTCGGCGCCATGGACCATGCCGAGGTCGCCGACCCGATGACCGTGCGGGTGGTGATGAAGCAGCCCTTCTCCCCCTTCATCGCCACGCTCACCGACCGGTCCGGCATGATGGTCGCACCGAAGGCGGCCGAGGCGGCGGGCAAGGATTTCGGCCTGCACCCGGTCTGCGCCGGCCCGTTCCGATTTGTCGAGCGGGTGGCGCAGGATCACGTCACGCTGGAGCGTTATCCCGGCTATTGGGACGCCAGCCGCATCCATTTCAACCGCGTCACCTACCAGGTCATCCCCGACAGCAGCATCCGCAAGGCCAACCTGGAGGCCGGCGCGCTGGACATCGCGGAGGTAGCGCCGCTGGACGTGGATGCCGTATCGCACAACCCGAAACTCGCCATCGTCTCGGTCCCCAGCTTGGGCTACGGCGCGCTGACGGTGAACATCGGCAACGGGGCGAGCGCCAAAGGGCCCATGGCGGAGGATTCCCGGGTGCGACTGGCGCTGGAACTGTCCCTGGATCGGGACGCGCTGAACAGTGTGGTGTTCGCCGGGTCCTACGTGGCGAATGCGCAGGCGACATCGCCCATCAGCCCGCTCTACGACCCGGCGGTGCCGATCCCGAAGCGCGATGTGGAGCGTGCCAAGGCGTTGCTGAAGGAAGCTGGGGTCAAGACGCCATTCCGGGTCGACCTCGCCGTCTACAACACGCCGCAGGCGACGCAGGCCGGTGAAGTGATCCAGGCCATGGCCGCGGATGCCGGGTTCGACGTGCACGTCAATACGATGGAGTTCGGCGCCGTCATCGCAGCCACCAACCGCGGCGATTACCAGGTGACGCTGGGCGGCTGGTCCGGCCTGCTGGACACCGACAGCAATTCATGGAGCTTTCTGCATACCGGCGGCGCGTTGAACATCGCCCACTACTCCAACCCGGCGGTAGACTCCCTGTTGGACCAGGCGCGCGTCGCCAGTGACGTTCCGGCACGCCGCGCGATCTATTCCCAGGTTTGGCAGCAGGTGAACAAGGATCTGCCGCTGATCTACCTCTGGACGACGCGCAATATCCAGGGCGTGTCACGCCGGGTAGATGGCTTCACGCTGATGGCAGACGGCTTGCTGCGGCTGCAGGATGTCCGGTTCAAGACCGCGACCCCGTGACGAACCCGGCGGCGCCGTGCGGCGCCGCCGTTTGCTCCGTACCCGTCAGCCCTACTGTCCTACTAGGCAATTCGCTTTGGAGATGGCAGCCTGTCCGTTCCGGGATTGGAGACGCCGGCGGCCCTGCTGCCCGGCAGCCCCTCCCGGCCAATGACGATTGGCAACGGCCAGGGAGAGACGGCAATGAGACTGAAAGATACGATCGACAAGATCCCCGGCGGGCTCATGCTCGCCCCGCTTCTGCTGGGGGCGCTTTGCCGCACGTTTGCGCCGGACGCGCCGAACTACTTCAAGGGCTTCACCCAGGGGATCATGACCGGGGTCGTTCCAATCCTCGCCGTATGGTTCTTCTGCATGGGGGCCTCGATCAAGCTCAGCGCCACCGGCACCGTGCTGCGCAAGTCTGGCACGCTGGTCATCACGAAATTCCTGGCCGCGTGGGTGATCACCATCGTCGCCACCTGGCTCCTCCCGCCCGAGGGCATTCAGACCGGCTTCTTCGCCGGCCTTTCGGTTTTGGCCATCGTCTGCGCCATGGATATGACCAATGGCGGCCTCTACGCCTCGTTGATGCAGACCTACGGCACGAAGGAGGAAGCGGGCGCGTTCGTGCTGACCTCAATCGAATCCGGGCCGCTGATGAGCATGATTATCCTGGGCGCCTCCGGCGTCGCCCATTTCGAGCCGCAGATCTTCGTGGGCGCCATCCTGCCCTTCCTCGCCGGCTTCGCCCTCGGCAACTTGGACCCCAAATTGCGGGCTTTCTTCACGCCCGGCGGCATGCTGATGATCCCGTTCTTCGCCTTTTCCCTCGGCAACACGGTCGACCTCACCAACCTGCTGTCGCCGCTCGCGGGCTTGGGCGTTCTGCTGGCCCTGTCGGTGGTCGTGCTGACGGCGATCCCGCTGATCCTGGCCGACCGCTTCATCGGCGGCGGCACCGGCACGGCCGGGCTTGCAGCATCCAGCACCGCGGGCGCCGCGGTGGCCAACCCGCTTGCCATCGCAGCCGTGGCGCCGCAGTTCAGCGGCCTGGTGAAGACCGCCACGCCCCTGCTCGCGATCTGCGTCATCGTGACCTCGATCGTGGTCCCAATCCTGACGGGTCTCTGGTATCGGCACTTCGGCAAAGGCATGGCGGACCAGGTCGAGCCGGACACTGGGATTGCTGACGAGGCCGGCCATCCCGGTCTCGGGCATACAGCCCTAGGGAGCCATTTGTAGCAGGGCCGCCTGGCGGCCGGGGCCAAAGGCTCCGGCCAGCCGCTCGGGTCAGCTGTGGGTCGACTCGACCACTTTGAACGCGCTGCCCGTATTGGCCGCCGTTGCCCCCGGCGTGTTCCACGCGATCGTTCGAACGGCCGCGGTGCTGCCGGCCCATTGGTCGACGACCTGGATGCCCTGTTCGTTCTGCCCCAGATAGATCGCGGCGTGGCTGCTGCCATCCGTATGGTTGGCATACCGATTGCCACTATCGAACGTGGCAATCACCGTTCCAGCCTGCAAATTCGTGTTGCCCCGGACGGGCGTCCCACCGCTCCAGCAATGGGTTGAGCCGATATCCGGGTTGGCGGCTTGGACCAGGGCGACACACTGGCCGGAGCCGACGGATCGCCCCATGAACCGGTCGATGTCGGTAGCCACGATCGGCCGCCCATTGACCGGTCCTGTGCCGGACACCCCGGATTGCAACGTCGCATCCCCGTGCGCCACGCCAAACTGGCCTTCCTGAATACCGAGGAGGTGCTGGAGCGCGACGAGAGAATAGGGGGCCAGCGACGGGATCAGCGCATCCGAAATCTCGGGCATCGCGAAGGCTGGCGCGGTCGAATCTGACCGAACTTGCGCGATCGTCGGCGCCGGGTTCGGCCGTTGGACGGGATCTACCATTTTGGGGCCTCATGCTGGCCAGTGTGCGCAACACCTAGAATGGGAAGCTTACGAAACCCTAAATTCCGGCGAAGCTCAGCCTCGCGGCGGCAGCAATCCTGCGGCCGCGAAGGCCGGTTCCGCATCCGGCGACGCCAAGCACGCAATCAGCTGGCTTGCCGCCTCGGGCTCGGTGCAACCGGTCATCATCGCGGCGGTAAACATGGTCGGCGTTTGCAAAATGGCTGGCAGCGGCCCGGCGATGGTGATGCCCGGCACTACCATCAACTCGCTGATTTGCTGGATTGCCATATCCGCATCCCCATCGCGAACGGCCTCGGCGGTGAAGCCGGAGTGGATGATGCGCGCCTTGGCATTCACCGCGTCGGCGATCCCCATACGGTCGAGCAAGGCCGCAAAGAACAATCCGCTGGCACCGATGCGGGAATAGCAGACGCACCGCGCCGCCAGCAGGGCAACGCGAAGATCGGCCTCGGTGTCCAGCGTCGGCAGGGGGGTGCCGGGCCGGACGGCGATGCCCACCAGGGAGCCGGCGATATCGACCCCACCTGGCCGCAGGATGCCGTCCGCCGTCAGCCCATCGACCCCCGCGCGGGTCAGGATAGCCACGTCGCCGGTTGCGCCCCCGCGCAGGCGCTCCTGCGTGGCGACCGTGGGGGCATACTCGACCGCGCCGAGGATGCCAGATCGCTCCAACAACACCGGCAGGGCGCCCTGCACGGCCAGGGTGGAGAAGATGCGCAGCGTCGGGCGGTCAGACATCATGTCCCCAATTTGCGATGCGGACTCAGCCTCCCGCATGGCTCGGAATTTGCTTCTCATCTCGGATGCTCACGTCTGCCGCCACCCTAGCAAATCCACCAACGCAAGGCACGCCATGCGCGTCATCGTGACGAACTGGCCTGGCCGTCATCCAGTATGGAGTGCCTGACGAATGGATATGCAGATCAGCGGTAAGGTCGCCCTCATCACCGGCGGGAGCCGTGGGATCGGCCGCGCCACCGCCGCCGGGTTGGTGGGTGAGGGGTGCCACGTCGCCATCGCAGCCCGCGGGCAGGAGGAACTCGACTCCGCCGCAAAATACCTGAGCGCGCTCGGCGGCGGCCGTGTTCTGACCATCGCCGCAGACATGCTTGACCCGGCGTCGCCCGAACGGTTGGTTGCCGCGTGCATGGCCGAGTATGGGCGCCTGGATATCGTCGTTGCCAACGCTGGCGGTAGCGTCGGCGCGCGGGATTTCGCGACGGCGACGCATGATGACTGGGCGCAGACCTTCCAACTGAACGTGCTGCACGCGGTCGACCTACTGCGCCAGGCCATCCCGGCCCTTGCCGCCAGCGATGCGGCGTCGGCGATCTTCATCGCATCCATCTCGGGCCGGGCAGCGACCACCGCCGCGGCGTCATACGCCGCGGCAAAGGCCGGGCTGATCCATGCCGCACGCTCCCTCGCGTGGGAGTTGGGCCCGATGGGGATTCGGGTAAACGCCCTGTCACCGGGCTCCACCCTATTCGACGGCGGCGGGTGGGATCGCACAAAGCACTCAAAACCCGAGGCTTTCAGCGAGTTCGAGCGGATGGACTTCCCGCGCGGGCGGCTCAGCACGGTACAGGAAATCGCCGACGCCGCGGTCTTCCTCGCCTCACCGCGCGCCATGGGGCTGAACGCGACCGACCTGCAGGTCGATGGCGGCCAGCGGCGGCCGTCCATCCGATAGACGCGGCCAATAAAATCGGGCCATCATGGCGTCGCTGTCCAGTCGATGGTACACAGCCTCGCTATGTTCGATATAATTGGCCTGCAAGGTAATAGAATTTTCTTTGTATTTGTGTCGCCCATCCAGGCAGAGTATTGATCACGCCTGATTTATGTCCGCCACAGTTCGCAATTCTGTTTCGCGTTCGGTCGATATTAAGCACCTAAACGAATGTTGAGGGCGACATGCAGGATGTGTCTGTAGGCGACCCGCGGTTCTACCCGCAGGGCGGACCATTCGGCATTGCCGAGGTGGCGCGTGCTGCCGGGGGCGACGCGGCCGAGTCCGGCCTGATGCTGACGGGGATCGCGCCGCTCCAGGTCGCGAAGCCTGGCCATGTGAGTTTTCTCGACAATCGGCGCTATGCGGACATGCTGGGCAAGACCACTGCCGGCGCCGTCATCGTGCATCCAAACATGCAGGACCGGGTCCCCGCCAACACCGTGTCGATCGTGATGAAGGCGCCATACGAGGGCTGGGCCCGCGTCGGCAAGTTGTTCCACCCGGCGCGCCCGCTCTGCCCCGGCATCCACCCCACCGCGCTGATCGCCCGCGGGGCGGAGGTCGACCCCAGCGCGGAAATCGGCGCCTTCGCCTGTATCGAAGATCGGGTGCAGATCGGGCCGGGATGCACCATCGGTGCCTATGTCAGCCTCGCCGCCGGGGTGGTGATCGGGCGGGATTGCCGGATCAGCGCCCATGTCAGTGTCAGCCACGCCCTCATCGGCGATCGCGTGTTCCTTCATCCTGGCGTGCGTATCGGCCAGGAAGGCTTCAGTTTCGCGCGAACCAGCACCGGCTACCTGACGATCCCGCAACTCGGCAAGGTGATCATCGAGGATGACGTGGAGATCGGCGCCAACTCCACCGTCGATCGCGGGTCGGCGCAGGACACGGTGATCGGCGCGGGCTCGCGGATCGATAACCTGGTGCAGATCGGCCATAACGTGCGGCTGGGCCGGTGCTGCGTGATTGTGGCGCAGGTGGGCATTTCTGGGTCGACCATTCTGGGCGATTTTGTGCAGGTGGGCGGGCAGGCGGCGATGGCCGGGCATCTGCATATCGGCGACGGCGCCCAAATCGGGGCCCAGGCCGGTGTCATCGCCGACGTTGAACCCGGCGCGATCGTAATTGGCAGCCCGGCACAATCCCGCCAGCAATTCTTCCGCCAGGTCGCCACGCTGAAGCGCATGACGGAGCGACCGAAGAAACCTGTCTGACACGCCAACCGCGCCCGGGGCCAGCCGCCAACGGCAACTGTCCGGCGCCAAAAGCGTAGCTTTGACCATGAAATTGACCGCGATAATCCCGATCTGCGTCGTCCTCCTGGCCGGCTGCGCGCAGGCGCCCGAAGATGTCCCTGCAGAGCGGCTGAGCAGCGCGCCTTATCAGGCCTGGTCCTGCAGCCGCCTTGTGCAGGAGAAGGCAAGCCTGGATACTCAGGTCGCGGGCGCATCCGCCAAACAAGAAAAGGCCTATATCGGCGATACCCTGGGCGTGCTTTCTATCGGCCTGCCCACCGCATCGCGGGGAAACCAGGATGATGCGGCCCATCTTGCCCACCTGAAAGGGCAGCAAAACGCGGTGGTGACCGCGGCGGCACATATTGGTTGCCCGGCGCCGGCTGCTTAATGGCAATCAGATCCTGGAGATGCTCATGCCAACCGAAGACCATCACGGCGATGCCCTGCTGGAGACCGCCCGGCTCGAACTTGCCAGGGCACATCGCGGCGTCATCGCAATGGACGCCTCGGAGGTTCGCCGCGGGGTAGAAATCGCCCTCGCCGCCCTACGCGATGTGCCCAACCAGGGCATCGCAGCGTCGAAGCTGACAAAGGCCCTGGAAGACCTCGACGCTGGCTCGTTGGCGGAAATGGACGCCTTGATCGAAGAAGTCCGGACCGCGCTTGAGTGAGCACCCGGCCGTAGGCGTCTTCCAATGAGGCAACCCTGGCGATATGGTGGACCGTCCCGGCCGCCGCGGCGCCATAGCCGTCTGCCGTCGAATCTGCTGTGGAAACTGCTCGCCCTCATCGTCGTCGCGTTCGTGGTTTCGCGCATCCTGGGCTGGTGGTAGGGGCCGCAGGCTGTCTAGGCGCGCGCCGCCAGCGTCGTCTGATAAACCCGCAAATAGTCGACCACCATGCGATCCACGGAGAACCGGCGTTCGGCCTCCGCCCGCACGGCACGGCGGTTCAGGCCGGCAAGGTGGGACACCGCCTCGACCGCGGCTGCTTGGTCTTCCACCAGGAAACCGCTGGTGCCTTGGGCGACTAATTCCGTCATGCTGCCGCGGGGAAAGGTGATAACCGGGGTGCCGCAGGCCATCGCCTCCACGACGGAAAGGCCGAACGGCTCGTCGAAATGGATGAGGTGCAGCAACCCCAAGGCGCCCCCCAGCAATGTGTCCCGTGCCGCAGGACCAACCGAGCCCACAAACCGGATCGTCTCGTTCAAATACGGGGCGACCTCGCGATCGAAATAGCCCTGGTCCTGCACGATCCCGGCCAAAATCAGCGGCAGGCGCGCAGCCGTCGCAACCCGGATGGCATCGGCGGCGCCCTTGTCCGGATGGATGCGGCCAAAGAACAGCAGATACGCCCCAGGGTCCGGCTGGTAGGTGAACGCCGCCAGGTCGATCCCGTGATGCACGGTCGCTGCGTAGGCGAGGTCAGGGTGACGATCCGAGTCTGAGATACTGACATACGCTGCCCGCCCATTATACGCCCGATAGACCGGCAGGATGCGGTCGCTGGAAAACCCGTGAATGGTGGTCACCATCGGTGTGCCCGTCAGACCAGCATAGGTCAGCGGCAGGAAATCATAGTGGTTATGCATCACATCGAACCCGGCCGCCTGTCCGAAGGCGTTGGCGAGGTGTAGCCCCTCCCATACCTTGGCATCCATGCCCGGCGTTTCCTCATACGGCGTCGGCACCACGGCGCTCAACTGGCCGGATGTCTGCGAATCCGCAGTCGCAAACAGCGTCACCTCTGCGCCGGCCGCCACCAGCCCCTCCGTCAGCAGCGACACGACGCGTTCCCACGGGCCGTAATGACGCGGCGGCACCCGCCAGGCGATCGGGGCCAGCATCCCGATCCGCATTGGCCGCGCCAGGTTGGGATGCCGCGCAAGTGGATGCATCAGGCGGGATCGAGCGTCCGCAGCAGCGTATCGATCCGCATCGTCGTCACGTGGGAGAACATGTCCGACACGCCGTAGGGCAGGATGATGCAGTCGCCATGCCGCATGCCGCCGCAGGAATAGACCACGT
This sequence comes from Acidisphaera sp. L21, assembly GCF_009765685.1. Lineage (GTDB taxonomy): Bacteria > Pseudomonadota > Alphaproteobacteria > Acetobacterales > Acetobacteraceae > LMUY01. The sequence goes on along the minus strand of NZ_LMUY01000151.1, from coordinate 25,120 downwards.
TCGGAACATAGCCGCCACGGGTCGCCGCCATCGGGCGTAGCAGCGGCTCGCGGGACCGCGCCAGCACCCGGGACGGGTCCGCCTTGTCCAGCAGCACGGCGCCGATCGCGTAGTTCCGCACCGGCCCCACGCCATGAATGAACAGCAGCCAGCCCTCGTCCAGCTCGATCGGCGAGCCGCAATTGCCGATCTGGATCAACTCCCAGGCGTATTTCGGTTTCAGCAGCACGACGCCGTCGTTCCAGGTGTAAAGGTTGTCGGAGGTGACGAGATAGAGGTTCTCCGCATCCTCCCGGCTGATCATCGCATAGCGGCCATCGATCTTGCGCGGGAACAGCGCCATGCCCTTGTTGCGCGCGGCGGTGCCCTGCAGCGTGGTCGAACGGAAGGTGGTGAAGTCCGTCGTTTCGATCAGCTCGGACCGGATGCCCTGGCCGTTGTACGCCGTATAGGTGGCGCAATAATGCCGCGCGTCCCCATCGGCAAAGACCACGAACCGCGCATCCTCGATCCCCTTGGATTGCGCCGGCGTCATCGGGAAGATCACCCGCTCGCTGAGGTCGAATGTCGGGTCGAAGGCGAACGTCACCGTGTCGAACCCCTCGGCAGACTCGCGGCTGACCTGGTGCGGGAGGGAGGCGAGCCGTGCCGCCGGGTCGAGCGTCACCCGACCATTGGCGGTGACCGTGCCGGAGCGGAAGGTGAGGCTGGAGACATGGCCCTCGCCCACGGCGCGCAGGCTGATGATGAAGCGAAGACCGCCCTCCGGCGCGCCCGACTGGTCCGGATGGGCGACCACGCTGGGATTGAACAGGGCCGCGGATTCGAAGGCATACTCCATCAGGAAATACGCCCCGGCCAGCCGGCGCCGGCTTTCGGTGAGCCCCGGCGGGACCAGTTGTGCGGCACGTCCCTCGAACCGGGCGGTCAGGTCGCGATGGCGGTCGTCGAAGTTGGCAGTGACGTCCGCGAGCTGTCGCTCGACGGTTGCGTCGTCCAGCGCCAAGATGCGGCCCAGGATCTGCGTCACGCGCGTATCCTGGATTTGTACGTTGCTGCGCAACTCGGCGGCAGGGGTAAAGGGCAGCAACACCACGCGCGCCGAGTCGGGGCCCATGAGAAAGCCGTTATCGCTCATCGTTCGGCGCTCCGGTGGATCGAACCAGTGAGGGCAGCATCGGGCACGCTCACTGGTCTATAACGGGCCCGGAGCCAGTTTCACATGCGGCTGGTTGATGCGCTCTGTCTGCCGGATCTCCAACAGGCCCAGAAGATAGGATACCGCCGATTCGCCGCCGCGATTCTCGTTCGCGCGGTCGCGGTGCAGGCCGTCGCGGCAGCTTCCGGTATCTGGATCGACCAGCGGCGCCCCCAGATCGTTATCGCCCAGAAACCAAGCGAACGCCCGGTCGCCATCGGTCTTCCACCGTGGGTCGCCATCGGCCCGCCAGGCGGCGAGACAGGCGGCAATGGTGGCCGTGGCCTCCAGCGGCTGCTGGTCGAACGGCCTGGGGCGCATCAACTGGTCGCCGAACCCCTCCGACCCGACTGGGCGGAACATACCCGCCGGTGAGGTCTGCACCGCCATCAGCCATCGCAGCGACCGCAGCCCGGCATCGATGAAGGATGGCACGCCGAGCGCCGCACCGGTGACCAGCAGGGCCTGAGACAGGCGTGCATTGTCGTAGGACAAGCCTGTTTCGAACCACATCCAGTCCGCGTGCCCGACTGCGGATAGGAGAGCCGCCAGTCGGTCCGCCAGCAGGCGACGTGTCTGCGCGGCGCGGGCATTGCCCGGCGCGACATGGCAATAGGCGTCCAACCCCAACAGCGTGAACGCCCAGGCCCGTGGCGAACTGAACCCTTCGGTGGCGGCGAACGCCTCGGCGAACAACGCAGCGGCCCAGCGCCGCCGGGACCCGCTGCTGTCGCTGCGGGAGCATTCGCCGAGTGCCCACAGCGCACGGCCATGGCTGTCTTCGGAGCCCTGCTCCTCCAACCACACCCGGTTGAACCCCATGAAATTGCGGAACCGCCCGGTGCGTGGGTTCCAGGCGTGCTGAATGAACGAGGCGAACCGCGCCGTCAGCGCATCGGGCAGGCTTTCCTCGCCCGGCGCGTTCAATCCGCAGGCCACCAGCAACGCCCTAGCATTGTCGTCGACACAGTAGCCATGGACGCGATCGGGCACCGAATGCACGGCGTGCTGGAACAGCCCGGTATCATCGCACATCGACACGAGATGCATGGACGCCATGCCGGGGATCGGCCGGCTTTCCCGCGGCGGCGGCGGCTGGTTCAGTTCGGTCACCACCTTCAGGCGCCGGGTGCGGCGCGCCTGCTCGAACGTGGCGAGATAGTTCAGCGCCGTGCTGGCCCAGGTCATCGAGCGGCTGCCGGCATGCGCGCGCTGCCGCATGGCAAGCCGGCGGTCGTCATCCAGCAGCAGCCCCGCGACTTCCCGCCCCATCGCGACGGCGTCGCCAAACGGCACCAGCACGCCACGCCCGTCCGCCAGCAGATCCTGCGCGTGCCAGTAGGGCGTCGAAACGACGGCCTTACCCAGCCCAAAACTGTAGGACAGCGTACCCGACGTCATCTGCGCCTCGCTCAGATACGGCGTCGCATAGACGTCGCACATCGAGATGAAGCGCAGCAGGGTGGACTGGTCGACGAACTGGTCCAGGAACACCACGTGGTTGTCGACACCCGCCGCATGCACGCGGCTGATGAGGCTGTCCCGATACGTCTCGCCCTGGTCGCGCACCAGGTTCGGGTGCGTGGCGCCCAATACGACGTAAACCGCATCCGGTACGCTGGCGAGTATGGCGGGCATCGCGTCGATCATCACCTCGATCCCCTTGTTCGGCGACAGCAGGCCGAATGTCAGGATTACCGGCCGCCCGCTGAAGCCAAGTTCCGCCTTGGCGATGTCGGGCTCCGAAAACGGGAAGTCGGGGATGCCATGGGCGATGACATCGATCTTGCCTGGGGGAACCTGATAGACCGAGCAAAGCAACTCCCGCCCCTTTTCCGACATCACGACGAGGCGTGTGGAAACGGCGGCGATCTGCTCCAATACATCGCGCTGGGCGGGCGTGGGCTTGGCAACCACGGTGTGTAGGGTGGTCACGATGGGCATGACCAGCCGCGATAGCAGCGCCATGATATGGCTGCCGGCCTCGCCGCCGAAAATCCCGAATTCATGCTGCAGCGACACGGCCTGGAAATGGCCGGCATTGAGGAAAGCGGCTGCGCGGATGTAGTCGTCGATATTGGTGTCATCGACTTCGAAGCCGACGGCGGCCGGGTAATCGTAGCTGCGACCATGATCGTTCATGGCGACGACGCAGGTTTCGATATCGGGGCTTGATGCGTCCACCGCCTGCTGTAGGTCCGTGGTGAAGGTGGCGATCCCGCAGCGCCTCGGCAGCGCGTTGCCAATGAACGCAAGCCGCCGAAGTTGAGTCATGCCTGGGCCTCGCTGAAGTGGGGGGATAGAATTTCGGTTAGCAAATTCTCCGCCGGGATGGGGGAGGCGATCCCGACCAATGCCGTCATGCCAGATGCACCCGGCGTGATCACCGCCCGGTCCTGATCGAGGAACACCGCCTCCCCAATTGCGGCCTGAACGTCACCGATCGTGGCCGCCCCTTCAATCACCAGAAGCCAGGTTTCCACCGCTGCATCGATGTCCCAGCGGGAGCCAGCCTCTAGTTCGATCCGTTCGAAGACGAAGTATGGAGACGCCGCCAGAAGTACGCGGGCCGGTGTCAGTCGTCGTGGTGCCGGGGTGGGGTCGCTTGGGCTCAGAATCGCTGCGGCGACGCCGAGATCGACGTGTAGCGTGCGGTCGCGGCCATAATCGAATAGCCGGAACGTCGCGTCGCTGCGTTGCTGCAACTCCGCCACGACGAGGCCCGCCCCCAGGGCGTGGATCGTCCCGGCCGGTATATCAATCGTGTCGTGAGCCTGGACGCCGTGCCAATTCACCAATTGCTGGATGCTGCCGTCGATAATCGAAGCCTGCAGCCCGTCCGGCGTGAGTGCGGTCCGAAGCCCCCGGGCCAATTTGGCGCTGGGTTCGGCGGATAGGACATACCAAACCTCCGACTTGCCCCAAGGAAGACCCATCGTGTGGGCCATGGCATCATCGGGATGCACTTGGATTGACAGCGCCTGCTGGGTGAACAGCAATTTCAGCAGGAGCGATGAGGTTTCAGCGGTCGCACCCGCCCGTCCGAACCAAATTTCACCGATGATCGTGTCCGGCTCGGCGCTGCTCCATGGGAGACGATCTGCGCTGCCCCAGGGCTTAGCCACAGACTGAATGGTGGCCCGCTCTATCGTCATGTTGCGTATATAATGTTTTGTTTCGGAAATTTGAGAGACAGATGATAATAAATGATGGATTACGAGCTGTAAGCTTGGCAATCCAACAATTGACTTTCGATTACGTTAGGTTTTAGCTAGTTCCGCATCAACACAGAATTATTGCCGAATTAGTCAATAATACAGCTTGGTCGTCGGGTTTTTCTTTCGGAACGATGGCTCGGCGGGGTATTCGAGCGATGCGGGCGAAGCACATATGCTGCCGCTCTGCCGCTAACGCAGCGGGGCAGCCCAACCGAAGCGCGCTATCTGAGCGACCTCACATAGCGCGCATGTTACCCAAGAGCCGGATGATGAGCGTCATACGCCATCAAGCCGACTAGGTCATACCTAAGTCCGATGTGCGACATCTGCGCCGCACGTTGCCGCATCAGTCGTCGGCGGCCTTGGACGGCGCGCTGGCCGGTGATTGCGACGAAGGCGCCGGATCTAGCGACCCAGCCGGCGCCTGCCCGGCGGGCGTCGGCTCCGGTTTGGGCGCGGGAGCCCCCGGCGCCCCCTGCAGAACCACACCACCGCCCTGATACGCGCGGTCGGACCCCGGCGACGTTGGGCCGTTATCGATCGGCTTTTCCGGGGAAGCAGCGGCGGCCGGGGCCGGCTGGGCGGATGCAGCACCGCACGATATCGCGATGGCGGTCACAACGAGTGCTATTCTCAACATAATGTTTCTTTTTCACCAAAGTAGCTCTACGCAGGGCGTCTGCGAAAAGTTCATTTGCTGAGCCCGACCCCATCGCCCCCAGGTAATCCCCGCTTTGTTCTACGTGCTTCAGCATCTGCGCCGCCGGCCCTCATTCATCGCCGGCATTGGTGTCGCCGTCGTTTGCTCCGCCGTGTGTTTAACCCGGTTCGACCCGATTACGTCATGCCTTGTCGGTTGGGACCTGGGGATCCTGGCCTATACCGCCGTCTTCACCTTGAGTGTCTGGCGGTCCACCACCGAGGGCATTCGCCGCGTGGCGGCAAAGTTGGATGAGGGGCGCTGGGGCGTCTTGTGGATCACGGTATTTGCCGCCATCGCCTCACTGGGTGCCATCGTTGCCGAACTGGCCAACGCGCACGGTTCGCCTCACGCGGGCTGGCTCGGCCTGCTCTCCGGTGTCACCGTTGTGTTGAGTTGGTTCTTCATCCAGACGATTTTCGCAACCCACTACGCCCATGAATACTGGGGTCACGGTGGGGCGCTGAATTTCCCGGGCAATGACGAGCCGGGCTATTCCGAGTTCCTGTATTTCTCCTTCTGCATGGGCGTCGCCTTCCAGGTTAGCGACGTCTCGACGCAATCCGCGGCAATGCGGCGCCTCGTCCTCGCTCACTCATTGGTCGGCTATCTCTTTAACACCGCCATCATCGCGCTTGGCGTGAACATCGCGGCCTCGCTGGCCGGCTGAGGTTAACCCGGAGGCTCGATGTCCAAAACGACCCCCTCGTTTGGCTGAAGATACCAGCCACCCTCCAACGCCGTACCGACCCGCCCGCTATGCGTACTGGCCGCGACCTTGCCGCCGCCCCACCCCGCGGCCGGCAACACACCGAGGTTGAGAACGACACGGCTCTTCCGATCGCCCAGCGTGCGCTCGTAACGCAACACCGGGCCATCGGCACGCACGTTGGTGATGGCGCCCGTTGCCAGCGTGGGATTTGCCCGGCGCAGGCTAGTGAGCCGGCGATAGAGTTGCAGCATCGACCCGGCATCCTCCCGTTGCTGGCTCAACGGGGTATCGGCGCCGAATGGTAGCCACGGTGTGCCGGTGGTGAAGTCATGGCCCGGGGCGTCCGTCCAGGGAAACGGCGTGCGCTCTGGGTCGCGGCCCAGGGCCTTGCCAGGTTCGCGCAACTCCGCCGGGTCGCGCACCGCGGCAGGCGGGATCGGCGTGTCGATCATGCCCAATTCCTCCCCCATGTAGACCGTGGGCGTTCCCCGTAGCGTCAACAGCAGCATCGCTGCGACACGCGCCTGCGCCGGTCCAATCCGGCTGGCGATGCGCGGCCGGTCATGGTTGCCCAAAACCCAATTGGGCCAGGCGCCAGGCGGCAACTCGGCCTCATAGCGCGTGATGATGTCTGCGATCGCCGATGCCGACCAATCCTGCAGCAGCAGAAGCTGGAAGTTGAACGGAAGCTGCGCGCCCTTCCCATCCAGCCCGTAATACGTGACGAGCCGGTCGATCGGCAGGTAAAGTTCACCGATCAATACGCGGGCCGGGAACTCGTCGGTGACGGCCCGCATGCCGGCCACCACGTCGTGCACCTCCGGCCGGTCTGCGGTGTAGACCGGCAGCAACCGGTCATGCGACGACATGCCAGGATGCCACGCCGGGTTCGGTGGATCGTCGCGGAACTGATCGTCTTTGATCATCATCCACATGACGTCGACGCGGAACCCATCCACGCCGCGCCGCAGCCAGAACCGCATGGCGTCGTGCATGGCTGCAACGACTGCGGGGTTGCGCCAGTTCAGGTCGGGCTGGGTCGGCAGAAATGCGTGGTAGTAGTATTGGCCGCGCCGATCGTCCCACCCCCAGGCCGGCCCGGCGAAATTCGACAGCCAATTGGTGGGTGGACCGCCACCCGGCGCTGCATCGCGCCAGATATACCAGTCCTCACGCCCATTACGGCGGTTTCGGCTGTCGATGAACCACTCATGCTGGTCGGAGGTATGGTTCGGGACGAAATCCAGGATCACCCGCAACCCCAGCGCATGCGCCCGGGCGACCAGGGTGTCGAAATCGGCCAACGTGCCGAATAACGGGTCGATCGCGCAGTAATCGGACACATCATAGCCGAAATCGGTCATCGGGGATGGGTAGACCGGCGAAATCCACACCGCGTCCACGCCGAGCCAGACCAGATGCTCCAGCCCCGCGATGATGCCCGGCAGGTCGCCCGTTCCGTCGCCGTCGCTGTCACGGAACGACCTCGGATAAACCTGGTAGACGATCCCAGTCTGCCACCACTCCATGCCGCGTTCCCCAGAACCTGCGCGACAGAACGCGCCACAGCGCGCAATGTTCACCGTCCGAACAGGAGTTCTCCGTTGATCTCAGACCTCTGGTACAAGAACGCCATCATCTACTCCCTCTCCGTCGAGACGTTCATGGACTCGAACGGGGACGGGGTCGGTGACTTTGTCGGTCTGCTTCGCCGGTTGGACTACCTTCAGGCCTGGGCGTGACGGCCATCTGGCTCATGCCGTTCCAACCCTCGCCGCAGCGCGACGATGGCTACGACATCAGCGATTATTACGGCGTCGATCCACGATACGGCACGCTGGGGGATTTTGTGGAATTCACCCATGGCTGCAAGCAGCGGGGGATCCGCGTCCTGATCGACCTGGTGGTCAACCACACGTCCGACCAGCATCCGTGGTTTCAGGATGCCAGACTCGGCCCGAACTCGCAGTATCGCGACTGGTACGTCTGGTCCGCGAAGAAGCCGGCCCATGCGACGGACGGCGTGGTGTTCCCCGGCGTGCAGAAGACAACCTGGACACGGGATCCAGTCGCCAAACAGTATTATTTCCACCGTTTCTACGAGTTTCAGCCCGACCTCAACACCAGCAACCCGCTGGTGCAGGCCGAAATCCTTAAGATCATGGGGTTCTGGCTGCAACTCGGTGTGTCCGGCTTTCGCATGGACGCCGTTCCGTTCGTCATCGCCAAGAAGGGCGCGGGTATTTCCGAGCCCGCCCAGCAATACGACATGCTGCGCACCTTTCGTGAATTTCTGCAGTGGCGACAGGGCGATGCCGTGGTTCTGGCCGAGGCGAACGTGCTGCCGGATACCGACATGAACTACTTCGGCGCAAGTGGTGAGCGTCTTCAGCTCATGTTCAACTTCCAGGTCAACCAATACCTCTTCTACGCACTTGCCACCACAGATTCCGGGCCGCTGGCAGCGGCGCTGAAGGCAACGGAAAGCCGCCCGGCGACCGCGCAATGGGCGGTTTTCCTACGCAACCATGACGAGCTCGATCTCGGCCGGCTATCCGAGGCACAGCGCGCCAGCGTCTTTGCTGCCTTTGGCCCCGCGGCGGACATGCAACTCTACGGACGCGGCATCCGGCGCAGGCTGGCGCCAATGCTGCAGGGGGACCGGCGTCGGCTCGAATTGGCCTACAGCCTCATGCTGACGCTACCCGGCACGCCGGTGATCCGGTACGGCGACGAGATCGGCATGGGCGAAAACCTGGATCTGCCAGAGCGCGATTGCGCGCGCACCCCGATGCAGTGGTCGGGCGAACGCCACGCCGGGTTTACGTCCGGCGAGGACCCGCCGCTGCCGGTCATTGACCATGGTCCCTACGGCTACGCCCATCTAAACGTCGCCTCCCAACGCCACGACCCGGCGTCGCTGCTGAACTGGACCGAGCGATTGCTGCGCATGCGCAAGGAGGTGCCAGAGATCGGCTGGGGGGAGTTCGAGGTACTGGATTGCGGCCGTCCCGACATATTCGCGCTGCGCTACGTCTGGCGCAACAATGCCGTGGTCGTCGTCCACAACCTTGGCGCGGCGCCCCAGGAGGTCCACGTGCGACCCGGCGTCCACGGTCTGCATGACGGACTGCTGGTCAATCTATTGAGCGCGGATAACAGCACACCGGATGCAAATGGAACCCATTGCATTCTGATGGAGCCCTACGGCTACCGCTGGTTTCGCGTCGGCGGCCTGGATTACTTGCTCCGTCGCACCGAGGCTTGATTGCGCAACTGTCAGGTCATCGGCGCGACGGAGCATCGATAGGTAGATCCTACGAGGTTTTTCACCCGTTGCAGAGCTTGCAGACCCCGCGGCCTACCGTCCCCAGCGCATTGTGCGCAAGCCCTTCGTTCAAGCCCGGAAAGGAGCAGCAGTGCCGAGGATAAGGCAAAAGTCGCCTGGCCTCCGTGATCGTTGGCATAAATCCCGCTCGCCTCTCCCGTCGTTGGGAAAGGCAAGCGGGATCCAACCTACGCGGCGGTAGGGTTGCCGCGACGCTTCCGAACCATGCCGACCGCAACCAGCCCTGCACCCAGAAGCACAGCGGAAACCGGCTCAGGCACGGACGTAGGCGGCGGCGGCGTGATCACGGCACCGTCGCGAACCTCGAAAAGATATTGGCCAGTCACGCCGTCGTTGGTGTTGGACGCAAGTGCATCCGGTCCGCCATCGAGGAAAGCGCCGTTCACCAACGATCCGTCGAGTTGGTCGTAGGTGCCCGGCGGGTCACCCGCCTGCCCGGCATTGTAGCCGGCTGCGGCAGACACCCCGCCCAAACCGTCCGAGCCACCGCTTGCGTCGCCCGTCTCCCACTGGATCGAGTTGTAGTTGAAATAAATATCGAAATCGCCGGCACCGACGTCGGCTCGATCGGCCAGAATGACCTGGAACGTGTTGAGCTTATCCGTATGCCCACCGAAATATCCAACGGCGGGCCAAGTCGCCCCGAACGCGGTAAAGCCGTTATAGGTGTCAGTACCATAGCTGGTAAGGCCACTACCGCTGCCGCGGGTGTCAACGTCGGCGAAGAACGGGGCGATGATCGGCTGACCCGAATAACTCGCGCCAAGCCCAGAAGGGGTGTAAGTGCCCTGCCCAGTGTTGAAGGTGATATAACCGTTGTTGCTCACATACGCTTGCGTATAGGTTGTCCCGAAAAAGTTGGCGGCAAAACCAAGCGAGATAGCGCCGGTTGCACCATCGTCATTTGCTGGAAATGTGTTCGCTTGGAATGCGGGATCGAGGTCTACTGGCCCGGCTATCGCCGGCCCCGCAAGAGCGACGGCTGTAATACATATGGCCCACGCGCGCATTAAAATCTCCGTAACTGCACTAATCCAACTCGGAGTAGGCAACATACGTGCCAGCAAAAGTTTTCAAGTACTTATATCGGTTCCGGCTCCGAACCGTAAGGAATTCCGACTGTTTCGGGGCGTGGTCGAACGAGCTAGTCATCCCAGACATCCGGTAACGTGTCATGCCCGTCCTAGCCGCCTTGGCTCTGAATTTTCACCATCGACCAAGTGTAGGAACGAGATCGTTCCAGCGAACCTTCCGACTTTACAAACAGATTATGCTCTGGATCAAACCATAGGTTGGTCCAATACATTATTGTCGACCCTGAGTAGATATAGTTCACGTGGATCTTTACAGCCCGGACCGTATCATCCCCGATTTTGAGGGTTTCCTCACCATCGAGCGTCCAGATCTGAACGGTTTGTTCCCCCGTGCGTCCCCTAAGGATAAATTGTGCCATGGAAGCATGGTGTCGCATGAAGCCGTCCATGGCGCTGCGAAAGGTTGCGGCTTCGTCCGCCGTAGTGCGGGTGTATTTCGCAGGCCAGCGGCCGAAGATACGCCCGATTGTCTCTCCGGGTTGGCCGTTCTTGTAGGGCTTCAGCAGGCACATGTCGGGATCATCCGACGCGCTTCCAAGCCATTCCGTTCTGTGTCGCTTTCCATCCTCAGTTTGGATGACGCTGATTGTCCCAGTGACGGGGCATGTGAAGGAAATCGGGTTCGCAGATGGCTGAGACGCGGCATGGCCGGCACGAGAGCCAAGCAGGCCGATAAAAATCACCGTCGCCAGTAGCAAGCTTTTCAAGACGTCTCCTCCACACGCACCTACCCTTGACCCGCCTCGCCTCATGCTACGATCATGCCTAGAACTGAAAGTCCCAATATGAAGCTTGTCGTGGCAATCGGCGCGTTCGTGCTTACCACCGCCTGTTACGCCTTCGCTGCGTCACCGGCGATAGTCCTCAAAGGAGAGGGCGTCCAAATCTACAGCTGCACGACCGCCGGCGGCGGTTACGCCTGGCGTCTCAAAGCGCCGGACGCCAACTTGACCGATGCCGCCGGCAACGTAGTCGGCCATCATTTCGCTGGGCCGAGCTGGCAGGCCACAGATGGGAGTACGGTTGTCGGCGATCCAGTGGTGACCAGTGCGTCGCCGCAGCCGAAGGCCATTCCTTGGCTGGTGCTGGCTGCGAAGAGCCATTCTGGACCGGGTTTGTTCAGCAGCGTTGCCTATGTGGTACGGAGCGCTACGGTAGGGGGAGTTGCCCCAGCAGCCGGCTGCGACCAGTTGCACGTCGACACGGAAACGCGCGTGGATTACAGCGCGACCTACACGTTCTTCCCCAAGGCGGATTAGACGCCGATCAGCGATATAAGGCGGCAAGCGCGCCCTGGACGGTGCAGCGCGATCCGTCACTGCAGTAGGCCGCAAACGCCGTCAGCACCCCTTCGATCGAGGTTTCGGTGCCTATTCCTGTCTGCTGGAGATGAGACCACCTGCCTTCCTCTTCAGCCCTCCAGCGCGGAATAGCCGGGATCGAAGTATCGGATTGCGCGGGTGAGGGCCCAGCAACTCGCAAAGTAACCTCCCCCTAACACGACGTGAAGTTGATACGGCGCATAAACCGCGTTGTTGGTGACAGTGACCGCGCGAAAAAAGTCCATGACGCCTATGGCGTAGACGAGCGATGTCGTCTTGAACAAAGCAACGAAGGTAGCAATCAGTGCAGGTGCCATAGTTCGCAATGCTTGCGGCAGAACCACAAGGCGGAATGCGGTAACTGGACGCAATCCAAGGGCTTTGGCAGCCTCCCGCTGTCCAGCAGGAACAGAGGACAGACCCGCACGCACGACTTCGGCAAGATAGGCGGCTGCGATAACGGCCAGCGATCCTAGGGCCGCGCTCCAGGCGCTGATGTCGGAGCCGGTGATGATGGGTAAGGTGAAATACACCCAGAAGATTATCATCAGCTCCGGCGTGGCGCGCACCGCCTCAATCAGGAGCGCAGACATCCGCCGTGGCCACGGCGGTCCATACGCGCGGACCAGGGCAAGAGGTATCGCGGCAAAGCTGCCGAATGTCATGGAGACGATGGCCAACAGCCAGCTTCGGCCCAACGCGGCCAGGAGGAACTGCCAGGACGGCGTGACGGGTGACCAGTCCAGCGCGGCGAGCCACCAGACGATAGCAACGAGCGCTACGGCGACGAACGCGCGCCAAATCCAGACCTGCGCTTTCAAGGCATGATCCGCCGGCGTTGTAGCCAACCCATGCCCGCAATGACCACGCCCGCCACAATCATGTAGAGCAGCGTCGCTGCCGTCGCTGCTTCGAAGCCACGAAAGGTATCGACGTTGATTTGCTGAGTTTGGAAGGTCAGATCGGCGACGCCTATCAGGGCCACCACCGAGGTATTTTTCACGACCGACACATACTGGGTCGTCATCGGCGACAGAACGACGCGGGCGAGTTGGGGAAGCACAATGTGACGCAGTACCGCGATGCGTCGCAATCCGAGCGCGAGCCCAGCATCGAACTGTCCACGCTCGATGGAACGCAGGCCGGCCGCGGTCACGTCGGCGATGTAGGCACTCTGATGCAAGATCAAGGCGGTTAGCGCCGCCGAAACCTCCGGCCAGCCAAGCACGAAATAGAAGAAGAACATCTTCACGACCAACGGCAGGTTGCGGAGCAACCGATGGCGTCCGTCAATGTGGTGGAATTTGCGGTGTAGTTGAGGTGGTCACCTATCATGCGGCTACGGTGGTGATCTCGTTGGGCGCTGCGTCGATGGTCGGCGATGTGAGTTCGGCCATGGCCTCGGTCTGCATGTAGCGATGCTGGAGCTGCCACTCGTCGTTGGCCTCCAGCAGCACAGCGCCAATCAGCCTTACGATGGCGCCCTCGTTTGGGAAGATGCCGACAACGTCGGCCCGGCGTTTGACCTCTTTCTTCTCTATCCCGGTCTCTTGCGTCAACTACTACATCGCGCCTCCTCGTCCCTTTGAGGTTGCAGCGGGCCAGCTCGGCCTGCTGATGATGGTGTCCCCCGGGGGCAGCCTTCTCTACGAGCTCGTCCGCGGACGTCGGCTCAGGATGGGGTATGGGCAGGAGCCGAGGGGTGCTTCCTTATTTGTGGCGTCTGGTTCCCACAAAGAGCGATGCGGCCGCCAAAGAAGTAGAACGCACTCTCCTCAACACCGTCCCCGGAGGGACCTCTTCGGCCGCGTCGAACGTGCGGCCGATCTGGTATGGACGGCTAGACTGCGGCTTTCAGCCGATAGTCCTCTCCCGTCGTCCACATTTTGTGCAGCACCACGGCCAGCTTGCGCGCCAGGGCGACTTTGGCCTTGCCCAGGCCGCGGCGCTTGGCCAGGCGTACGGCCCAGGACTTCAGGGCGCACCAGCCACGGCTGTGATGGATGAGCACGTTGGCTGCCTGATAAAGCGCACGCCGCACCCCGGCGTCGCCAGCACGGCTGATCCCGCCGGACCAATCCATCTCGCCGGACTGAAACCGTCGCGGGGTCAGGCCGAAGTGAGCACCGACGGTTCGAGAGTCGCTGAACCGTGCCGGGTCGTCCACGCCGGCGGCATAGGTCAGGGCAACGAGCGGGCCCACGCCAGGCACTGTCATCAGCCGTTTGCAGGCTTTGCTCGCCTTGGCTCGCGCGGCAATCTCCTTGTCCAGGCTGGCAACCCGAGTGTCGATGTGCTCGACGACGTCGGCGAGCGGTCGCAGCAGCGGCGCCAGTGCTTCGTCGTCCAGCGACTGCCTCAGCAAAACCTGGAACGCCGGGCTGGCTAGCTTTGGCGGCTTCAGCCCTTCCACCTGCAAGATGGACCAGATGATGTTGCGTGCGTCGAGCGACTGCCGGCGGAGCTGTTCGCGCACCGTCAGCAGGGCACGGTCGCGCTGAGCGGCTACTGACTTCACCGACACGGCTCGAAACTTGTTGACCCGCATCAGGTCGGCGATTCCGCGCGCATCGTTCTTGTCGGTCTTGTTTCGAAAGCCAGTCTTGAGCGCCGCGGCAGCATGGGTGGCATCGATCACGATAACCGGCAGCTTGGCCTCGCCGAGCCCTCGGGCGATCCAGGCGGAGTTGATGCCGGCTTCAAGCCCAACGCGCTCCACATCCTTTCCGGATGCCCTGATTGTTGCGGTGATCGTCTCTGGCGTGCTCTCGACTGAGCGCTCGAGGATCACCTGGCCCGCTGCGTCCATGATGCACACAGCGGTGCGTGCGACCGAAACATCCAAACCGACGTAGAACATGTCTGCCTCCTGGTCCGTTGGCACCAATGCCGGCATACAGCGTCAGCCAGTGGTGGCGAGAAATCCACCGCAGGCTTGCTGGCCGGGATATCCCATCTTGTTGAGCCGTTCGATCGGGTTGGTGCTGTGGATCTTGACCCGATGCTGGGCGGGGAAGTTGCTGCAGGCCAGCACGTCGGCCTCGCTGTCGTCGATGAACGCGCCGAGCTTCGGCCATTTGTCGCGGAGTTGGTCGGCGACGTGGCGCATCGTCTGGGTGGCATTCGGGTGGTCCAGTTGGGTGAACGCCTGGCGCAAGGCAGCCGACACCATGTTCTGCTGGCCTTTCGGCACGTAGGCCTGAGCGTTGCGCATCCAATGAACGCGGCATCTTTGCCACGTTGAGCCAAGCACCCGGCGAATCGCCGCTTTTAGGCCTTCGTGTGCATCGGAGATCACCAGCTTGGTGCCACGCAAGCCGCGTTTGACCAGGCTCTTCAGGAACGTGGACCAGAAGATCTCCGCCTCCGAAGGCCCGATGTGCAGGCCCACGATCTCCCGTTTGCCCTCAGTGTTTACCGCCACGGCGATTATCACCGCCACAGTTCTGATCTAGCCTCCTTCACGCTGCTTGAGGTAGGTGGCATCCAGCCACAGGTATGGCCAGTCGCCGACAAGAGGACGTTCGAGGAAGGCGTTCACCCGGTCGTCGATGTCCTTGCACAGCTTGCTCACCGTGCTCTTGCTGATCCCCGCTAGTCCCATCGCCTGCACCAGGTCATCGACGCGCCGGGTCGACACGCCACCGATCCAGGCCTCCTGGATGACCGCCACCAGGGCCTTCTCCGACGTCTTGCGCGGCTCCAGGAAGGGCGGAAAGTAGCTACCCTGCCGCAGCTTGGGGATCCGCAGCTGTAGGCTGCCCAGCCGCGTATCTAAGGTCCGGTCGCGATAGCCGTTGCGATAGGTCGCCCGCTCGGCCGTACGTTCGTGCCGTCCGGCGCCGATCAGACCTTCCACGTCAGTCTCCATCAGCAACTGCACCACAGCCTCCGCGACACTGCGCAGAAAGTCGCCATCTCCGGCTTTCGCCAGAAGCTCAGCCAGCGGTAGTCTGTCCTCGGTCATCGGGTCCTCGTCGGTTCAGGTTGAAGCTCGCAACTCCACCTTAGCCAGCCGATCCGATGACCACCGCCGCCTACACCGTTTCAGTCAACGAAATTC
Organism: Acidisphaera sp. L21; assembly: GCF_009765685.1. Taxonomy (GTDB): domain Bacteria; phylum Pseudomonadota; class Alphaproteobacteria; order Acetobacterales; family Acetobacteraceae; genus LMUY01. Next base: position 9,464 of record NZ_LMUY01000151.1, on the reverse strand, counting down.
CACCACCAGCACGGACGCTATCACCTGAAGCGAGACTTCGGTTTGGCCTATTTGTTCATCTCGCACAATTTGGGCGTGGTGCGCTATATGGCCGACCGGGTGCTGGTAATGTATCTCGGCCGCATCGTGGAAAGCGCTGGGCAGGCGAGCCTGTGGCAGGGTCCGCGCCATCCATACACACGCGCCCTGCTCGCCTCGGCCCCGGTGCCACGCCTGCCAGCGCGCCGCCGCTTCGGGGGGAGTTGGCGCGACCCGGCACCGGCTGCCGCTTCCGCACCCGGTGTCCGCAGGCCGAGCCACGCTGCGCCGCGGAGGACCCGGCATTGCGAATTGTGGCCGAGGGACATAGCGCGGCTTGCCATTTCGCGTAGTGGGGGAGTCTCCTACTCGATCAGGAGCACTGGCTCCGGAAGGGTTGACCATTCCTCTTCCATCGCTTTCTCTCCCGTCGTCCACATGAGTCCGCTGGACGCAGCCCATTGAACCCGGTTGGCGTGCCGCCTTCCCTGAGTGGCAGCCCGCGGATGAGCGTGGGAAGGATGCGCAGACCCTTCCCGTGCTTGGCGACGGCGAAGAGGCACAGCTTCAAGATCTAGCGGTAGAGTCCAAAGAAAGCTTTGCGGCAGCCTCGCCTCCAACGGCACAAGCCACATACCGCTGGGGTTCACCAAGCCTACTACGTGTAGAACGTCGCCTCGCTGATGCCGCCTACGGCACAGATCGGCTGCCGTCGCACCAGCTTGGTGCTCTTTCAGCACGCCCACGATTTGCTCGTCTCCTGTTGACGAACCCTAATTTCAGAACGGGGGCATTTCAGGGGGCAAGGTCGCCTGCAACCGGACAGTCGCGGACTGGAAGGTTCACCGATGTGAAGCTCCCGCGCGAGATCCTAATGCAGTCCAACCTGAGATTTCACTTTTGCAGAGGGCCATCCCCGCCAGCAATTTGGTATTGGTGCCAAAAAGCAGGGATGCTCGACGCACGCGACCAGTAGCCGACTACAATACGTGCCGTCAGGAGCTTAGCGCCACGCGGCTTTATCCGGGAAAGCGTTTGCAATCTTTACAAGGACCTTCCGCCAATCCCTCGATTACATTACCTCTCATCTGGCTTTCCCTGAGATGACATGCGGACCGGGCGAACCGGCCTTCCTCTCAGCTCTCGAAGACCGCGATGCCACCACTCCGGCCGTCGATCAGCCGGGGCGGCCTTTGCGACCGGCTGCTATGTGAAGTCCCCAGGATAGGACCACTTTACAGAGTGGCTCGCAGGGCGACCCTTGCATCCTGATCAGCGGCGCCTGCTTTAAGGGGCCGCTATGTGGAGTCCCCACTTCCAGTGCGGAAGCGCTATGTGGAGTCCCCATTTCCGCATTCGCAGTGCCCTAGACCGTCGGCAGACTTACATGCGCTAGGGCATTGTTACCGCGCGCAGGTCCCGGGATCGAGTAGCCACGCTGTTGGTTAGATGTTGTGGCTCATCGAGCCCCTCGGGAATGGCTGTCTAGAAGAGGTGGCCCAGGGCATCGCAAAAGCCATGCTTTCAGCGGATTAGACAGCATAGCGGCTGAACACGGCCGCTGGTGGGGACTCCACATAGCGCCTGAATGCCCTAAGCCGCTCAGCCCGTGGCCAATAAACTGCTTTCGCCACTCAGGTGGGGACTCCACATACATGGCTGGGTGATGCGGCTAGCGGCTGCGGATCGCTACATCGCGATCAACCCGTTGTCGGCCGCTTCAACGTGGGGTGCGACGTTGCAACAACGGTCAGAATCCCACAGGTGGGGACTCTACATAGCTGCATAGGTGTAGCAGTGAGCGTTTAGCTAGTCTGTGCCAGTGCCCAAGAAGAATTTTGGGACGCTGATCTGGCGCGGTTGTACAGGTGGTTTAGATGGCTTTAGAACCACCCCGTCAGGTAGTAATTCCAGCTTGGCGTCAGGATAAACAGCGGTAGCCATGGCAAGGGTGTGAGTAAAGTTCTGCTTGAATGACGACAATTTCGAGTAAGCTGTGCCGAACTGGCCTTTGAGCGCAGTCCAAGACACAAGTTTAGGTGATTTCAGCACATGCAGCCTATATGCAAGCCAAAGATAAGCATCTAAGGCGGGTGCATTACTCGCGAGAGACCGAATGGCGGATTCTTCCAAAGGGACTGGATGCTTCTTCAGCTGTTCGTAGAAGCCTTCGCTGAGCTTCGCGGTCTCAAGTGTTAAGCGTCCCTGACCGCCCTTGTCGTCACCATCTATGAAGAGTGCTCGATCCACAATGTTTTGGTTAACAAGGCCAGATCCTTCGGAACCGGTCGTTAGATGAAATGTGAGCCGGCAGCGCGAAATGCGCTCGGCCTGATCCCGCACGCTCTGACCGGTTTTTCCGCCGTAACTGACATTTAGACGTTCCAGCCAATTACGCATCGACCGGCCAAGTTCCACCTCGCGGGACTTTGTCCGCAGAGCTTCTGTTTGCAAATAAAGGAGGATTAATCGTGCATGTGATCCAAATGGAACGCCAATAGGCTCTAATTCAGATGTTTGGTTGATGCGCCTCAATCCTGGCTCAACAACGAGCAGAACGCGCTCGCTCGTAATCGACCATCGAGCGTCGTCAGCAATTTTCTTATGCGGAAGCGCACATTGCGCCCAGCCTGAATAAGCAAAGCCAAGGCCACTGTCCTCGTCAGCCATGTAGGAGGCTGCTGCCTCCACAACGGACCTGTTAGCCCCGTTGGCAAGCGTTGCCTGCTTGCCCTGGGTTAGTAACAGCTCATGGATTTCGCCCATAATCCGTCGTCTCTCTGTGATCTTAGACGATGGTTGCCACAGGTTCGTGGGCTTTGTCGCTGGGGACTTCACATAGCAGGCTAATTGAAGAGTCTATTGAGACTCCTATTAGTGATGTCTATGCGGTGTCCCCGGGACAAGATCTTTAACCCCTTGATCTTTCAGGGGGTCAATATGTGAAGTCCCCACTTGTCTATGTGAAGTCCCCGGAGGCTCTGTTCATGATCAACTGGAACCAGAGAGCCCGACTCGTCTTGGCGCTATGTAGAGTCCCCAGTTTTCCCAAGGGGCCACCCCAAATATCGAGCGGGATGCGACATCCAGATTTGCCCACATTGCGGAGGACAGTTCCATGACGCGGTCGAAGATCTCCACGCAACGCCTCACCATGCAACATACCCCGCCTTCGCGCTCAGATGCGGAAGTTCTTCTGCCGAAACCGCCCTCCCGTCCCTTTTCGAAATCTCAGCGCCGAAGCCTGTGACTGAGCAGTTGCGTCCTACCAAGGTATAGGACCTGGTGGGCCGGCGACAGATCTTTGCACCGGATCGCCCTCCTGGTCGAAAGTTGGCCTCCGCCGTTCGCCGTCCTGCATCCTCCACGGCCAGGCCGGAGTCGGGAAACAACCATTGCCAGTATGATAGCGGCCAAAAGCAACCTGCGTTTCGAGAAGATCTCTGCGGTCACCTCAGGCACCGCCGACTTGCGCAAGATCCACGCTGACGCGAAGGATGACCTGCAGGCGACAGGACGCACTACCCTGATCCTTGACGATGCGGTTCACCATGGGAATCGCGGAGTCCAGGAGCTCCTGTCGAGAACGGGACCATCGTTTTCATCGGTGCCACCACCGCCAACGTGTCGTTCGATTTGGTCTCAGACCTCCTCAGCCGCTGCGAAACATATCGGCTGGAGCCGTTTGGCGCGGATGATTGGCTGGCACTGCTGGCCCATGCCTAAAGCCACAAGGGGCAATCCCTAGAACTCAGCGATGACGCCCGCGCCCTCGTCCCTTGCTTGTGCGGTGTCGACGGCCGCTGTCTCATAGGCATCGCCGAAGCGCTGTTTGAGCTGGCGCCGGGCACGCCGATCACCGTGGAGGACGTAAGCGCGGTTGCCCAAGCACGGTCAGCGTCCCATGACCGCACCGATGATTTCCATTATTGGCTGCTTTCGGCTTTGCAAAAAAGCATTCTGGCCAGCGACGAAACGGCGACCAGTTACGACATCGCCCGGCTCGTCAAAGACGGCGAACCAGCCAGAAACGCTTTCCGTCGGCTGCCCGTCATGGCGACCGAGGAAATCGGTTGGGCAGACGCCAATGCCATCATCCATGCACAGGCCCGTGGAGACGCCTATGAGCGGGCCGGAGGATCTCGAAGGCCCCTTGCCCTACTCCACTGTGCGCTCTACCTGGCGCCGGGTTCCAAGAGCAATGTGACCTACATGGCCTTCTGGAGAGCCAAGGAACTTGCGGAACAGACGATTGGCCTGCCGCCGTCGAAGCACCTGATCAACGCACCGACCAGCCACATGAAAATCGAAGGACCTCCAGACGGGCACCTTTACGGCCACTCCCGGCGCCTTCTCAGGCCAGGAGTGTATGCCGGCTGGGCTGGGTCGCGAGAGCCGCCCTGCCCTGTATGTCGCCACGGACCGCGGCAATCAGGCTGTCCAATCAAACCGCCAACGGATTGGGACGGCACGCCGCCAACGTTCTAGATAAATCGCTTGCGCTCAAGCTGCCAAACACACCTGTGACAAAGCATGGTAACGCGAGGTAACGCAATTTGAAGCCGATCGGTACTTTATCCCGATCTCCATTGTCACTCAGCGTCGAGTCTGGCGATTTCATCTAAAACCTGCTTGAGATTAAATTCCAGTCTCTTCTGCTTTCGTAACAATAGCGCTCTCTTCGCCTTCGTCTCTCCCTCGTTTACAGGAGCACTTCCCGACTTAAGCTCCTTACGAAAGCTAACGATCTCGGACCTGGTTACGTTGATCCGTATCAGTCCCTTCTGCTTCGCGATTTCAAGCTGAGCGTCCGAGAGCATTGCGATTTGATATGCCGTAGCATAGCTCGAGGGGCAGCTTTCGAATGGAAGGCGACCGGAATCGACCGCTCTTGCACATGCACGAAGCTGAGACCCGACGGAATCTGAGAAAGGAAAAACTTGATCCATATTCGCCCGAAGCATCTCCGATTCTTCCCGTGAAAACTTGGTATCCAAAGCCAGTAGCGAGCGGCCAATAGCTAAATAGGCGTCTCTAGTATCCTTCCACTTGGAGTTGATCTCGGCCCGAACATTGACCAGCATCCGAACTTTGTCGCGATCTTTTACGAAGCCGCTGCCCGCAAATATGGTTTCAATTGTGTCGACGAGTTCAGCGTCAACGACGACCTGATTAGCCAACTCGGCAGATCTCTCGTCCAGTCGGAGCGGCGTGATCGTTTTCAATGCCTCAGGCGGCGGCAAATCAGCGACAGGTTCAAGATCACGCAACTTAGCCCGAGATACCGTCATGCCGGCACCAGGCCAACAGAGCGGGAAACGAATTGCCATAGGTCAATCACGGGATCCCTTCCCCGGCTCTTTTGGGTGTCGAGCAATGTCATTCCCGCAGCTGAAAAGGTATGGAAGTCCTCAAGATTGGGCAGCTCGACGGGACAAACCTCGCCGATTGCTAGAAATCTACTGCGAATTTTTTTGAACGACAGCACTCGAGAATTAGCCTTATTCAAGACAACAATTGGCTTTACCCCTCTGCTCTGCAACGCTAAAATCCACGGCTCGACGCTATCAAGATCGTCGGTGGTGCAACCGCAAGGCACCAGCACAAGATCAGCGCTTTCCGACATTTGACCCATTTCAGAAACTGCACTTTCCACATTCGGCGGTGTATCGACGATCCCAAGGCTAGCGCCTGAAGCTTGTACGAAGCCGCTGCGCCAGTCCTTGAACGTCGCTTCATAAACCTTCGTCTCGATCTGATCAGGGAATCGAACCCGTCGCTGAGCCTCCCTTGCCGACGCCCATTTCGAAAAAGACCTTTGAGGGTCAAAATCGACACCGACGGCGTCCAGCCCCGCGGTCTGGGCACAGACCAGTAGGTGTCGTGATATAGCCGACTTACCTGTTCCGCCTTTTGGACTGGAAACTAAAATTACACGGCCCATTTCGGCACCCCTAACGATGGCAGATCAGTCTCCGACATTACCGCTTCTTGTCGAGTATATAAGTGAGCAACGGAACACACAGATACCATTTCGCCAGGCAAACGCCGGCGACTGCGTCACTTAGGACACACTATTTCGCGCGTTAGTCGACCCTCTTCTAATGTTGCCACGCCATGTGCAAGACACGGCTTAACGCTCATTTTGTTCAGATATTAAGACAGCGCTGCAGTCATCCCCGCGTTTCGGTCAAACAAGACACTTTGACACCGTCAAACCGTAGGCGGCGAGGTGGGCGTGACCGCTTAATCGCAAGGGAGGGGCTCCACCAATAATCAAAATGCTTTCGAAGCACTAGCGGCCTCCTGCACGGAATCGAAGCAGGGTGATCGCGAAGCAGACGATCGGCGACGAACGGGTGCTAAGAGCACGCCCATGAGAGTGACGAAGGATTTAAGGATTGCATAGCGGCTGCAACTGTGGATGCAGTGCAGGATAGCCACGTGGGCCGAGTGCTAGACGGCGGCTCTAAGAGGGGCGGAGCAAGCCTCGTGCATCTTAAGCGACACGACTTGCCACTTCGCTTCAAGACCGGCGCCATATCGGTCAGGGGTCGGTGGACATGATGATCTCGCGCCTTGATAGGGCCAACCCCGGTGACGGACACACTTTCTGCGTTTGACACTGTCAAACGGCTAGAGCGTTCACTCTAATATATTTCGAGATGCACCTGTGCTTGCTATCTTTGCAGCAGTGATCCCACCGCCAGTGCCGTATCCTATTCAACGCAGCATAGGGCCAGGTGACTTTCCAGAGGTTCTGTTAGCAAGTCACAACCAATGCGGCCCCAGTCGAACACCTACCGTCTCTGTCCGGTCCAGCTGGCGAGCCTTCCAGATCTGCTCGATCTCGCCATCCGACCTCGCGCCCGACATGTGTATGCCGCGAGTCTCCCATTGATGCCGGCGGGAAGCTATCACCATCGCGGCTGCTCGGATCGGACAGTGACCGTCTGCAAGACTTCGCGCTTTGGCACAAAGGTTTCCACGGCCGATCACGGACCGCCCCCGACACGCCATACCGCGCGATAAATCGCCGCATTGTCGTATAGGCAAATGGATGACCTCTTTCGCTCAAGGTCGGAAGCAATTCGGCAATGGTGGCGCACGGTCGTTCAGCAATCGGCACAAGGATCAAACCGACCTGGACCTCGATAAGACCAAGCGGCGATTGCTGCCCAATGCGCTGGGTCGCACGGACCTGGCGCTGCGGACGCGAGATCTAGAACGCGAGATACCGGCGGAACCGACGTCGAAGTGTTTTGTAGCCTCACGGACACTCATGCCGGCATCCAATACTGCCGAGGCTTTGGTTCGCAGCCCTGTTGATACCGCCTTCGAGATCCAACCGTCCCAATAAGATGGCTCCGGGAGTTCGAGCAGGGAGGATGAGGTCACATGGAGCTACGCCCAGACGGACCGAGGGCATTTACTGATTCGCGGCAATTGGATGGGGGAGGGGAGGGGCCTTACAAAAGCAGCGAAACGCCTCGGCCAACGTTCAGGCCTGCCCCGTCCAATCGTCAGTCGAGGGGCTTCGGCCTCGTTGAGCGCCCGCACCCCGCCCTTCGCGAGGCGAACGCGCCAGACGCAGTCACCATCCTCCGAAAGATCCCCCTCCCAGATTGATGCGCCCTAGGCAGGTTCATCGCTGTAAGACCCTCAAAGCTGGTCAGGCCGTTGCCGTCTTCTGCCTCAACCGCGAACGTCCCGTCACGCCACTCGTGCACGTCGTTGAGACGGGCGCAGCCTGCGACGTCAAAAGCTACGCCCGTGAGCGCCAACCAACGTGCCACCTTGTCGCGATCCCAGCCCGGCACCCCATTCGACGTGGCCATCTGGCTCGGTGAGTAGAAGGTCACATCGAATGATTGTTGGCCTTCAGTTGCATCGGGTGACAGACACGCTGGTTCCCTGGCACCTCGGAGCATGATTCCTGAACCTTGCGGCTGGAACTTTACGTGGATCTGGTTCGGGCTAGTCAAATTCGCCCGATGGAAGCCCCAATATGGACTGATCAGGCCACTGCTCTGGCGAGCGACCATGACGAACCGCCCGTCCTCACTGAGTGCATCGGCCTCCGGGATGTTGCCCGTAGCCACGTGCTGTGCCCGCTCCAGGTGCCCACAATGGATGCTCCGCCAACCGACGACGAGAAACTAGGCTGATGCGGCTGGCTGTAGGGCTGCCCCGCCGCCCGGGTTCCAACCAGAGCCTCCGCGACGACATGCTGAAGAAGGCAGGGAAGGGCATCGGAGGACATGCGCGAGGATCCAATGGGCTGGCAGGGCCGCTACCCTGCGGGCCAGCGTAGGCGCCGCACCGTTCATTGAAATGAAATCATCCGATCAGGGATGGAATATTATGTCCATAAATCGCATTTGTCGGTTACTGCTCCACCGCGGTCTAACTTCCTAAAAACATGGTGGACTTCTGTGCCCGAAGGAGGCGACCGCAGTTGCCGAAGGCCGGCCGCAACCCCAGCCACCGGGCGGCTACAAGCGGCTGACTCACCAAAATAGCCATTTTCAACACTTAAGTAAAGCAAACAGGCAGTTGCCACAATCCGCCTGGCAGTGGCATGCTCCGGACGGGCGTTTGGGAACAGGAATAATGGGTGTCAGACGTCGTAAAGGGCAGGGCAGTAGGGTGAAAAGTGGGTTTTACAGACACTTGCCACAGGCCTGATGACTGTCTTCGCGGCGCGGCGTCTGCTGGTCGAGGTAAACTCTGTCGGGGCGGTCTGGCTTCAGCCCACGGTTAGTCTGACAAGTCTGCCAGGAGTGGCTCCAAGTCGCGGGCCATATGCACACACCGGGCAATCCGAGGAGGCCGCGACGCTGCTTCATAGACCAGAATGTAAGGATATCGTGTCAGCGACCAGAACCGATACCGTGTTGGCGCCAACTCCAGCCTTTCTCGTCCGGCCAGTGGGCGGGCACCGATCAGACGCGCCGCCTCGCCCACGGCAAGGCGGAGACCGCGTGCCGCGCTTTCGCTGTCCTGGGCAAGATATCGCACCGCCTCCACCAGCTCGGCGCGGGCGCGTGGTGCGAGGATGGCAGCACCGCTCACGACCGGATCTTGGTGGCAACCTCCGCGATCGCGTCGTCCATGTCGCGCTCGACCTCCTCTATCGTAAGGAAGCCGGCTCGCTCTCCGTCCGCCAGTGCGTCATCCAGCGATGTGACGAATGCCGTACGGGCCGCCTCCTGGCGCTTGAGCAAGCTGAGACCGGCGGCGACCACCTCTGCCAGGTCGCGATAATGCCCGGCGGCGATCGCGTCTTCGGCAAAGCGCTCGAGCTCGGGGGGAAGGGTCATGCCGTCCATCACTCTATGATAGGGCAGGCCGGCCCCGCCGAAAAGGATCATCGCCATGGATGACGCATCGTCCTCCGGCGAGATCCTGCCTCCGGACGTCCCCGCCGCAGCGCCATCAGCCGC
>NZ_LMUY01000015.1:360178-364194 GCF_009765685.1 Acidisphaera sp. L21 | reverse complement strand
AGGTGCCAGCGGTCGGCGACTTGCACGGCCTGTGGCGCGGCGTTGGTCGCGGCCTGGGCATATCCGCCGCCGCGGTCGCGCGAGACGATGGTGATCTCGGGGTGGGCTGTCAGCCAAGCTTCGATCGTGGCTGGCTCGCGGTCTGGCAGCAGATCGACTATCCGACGCAGCTCTAAATCGCACAGCAGCGTACCGTAGCGTTGACCACGCTTCCAGGCGAAGTCGTCGATGCCGATGACCGTGACAGGGCCAGCGCCGATCGGCGACGCGCGACGTCGGACGACCCGCAGCAACGTGTCCCGGCTCACGGGCAGCATGAGGCGGCGGGCCAGCGTGGCAGCAGGACGGCCTCCCAGAGCGATGCCGAGGTGGTGGACAATGCCCTCGAGTCGCGACGTGCGCCGGGCTGCTCGTGGCGCCACCGTGTCGGCCAGTCGCTCGCCGAAGATCATCCGCGGGCAGCCAGCGTTGCTGCACCGAAACCGGCGCACCTGGACCCGCAGGTGCACGGCTCGGCCGTGGGAAGGAAGATCCATCAAGCGACGATCGTAGCGACTATGAACCTGCCCCGATTTCTTACCGCACTCGGGACAAGCAGCGTCCAGAGTGACGGGACGGGCAATAACTAGCAGCCGGTCGGCCTCGGTCGTAATGGCATCAATCACTAAACCCGCAGGCGACACCGCCTGGAATGACGTGCCTCGCATGCGGAGCTCTCCTCGAATCGTGCCTACGCGAGCCTACCCGCATTGCATCGAGATTGAGTCAGAGCCCCTATTCCATGCCTACGCACACCGTAGCGACGGTCCCGCAACGTAAGAAGGGAACGACGGAATGTCCTTGACGCAGAAGGGCCGAAAAGTTCGGTCTGGAAATGGAGAAGTTTTTCCACCGGGAGGCGACGCGCCCACCTTTACCAGCGAGATGTCCTCGCTGTTGAAGCGCGCCTATGGAGGCAGGCACTCCGCGGTGAAGATAGTAGCCGCGGCGCTTGGAGCGAACGAGCGCGCCGTCAAGAACTGGTTCGATGGCAAGAACGGTCCGAACGGCGAGAACCTGCTTCGGCTAGTAATCCACTCGGATGCGATGCTCGTAGGTTTCCTCGCGATGGCGGGCAAGCAGGGGATCGTCGTCAGCCTGGAACTAGATCAAGTCGTTTCCGCCATTGAGTTGGCCTTGATCGAGATCCGAAAGCTTCACGCTGACTGACGGGCGTGAAAGCCCGGCGGACAGGGTGAGTTCGTCCAGGAAGGAGGCATGCGCGCTGACAGACGGTCGGCCAAACGGCGGAGCCGACGTGAGAAGAGACACCTGGGCTGCCCAGAACTGGCTGGCAGCAACAGACCCATACGGATGTCCGGCGAGCGCATGCGACGCCAAGCACCGGTCGTCCTAGGACGACCGCAGTGCAAACCACCCTGCCGGATAGCTAGCCAACTCCATTATAAAGGGAAATCCGCAATGAGGGCCCATGGCGAAGCGACTGAACCGCCAGGAGATGTATGACCTTGCCTGGTCCCAACCAATGCGAACTTTGGCCCAGACCTTCGGCATATCAGACGTCGGTCTCGCCAAACACTTCCACCAGATGCATGTCCCCGTGCCGCCGCGTGGCTATTGGGCAAGGGAAACCGCCGGGAAGGCGACAACCCGCATCCCTCTTCCACCACGACCGGTGGGGCTCGACGACCACCACTGGTTCGGCCGCAGCAGGTACCAGCATTACTACCAGTCGCTTTCAGACGAAGAAATCCTTGGTCCACTGCTACTGGTGCCGACCTTCGAAGAGACACTGGAGGCCGTCCGCGGCCGATTGAATACTATGATCGGCAGGGTAACTGTCTCGAAATCTATGGACGACCCAAACCCCGCCATTGCCACCTACGCGGTCGCGCCCTGAGAGGAGAGCGTTGCCGCGCCGCCGTGCCGCACGGACACTGTATAACGACGAGCTTTACAGGAGCGTTTCGCGTGGACGGCATGACCGCGCCTAGGGTGCTCGATGGGCCGATGAACCGCGTCGCCTTCCAAGCCTACATCGAGCAAGTGCTGGTGCCCACGCTGCACCGTGGCGACACCGTCATGGACAATCTGCCCGCCCACAAGGGCGCGGACGTGCGCCGGGCATGGAGGCGGCCGGAGCAGCGCTGCGCTATCTGCCGCCCTACTCACCCCACTTCACCCTAATTGAGAACGCCTTTTTCAAACTCAAGGCGATCCTACGCAAGGCCGCCGCTCGTTCCATCGAAAACTCATGGAACGTGATCCGCGATGCCCTGCCACAGTTCGCGCCACAGGACTGCGCCACCTATTTTACCGCAGCCGGTTACGAACCAGATTGATGGAATTCCCCTCTAGCTGGCCATGCACGCTTAGCCAACCCCGACAACAGGGTATGTCGAAATCCGAAGATCTCCCGACATTCCAGTTTTGTTGCCTGCACCGGCCTCCCGGCGCACCCAGGCCCGTAATTCGGGGATCAGCTCGATAATGACTTGCCGCGCACCCGCCGGAAGACGACCTAGCCCGTTGGTCCAGCGCGCCTCCTTCTGGATCTTTCCGCGTGCGGTTTCGGGCTTGTACCAGCCGTCGTCGGACAAGTCCGCAAGCGGCACCGCCTTGCCGTCCAGCCACATACCGGACAGCCGCACGCCCAACCGACGCAGATCCGTCATCTTAGGCCGCACTTGCATCGGCACAAAATGCGGGGAAGCCAGCCAGGCTTCGCTATAAATTGCAGGCAGGTCGAAGGTGTAGCGGTCGCCGCCGACCTGGCACGGCGATATCGTGACGCCATCTACCACGACCTGCACGTCCACATCCGCCGTCAGCGTGTAACCCAGACGTTCCGCAACTCCCAGGATCTTATCTCGTGCGGCCATCACGGCCAGCCTCGATGTGGGGAAGGATTTACGTACGTCTGCGCGCTTGATCGAGGAGAAATCCGGATGCAGTTCCAATGCACCGCCGCCGTTCTCGAATGCATTCCGATTGCCGGTGTCGAGATAGCTTTCCGCCGGCGCCCCGTTGGCCAGGATCACGGTGTGCTGTGCCAACTCAACGTGCCAATATGTGACGCTGTCCACCGGCACCGCGGTGATGGTGGCGCCGTTGATGAGGCGCTCGATCGGCAGCATTGTCCCTTCGACCAGCACGCCATGGCCGGGGCTGAGCCATAAGTCGTGGTGTGGCAGGCCGCGGCCAAATGCGCCGGCTTCCACCCGCACCGGCCAGACTGTTCGCGCTCTGGGATGAACCCGGCAATCGATGCGGCGATACCCCATCCAGATGATCCGTTGTTCGTCTCCGTCCATCGTCACGACATAATCGCCCACCCGCAGAGTCTCGATGGGCATCTCGCCTCGATCGGTCAGGATCAGCGTGCCGGGGCAGTAGCAAGCAACCGCGTCGAAGGTTAGCTTCGTCCCGCCGGAACCGTCTGACACGACGCCGATGGTGCCACCGCTCGCGGTGCTCGCAAGCTGCTGGTGATAAACCTCGGCGCCTTCGGTCACCGTCAATAGATCATGTTGATCGATGGACGCTGATCCGCCGCTCATGAAAGCAAGATCGGTGAGGTCAAAGACGCTGCCACCTTCGAAACTGGTCCCGCTGACGACCGAACCACCATCCACGGAAAGTGTGCCGCCGTTTTTGACCACGATGTCGTTGCCGGTGGCGCTCGTCGTTTCAGACACGAGCGCGAGGGTTCCGCCATTGTTGACAACTGCCCGTGCCGTCAGCCCTCCGTCGGCAATTTCGCGGCCCGCAGAATTGATCGTTGTCGCGCTGTCTGTACTCCCCGTCGTTATCAGCAGGCCACCAGAATCGACGACCGTGCCACTGATGAAGATTTGATTCGCATCCAGTTCACCACCCGACAAAGTCGCGCCGTTAGCGCGGCCGCCTGCCGACACCACGACCTGCCCAAACACTGTCGAATTGCTGGCTGTGCCGCCCAAATAGACATCCTGCTCGCCGAGGACGAGGGTCGGCCCCGTTGAGCCGCCGGAGAG
>NZ_LMUY01000015.1:353078-360168 GCF_009765685.1 Acidisphaera sp. L21 | reverse complement strand
TACGCGAGCCTACCCGCATTGCATCGAGATTGAGTCAGAGCCCCATTTCCATGCCGATTGACACCCGAACTCATCGCACACCCATTGGCATAGGTCGATCACCCGCCAGCGCACCACGCCGTGGATCATCGGGATCGGGCCGTCCTCGACCGCCTTCGTCAGCGCTGCGCGGTGCCAGTCCTCCAGCAACGAACGAGGTCCAGGAGCCTTGCCGCCGACCAAGCCGTCCGGCCCGCGCTCGTTCAACTTGAGCACCCAATCACGCACGATCTGCAGTGTGACATTGCCGATGGCCGCAGCCTCCGTGCGCGTTGCCCTGTCGTAGATCGCTGCCAAGGCCAGCAGCCGACGGGTCTGACCCGCATCACGGCTCTGGCCGGCCACGGCACGAAGCCGGGCTGCATCGTGGTCGGACCTCAACGGGACCGGCATGGTGGCAATCCCCTCATCACCATATCGAATCAGACCATTCCCGCGTGGGGCAAGCTCAATGGGTCAATCTTCGTAGACCTTGGTATTAAGAGGCTCGAACATTTTGTAGATCTCCCTTGGTATATGGCGGCGGCTTTAGAATAGCAGGGGCGCAAGGAAAATATTTGTTTCCCGGAGCTTTCGTGCGGTCTGTGACGTTGTCCGCCCGGTAAGGGAGGTCAGTTTGTTCGTTATGCATTTGGCGCTGGGTGGGTGCCTCGGGAAGCCGCCTGTTCGCTTCGGCCTAACATCCGATACGGGCGGCCACATCGGTTACGTGCTTGGTGCAGCAATGGCTCAGGCATCGCTGCCACGGGTGCACAGGATTTCAATCGTGACGCGGTTATTCGAGGATGACCGACTTGGATCTGAATATTCGCTGCCAAGCGAACGCATTGGACCGAAGGTTGAGGTCGTCCGTCTCGCGACCGGCAACCGCGCTTATCTCGAAAAGGACCTTTTGGGACAAGACCTGCCTGCTTTCAGAGATGCATTCTGCGAACATCTGGCTCGTTCGGCCGAATGCCCAGATGTCATCCATGCTCATTTCGCAGATGCCGCTTCCGTTGCCGATGCGGCGCGGACTCGGTTCGGGATTCCATTCGTCTACACACCTCACTCACTTGGTCGAGACAAGCAGAACAAGATCCTCGGTGGACCGTCGCTTGATGCGCGCATCGCCGCTGAACATGCCGCGATAACCCAATCCGATGCAATAATCGTCTCCACCAGAAACGAGGCCGAACGACAGGTGGCCGCTTATGGGATTCGCGCCTCGATGTTTCGAACGCTATGTATTCCCCCAGGAGTCCCGGTAAAAACATCAGATGCCGGGCAGTCGAAGCAGGGTATGCTGCTCACCACTGTTTTGGACGACCCGTCCAAGCCGATCGTGTTGGCGATCGCACGTCCGGTCCGAAAGAAGAACCTCGCGGCCATTGTCCGCGCCTTTGTGGCCACGCCGGAGCTCGTTGCACGCGCGAACCTTGTTATCTTGGCAGGACAGCACAGGCTGGGGTCATCGTGCGCCGAAGAACGGCAGGTCCTTCGTGAATTGAAGACGCTGTGTAGCCTTCCGGCCCTTTGCGGTAGGGTGGCGCTGCCTCCAGAACATTCCGACATCGATGTGGCTTGGCTTTACGCTAAGGCAGCCGTCGGCGGGGTGTTCGTAAATCCGGCGCTGCATGAGCCGTTCGGCTTAACCCTTATCGAAGCCGCCGAAGCCGGGGTGCCTGTCGTCGCGACCCGTCATGGCGGACCTGTGGATATAATCGAGGCAATCGGCCATGGCCTACTCGTCGACCCCTGCAACGAGAGCGAGATCGGCGCCAGTTGTCTGCGCATCATCTCGGATCGGCAGCTCCACGAACGATACTCGCAAGCTGGCCGCAAAAATATCTACAAATTCAGTTGGTCTCGTTACGCAGCGTCATCCGTATCCCTGTATGCTTCGCTGCGCCTAAAGCCGCAACTGCTTGCCTGCGACATCGATAACACGCTGACAGGATGCCACAACGGGGCCCGTATGTTCAAGCAATGGCATGCCCAAGAGAATATGCCATTCGTAGTCGCCACGGGCAGGTCGCTCGAGGCTGCCCGTGCCGTCCTCGCCGCCTGGAACCTGCCGGAGCCAGATGCATATATCGTCGATGTCGGGACGCGCATCGTGATTTGCGACAATGGCTATTACCGGGAATGCGAGGATTATACCGCACGGCTTGACGACGGCTGGGATCGGAAGGCGGTTGAACTCGCTCTGGCCAATCTCGGTGCCAATACGCAATCACCAGAGACAAACGGCCCCCACAAGCTTAGCTTTTTTGGAACGTTAGAAAAGGCAGATGCGATCCGGTCGGCGGTGGCCGAAGCGGGCTTGGGCGCGCGGGTGATCCATTCGCACGGGCATTTGATAGACGTATTGGCTCCGACCGCGGGCAAGGCGGCGGCGCTTTCATGGTATGCGGCCAGCCTAGGCCTCACGCTGGGGGATTGTGTTGCCGCAGGCGACAGCGGGAATGACCTGGATATGCTGGAAGCTTCTGGATGCGCCATCGTGGTCGCGAACGGCGGCACCGAACTGAACGTACTGCTGTCAAGGAGAGGGCTGGTAAGGGTCACTGGTTGTCACGCCACCGGCGTCATGGAAGGATTGGCCGCTTTTGGACTTGCGACCCCTGTGTTCGAAATCGAAGCAGCGTGAAGCACCCGATAGGTTACTTCGTCCATCACCAAGGGCGCGGACATGCGGAACGTTGCGCCGCTATTGTCAACGCCTCCCCCGGCGACCGTCCACTCGTGGTTTTCTGCGCGCGCGACAACATCTTCCCGCCGCTCCCGGCTCACGTTTCTGTCCGGGTCATTCCCTCTCTCTTCGAAAAACGCGGTGATGAAGCCACCACTATGGACAATGTCCCTACCCCGGCAACACTCCACTGCGCCCCATTGGGCTGGCCTTCAATACGGAGGGCTATGGCAACGATTGTGGAATGGTTCGACACAGCGGAACCGGCGCTGATGGTCTGCGACGTCTCGGCAGAGATAGCCCAGCTTGCGCGCATCTGCAGCGTTCCTCATGTCATGGTGCTTCAGCATGGAGACCGCGGCGATGCCGGACACCAGGCAGCCTACGACGGTGCCGTCGGCATCCTTGCCCCCTTTCATACCGATCTTTCTCAAACTGATTGGACTCCGGCGTTGCGGGCGAAGACGTGCTTCGCGGCAGGCCTAGGGGTCGACCAAGTCGTATTAGACCGCGGCTCGGCACGCGAGCGCATCGGCGTCCCGAAGTATGGCGAAGTGATCCTTGTCATGGCAGGCGGCGGTGGCAGCGGATTTAGCCAGGCGCCGATCGGTCTCGGGGCTCGCAGCAGGCCCGGAGCGCGTTGGATCACGATCGGTCCGGTTCAGCGGGACTGGCACGCCACCGAACCCTCAAACGTCGAGCACCGGGGCTGGGTAGCCAACCCCGCTGACTACATCGCGGCTGCTGACCTCGTGATCTCATCTACGGGCAACACAACCTGCCAACAAGTCCTCAGGGCGGCGCGACCTTGGCTGGCAATACCAGAGTGGCGGTATTTCGACGAACAACACTTTAAGGCTGGCGCCCTTTCCGTAGCAGGGGCCGCGTCGGTGCTATCGCATCTGCCCTCGTCGGCCGCCGCCTGGGCGAGGGCGATTTCCAACACCTACGCCGGGCATAGGCAAGAGCGCCAACTGACCTTGATCGAGGACGCGCCCGCCGAAAAGGCAGCGCAGTGGCTCGAGTCCTTGGCCGCTGGCTTATGGCTCCCCGCGAGCCCAGTCAGCGCTGTAGACGAAAGGATCGTATGAGTGCAGAGCGTCTCGGTTGCGACATTGGCCAGGGGTCGTTCAGAACACCTGTGGAATGTTGTCCTAGGGCTGACCAAGCAAACGCTTCCCCCTGTTGAGTTGATCATAGCGGTCATGCAGGATACCCCTTACGACCTGCCTGACGCCCCCTTCCCCATAAAGCAGGTTGCGATCCCGGGCACTAACCTCCCGCTTGCGACCGCCCGGAACACCGCGGCAAAAGTCGCGCATAGCAACCTCCTCGTTTTTGTGGACATCGACTGTATCCCGGCTCCAAGCTTCATTGCGGACTACACTGCGGGTTTGGCGGCATTGGACGGGCTGCTGATGGGCGAGGTTCTTTATCTGCCTGGCGGCCTGGCGGTTCCCGGCTGGTCGTACGACAGCTTCGCGGCCGCCGCAGTAAAGCATTCCGACCGGCGTGGACCACCCGCGTCGGGAGTTGAGCAATGCAACGATTACCGCTGCTTCTGGTCACTCAATTTCGGCATGCGGCGCGCAACCTTCCTCGCGGCTGGTGGCTTTGACGAGCGATACGTGGGCTACGGCGGCGAGGATACCGATTTCGGCAAGTCGCTTACCAACCAGGGCATCGCGATCGGATGGCTTAAGGGTGCATTGGCCTATCATCAATACCACCCGCACCATATGCCGCCTGTTCACCACCTCGAGAGCGTTGTACGCAACGCGCAACTTTTCGAAGAGAAGTGGGGTTACCGAACCATGGGGCATTGGCTTCATGCATTCAAGCTGATGGGCCTGATTGACGACGCACCAAATAGGCCCCTCCGAATTCTCCGCCGACCAGATAGCAACGACCTCTTTTTGACAGGTCAACAAAGTCATCAGCCATACGCGAACACCACAACTGTTATACAGGCGTTGGAGGAAATGGCCGCCGGGGCGGTGACTTCACCAGCTCAGGCAGCGGAATGAGGGTCGCCCTGCTCGCTCACGTCCGGCAGCCGATCGCCGAACCTTTTATGGGTGGCATGGAAGCCCATAGCTGGCATCTTGCAGCCGGTCTCGCGAAGCGCGGCCACGAGGTCGTGCTTTTCGCGGCCGGCGACAGCGATCCGCGATTTTTGATCGACCCTGTGCTAACGGAGCACTACGAGCGGACATTCCCATGGGCAGACCATCGCGGTAGCATGCCGCTCATTGCCTACGTCGATGCCGGGTTCGCGTCGGCATGCGACAGGATTGCAAGGGGCGGCTTTGATGTCGTTCACAACAACAGCCTCCACCGCTTCCCGCTCCAGCGGGCAAGTATCGGCGAGGTGCCGACCGTCACGTCATTGCACGTGCCGCCCTTTGATGCCCTCCATTGGTTCGTGAAAGACAGTGCACGGCCCTGGCACCACTTCACTGTAACCTCAGCTAGCCAGCTCGCCGCCTGGTGGCCAGACGGCGCACCGACGCAAAGTTCCGTCCTTCATAATGGCATTGACCCCGCTGCTTGGCCATTTGTCCCGACGGGCAATGGAAGCGCAGTGTGGAGTGGTCGGATAACGCCCAACAAAGGAACTCACCTTGCAATCGAGGCGGCTCGTCGCGCCGGTGTATCCCTGACGCTATTTGGCATTGTAGAGGACCGTGAATATTGGCAGGCGTTGGTTGAACCAATCTTGGGTGGATCTGTCCGCTATGGAGGCCATCTGGATGCGCGGATGCTTGCAACCGAAATCGGACGCGCCTCGGTGTTCCTATTTACCCCCTGCTGGGACGAGCCCTTCGGGTTGGTTGCGATCGAAGCCATGGCCTGCGGCGTCCCAATCGCTGCGTTCGGCATGGGTGCGGCCCGGGAAGTGGTGGCGGAGGCGGGCGCAATTGTATCCGCGGGAAATGCCATTGAGCTGTCGGATGCGATTCCGGTCGCCATGGCAATCAACCGGGCCGTCCCACGCGACAGGGTATTGGCAAACTTCACCGACGAAATTTGGCTGGACGGCTGTGAACGGCTCTACGAATGCGTCGGGACCGCCAATGCAAAGTCCCGCCTCCAAGAACACCCAGTTGTCGGCTAGACCGCTCCCACTCCAAATTGGCCGCCGGAGGCAGTGGTCTTGGACCGTTGTCGTTGCAGTTGCACTCTGACGGCGCAGAGGCAAATCGGTTGAGGTGGGTCGGTCGAGCCTACGGGCGGCAGATGCCGCAGGCCGATCGTCAAGCTTGGTTTGTCGAGCTCCGGCCGGGCTGCTTGAAGACGTTGAATGCTCCGCCCTGGCTATGGTCGAGGACTCTCGACTTGGTAGCCGCCCACGAGGCGGCGTATCTTGAGCATTACCGTGGCCACTCCATGGCTTTGAGCTCCCGGCATTATGGGAGGCGCACCGGTGTTGTCAGGTTGGCGGGCCTGATCCAAGGGTGGCAAGCTGGCCGGCATGACGGCGACCAACCCATACCGCGGCTTCCGCTATCCGGCCGAGGTCATCCAGCACGCAGTATGGCTGTATCACTGCTTCAGCCTCAGCCTGCGGGATGTCGAGACCATCCTCGCAGCCCGTGGTATCGTGGTCAGCTACGAAACCATCCGTGAGTGGGGCCTGCGCTTTGGCCGGCTGTTCGCCAACGAACTGAGACGGCGACGGCCGCGACCTGGCGACAAGTGGCACCTCGATGAGGTCTTCATCCGCGTGCAAGGCAAGCTGCAGTATCTTTGGTGCGCGGTAGACCAGCACGGCCACGTGCTGGACATCCTGGTGCAAAACCGGCGCAATGCCCGTGCTGCCAAGCGGTTCTTCCGCAAGCTGCTGCGAGGTTTGCAGTACGTGCCGCGGGTGATCGTGACCGACAAGCTGCGCAGCTGAGGCGCAGCGAAACGTGAGATCCTGCCCGGCGTCGAGCACTGGCAGAGCCGTCATCTGAACAACCAGGCCGAGGTGTCGCACCAACCAACGCGACGACGAGAACGGCAGATGCAGCGGTTCAAGTCAGCGCAACATGCCCAAATCTTCCTGTCCACCCACGCCCGCATCCAACTCCGTCGCCATCATCTAACCGCCCACGATCATCGCGATGGACGGGACGCCACCCTTCGGATCTGGCGAGATGTGACCCGCAATGTCGCCGCGTAGCAGCAAGTTCAATCTCACATCAGGGCAGGCTCGAACTCGCTAACCTGACAACGCCTCTTGCGACACTCAGCCGTTTAGTGCCCTGCCTTGCTAGATCCCATCCTTCAGCAAGCGGTAGACCCCCATCTTGATCAGGCCCGCCCGACTCTGCGTCATCTCGAGTGCGAGGGCATCAAGGCCGCCCTGACGCAGAAATCGGCTTGCATCCC
>NZ_LMUY01000015.1:346395-353026 GCF_009765685.1 Acidisphaera sp. L21 | reverse complement strand
TGAGCGATGAGGAAAAGGCGGCGCTGCGCCAGGCCACCATGCCCCAAATTCGCGACACCCTGTCCTTCGCGCTCCGCTTCGATGGGCGCAAGCGCGTGCACCACGCGGACGAGGCGATGGCGCATATTACCGCTGAGCGTCTCATCAAGCACCTTGAACGATCGGGCTACGTCCTGATAAAGCGCCCTGGCCGGGGCGCTCCAACAACGAGCGGACACCGGCACCCGAACGCCGAATGATATGTCGGACTACGTCGAGCTGCAGGTCACCTCAAACTACTCGTTTCTGAGGCGCGCCAGCCGCATCGAAGAGCTTCTGCTGCAGGCGAAAGCCTTGGGCATGCAGGCGATCGCAATCACCGATCGCAATACGGTGGCCGGGATCGCACGTGCGCACGCCCGATCGATCGAGGCCGACATCGTTCGGTGGTTGGCTGCCGGCTTGATCCCGTGGATGGCTTGCCCCTGCTGGTCTACCCCCTGGATCGAGGCGGTTGGGGCCGTCTGTGCCGCCTGCTAACCCTCGGAAAGAAGCGGGCCGGCAAGGGCGGAATGGAGATCCATTGAGCTGATCTCGTCGAATATGGCGAGGGCCTGCTTGTCGTCCTGATCCCAGATGCCGCTAACGAACGGCTAGACACCGAGCTCCGCCGCCTGCGCCGAGACTTCGCGGGCAGGTGCTATGTGGCGAGAGCCCACGGCGGCGTCCGGGAGATGCGGTGCGGATCCGAGAGTTGGCCGAGATGGCGCAAATGCGGCGGGTTCAGCCGGTCGTCACGGGCGATGTACTCTATCACGCCTCAAGCCGCCGGATCCTCCAGGACGTCGTCACCTGCATCAGGGAGGGGTGCACCATTGATGAGGCGGGCTCGCGTTTGGAGCGCTACGCCGATCGGCATTTGAAGACGCCGCAGGAAATGGCGCGGCTGTTTCGGGACTACCCCGAAGCCGTCGCGCGGACGGTGGAGATCGCGGAACGCTGCACGTTCAAGCTGAGCGACCTTACATACCAGTATCCGGACGAATTGGAGCAGGAAGGAGAGGGCTACGAAGCTGAGTTCGCCGAGCGGGCATTCAAACAACTGGAAGGGCTTGGCTCCTAGGGCTTCCTGGAAAGTCGTGCTGCTTCGTTCGCGTTGATCGCGTACGCGTCGGCGTGGATGAAGTGCCACCATCCCGATATCTTCTGTGCCTCACTGCTGAATTCCCAGCCCATGGGGTTCTATGCACCTGCCCAGGTCGTGCGAGATGCCCGAGACCATCGCGTCCTGGTGCGGCCGGTGTGCGTGAACGCCAGCCGGTGGGATTGCACGCTGGAGCGCCGGGGCGACGGCGGCCCCGGCTTCAACGTTCGTCTCGGCTTTCGCCTGGTGAAAGGCATGACGGACGCCGACGCCGCACAACTTGTCGCCCACCGGGGCGAGCAGCCATACATCAGCGTGGAGGAGTTGTGGCGGCGCGCGGGTATTCCGGCGGCCATGTGGAGCGGCTCGCTGAGGCCGACGCAATCGAGGCGCTGGGTCTAGACCGCCGTCAGGCCCTGTGGGCAGTTCGGGGCTTGGCCGACACAGTGCTCCCGCTGTTTGCCGCCGCCGACGGCGCCACGCAGCTACAGCCGGAACTTGTCGAGCCGTCCATCACGCTGCCGCGGATGAAGGAAGGTAGTGAGGTGGTCGAGGATTACCGCAGCGTTGGGCTGACGCTGCGCGAGCATCCGGTGGCTTTCCTGCGCAACACGCTCCGCGACAAGCGGATGGTAGCCTGCGAGGATCTGCGGTCGCTGCGGGATGGCCGTAAGGTGATTGTGACTGGAATCGTGCTGGTCGGGCAGAAGCCCGGCAGCGCCAAAGGCGTCATGTTCATCACAATCGAGGACGAGACCGGCGTCGCCAACCTTGTACTCTGGGCCGATCGCTTCGAAAAGCGGCGTCGGCTAGTGCTGTCTGCCGGGATGATCGCCTGTCACGGGAAGGTTCAGCGGGAGGGTGAGGCGATCCATGTTGTGGCGGATCACCTGGAGGGTCTCTCCAATCTGCTACGATCTGTTGACGACCGGGACGAGCCGTTTCCAATCACCCACGGTCGTGGGGAGGACGGGGCAACTCACCCGGCGGCAAGAGACCCACGAGACGGGCCTGGGGCCGGTCCAGGCGGACGACCAGTGCGGGACATCTACATACCTGACCTTCGGCTTGGGTCGGGGATGAAGGTTCCTACTCGGGATTTCAGGTAGAAGCCGGCTGAACCGTCACGTTGTCGCGATGCGCAAGGCGCTGCGGTGGAGCGCGGAGAGCCAGTTCGTCGGCGCCACAGCGTCATGGATGACGGCGGTGAGTCCATCTCTCAAAGCCGCGCGCTAACTGAATAAGAGACGCCTGCGGGATAGCAACGTTTCCCGTCAATGGAGCAGCCTGACATCTTCACCCGCGCTACCTTCTGGGCGATGGCCAACCCGGCTTCGCTCCCCCGTTCTGGCATGATCGAGCTCGTTACCGCTGCTGGATTCGGCGCGTCGTCGCCCATCATGCAGGAAGTGTTGGCCCATCCCGACGGTCTACTGACAACGCCAAGCGAAGTGGTCAAGGCGCTTCTGTGCCAAGCGGAACAGCGGGCTGGTCGGCAGCGGCTGTTTGCCAAACGAGACCCGCTGGAGCGGCTGGTGATGCCACCGCGGATAGTGCACTCCGCGCGTAAAGTGAAGCAAGCCGTCCCGTAGGGCCGACGTGTGGCGCCAAACTTGACTTGAACCCCTAGAGGCAACGTCCGTTGAGGAACTACAAGGAGACGCAGCCGTGGTGAACCCATCTACCCATACTACGGGCAATGATCCGATTGAAGGCGTCGATCCTGGTGGCACGCGCCCCACCAAGCCAGGCAACCCCGACAAATCTGGCCCAGCGAAGCCGGAAAACGTCGGCAAGGAGCAGACTGTGGTCAGCGGCAACCAGAACCAGCCTGCGAATGAACGGGCACGCTGACGTTGGTGCGCTAGAAGGAGACACATCCATGACCCAAGGCCCAACGACCATAAACGGCCCACTCAACACACCCGAGGCCGACATCGGCGCGCGACGGGTCGTGGCATATTTCACCACCCAACAGGAAGCCGAGGCCGCAAAGTCGGCCTTGATCGGTGCTGGTATCGCGGGGACTCAGATCAGTATCATGGAAGCCAGAGGCAACCGATCGGATCTCCAACCCGCTGACAAGTCAATCATTGGGCACATCCGTGAGGCGCTACTGCCCGATGATGGCCAGGTCGGGAAGCGAGCCGCCATTGCCGACAACGACGTTACGCTGACGGTGCTGCCGCAGGATGGGGAGGTTGACCGGATCGTTGACATTATCCAGGCCAGCAATCCGCATCATTTCGCCCCGGCGCTGGAGCGTTGGCGGAATTCACCTGCAACAACCTGAAAGGTTGCGACGGCGGGAAGGCTTCGTTCCACGGGGCGCCGCAGCTAGCATTGGTTTTACATGGCTCAATTGCTTGGTATCCGCGAACGGTGACCGCTTGGTCGTGTTGAGTGTTTCGATTGTCGTTGCGACGCCCGCTATGCAAAGTGCGGTGCCTGAATGCACACGCAGATTTAGGCGAGAGAAACGAAGTGAGAACTGAATTGGAAGCGATTGCAGCGCGGATCACCGTTCTTGAAAGCGAGGTCCGAGCCCAAAATGCTGCTATCCAGGATCTTGCTCGACGAAAAGATTTCGGCACCATGCCGCTGGTACAGCAGGCGTTGCAGCAGATGACGCGCGAATTGAATAGTCTTCGAAGGCAGCTACCCTCCACCCATCTTGTCAATCCCTGATCAGATCAGTGCCGTCGGAAACATAGTTCGGTGGTCTGTTTCGGGCCATCCCATCACGGAGGTGCTGCCACTCGAAGCCACTTCACAACGTCCTTCGACGTAAGTCGCAGTAGCCACTGTCCGTCACAAAGGTCGAACCTTTCCTCAATGAGAGATGTGTTGGTTTCGAGAAGGTCGTACAGCAAACGGGCGTGAGGGCCGGCACCAAGCATCCAACCGCTATCATGTGGGAATGTGTGAAGTAAGGTTTGAAGACTGACGAATACAGGCCGATCGTGCCAACCAGAAGCCCGGGCGAGGATATGACCGCGCGGTAGTCATCGCGTAGTCCCACCATCTGTTGGTTGTGCTTGATGATCCGCCCCTTCTTGACACCCCCCTCCTTCTCGAAATGGCGTGGAGCGTGCGTTGTACCCACCAGGTGTGAGTATCGGACGCGAGCCACAGCGAATGTCCCCCCATGCATCACCGCACAAGTGAAAGCCGTTCTTCTAACAATCCATTGCGCAATCTACTCGCTCCAGCATGCCCCAGAAGGTAAGACGCACCTGCCATTCGGTCACATCGACGTCGCAGTGGAACTGCTCTTCAGATATAGTGGTACCCGCCCCGAACATGTCGTCCAAAAGGCGTGCGAATCGTCTATCGACGGGTGCCCACTCGCCGGTCGGCGGAAGGGCGAGCACCAATGTTGTAACGCTCATAGCCACATTGATGTCGTAGGCGCTCGCAGGCGTTGTGCGACGTTGCTGGGAGACTTTGACGGAGGCGCGGGCTCTAGCGATGGCTACTCGCGCGTCCTCTTGCAGTGCAGCAGACGCCGCCTTGAGTTGGCGAGACCGCCTAAGGGTGACGATCAGAGATGCTGACATCCTCGATTATCATACGGACAACCGCACGAGGATCATGTCCGATCACTCAAGCGGCCTACAATCATCCGAGCCGCAAGAGCTGCAGTCATAGCAGCTGCGCCGAACACAACACCGCTGGTGATGGCTGCCACGACGACGACACCTGTCAGCAAAGCCGGACGTGGAAGCAGTCTGATCATAGTGCGTTGTCCTTGGACGTTCCGTCTTCACATGGCGACGTGAGCAAGCGTCGCAAGGATCGGTATGTCAGACACCGCCAAACCAGCCGCACAGGTTTTTGCCGAAGGTATGAGCGCGCGGAGCTTAGGGAAGGCGGTCACCGCATGTCCGTATGCCTTTGGCAGCGAAGATCACGAGGCTTCCCTGCCGGGCCAGTCCGGCAAACCTGCTTCCGGCTTTTTCGGCCGGCCATCAGTCGACATTTGCTCTTCCCCAAAAAATTCATTTGCCAACCCGGTGTGATTGTAGCTGGTGCTGGCCGCCGAAAACGTCACGGTCCCCGCGCCAGCATTTCAGAAGACCGAAAGCCTGGACTCGCCGCGACATGGCCCGTGCAACGGGCAGCAGAGCCCGCCACCAGCGCCAAATTGACGCTCCGTATGGCGAGTGCGGCAATCGGCTGCGTGCGCTGGATAGCGGGGCAGACGGCCGCCACGTCCGGCGTGCTCAAGGCAGCGTCGCCCGCGACGTAGCCGCTTCCGCAAGCCATTCGCGAAAGATGTTCCCAGACGGATTGGTCGGACTGCCTTCGGGTATATAGGCGTAATAGGCTCGCGCCGGCAGGCTGATGTCGGGGAATGGCGCCACAAGCCGTCCCGCTCGTAGATCGTCACTAACTAGCGTGCGCGGCCCAATCGCCACGCCAAGGCCGTCAGCCGCCGCCTGTATGGCGAGGTAAAAATGGTCCAGCGTCAGACCAGCCGCGGGTTGTAGGTTTGGGTATCCCGCTGTGATCAGCCAGCCGTTCCACAGCTTTGGCATTGTCGCGACATGGAGGAGTGTGTGCCGTTCAAGGTCCATCGGAACGTCTAATGCTACTTGCCGGAGGAGGGCTGGGCTGCAGAGAGGAAGCCGGTATTCTTCCGCGATAAGGTGGCACGTATAGCCGTGGAACGTGTCCGGACCGCCGCGGATCACGACATCGAAGTCGTCTCGCAAGGCGTCGATCGGCTCGTTGGACGTGGTCAGTCGAACTTCGATCTCCGGGTGAACGGTGCGAAACAACGTCAGCCTCGGCAGCAGCCAGCGCAGGCTGAACGTCGCCAGCGCGTTCACCCGCAAAATCGTCGCTGCCGGTGCGCCTTTGCGGGCTCGGTGGGTGCGCGCCGCCGCGCCGATACGGTCGAGCGCCGGGCCGAACTCCGCCAAGAGCGCCTCGCCCTCGAGCGTCAGCGCCACGCCCCGACTGAGGCGGCGGAATAGTGCCGGACGGCCAAGCCACTGCTCCAGCAGAGCCACCTGGCGGCTGACCGCGCCATAGGTCACGCCAAGTTGGTCCGCGGCCAGCTTGAAGCTGCCATGACGCGCAGCTGCCACGAAGGCACGGACTGCATTCAGAGGCGGAAGAGGCTGCACCATGACAGGAGTTTTCCTGGCGTAAAATCGCAGAATACATCGTTTGTCAGGATTGCACTCCCATCTCATCCTGTTTGGTATGAGATTTCCTTCGGCGGCAGCCTTGGCGGACCACAAGGCGACACCGGCGACCTCGCCTCCGACGAAGTCGCGCAGCCTGCTAACCGCATGCCTTGCCCACGCGTTGCACGATGGTTACACGTCCAGCATCTACGTGCTCTTACCCGTCTGGCAGAGCCAGTTCGCCCTCGGCTACGGAGCCATGGCGGTTCTGCGCGCCCTCTACGTCGGAAGCCTCGCCCTCCTGCAGGTGCCGTCCACGCACCTGGCCCGTATCTTCGGCCCGCGAACCGTCTTGGCCCTCGGCACTCTT
>NZ_LMUY01000015.1:345945-346374 GCF_009765685.1 Acidisphaera sp. L21 | reverse complement strand
ACGCAACACCCTCTCGCTTCCGCCGCCGTGTCCCGCGCCTACGGGAAGGGCGCCCGCGGCCCACTTGGCACCTACAACTTCGCGGGCGACATCGGCAAAGCGTCGCTACCGCCCCTGCTGGCGCTGCTGCTCACGATGCTTCCTTGGCGGTCGTCGTTGTGGATCGTCGCCGGGCTGGGCGCGGCAGTGGCACTGCTCATCCAGTTGCTTATGCCGCAGGTTGACCAGCCCGAACCCGCGCAATCCAAGGCCGCCGCCAAGGGCAAAGGAAAGGGGGGCTTCGGCCTGCTCTTGGCTATCGGCATGCTGGACGGCGCTGCCGGGGTCACCTTCCTCTTGTTTCTGCCCACCTTGCTCCGCGCCAAGGGAGCCTCCTTGCCGACGCTCGGCATCGCCTTGGCTCTCATCTTCATCGGCGGCGCCTGCGGC